>NZ_JBIWLV010000005.1:0-453156 GCF_044766345.1 Streptomyces sp. NPDC102278 | reverse complement strand
TCAAAGGAACCTCATCCACCGAAATGGACGGGGTATCAACTTTTGGCGTTGATTTTTGGCACGCTGTTGAGTTCTCAAGGAACGGACGCTTCCTTTGTACTCACCCTCTCGGGCTTTCCTCCGGGCGCTTCCTTCGTTCTTGCGTTTCCGACTCTATCAGAGCCAGTCCCGCTTGTTTTCCGCCTTCCGGTTCTTCGCTTTCGCGTTTCCCTTTCCGGCGATTCCGACTCTATCAGAACCTTTCGGGCCTGACTCCCAGTCAGTGGGGTTTGCCTTCCGGGCTGTTGGGCCCTTCCGACTCCCAGAACCCTAGTGGACTTCCCAGGCGATTCATAATCGGCCTTCGGAAATTAATTCGGGCATGCCGAATTCGTTCCCGGTGGGAGATCGTGCTGAGTTGGGGTGCCGCAACGAGGCGGCGGGAGTTGTTGTCGCCAAAACCAGTTGACTCTGGGACAACTCGAAGAACCTTACGGATCCGCGAGGGGTGTGTCAACCCCTGGCTTGAAGGTCTTCGACACGGTCCAGGAGGCGGGTCAGCATGTCGCCCAGTACGCCGCGCTCCGCGGTGGAGAGGTCCTGGAGGAGGTCCTCCTCGAAGACCGTGGCCGCGCGCATCGCGTCGAGCCACTTGCTGCGGCCCTCGTCCGTGAGCTCCACGATCACGCGGACCCGGTTGGACTCGTCACGCTCGCGGGTGACCAGACCCTCCGACGTCATCCGGTCGATCCGGTGCGTCATCGCGGCCGGCGTGAGGCCCAGCTGCTTGGCCAGCTCGCTCGGGCCCATGCGGTACGGGGATCCGGAGATGACGAGGGCCTTGAGGACCTCCCACTCCGCGTTGCTGATGCCCAGGGCCGCGGTCTGGCGTCCGTACGCGACGTTCATGCGGCGGTTCAGCCGGCTCAGTGCCGAGACCACCTTCTCGACCTGGGGGTCGAGGTCCTGGAACTCGCGCTGATAGACGGCGATCTGCTCGTCGAGGCTCGGCTCGTGGACAGGCGTAGTGCCGTCGGTGTCACCCATGGCCCGAAGTATGGCACGAGCTCGTTGGCATCTAACTCCTTCGATGTGTAGAGTTAAGCTTCGAACTTTAGGGATGAAGTCTTCAGGCTTCAGCTATCAAGGTGGTGAAAGTGACCAAGGTGATGGGCGCTGCGATGCGGCGGATCCAGGCCGGGAACGCGTTGACCGCGTTCGGCATCGGCTTCACGGTTCCGTTCCTCTACATCTACGTGGCGCAGGTGCGGAATCTGGGCTCCATGGCCGCCACGAGCGCTTTCGTGGCCTTCGCGCTGGGCGCTCTCGTCGCGCTGCCCTTCACCGGTCGGATCATCGACCGACGTGGTCCCGTCCCGGTCGTCATGGGGGCGGCGGTGGCCGCGTCCCTCGGGGCGCTGTCCCTCGGGCTGTCCACCGGACTGGTGCCGATCCTGCTGTCGGCGCTGGCGCTGGGCGCCGGGCAGGCCGTGATGCAGCCGGCGCTGGCGACGATGATCGTGTGGTGCTCGACCCCGAGTACCCGCACGCGTGCCTTCGCGCTCCAGTTCTTCATGCAGAACCTCGGTCTCGGCATCGGTGGTCTCATCGGCGGCCAGATCGTGGATGTCGCGCACCCGGGCAGCTTCACCCTGCTGTTCGGTATCGAGGCGGTGATGTTCCTGGTGCTGGCGGGCGTCATCGCCACCGTGCGGATGCCGCACGCGCCGAGCATCAAGGACGCCGTGCCGCGGGACCCGTCGCAGGCGGGTGGTGGCTGGAAGCGGATGCTGCGGAACCAGGCGATGGTCAAGCTGCTGGTGCTGGGCTTCGTGGTCTTCTTCGCCTGTTACGGACAGTTCGAGTCGGGTCTGGCCGCCTTCGGTACCGAGGCCGCCGGGATCTCCCCGTCCACGCTCGGGTTCGCGCTCGCCGCCAATACCGGTGCGATCGTCGTGGCGCAGTTCGTCGTACTGAGGCTCGTCGAGAAGCGGCGGCGGTCTCGGGTGATCGCGCTGGTCGGTCTGATCTGGACCGGTGCCTGGCTCATCGCCGGGTTCTCGGGGCTGGGGCACGGCAGCGCCGTGATGGCCGCGGCCGCGTTCGTCACCACGTACGCGCTCTTCGGGATCGGTGAGGCCATGCTGTCGCCGACGCTCGCGCCGCTCGTCGCGGATCTCGCGCCGGAGGGTTCGGTGGGGCAGTACAACTCCGCGTTCGCGCTGGTCAAGCAGATGGCGTTGGCGTTGGGGCCGCTGGGCGTGCCGCTCGGGGCGGGTGTGCCGATGCTGTACATCGGGGTGTTCGTGGTGGTCTCGCTGGGGATCGCCTGGCTGGCGCTGCGGCTCGGGAAGCAGCTGACGCCGGCGCAGGACAACCCGTCGCTGCTGAAGGGCGCTCCGTCGGCGCCGGCGGCTCCGGTCGCCGTGGTGAAGGCCGCGGAGCCCGCTTCCGTGTAGATCACCTGATGACGATGCCCCCGGTCCTTCTTCGGACCGGGGGCATCGTCATGTCGTCCTACTGCTTGTCGGGCTGCTTGTCGGGGAGCGCGAACTCGCACCAGACGGCCTTGCCGCCGCCAGGGGTGCGGCGGGATCCCCAGTTCGAGGCGATGGTGGCGACGATGGAGATGCCGCGGCCGGTTTCATCGGCCGGTTCGGCGCGGCGGCGGCGCGGGAGGTGGTCGTCCCCGTCGGTGACCTCGATGATCAGGCGGCGGTCGGTGCGGCGCAGCCGGAGGTGCATGGGCGGGGTGCCGTGCTGGAGGGAGTTCGCGACGAGTTCGCTCGCGGCGAGCACGCCGAGGTCGCACAGTTCGACGGGGAAGCGCCAGGAGGCGAGGACGCCCTGGGCGAAGGCGCGGGCGCGCGGCGCGGCCTCGATGCCTCCGAGGAGTTCGAGGGCGGCGTTGTGGAAGAGCTCGGCGTCGGCTCCGGTGCGGGCGGGTTGCTGGAGGACCATCACGGCGACGTCGTCGTCGTGGTCGGCGTCCACGCCCAGTGCGCGCATCAGGCGGTCGCAGATGACGGACGGGGTGCCCTGGGCGCCGGCGAGGGCGCGTTCGAGGGCGGCGACGCCTTCGTCGATGTCCTCGCCTCGGCGTTCGACGAGGCCGTCGGTATAGAGGACGGCGGTGGAGCCGGGGCCCAGGGGGATGGTGCCGGAGGTGTGCAGCCAGCCGCCGGTGCCGAGTGGCGGGCCGGTGGGGTCGGCGGCGCGGCGTACGGTGCCGTGCTCGTCGCGGACCAGGATCGGGAGGTGGCCGGCGGAGGCGTACGCCAGCAGGCCCTCGTTGGGGTCGTGGACGGCGTAGACGCAGGTGGCGATCTGGCTGGCGTCGATCTCGGCGGCGAGACCGTCGAGGAGTTGGAGGACCTCGTGGGGCGGGAGGTCGAGGCGGGCGTACGCGCGGACGGCGGTGCGGAGCTGGCCCATGACGGCGGCGGCGCGGACGCCGCGGCCCATGACGTCACCGATGACGAGCGCGGTGCGGCCGGCGCCGAGGGTGATGACGTCGTACCAGTCGCCGCCGACGGCCGCCTCGGTACCGCCGGGCTGGTAGGTCGCGGCGACGCGGAGGTCGTCGGGCTGTTCCAGTTCCTGGGGCAGGAGGGAGCGCTGGAGGGTGACGGCGGCCTCGCGCTGGCGGCGCTCGCTGGCGCGCAGCCGTTCCGCGGCCTCGGCGTGGTCGGTGACGTCGGCGAGGTGGACCAGTACGCCGGTGTGGGGTTCCTGGCCGGGCGCGGTGTCGGTCTTGGGGAACTCGACGGGGGTGCAGGTGACCGTGTAGGAGTCGCCGCCGCCGGGCGCGGTGCGGTTCTTGGCGGTACGGGGCTTGCCGCTGCGCTGGACCTGGTCGAGGAGCGGGAGCAGGCCGAGGTCGCCGAGTTCGGGGAGGGCCTCGTGGGCGGGGGCGCCCGGGGTGCGGGGGCCGAAGCCGGCTGCGTAGGCGTCGTTGACGTACGCGACGCGGTGGTCGGGGCCGTGGACGAGGGCGACGAGCGCCGGGAGCAGCCCGAGGACGTCGCGGACGGAGAGTTCGTCGAGGGAGGGCGCGGCCGGGAGGGGGCCCGTGCCCGTTCCGGAGACGGTGGGCTCCGCGGGGGTGCCGTCGCCCGGGGGCGCCGGGGCGTGGGTGGCGGCGCCGCGGGCTGCCGGGACGGAGCCTTCACCCCGTTTGGCCTGGGCGGCGGCGTGTTCGGTCCGGGCGGCGGCGCGGCGCTGCGTTCCGGGGAACCGGGCGCTCCAGCGGGTGAAGTTCACTGCGTTCAAGCCTCGTGGTGTCGCAAGTGGTCGCTGTGTCTCCCCCAGCTGCCGCTGGGCGGTTCCCCCCAGGTCGATCGCCGGACGGTGTGCACTCGGTTGTCACTCTGTGCAGGCGTGGGCCCACCTATGGTCACACGTCCAGTGTGGCCGACCGGACTGACAACGTCAGCCCTGGCCGTCCTTCGGCGGTTGGGGCGCGGGTGGGGGTGGCGGGTCCTTCGGGCCGCCTCCCGCCGCGAGTTCGAATTCTGCTCTGGGGTGTTCGAGGGAGCCTAGGGAGACGATCTCGCGTTTGAACAGACCTGAGAGGGTCCATTCCGCAAGAACCCGCATCTTGCGGTTGAAGGTGGGGACGCGGCTGAGGTGGTAGGCGCGGTGCATCAGCCAGGCCGGGTAGCCCTTGAGCTTGCGGCCGTAGACGTGGGCGACGCCCTTGTGGAGGCCGAGGGACGCGACGGAGCCGGCGTACTTGTGCGCGTACTCGGTGAGGACCTCGTCGCGCAGGGCGGCGACGAGGTTGTCGGCGAGGGACCTGGCCTGGCGGACGGCGTGCTGCGCGTTGGGGGCGCATTCGCGGCCCGGTTCGGCGGCGGTGATGTCGGGGACGGCTGCCGCGTCGCCCGCCGCCCAGGCGTGTTCGACGCCTTCGACGGTGAGGAAGGCCGTGCAGGCGAGCCGGCCGCGTTCGTTCTTGGGCAGGTCGCAGGCGGCGAGGATCGGGTGGGGTTTGACGCCGGCGGTCCAGACGACGGTGCGGGTGGGGAAGCGGGCGCCGTCGCTGAGGACGGCCACGCGGTTCTCGCAGGATTCGAGGCGGGTTTCCAGGCGTACGTCGATGTTGCGTCGGCGCAGTTCACGGACGGTGTAGACGCCCATTTCGGGGCCGACTTCGGGGAGGATCCGGTCGCTGGCCTCGACCAGTACCCACTTCATGTCCTCGGGTTTGATGTTGTGGTAGTACCGGGCGGCGAACCGCGCCATGTCCTCCAGTTCGCCGAGGGCTTCGACGCCGGCGTATCCGCCGCCGACGAAGACGAAGGTGAGGGCGGCGTCTCGGATGGCGGGATCGCGGGTGGAGGAGGCGATGTCCATCTGTTCGATGACGTGGTTGCGCAGGCCGATGGCCTCTTCGACCGTCTTGAATCCGATGCCGTAGTCGGCGAGTCCCGGGACGGGGAGGGTGCGCGAGACCGATCCGGGTGCGAGGACGAGTTCGTCGTAGGCGATCTCGATGTCGCCGGCGCCCTCCTCGGCGGTGGCGAGGGTGGTGACGGTCGCGACGCGCTTGGCGTGGTCGATGCGCTGGGCCTGGCCGATGACGATGCGGCACTCGGTCAGGACGCGGCGCAGCGGTACGACGACGTGGCGGGGGGAGATGGATCCGGCGGCCGCTTCGGGGAGGAAGGGCTGGTAGGTCATGTAGGGCTCGGGGGTGATCACCGTGACCTCGGCTTCGCCCGATCTCAGCTTCCGCTGGAGTCGCAGCGCCGTGTACATGCCGACGTATCCGCCTCCGATGATGAGGATGCGCGTTCGGGGCGGGGTACCGGGGGCCGTGCCCCGCGTGTTAGCAGCCTTCACCACCCCATGACGCAACGTGGCCGGGAGTTTGTCCACAGGCCCGGCAGATTGTGTGACCGGAGAGAGTGCTGGGGCGGGTCTGTCAGGGGGTGTGGATCTGCGCGCAGGAGCGCAGGTCAGCGCGTGCGGAGGGAGTGATTCCGTAGGCTTGCGCCGGAAAAGTGGGGGTGAATGCTCCGATCGGGCGGTGCTCCGTCCGGGGCTGCCCCTTCTGAATTGACTCTGGCTCAACTATGTTCGTAACTCGTCGAGGAGTAGGACCAGGGCCCCATGACCGTGGCCCCCCTCGGCGTGAAGGCGGGGAGTGTCTCCGGGGGGAGACAAATGATTACCGGGGGAAACATATGCACATTTCCGATTTTCATGGCTCTGCGACCGCTCTGTCTGCTGACAGCGGCCGCGTGATGACAGGTGCCACCACGCACGGAATGGGTCGTTCCACTCCGCTGCGTGTCGATGCGCAGCGCAACCTCGAACACGTCCTGCGCGCCGCCCGCGAGGTATTCGGCGAGCTGGGCTACGGGGCTCCCATGGAGGACGTGGCGCGACGCGCCCGCGTCGGCGTCGGCACGGTGTACCGGCGCTTCCCGAGCAAGGACGTGCTGGTCCGGCGAATAGCCGAGGAAGAGACCGCCCGGCTGACCGACCAGGCGAAGTCCGCGCTGGGCCAGGAGGAGGAGCCGTGGCAGGCGCTCTCGCGCTTCCTGCGCACCTCCGTGGCCTCCGGCGCCGGACGGCTGCTGCCGCCGCAGGTGCTGCGGGTCGGCTCGGCCGACGAGGACGGGATCGAGGAGGCGGAGGCCGCCAGGGTTCCGCACCAGCGCCAGGCGGGCGGGGTCGGCGGGCCGGACCTGCGGGTCGTGGGCGCGCGGACGGCCGTCGAGGACGAGCTCTCGGACGACTCGGGGTCGGGTGCGCTGCTGGAGGTGGTCGGCCGACTGGTGGACCGCGCCCGGGAGGCGGGTGAACTGCGTGCCGACGTCACCGTGGCCGATGTGCTGCTGGTGATAGCGACCGCCGCGCCCGCCCTGCCGGACCCGGCGCAGCAGGCCGCGGCTTCGGCCCGGCTGCTGGAGATCCTGCTGGAGGGTCTGCGGTCGCGCACGGTCTGAGTCGTCGCTCGGGGGCCTGGTTCTGAGTCGTGGCTCAGGGGCGTGGTTCTGAGTCGCGATTCAGGACCGTGGCTCAGGACCGTGGTTCAAGGCCGTGCTTCAGGCCGTGGTGTGGTGATCGGCCCGGCTCGGCTCGGGGATCGGCTCGGCTCGGGGATCGGCTCGGCTCGGTGTCCGGCTCGGCTCGGTGAACGGCGTGCGGTGACCGGCGGGTGTCGGCGCCGTGCGGTGGGAGTCGTGTCGGGCGGGCCTCGTGGAGGCGGTCAACCGGTTCCTTCGAACGGCCACTCGCTCGATCGGGTGAGGATCAGCACGGCGATTCGCCGGATCCTCCCCGGATGAGTGGATGGCGGTGAGAGGGGGCCGGTGCGCCGGCGCCCGTGTGCCACGCTGGATCGGTGTACCGGTTGAGTGTGCCGTGCGGGGGCTTCCGCAATGAACGTTGACGGGCGAGACGAGTCATTCGGCGGCGCCGGGGGCGAGGTCGAGGCGGGCGGCTTGCCCGCCCGCCAGGTGCCCGCGCAGCGTGATCCGGGTGGCCGGCACGTCGGCTCGGAAGCCGAGGATGGTGAACTGCCGCCGTCGGACACGGACTTGCTTACCCGGATGCGCGGGGGTGACGACGGCTCGTACGAGGAGTTGTTCCGTCGGCACGCGGATTCCGTACGGCGCTACGCGCGCACCTGCTGCCGGGACGCGCACACCGCCGACGACCTGACCGGCGAGGTGTTCGCACGGACCCTTCAGGCGGTGCGGGGAGGTGCGGGGCCGGACCATTCGGTGCGGGCCTATCTGCTGACCACCGTGCGGCGGGTCGCTGCCTCGTGGGCGAAGACCGCCAAACGGGAGCATCTGGTCGAGGACTTCGCGGTGTTCGCGGAGCAGGCGGCCGCGGGGGCGGAGGGTGGCTCCGGGCTCTCCGGTGACGACACCCTGGAGTGGGGCGCGGACGTCCGGGCGATGCACGAGGCCGAACGGTCCCTGGCGATGCGTGCCTTCCGGAGCCTGCCCGAGCGGTGGCAGGCCGTGTTGTGGCACACGACCGTCGAGGAGGCCTCGCCGAGTGCGATCGCCCCGCTGTTCGGGCTGAGTCCCAACGCGACGGCGGTGCTGGCGAGTCGGGCTCGCGAGGGGCTCAAGCAGGCCTACCTCCAGGCGCACGTGAGTTCGGCGCTGGTCGAGGGCGGGGACTGCGCGCGGTACGCGGACCGGCTGGGCGCGTATGCCCGGGGCGGGCTGCGGGTGCGGGCGGAGCGGGGGCTGCGGGGGCACCTGGAGGAGTGCGTCAAGTGCCGGCTCGCCGCCGGGGAGCTCAAGGACGTCAACGCGGGGATTCCCGCGCTGTTGCCGGTGGCGGTCATCGGGTGGTTCGCCGCCGGGTATGCGGTGAAGGCGGCCGGGGTGGTGGCCGGTGGGGCCGTGGCCGCCGGTGGCGCGGGGGCTGCCGCCGCCGCGGTCGGCGGATCCTCGGCGGGTGCCGGGGCGGGGGCGGGTGCCGCCGCGGGTGCGGGGGGTGGGGCTTCGGCCGGGGCCGGGGGCGCGGTGGTGTCCGAGGGGCTGGGGTTGCCGGCCAAGGCCGCCATTGCCGCCGGGATCGCGGTCGCGGCGGCCGCCGGGGTGGTGTTCGCGCTGGCCGGGGACGATTCCGCGCCGCGGCCCCGGGCGGAGGCGGTGCCGGGTGTGGTGGCGCCGGTGGTGCCCGCTCCCGCCCCGCCCGCGCCGGAGCCTCGGTCGCCGGGGACGAAGGCGCCGGTGGCGCGGGTTCCCGTACCGCCTCGGCGCCCTGTCGCGCCCGCACCCGCGCCGGCGCCGAGTCGGGCGCCTTCGGCCAGGCCGTCGGTGTCGAAGGCGGCCGTCGTGCGACCGGCGCCGAAGCCCCCGCCCGTCCGGACGCCGTCGAAGTCGCCGACGCCGGCGGCGCCCGCCCCGGCGCAGGGGTTCGCCTTGGCCCGGCTGGGGCACTCCGCGTACGGGAAGCACACCGGACCGGAGCTGCGGACCTGGGCCGGGAGTTGGGTGTGGCAGCGCTGGGGGCTGGAGGTCGGTGGGCGCCGGTTCTCACAGGGCATCACCGTCGACTCCCGTTCCTCGGTGGAGATCGGCCTCAACCGGCGGTGCGAGAGCTTCACCGCGCGGGCCGGGGTGGACGGGCTGGCGCTGCTGACCGATGCCGAGGTCCGGTTCTCGGTGTACGGCGACGGGCGGCGGCTGTGGCGGTCCGGCGCCCTGGGGTACGGCGACGCGCCCGCCCGGGTCGAGGTGTCGTTGGCCGGACACACGACGTTGCGCCTGGTGGTGGAGCGGGTCGGGCCGGGGCGGCTGCCGGCGTTGGCGAGCTGGGCCGACGCGGTGATCAGCTGCTCTTGAGCAGGGCCGCGACCTCGGGCGGGGTCAGTTCGGCGCCCGCCGCCTCCTCATCCGCGGAGCGGGCGGGGCCGAGGAGGGCGCGGGCGCGTTCCGGGAACCCGTCGAGGAACGCCTCCTCGGGCACCGAGCGGGGGTGTCCCGAGCGCCACGCGGTGGCCGCCGCGAGGACCCGCAGGGCTTCGCCGGGCCGGTCGGTGGCGGCCAGCAGTCCGGCCGCGGTCTCGGCGAGAGCGGCCAGGACCCGTTCCGCGCAGTGGGTGGAGATCGCGTCGGCGAAAGCCGGCCCGACGCCGGCGAGCGCGGCTCGCGGGCCCTGGTCGTGGGCGACGAGGAGGGCTTCGATGTTGTCTAGGCCCGCGATGAACTGCGGGGGGACGCCGGCTCCCTTGGATTCGGCCCGGGCCACGGCGTACTCGGCGCGGGCCTTGGCGAAGTCGCCACGGTAGAGGGCGATCATCGAGGCGAGCAGGCGCGCGAAGGCACGTACGTCGTACACCCCTCCGTACTTGCGCGATTCCCGGTCCGACTCGGCCAGGAGCCGTTCGGCGCCTTCCATGTCCCCGGAGCAGTAGGCGGTCTCCGCGATGCGGGCGATGGCGAAGGGCGCCTCGATGTGGGCCCCCACCTCGCGGGCGAGGCGCAGGCACTCCTCGTACTCGATGCGGGCCCAGTCGTACTGGCCGCGGGACAGGGCGACCTCGCCGGCGGCGCTCGACACCTGCGCCCGCGTCCAGCGGTCGCCGACGCGGTGGGCGATCTCGTGGAGTTCGACGAGGTCGGCGTCGACGGTGTGCAGGCCGCCGGTCATGTCGATGGCGACGTGGGTGCGGAGCATGAGGATGACACCGAGTTCCCAGTCCCCGCCGTGCCGGCGGCAGTTCTCGACGGCCTCGTCGAGGTCGGTGTGGAAGTCGAGGAGGTCGCCGGTGAGGAGGGCGGTCGTGGGCCACAGTATGCCGGGGAAGGCGTTGGTCTCCGGGGAGCCGTGGCGGAAGGTTTCCTTGATGCGGCGGGCGAGTGCCCGGTACTCGGGGGTGCGGAACTCCTCGGCCTCGCTGGATTCCGAGCGCAGGAACATGTGGAGCACCTGGAGGCGCAGCCGGGTCAGGTACGCGGGTGAGCCCTCGGGCGGTTCGGTCGGGGTGAGGGCGAGGGCCCGGGCGGTCCACTGGGCGCCTTCGACGCGGTAGTTGCGCAGCCACCAGAACCAGCCCAGGGCGAAGACCAGGCGTTGGGCGGTGTCGGCGTCGCCGTCCCGCACGGCCAGGTCGAGGGCCGCTCGGAGGTTGTCCAACTCGGTCTCGACGCGCCGGATCCAGGGCAGTTGGGCGGCCGTGCGCAGCAGGGGTTCGGCTTCCTCCGCGAGGGCGAGGAAGTGCGCGGCGTGGCGCAGGGCGGTCGTGCGGGCCCGCGCCGGCTCGACGGCGGCGCGGGCGATGGCGTACTCGTGGATGGTTTCGAGCATCCGGTACCGCATGCCGTCGGGGGTGGGTTCGGCCAGGACGAGGGACTTGTCGACGAGCGAGCCGAGGACGTCGGCCACGTCGAGGGCGGGTTCCGCGCAGACGGCCTCGGCGGCGGTCAGGTCGCAGCCGCCGGTGAAGACGGCGAGCCGACGCAGGACGGCGCGTTCGGGTTCGGTGAGCAGGTCCCAGGACCAGTCCACGACCGCCCGCAGCGTCTGTTGGCGGGGCAGGAGCGTGCGGGATCCGCCGGTCAGGAGCCGGAACCGGTCGTCGAGGCGGTCGGCGATCTGCCGCGGGGTCAGCAGCCTCAACCGGGCGGCGGCGAGCTCGATGGCGAGCGGAAGGCCGTCGAGGCGGGCGCAGATCTCGGTCACCGCCGCCGGGTCGTCGTCCGGGGTGAACCCCGGCTGGGCGGCCGCCGCCCGGTCGGCGAACAGTCGGTGCGCGGGGTCGGGCGGCAGGGGCTCCACGGGGCGCAGCACCTCGCCGGGGACGCCGAGGGGTTCGCGGCTGGTGGCCAGGACGCGGATGCCGGGGCAGTGGGTGAGGAGCCGGTCGGCGAGGTGGGCGGCGGCGCCGATGACGTGTTCGCAGTTGTCGAGGACGAGGAGCAGGCTGCGGTGGGCGCAGTGGTCGATGAGGAGGGTGGTGGGGTCCTCGGCCGGGGTCTTCTCGCGGGCGACCAGGCCGTTCTCGCGCAGGCCGAGGGCGCTGAGTACGGCGCCGGGTACGGCCGCGGGGTGGTCGAGGCGGGCGAGTTCGACGAGCCAGCCCGGTTCGGGGTGGGCGGCGGCGGCGTGTTCGGCGAGGCGGGTCTTCCCGGAGCCGCCGGGGCCGATGAGGGTGACGAGGCGGTGCCGGGTCAGGTCGCCGTGCAGGGCCGCCAGGTCGGGCTCGCGGCCCACGAAGGAGGTGAGGCGGGGGCGGAGGTTGCCGCGCGGGGCCTCCGGCGGTTCGGGGGCTGTGGGGGGTTCGGAGGGTTCGGGACGTGCGGCGGGTTCGGGGGGTGGTCGCAGGAGTTCCGCGTGCAGGGCGCGCAGGGCGGGCCCGGGATCGGTGCCCAGGTTCTCGACGAGGGTGCGGCGGGTGCGCTCGTACGCGGCGAGGGCGTCGGCGGGACGGCCGGCGGCGCGCAGGGCGCGGAGCTGCAGCACGCGCAGGGGTTCGTCGTACGGGTGCTCGTGGATCAGCGCGTCCAGCTCGGGCAGCAGGGACGCCGGATCCGTGGCGCCGGCCCGGAGTTCGGCCTCGACCCGGCCGCGCCGCGCGGCCGTACGGAGGGCCTCCGGGGCGGCGGCGAGGGCGGAACGGGCGGGCTCGGGGAGGTCGGCGAGGGCGGCGCCGCGCCAGAGGGCGAGGGCGGAGCGGAGGGTCGCGGCGGCGGTGGCGGGGGGCGTCGCGGCGTGGGCGTCGAGCTGTCGGGCGCCTTCGCGGGCGAGCCGGGTGAACCGGTGGAGGTCCACGTCCTCGCGGGTCGCGGCGAGGCGGTAGCCGCCGGTGGGGTCGGCGAGGACGCGGTCGCGCGCGCCGAGGGCGCGGCGCAGGCGGGACACGAGCGCCTGGAGGGCGGCGGGCGCGTCCTGGGGCGGGTCGTCGCCCCACACCTCGTGGACGAGGTCCGCCACGGTGACGGCGGCCGGGGAGCCGGCGCGGAGCGCGAGGGAGGCGAGGAGGGCGCGGAGGCGGGCGCCGCCGATGGGGAGGGGGGCGTGGGAGTCGTCGCGGGCCTCGGTGGGGCCGAGGATGAGGTACTGCACCGGGCAATTCTGCCTTTCCCCTGGCCGGGGTGGGGGGGAATTGTGGCGGGGGCGGGGGCCTCCCGGGGGGTGGCGTGTGCGGTGTGCGGTGTGCTGCCGTGTGCTGCCGCGTTGTGCCACGTGCCGCCGTGTTGCTGCCGGCCCCGGCTGCGCCGGGCGCCTCAAACGCCGGCGGGGCTGGATGGGGCGGCCGTGCCGGTCGGGCGCGGGGCGGGGCTGGGTGGGGCGCGGTGCGGGTGGGGCGCCCATGGAGCGGTGGAGCCGGATGGGGCGGGATGGGCGGGCGGTGCCGGTCGGGCGTGGGGCGGAAGGGCCGGGGGAGGTCAGGAGAGGGCCGGGCGGCGGTGGGGGATGCCTGTGGGGACGGCGCGGCGGCGGGGGGCGGTGGTTCCGGTCCAGCAGGTGCCGCGGCGGGCGAGGAGGCGGTGCAGCCACAGTTCCATGGAGACGAGTTCGGCGAGTCCGTCCAGCGGCACCGGGCGGCCGTCGGCCGCGTCGAGCAGGGCCTGGCGTACGACGCGGGCCTCGATCAGGCCCGCATCCGCCAGCAGGGGGGTGGCGAAGAGGGCGAGCAGGTCGGGGAGGGCGGCGCGCAGGCCGAGGCGGGTCGCGGTCTCGTTGGGGGCGTGGGCGGTGACGCCCCAGCCGGGCGGGAGTTCGCGTACTCCGGCGGAGGACAGGACGCTGCGCAGGATCGTGGCGCGGGCGCCGGGTTGGACGCGCAGGGACTCGGGGAGGGCGCGGGCGGCCCGTACGACCTGGTTGTCGAGGAACGGGGCGTGCAGGCGTTGGCTGCGTACCTCGACGGCCTGCTCGAAGACCCGGTGGTCGGCGGCGTGTCGGGCGAGGACGGCGCGGGCGCGGGCCTCGCCGGGGCGCAGGGACAGGGGTGGGCGTCCCGCGGCGGCGGTGAGTCGGATCGAGACCTCGGCGAGGGCTTCGCCGGTGAGCCAGCCCGCGGCGGGGCCGGGTCGGGACCAGGTCAGGGCGGCGAGGGAGGCGTCGACGGGGGTGAGCGCGCCGGCCGGGGGCGCGCCGTCGCGCAGGCGGGCGGCGGCGGCTTCCATGCCCGCGCGGTAGGGGGTGCGGGCGAGGCGGCGGGCGGCGGAGTAGACGGTGAGGGGGACGAACAGGGACTCGCCGGCGGCCGAGCGGGCGAGCGCGGCGACGGGGCGCAGGAGGTGGCGTCTGCGGCGGTCCATCAGGAGGTCGGCGAGGCGGGCGGGGTGGGCGTCGAGGACCTGGCGGGCTCCGTGGCCGGTGAAGTGGTCGGCGGAGCCGGCGGCGAGTCTGCGTCGTTCGCGGGCGGCGAAGACGAGGGAGGGGCCGGGTTCGTCGGTGAGCGGGCCGTCGAGTTCGGCGTACGGGAGGGCTTCCTCGGCGGCGGCCACGACGACGTGGTGCAGGCGGGGGTCGGCGGCGATGGCGTGGGCGCGTTCCAGTTCGCCCTCGCGGCCCTGCGGGGTGGCGAGGTCGTTGAAGGTGACGGCGAGGAGGCGTTCGCCGGACTGCCGCAGGACGCTGCCGGGGGCGCCGGGGAGGCCGGCGGCGAGGAGGGCCAGGGTCGCGGAGGCGCTGCCGCCGGAGAGGTCGGCGCCGACGCCGGGTGCGGGGGCGCCGCGGGCGGCGCGGCGGTCCGCGGGTCCCATTCCGGGCACGGGGCCGGGGTCGGGCAGCAGTGTGTCGGGGGCATGCCGGGGCGCCGTGAGCCGGGCGCGCACCGCGTCGACCAATGCTTCGCGCACGCCCTCCACGGCGCGCTCGGGGTCGGCCTCGGGCGCGGCGACGGCGAGGGAGGCCACCGATTCGTAG
The DNA here is from genome assembly GCF_044766345.1 of Streptomyces sp. NPDC102278. Classification (NCBI taxonomy): domain Bacteria; kingdom Bacillati; phylum Actinomycetota; class Actinomycetes; order Kitasatosporales; family Streptomycetaceae; genus Streptomyces; species Streptomyces sp. NPDC102278. The sequence goes on along the minus strand of NZ_JBIWLV010000005.1, from coordinate 438,816 downwards.
CCGGTGATCTCGCGGGATCCCTCGCGCAGGATCAGGGTGTGGCCGGGCGGGATGCGGCGAACGCCGACGTACGGTGTGCCGTCGCCCAGTGCCTCGGGGCTGTCGGGGCAGGCCAGGAGGGCGGCGAGGTGGCCGATGTCGAGCTGCGCCTCGATGAGGTCGGCGAGCGGGAGGGCGGCGGTGGCGTACGCGGTGCCGCCCGCCCAGGGCGTGTAGAAGACGGGGCGGGCGCCGGCGAGGTCGCCGAGGACGGTGATGCGGCGGCCGGCCTGGACGACGGCGGTGTAGCTGCCGGACCACTGCGTGAGGTGGCGCAGGGCGCCGCCGCGGGCGGCGTACAGGGCGCGGCGCAGTTCGGCGTCGGTGGCTCCGCAGCAGCCGAGGACGGCGAGCCGGGTGAAGGGGTCGCTGGGGTCGGCGGTGACGGTGCGGATCTCGTCGGGGCGCCAGTCGCCGACGGCCCAGAGGGGGTCGGGGTCGCCCCACAGGAGTTGGGCTCCGACGGGTTGGACGGTGCGTTCGGCGTCCTGGGCGGCGGGGTCGTCGGGGTGGGCCGCGTCGGCGATGCCGCCGTGCGGGGGGTCCGCGTAGGCGGTTCCGTACGGGGGGCCGTCGGCGCCGGGTCGGTGGGAGGCTCCGTACGCGGAACCGGAAACGCCCTGGCCGGAGACGCGTCCGGCCGTGCCGAAGCTCGCGGCGATACTGCTCCACCCGACCAACCAGCGCACGCCGCCGCCTCCCCAGCCTGTGGGCACATGACCGGGGCACGTACAGCGTGGTCGGCGTGCGGGCGCGACCGTACGGGCCCCGGGTGGCTCGGGGTCCATGCTGCCACGAGACAGGCGTGCGAGAGGGGTTAAGGGGGGCGCACATGCAAACGAACACGCCCCCGCCACGCGGTATTTGGCGTTCCGTGCCCGGCGTCCCATAGGTCGGTTTCGGCCATTCTTCGGCCGTACTGGTTCCCCTCGCCGCGCCGGCTCCCCGGGGCGCGGCCCGGGAGGCGGGATCCACCCCCCGAACCGTTCCGCCACCCGCGGGGATTGAGGCAGCGGCGTCCCCCGGCCCACCCGATCCACGCGGCGGGCCGACCCACGCACCGCACATCGAATCGCCGGGCCCCGGGAGCAGCCAGAGCGCACGGCCGGGCGCACGGCCACACGGACGGAGCACGCGCTGACACGTGCGCCCCGGGTGTGGGCCCCACCCCGACTGTGCGTACGGACAACAATCCCGCCATACGGAAGTGGAGGCCTTAACGCTTGGGAGGCGGGGAACTACGCTGGGTTTACGAAATGCCGGGCGCCTATGCCCCGGCGGCGTCTGCGTTCCGCGTGTGACGAGGGGTGGCGCATGTCCAGGGAGCTCCGCGAGCCCAATGAGAAGCTCGGCGCCGTCCTCGCCCTCGCGGGCATCAGCAACGCGGGGCTGGCCCGGCGGGTGAACGACCTCGGCGCGCAGCGCGGCCTGACGCTTCGGTACGACAAGACGTCGGTGGCCCGTTGGGTGTCCAAGGGGATGGTGCCGCAGGGCGCCGCCCCGCATCTGATCGCCGCCGCGATCGGGGCGAAACTGGGGCGGCCGGTACCGCTGCACGAGATCGGACTGGCGGACGCCGACCCCGCGCCGGAGGTCGGCCTGGCCTTCCCGCGCGACGTGGGGGCGGCGGTGCGGTCGGCCACGGACCTGTACCGGCTCGACCTCGCGGGCCGGCGGGGCGGTGGCGGGATCTGGCAGTCGCTGGCCGGTTCCTTCGCCGTGTCCGCGTACGCGACGCCCGCTTCGCGCTGGCTGATATCCCCCGCCGACAGTTCCGTGGCGCGCGAGCCGGGGGGCGGTCCGGGCGAGTCGCAGCCGCGGGAGCTCCCGACGGAGGGGGCCCGGGCCGCCGGGCCGGGTGCGGCGCCGGACGGGCCCACCGCGCCCCCGTCGTCCGCACCGCCCACGCCGTCCACCTCGTCCGCCGGGAGCGGACTGTCCGTGGCGTCCGCACCGCCCCCGCCGCCCACGTCGTCCGCCCCGTCCGATGTGGTCCCGCGGATCCCGGAGACCCCGCGCGTGGCGTCCACCCCGCGCACCGCGCACGCCCCGCGCGAACCGGGCGGTGCGACGAAGGGCGCCGCGGCGCTGTCGGAGGCCGTCCCGCAGCGCGTGGGCCACAGCGATGTCACCAAGCTGCGCGAGGCCGCCGAGGACGCGCGCCGCTGGGACTCCAAGTACGGCGGCGGGGACTGGCGTTCCTCGATGGTGCCGGAGTGCCTGCGGGTGGACGCGGCGCCCCTGCTGCTCGGCTCGTACACCGACGAGGTGGGGCGCGCGCTGTTCGGCGCCACCGCCGAACTGACCCGGCTGGCCGGCTGGATGGCGTTCGACACCGGTCAGCAGGAGGCGGCCCAGCGCTACTACATCCAGGCCCTGAGGCTCGCCCGGGCGGCCGCCGACGTGCCCCTCGGCGGGTACGTGCTGGCCTCGATGTCCCTCCAGGCGACCTACCGGGACTTCCCGGACGAGGGCGTGGACCTGGCCCAGGCCGCCGTCGAGCGCAACCGCGGCCTCGCGACCTCCCGCACCATGAGCTTCTTCCGCCTCGTCGAGGCCCGGGCGCACGCGAAGGCCGGCGATCCGGTGGCCGCCGGGGCGGCGCTGCGGGCGGCCGAGGGATGGCTGGAGCGGGCCCGGGAGGGCGACGCGGATCCGACCTGGCTGGGTTTCTACTCGTACGACCGTTTCGCGGCGGATGCGGCGGAATGTTACCGAGACCTCAAACTCCCCCGGCAGGTCCGCCGCTTCACCGAGCAGGCGCTGTCGCGACCGACCGAGGAGTACGTGCGCTCGCACGGCCTGCGCCTGGTGGTGAGCGCGGTCGCGGAGCTGGAGTCGGGCAACCTCGACGCGGCGTGTGCGGCCGGTACCCGGGCAGTAGAGGTCGCGGGACGGATCTCCTCCGCGCGGACGAACGAGTACGTACGGGACCTGCTGCACCGGCTGGAACCGTACGGGGACGAACCGCGCGTCGTGGAGCTGCGCGAACGGGCACGACCGCTGCTGGTCGCCCCCGCGTAGCCGCGTTGTCGGTGGCGGGGTGCAGTATGCAGGGGTGGGAGGTGTCAGCGTGGGCGGCGGCGTGGACTGCGATGTGCTGGTGATCGGTGGCGGAATCGTCGGCCTGTCGACAGCGCATGCCTTGTCGCGGCTGGCCCCGGGTACCCGGGTGGTCGTCCTGGAGAAGGAGCCCGGCCCGGCCCGACACCAGACCGGCCGCAACAGCGGTGTGATCCACAGCGGCATCTACTACCGGCCGGGCTCGCTGAAGGCGCGGTTCGCGGTCGGCGGGGCCGCCGAGATGGTCAAGTTCTGCGTGGAACACGGGATCGCGCACGAGGTGACGGGCAAGCTGATCGTCGCCACGGAGCGGTCCGAGCTGCCGCGGCTGCACGCGCTGGTCCAGCGGGGTCGGGAGAACGGCATCCCCGTACGGGAACTGGGCCCGTCCCAGATCTCGGAGTACGAGCCGGAGGTGCGCGGGCTGGCCGCGATCCATGTCGCCACGACCGGGATCGTGGACTACGGGCGGGTCGCGGCGCAGCTGGCGGAGTCCTCCGGGGCGGAGATCGTCTACGGCGGCGCGGTCGACCTGATCTCGCGACGCCCGGGCGGGGTCGCGGTGCGCACCACGTCGGGCACGGTGGTGCGGGCGCGGGTGCTGGTGAACTGTGCCGGGCTGCAGTGCGACCGGATCGCGCGGCTCGCCGGTGACGACCCGGGGATGCGGATCGTGCCTTTCCGGGGCGAGTACTACGACCTGGCGCGGCCGTCGCTGGTCCGGGGGCTGGTCTACCCGGTGCCGGACCCCGCGTTCCCCTTCCTCGGGGTGCACCTGACCCGGGGCATCGGCGGCGGGGTCCACGTCGGCCCGAACGCGGTGCCGGCGCTCGCCCGGGAGGGGTACGGGTGGGGCGTGGTCCGGCCGCGGGACCTCGCCGACGAGCTCGCCTGGCCGGGGTCCTGGCGGATGGCCGCGCGGCACTGGCGCTACGGGGCGGGCGAGATCCGGCGGTCGCTGTCGAGACGGGCGTTCACCGAGGCGGTGCGGCGGCTGCTGCCGGCGGTGTCGGCCTCCGACCTGGTTCCGGCGCCGGCCGGCGTGCGGGCGCAGGCCGTCCTGCGGGACGGGACCCTCGTGGACGACTTCCTGATCCGGGAGGCCCCGCGCACCGTGCACGTCCTCAACGCGCCGTCGCCGGCCGCGACCGCGTCGCTCCCGATCGGGCGCGAGGTGGCCCGGCGCGCCCTGGCCACGCTGCGCACGGCCTGACCGGTGCCCGACGGGCCTGGCCGGCCCGACCTGCCTGACGCGCCCGACTGCCTGACGCGCCCGACCTGTCCGCCGGGCCCGACCGGCCGGATGACCCGACCGGCCGGATGACCCGCCGGACCCGGGGTCCCGGCGGGCCCGAGGTCCCGGCGGGCCCGAGGTCCCGGCGGGCCGGGGGCGGGCGGCGGGGAGGGCCGGGTCGTAGAATCGGCGCATTGTGTCTGAGTCCACGAATCCCCAGTCGCCGAGCGCCCCCGAGGGCGGCGCCACGTACACGCCTCCCAAGTGGCGCACCGAGCCCCGCTTCCCGGACGGGCCCGCGCCCGACCCGGCGGGCTCGCACCACGAGCGCCGGATCCGCAGCTTCCAGCCGCGCCGCAGCCGGGTGACCACCGGGCAGGGCGAGGCCTTGAAGCGGCTCTGGGGCACCTGGGGGTTGGACATCGACGGGCACGAGGTCCTCGACCTCAAGGCGATGTTCGACGGGCTGCCGGTCGTCCTGGAGATCGGCTTCGGGATGGGCGAGGCGACCGCGCAGATGGCCGCCGCCGACCCCGGCACCGGGATCCTCGCCGCCGACGTGCACACCCCCGGCCAGGGCAACCTGCTCGCGCTCGCCGAGCGGGGCGGCATGACCAACGTCCGCGTCGCCAACGGTGACGCGATCATCCTGCTCCGCGAGATGCTGCCGCCCGATTCCCTCGCCGGTTTGCGCGTGTACTTCCCGGACCCCTGGCCCAAGGCCCGCCACCACAAGCGGCGCCTGATCCAGCCCGAGTTCCTCGATCTGGCCGCCACCCGCCTGGCGCCCGGCGCGGTGCTGCACTGCGCGACGGACTGGGAGCCGTACGCCGAGCAGATGCTGGAAGTCCTCACCGCGCACCCGCGGTTCGAGAACACCCAGGCCGACGGCGGCTACGCGCCCCGCCCCGACTTCCGTCCGCTCACCCGCTTCGAGGGCCAGGGTCTCGACAAGGGGCACCTCGTACACGACTTGCTCTTCCGTCGCTCGGAGAACTGACAACGTCACTCCGTGTGTCAGAGCCGCTCGCTAGGGTGATGGCGTGTACCGAGCGCTCGCGGGTGTGCTCGCACGTCCGTCGGGCCGGGCCCGTGCGTGCGTGCTCGTCGTGCTGCTCGCCGTGCCCGGGGTCGCGATCCTCGAACTCGTGCGGGAGCAGACGGGCACGCCCGGTTTCTTCGTGGGGCTCGGTCTCGCCCTGCTGCCGGTACCACCGCTCATGGCGGCCTTCCGGTGGTCGGCTCGGGCCGCGCCCGGGCCGTGGCGGCAGTCGCTGTTCTGCTTCGGCTGGGGGGCCTGTACCGCCGCGCTGATCGCCATACTGGCCAACAGTTTCGCCACCCAGTGGATCGCGGCGGCCACCGCCGACCCCACCGATGCCGATCAGCTCGGCTCGGTGGCCATCGCCCCGGTCGTCGAGGAGAGCGCCAAGGCGGCCGCGCTGGTGCTGGTGCTCGTCCTGCGAAGACGCCGTCTCGCCGGGCCGGCGGACGGCTTCGTGCTGGCCGGGTTCACCGCCACGGGCTTCGCCTTCACCGAGAACATCCTGTATCTGGGCAACGCCTTCGACGAGGACCTGTCCAGTGGCGCCGGCGTGCTCGACTCCCTCACGGCGGCGACCTTCTTCGTACGGGTCGTCCTGTCGCCCTTCGCGCACCCGCTGTTCACGGTGCTCACCGGGCTCGGTCTCGGCGCCGGACTGTTGCGCTCCCGCCGGTCGGCGCGGATCGGGCTGCCGCTGCTCGGACTGGCCTCCGCGATCGCGCTGCACGCGCTGTGGAACAGCTCGTCGGAGTTCGGGGAGCACGGGTTCTACGTGGTCTACGGCTGCGTGATGGTCCCGGCGTTCGGGCTGCTGCTGTGGCTCACCGTGCGCACCCGGCGCCGACTGCTGCGGGCCGTCGCCGCCGAACTCGCGGTGTACGCCGCCGCCGGCTGGCTCGGTCGGGCGGAGGTACCGGCCCTGGCGTCGATGCCCGCCCGGTCGCTGGCCCGCGCCCTGGCCCGGCGCACCGGTGGCCGCGCGGCCGGCCGGACCGTCGCCCGGTACCAGGCGGACGCGGCCGCGCTCGCCCTGCTGCGCCACCGCGCCCGGCGCGGCGGACCGGTCCGGGAACCGGATTTCGCCCAGCGGGAGCGGGAGTTGCTCGGGGAGATGTGGTTGCGCCGGGCCACGGCCGCGCCCGCTCTCGCGCGGGCGGCGGTGATGGAGGAACTGCTCCCGCCGTGGTTCGACCCCGTTCCGGCCGCCGGCCGGGCGACGCTGACCGCGGTACCGGCACCCAGGCGCGCGGATGAGAGACGGCCCGCGGCCGACGTCGGGCGCTGAGTCCCGCGCAGCCCCGGGGGCCTTCGGTGGCCGGGGCCCGGGGCCCCTCGGGCCGGGTCAGACGTTGAGGCCCTTGGAGTTCAGCCACGCGAGCGGGTCCAGCGTGGAGCCGCCCTCGCGGACCTCCAGGTGGAGGTGGGCGCCGGTGACGTTGCCGGTGGCGCCGACGCGGCCGATGGTGTCGCCCGCGCCCACGGCCCCGGAGGTCACCGACATCGAGGACAGGTGGCAGTACCAGATCTCGGTGCCGTCATCGAGCTGGAGCACGATCCGGTAGCCGTACGCCCCGGAATAGCCGGCCGAGGTGATCTTCCCGCTGCCCACGGCCTTGACCGGGGTGCCGGTCGGGGCCGCGAAGTCGAGGCCCGTGTGGTGGCCGGAGGACCACATGGAGCCGGAGTCGCCGTAGTGCGAGGTGAGCGTGTAGGCGGAGGTCGGCAGGACGAAGTTGCCGGACGCCCTCGCCGGGCGTTCCGCCGCGGCCTTGGCCGCGGCGGCGGCTTCGGCGGCCACCTTCTCGGCCGCCGCCCGGGCCTCCTCGGCCTTCGCGGCCTGCTCCGCCTTCTCGGCGGCCGCCTTCTCGGCCGCCTCCCGTTGGGCCTTGGCCTCCTGGGCGGCGGTTTCCTGCGCGGCGCGCTCGGCGTCCGCCCTGAGTCGGGCGTCGTCGTCGTGCGCCCGCGTCTCGGCCTGGAGCAGCAGGCGGTTCAGCAGGGCCTCGCCGGCGTCGGCCTGGCCCGGGGACCGTTCCCCTCCGCCGACCTGTTGCGGGATGCTCGCGGTCCGCGCGTCCCGCACGATCTCGTCCGCGGCGCCGGAGGCGTGGTCGTCGTCGCCCATCAGGTCGGGGAACGAGGGCATGGTGATGGCCACTTGGGGGCGGTCCTGCGCGGTGGCTATGCCGCCCGCGCCGACGGCGGCGATGACGCCGACACCGAGCACGGTCGAGCTGCGGGCCAGTCCGCCGCGCGGCTTGAGGACGCGGTGCTTGCCGCGGAGCGGTCGGGCCGAGTCCTCGGTCGGGTTCCACTCGCCCCAGGCGCCCGCCGTGGGCGTCTCCTGGATGTCGACGCCGTCGTGGGCAGGCGAGTTGGAGGCCACGGGGGCACACTCCTCAAAGCAGGGGAACGCGCGCGGCGCCGTCTCTTGCGACGGCTGGGACGACCGCGCTGCGTTATCGAACGGTAATAGACGCGGGGGAGTGATTCCAAGCTGTTGCGATTGATCGTTAACGCCAATCGGCCACTGTCTGAACAGCCTTGGCCTGGACATTTACCCTGATAGTGATCAACCCGGGCAAAAATCAGCGGGTACCCTCACCACTTCAGCCACAGTGGCAAAGTGACGATCCGTCAACTGTTTAACGGGGTGCTCCGGTTCGCGCACGCACCGTCACGTCGGGTCCTCCCGGCTGACCACCGGCACCGTCCGGCGACGCTCCGGCTGCCCCCGCGCCGGGCGGCCGACCGCCAGCAGCGCCATGTCGTCCGTCGCCCCGCCGCCCGTGTACCGGCGCACGTCACTGTTGAGCGCGCTGAGCAGTTCCTCCGGCCCGGGGAAGACCCTCCCCCGCAGCCGGCCCGCCGGGTCGTAGAACCTCCCGGCGGCGTCCCGTGCCTCCGACAGCCCGTCCGTGTACAGCAGCAGCGTGCCGCCCCGGGGAAACGGCCACTCGTCGACCCGGTCGGGCGGGGCCGCCCCCAGGCCCATGCCCAGCGGCAGTGCCCGCACGGCCGGTGCGAGCACCACCAGTTCCCCGTCGGGATGCAGCAGCAACGGCTCGGGGTGGCCCCGGTTGACGAGCCTGAGCACCGCCGAACCCTTGGGGACCTCGCCGAGCACGCACGTCGTGAACCCCTCCACCGCGTCCAGGCTGTCGCGCCGGGTCCCCTCCCGGGCCAGCGCGCGTTCCAGCCGCTGTGCGAGCGCCCCCAGCGTCGGCTCGTACTCCGCCGCCTCCCGGAAGGCCCCCAGCACCACCGCGACCGCCTCCACCGCGCCCAGCCCCTTGCCGCGCACGTCACCGACCACCAGCCGCACCCCGTACGGCGTCTCCTGGACGGCGTACAGGTCCCCGCCGATGAAGGCGTCCGCCTGCGCGGCCTCGTACGAGGCCGCGACGTGCAGCCCCCCGATCCGATCCGCGGGCGTCGGCAGCACGGCCCGCTGGGCGGCCTCGGCGATCCCGCGCGCCGAGGCGAGTTCCTTGCCGCTGCGCAGCACGACGCGGTTGATCAGGAGCGCCAGCCCGGCGACGGTGACCACGGTCGCCAGCTCGGTCATCGACTCGGCCCGCCAACTGGTGCCGTTGTGGAGGTGCAGGACGACGACCGCGAGGGAGGCGGCCAGACCCGTCAGGAACGTCGTGCGCAAGGAGAACAGCGGGGCCGCGATCAGCGGGGCCGCAGAGAAGAAGGGGGAACCGGTGAAGCTCGGCGGTGTCAGCAGGTCGAAGACGAACCCCAGGACGATCAGGATCGCCGGCAACACCCGGACCACCAGCCGGGACACCCGTCCGCCACCGGTCGCGCGTCCGTCGTCGCCCTGCCGGCCCAGCCCCACCACGCTGTCTCCTGCCGCCCGGTCCCTCGCACGGGTGCGGGCCACCGCCGCATCGCCCCTCAAGGCTGGCGTCGGCGGTGTCGGCGGGCGACCCGGCCGGGGCCGTACGGGTGACCAAGGCGCGAGCGGGGCGTGGAAGCGAGCGGGGGGCGGGAACGACGAAGGCCCGGTCCCCCTGAGGGGACCGGGCCTTCGTACTGAGTAGCGGGGGCAGGATTTGAACCTACGACCTCTGGGTTATGAGCCCAGCGAGCTACCGAGCTGCTCCACCCCGCGTCGGTAAACACAACTCTACGTCATGTGGGGGACAGTCCCCGCCAATTAACCCCCCGAGGACCTCACGGAACATCATCACCGCAGGTCAGCGGCCCTAAGAACGGATTCGGGACGGCCGACTGAGGCCCTCGCGCGGGCCCGCCCCGCCGGTGACGGGCGCGCGCCACGCCGACCGGACGGCCCCTCACGGGGGCCCGGAGCCCGGCGAATCCGCGGCGTCCGCGCGCGATCGCGGGGCTCCGACCATCGGTGGCGGGAAACCGCCGGGGCGCTCCGGTCGATACCCGATCGGCCTCGCGCCCCTCTGCGGCTATGCTCTGGGGTGAGCACGCCGAGGGCCATTAGCTCAATTGGCAGAGCAGCGGACTTTTAATCCGTTGGTTGTCGGTTCGAGTCCGACATGGCCTACAGCTCGCGGTCCGGGGCCTCGCCCCCGACCTGGCACAGGGCGCCCCGTCTGGTTTCGGCCAGGCGGGGCGCTCCGTCGTTTCCGGGTGCCTCCGGGCGCAGTTGGCGCGTTCCGATGCCGAACCATCCGCCCCCGGGCCGGGGGGGGCCGGGGGCGTGGCGCGCGGCCCTGTACGGCTCTGTACGGCCCTGCACGCCCCCCGCGGCACCCCTCTCACGCGAACGGGCTCGGCCCCCACCGCACCGGAGTGCCGTGGGGGCCGAGCCCGTGTCAGTTGACGCTCAGACGTCAGCCGTTGCGCTTCCAGCGCGGCTTGTCGTCACGACGGCCACCGAAGGAACCGGTCGACCCGGTCGAACCGGAGCCGGAGGGGCGGTTGTCGTCACGACGGCCGTAGGGGCGGTCGCCGGCGCCACCGGAGCGGAAGCCACCGGACGGACGGTCACCGCCGGAGCGGAAGCCACCGGACGGACGGTCGCCACCGGAGCGGAAGCCGCCACGGTCGCCACCGCGGTCGTCACGGTTGAAACCACCGGTCGGACGGTCGTCGCGACGGAAGCCGCCACGGTCACCGCCGCGGTCGTCACGGTTGAAACCACCGGTCGGACGGTCGTCGCGACGGAAGCCGCCACCACGGTTGTCGTCACGACGGTCGCCACCGGAACGGAAGCCACCGGAGGGACGGTCGTCGCGACGGAAGCCGCCACGGTCGCCACCGCGGTCGTCACGGTTGAAACCACCGGAGGGACGGTCGTCGCGACGGAAGCCGCCACCACGGTTGTCGTCACGACGGTCGCCACCGGAACGGAAGCCACCGGACGGACGGTCGCCACCGGAGCGGAAGCCGCCACCGCGGTTGTCGTCACGACGGTCGCCACCGGAGCGGAAACCGCCACGGTCGCCACCGCGGTCACCGCGGTCGTCGCGACGGTTGTCACGGCGCTCGAAGTTGCCGCGGTCGTCACGACGCTCGAAGGTGCGCTCCTGGACGACGGGCTCGGCCACGGCGGCCGCGACCTCGGCCTCGGCGGCCTCGACCACCTCGGCGACAGCGGCGTCCGGGTCCTCGCCACGCTCGCGGGCGGAGCGGGCGACGAGGCGGTCGGCCTCCTCGCGCAGCTCGCCGGCGCGGCGGGTCAGGCGCTCCAGCTGCTTGGTGAGGTCGGCGACCTCACGCTCGGCCTGCTTGGCGGCGTTGTTCGCGGAGTCGGCCTGAACCTGCGTCAGCGAACGCGCGCCGGTGATCTCGGCGACCTCGGGGTCGAAGGCGCCGACGCCCTGGACGATGTGGCGCGAGGCGTCGACGCCCGCGTCCTCCATCAGGCGGAAGATCTGGCGACGCTGGTGCGGAAGCGCCAGCGACACGACGACACCGGACTTGCCGGCGCGGGCGGTGCGGCCCGAGCGGTGCAGGTAGTCCTTGTGGTCGCCGGCCGGGTCCACGTTCAGGACCAGGTCGATGCCGTCGACGTGGATGCCGCGGGCGGCGACGTCGGTGGCGACGAGCGCGTTGACGTAGCCGTCCTTGAAGTCGGCGAGGACGCGGGTACGGGCGCCCTGCGTCATGCCGCCGTGCAGCGCGTCGGCCTTCACGCCGGCCTCGATGAGCTGCTCGGCGATGCGGTCGGCGCCCAGCTGGGTGCGGACGAAGATGATCGTGCGGCCCTTGCGGGCGGCGATCGCGGCCGTGACGGGCGCCTTGTCCTTCGGCTTCACGACGAGGACGTGGTGGGTCATGGTCGTGACGTTGCCCTGCGCGCTGTCGACCTCGTGCGTGACGGGGTTCGTCAGGTAGCGCTTGACCAGGGTGCCGATCTCGTTCTCCATGGTGGCGGAGAAGAGCATGCGCTGGCCGCCGCCGGGGATCTGGTCGAGCAGCTCGGTGACCTCGGGCAGGAAGCCCAGGTCGGCCATCTGGTCGGCCTCGTCGAGGACCGCGACCTGGACGTTCGCCAGGGAGCAGGCGCCGCGGTTGATGATGTCGCGCAGCCGGCCGGGGGTGGCGACGAGGACGTCGACACCGCGCTCCAGAGCGAAGATCTGGTTGCTCATGGAGGTACCGCCGCAGACGACCTTCATCTTGAGGCCGAGCACGTCGCCGTAGGGCTGGAGGGCGTCCGCGACCTGCATCGCGAGCTCACGCGTCGGCGTGAGGATGATCGCGCGGGGCTTCTTCTTCTCGGTGTGACCGCCGGCCAGGGAGGCCAGGGTCGGCAGACCGAAGGAGAGGGTCTTGCCGGAGCCGGTGCGGCCTCGGCCGAGGATGTCCTTGCCGGCCAGGGCGTCCGGGATGGTCGCGGCCTGGATCGGGAAGGGGCTCGTGACACCGTTCTGGGCGAGCTTGCGGACGATGCCGTCCGGCAGACCGAGGTCGCTGAAGGTGATGGTGGGTTCGGCGTCGGCCTCGTCGGCCTCGTCGATGGACTGGTCGGTCACCTCGGCCTCAAGAGCCTCGATGATCTCGTTCGCCTCAGCGGCCTCGATGGCCTCGGTGACCGCAAGGGTCTCGGCGGTGACGATCTCGTTCGAGTCGTTCTCGGGCATGACGGTGCGGTCAGAACTGGAAATGGACATGCGAAATGCGAAACCTTCCGGAGTCTCGGCACGCGCCCAAACTCCGTGAATCGCAAATCGACCGCCTCAATGCGGTCAGCCACGGCTAGGGAGTACGCGCCACACGGCGCTCTTCGGATTCGGCGCCGGGCAATGGGATCAAACGATCTATAACCATACGCACCCTCCTGGGGGTCTGGCAAGTCGTTCCCCCCAAGAGGCCTCTGACCTGCGAAGATCCCCGGAGGACAGAGCCGGACAACCGCCGACGAACCTCCCCGATACGACTACCCGACGACCGGCGGACTGGGCTCCGGTTGAGGCGGCGTGGGCTCCGGGGTGGGCTCCGTCACAGGCGGTTCGGGAGTGGGTTCCACCACAGGCGGAGTGGGATTCGACCCTCCGGATCCGCCGGCGGCAGCGCCCCCGCCGGAACCCGACCCCGAGCCCGAGCCCGTACCGGCGGAACCCGAACCACCGGAACCGGCGGCGCCACCGGCGGCGGAGCCTCCGCCCGTCGCCGGCCGCGGCCCCTGGCCGCCCGCACCGCCACCCGGTCCGGCCGACGGCGAGGGAGCGCCCGGCTTGGCGGGGGCTCCCGGACTGGGCGAGGCCCCGGTCGCGCCGGAGGCCTTGCCGGGCTCGCCGGCCTTGCCGTCCGGGGTGGTCCCCGTACCGTCCTTCCCGCCGTGGCCGTTGCCGTGGACGCCGGAGCCCCGCCCGGAGACGGTGCCCCCGGCGGAGGTGGCGGCGTCCTTGGCGCCCGCCGACGCGGAGGGGCCGGGTTTCGCGGCGTCCTCGCCGACGCTCATGCAGCCTGCCGATGCCGCCAGCGCGAGCGCGGTGACGGCCAGTCGGAGGGAAGCGGACAACTGGCGCACGGGGTGGCACCTCCGGGACGGGAAGCTGCGGGGCGTTCCGCATGAGCGGGTCAATGTGCCCAACTCCCCGTGCCCCGTAAGAGACACGCCCTCAGCCGAAGAGCCGGCCGGCCACCTGCGAGCCCAGACGCACGGCGCCCAGCCCCACCAGCACCGACGCCAGGACGTTCGCCGCGGCCAGGAACCGGGCCCCACGCTCGACGAGTCGCAGGGTCTCGTACGAGAACGTCGAGTACGTGCTGAGCGCCCCGCACAGCCCGGTGCCGAGCAGCAGGCCGACCCGCGAGGAGGCCGCCCCGGCCAGCACCGCCCCGGTCAGCGCCCCCAACACCAGGCAGGCGGCTGTGTTCACCACGAAAGTGCCCCAGGGGAAGAGCGAGTCGTGGCGGCCGCGCACGGCCCGGTCCGTCAGGTACCGCAGCGGCGCCCCGACCATCGCGCCGGCCACCACCAGCAGCCAGTTCACGTCCGCCCCCCGTCGCGCAGCGCCGCCCGGGTCACCGCCGCCCCGGCCCAGACCGCCGCCAGTGCGGCGACCACCGTCAGCCCGGCGTACGTCAGCGCGATCGCCGGCAGGCCCTCGTCGAGCAGCCCGGAGAACTCCAGCGCGTAGGTGGAGAAGGTGGTGAACCCGCCGAGCACGCCGACACCCAGGAAGGGCCGCAGGAGCGGATGCGGCGAGGTGCGGCCCTCCTCGGCGACGGCCGCCATCAGCACGCCGATCAGCGAGCAGCCCACGACGTTGACCCCGAAGGTGTCCCAGGGAAAGGCTCCGGGGGCCGTCGGCCACAGCAGGGCCGCCCCGTACCGTGCCGAGGCGCCGATCGCGCCGCCGACCGCGATGGCCGCGAGCACCCGCGCCCGCGGTTCGACGGCCTCACCCGGCCGTGCGGGGGGATCGGCGTCGGGGTCGATCGACGCGGCGTCCTCGCCGCCACCGGTCACCGGCTCACCCGTAGCCCAGGGCGTGCAGCCGCTCGTCGTCGATCCCGAAGTGGTGGGCGATCTCGTGGACCACGGTGACCTCCGTCTCCGCGACCACGCTCTCCCGGTCCTCGCACATCCGCAACGTGGGGTTGCGGTAGATCGTGATCCTGTCGGGCAGCACCCCGGCGTACCACTCGCCGCGGTCGGTGAGCGGGGTCCCCTCGTAGAGCCCGAGGAGCTCCGGATCGTCTGCGGGCGGCTCGTCCTCGACGAAGACCGCCACGTTGTCCATCAGCCGCGTGAGCTCCGGCGGAATCCGGTCCAAGGCCTCTGCGACGAGCTCTTCGAACTCCTCGCGCGTCATCTCCAGCACCCCGTCATTGTCGCTCCGGGGGAAACCGTTTTGGCGATACCTCCCCGGATCCCATATGCTTCTCACGTCCCCGACGCGCTGCAAAGTGCCCGGCGGGCCTTTAGCCCTCATCGTCTAGTGGCCCAGGACGCCGCCCTTTCAAGGCGGTAGCACGGGTTCGAATCCCGTTGGGGGTACGCAAAACCGTGTGCGAGACTTGTCTCGCACATTGCAAGGACCTGTGGAGCAGTTGGTTAGCTCGCCACCCTGTCAAGGTGGAGGTCGCGGGTTCAAGTCCCGTCAGGTTCGCTGAAGCTCGTAAGAGTTTCGTGGCTGGGTAGCTCAGTTGGTACGAGCGATCGCCTGAAAAGCGATAGGTCGCCGGTTCGACCCCGGCCCCAGCCACAAGAAAGAAGGCCCCGTCCTCGGACGGGGCCTTCTTGCGTCAGTCCTCCTTCACGACCTCCAGGTCCTTCACGTCCTCCGCGCCCTCCGCTTCCTTCCCGCTCCGGACCGTGCGGCGCCACTGCGTGAGGGCGACCGCCCCCGCGGCGGCGACGACCAGCCCGAGCAGCGCCCCGTCCGGTACCGCGTCGGCGATCGAGCGGACCCGCTGTTCCACCGCGAACGAGTCGTCCACGTCCAGCAGTCCGGGCAGCGCGCTCGCCCCGTCGTAGATCAGGAACAGCGCGCCCAGGGTGATGAAGAACAGCCCCGACAGCACCGAGGTGGTGTGCAGCCCGAGCCGGCCCACCCGGATGGTCCGGCCGCGCAGCCAGCGCTTGCGGCCCAGCTCGAAGCGCTCCCACAGCAGGGCCAACAGGAACAGCGGCGCGGCCATCCCGAGGGCGTAGACGGCCAGCAGCAGGCCGCCGTAGACCGGGCTGCCGCTGACGGCGGCCACGGTCAGCACGCTGCCGAGGATCGGGCCGGCGCAGAAGCCGGCCAGGCCGTAGACCGCGCCGAGCGCGTACACCGACAACGCGGTGGTCGGCCGGATCCGTCCGGAGATCTCCGCGATCCGCCGGGAGGCGAAGCCCAGGCCCAGGATCTGCGCGATCCCGAGCGCGATGATCAGCCAGCCGCCGACCAGGACGAGGGTCTCGCGGTTGCCGTGGAAGAACCGGCCCGCGTACGAGCCGGCCGCGCCCAGCGGTACGAGGGTGCTCGCGAGGCCCGCGTAGAAGATCCCGGTGCGGGCCAGCAGCCGGGACGTGGAGTCGATCGAGTACGCGAAGAAGGCGGGCAGCAGCAGCGCGCTGCACGGGCTGAGCAGCGCGAGGAGGCCGCCCAGCAGGGCGGCCAGGTATCCGATGTCGGTCACTTCTTCGCCGCCGCCTCGGCCCGGGCGATGGCCGCCTCGAAGGCGTCCAGGGGCTGCGCGCCGGCCAGGGGCTGCCCGTTGACCAGGAAGGAGGGGGTGGAGGTGACGCCGATGCGGTAGCCCTCCTGCTGGTCCGCGCGCAGCGCCGCGGCGGCCTCCTCGCCGGCCATGTCCCGCTTGAAGCGCTCCAGGTCGGGCACCCCGGCATCGCGGGCCAGCTCGACCAGTCGGGCCTCGCCGAAGCCCTTCTCCTTGGCTCCCTCGGCGTAGGCGGCCGCGTGGAACCGCTCGAAGCGGTCCTGTCGGCCCGCCGCCCAGGCGGCCTTGGCGGCGGCCTCGGACTCCGCGCCGAAGATCGGGAAGTTGCGCCACTCGATGCGCAGGGCGCCGGCCTCCACGTACTTCTTCACCAGTTCGGGTTCGGTGTCCCGGGCGAACTTGCCGCAGTAGCCGCACTTGAAGTCGGAGTACTCGATCAGTACGACGGGCGCGTCGGCGCGGCCGACGGCGAGTTTGTCGCCGGCGTCGCGGCGGGCGAGCCCCAGCAGTTCGGGATCGGCCTGCGGGGCGGGGCGGGCGGAGGCGGAGGAGGCGTCGCCGCCCGGCCGCTCCGCGGGTGCGGTGGCCTGCCAGGAGACCACGCCGAGGGTGACGGCGGCGATCGCGACCCCGGCCGCGATCAGCAGGTGCCGGTGCGGGGACGGCTTGCCGGAGGAAGAGGAGGAAGAAGGGGAGGGGGAAGGGGACATGCGGGTGCTCCAGGGCTGCGGGATGCGGGTGCGGGTGGACGGGCGGGCGGACCGGCGGAAACGGCCGGTCCTCCTAGACCCGCATCACCGACAGCTCCACGGGGCCCGGCGTCGGCCGGTCGGGCCCGCGTACGAGGATCCGTACGGGCATCGTCCGGCAGCCCGCCGGCTGCTCCGCCGCGACCCGGGCGGCCGGGGCGCAGTGCTGCGGGTCGCCGCAGCGGGGCGGCACCGCGGGGATCCTGCCGTGGTCCCCGCCACCGGGAGCGCAGGTCGGCCCCTGCCCGGCACCCACCGAGGCGGCGGGCGGGGTCGTGGCGGGCGGCACGGAGGTGACCGCCGGCGCGAAGGGGGTCGCCGCGGCGACGGCCTTCGCGGGGCCGCCCCGGGCCGCCGTCTGTGGGACCCCGGCGAGCAGCACCGCGAGGAGGCCGCCCAGCAGGCACCACACTCCCCGGGCGCGGAACATGGCGGGCCTCTCACTCGTACGGCGGGCGGGTTCAGCCGGTCTCGTCCCGAAATGGTACGGGGAGGGGGCACAAATGCGTTCGCCACCCGGCACTCCCGGGTGAGATCCTCGACCAGGTATGTCTACTTCCTTCGCCGCCCTGCAGACGCTTCTCGGTGAGATCTCCCTCCGCGACGCGCACCGCCTCGGCCGCCGCCTCGAAGGCGCCCGCCGCATCCGCAAGCCCGAGGCCAAGCAGGCCGTGCTCGACGAGATCGCCGCGGAGGCCGAGAAGGCCGCCGCGCGTCTGGCCGGCCGTGCCTCGCGCAAGCCGGAGATCACGTATCCCGAAAACCTTCCCGTCAGCCAGAAGAAGGACGAGATCGCAGAGGCGATACGCGACCACCAGGTCGTGATCGTCGCCGGCGAGACCGGTTCCGGAAAGACCACGCAGATCCCCAAGATCTGCATGGAGCTGGGTCGTGGTGTCCGGGGCATGATCGGGCACACCCAGCCCCGCCGGATCGCCGCCCGTACGGTCGCGGAGCGGATCGCGGAGGAGCTGAAGTCCGAGATCGGGCAGACCGTCGGTTGGAAGGTCCGTTTCACCGACCAGGTGGACCAGGACTCGACCTTCGTCAAGCTGATGACGGACGGCATCCTCCTCGCGGAGATCCAGACGGACCGCGAGCTGCGCGCCTACGACACGATCATCATCGACGAGGCCCACGAGCGGTCGCTGAACATCGACTTCCTGCTCGGGTACCTGGCCACGCTGCTGCCCAAGCGCCCCGACCTCAAGGTCGTCATCACCTCGGCGACCATCGACCCGCAGCGGTTCTCCCGCCACTTCGGGGACGCGCCGATCGTCGAGGTCAGCGGGCGGACGTACCCGGTGGAGGTCCGCTACCGCCCGCTCCTGGAGGAGGAGGGCGACGACTCCGACCGGGACCAGATCACGGCGATCTGCGAGGCCGTGGACGAGCTCCAGTCGGAGGGGCCGGGCGACATCCTGGTCTTCCTCTCCGGGGAACGGGAGATCCGCGACACGGCGGACGCCCTGAACAAGCGAAATCTGCGGTTCACGGAAGTGCTGCCGCTCTACGCCCGCCTCTCGCACGCCGAGCAGCACCGGGTCTTCCAGCAGCACACGGGGCGCCGGATCGTTCTCGCGACGAACGTCGCCGAGACCTCGCTGACCGTCCCGGGCATCAAGTACGTGATCGACCCGGGCACCGCCCGGATCTCCCGCTACAGCCACCGCACCAAGGTGCAGCGGCTGCCCATCGAGCGGATCTCGCAGGCAAGCGCCAACCAGCGCAAGGGCCGGTGCGGCCGTACGAGCGACGGCATCTGCGTGCGGTTGTACTCGGAGGACGACTTCCTCACGCGTCCGGAGTTCACGGACGCGGAGATCCTGCGCACCAACCTGGCCTCGGTCATCCTCCAGATGACCGCCGCCGGTCTCGGCGAGATCGAGAAGTTCCCCTTCATCGACCCGCCGGACCACCGCAACATCCGCGACGGGGTGCAGCTCCTCCAGGAGCTCGGCGCCCTCGACCCGGCCGAGAAGGACCACAACAAGCGGCTCACGCCGATGGGCCGCCAGCTCTCCCAGCTCCCGGTGGACCCGCGGCTGGCGCGCATGGTGGTGGAGGCGGACAAGAACAACTGTGTCCGCGAGGTCATGGTCATCGCGGCGGCGCTGTCCATCCAGGACCCGCGCGAGCGGCCCTCGGACAAGCAGACGCAGGCGGACCAGAACCACGCCCGCTTCAAGGACGAGACCAGCGACTTCCTCTCGTTCCTGAACATGTGGCGCTACGTGCGCGAGCAGCAGAAGGAGCGCGGCTCGTCCTCGTTCCGCCGGATGTGCAAGCAGGAGTACCTGAACTTCCTGCGGATCCGCGAGTGGCAGGACATCTACTCGCAGCTGCGCACGGTCGCCCGGACGATGGGGATCCACGTCAACGAGGCGGACGCCCCCGAGCAGCACGTGCACATCTCGCTGCTGGCGGGCCTGCTGTCGCACATCGGCCTGAAGGACACCGACAAGAACGAGTACCTCGGCGCGCGGTCGGCCAAGTTCGCGATCTTCCCCGGCTCCTCGCTCTTCAAGAAGCAGCCCAAGTTCCTGATGTCGGCGGAACTGGTGGAGACCTCGCGGCTGTGGGCGCGGGTGAACGCCAAGGTGGAACCCGAGTGGGTGGAGCCGCTGGCGCAGCACCTGATCAAGCGCACCTACAGCGAGCCGCACTGGGAGAAGGACCAGGCTGCCGTGATGGCGTACGAGAAGGTCACGCTGTACGGCGTGCCGATCGTCGCCCAACGGAAGATCAACTACGGCCGGATCGACGCCGAGGTCTCGCGCGAGCTGTTCATTCGCAACGCCCTGGTCGAGGGCGACTGGCGTACGCACCACAAGTTCTACGCCGACAACCGAAAGCTCCTCACCGAGGTGGAGGAGCTGGAGAACCGGGCGCGGCGCCGCGACATCGTGGTCGACGACGAGACCCTGTTCGACTTCTACGACCAGCGGATCCCCGAGCACGTGGTCTCCGGGGCGCACTTCGACTCCTGGTGGAAGCACAAGAAGCGCGACGAGCCCGAACTGCTCGACTTCGAGCGCGAGATGCTGCTCACCGAGAAGGCGGCCGGGGTCACCAAGGCCGACTATCCGGACTCCTGGCTCCAGGGGCCGCTGAAGTTCCGGGTGACCTACCAGTTCGAGCCGGGCGCGGACGCGGACGGCGTGACCGTCCACATCCCGCTCCAGGTGCTGAACCAGGTCACCGAGGAGGGCTTCGACTGGCAGATCCCGGGCCTGCGGGAAGAGGTCGTCACGGAGCTGATCCGTTCCCTCCCGAAGCCGATCCGCCGGCACTACGTGCCCGCGCCGAACTTCGCCACGCGCTTCCTGGCCACGTCCCACCCGATGCAGGAGCCCCTGCACGTGACGCTGGCCCGTGAGCTGCACCGGATGGTCGGAGTGCCGGTGACCGCCGACGACTTCGACCCGAGCCGGATCCCGGACCACCTGAAGATCACCTTCCGGATCGTCGACGAGCGCCGCAAGAACCTCGCGGAGGACAAGGACCTGGAGGCCCTGCGGCTGAGCCTCAAGCCGAAGGCCCGCCAGGCCCTCTCCAAGGCCGCCGCGGCGACCGCCGAGCGGGCGGGCGGGGAGTCGGTCGAGCGCTCCGGGCTGACCGACTGGACCATCGGGACGCTGAGCAAGGTCTTCGAGACCCGGCGGGCGGGGCAGCCGGTGAAGGCGTACCCGGCGCTGGTGGACGCGGGCACGAGCGTGTCCGTACGGCTCTTCGACACGGAGGCCGAACAGCGGCAGGCGATGTGGCTCGGCACCCGGCGGCTGATCCTCCTCAACATCCCGGTGAACCCGGCGAAGTTCGCCTCGGACAAGCTCACCAACCAGCAGAAGCTGGCCCTCTCGCGCAATCCGCACGGCTCCATCCAGGCGCTGTTCGAGGACTGCGCGACGGCGGCCACCGACCGGCTGATCGCCGTCCACGGCGGGCCGGCCTGGGACGAGGCCGGCTTCCGCAGGCTCTTCGACGGGGTACGGGCCGACCTGGTGGACACGACCGTACGGACGGTGGACCAGGTGCAGCAGGTGCTGGCCGCCTGGCAGGCCTGCGAACGGCGGCTGAAGGCCACCAACAGCCTGGCCCTGATGGCGAACGTCCAGGACGCGAAGACGCAGCTGGCGGCGCTGATGCCGGCCGGTTTCGTGACGCTGACCGGACTGAAGCGGCTGCCGGACCTGATGCGCTACCTGGTGGCGGTCGACCGGCGCCTCCAGCAGATGCCGACGGGCGTCCAGCGCGACACCACGCGCATGGAGAAGGTCCACGAGATGCGGGACGAGTACCTGTGGCTGTTGGAGCAGCTCCCGAAGGGGCGGCCCGTGCCCGAGGCGGTCACCGAGATCCGGTGGATGATCGAGGAACTGCGCGTCAGCTACTTCGCGCACGCGCTCGGGACGGCGTATCCGATCTCCGACAAGCGCATCGTGAAGGCGGTGGACGCGGCCGCCCCCTGATCGGGTTCGACTGCACCCCCTGAGCTGTTGTACAGTCTGATTCGTAACCGCCCAGCGGCTACGAATCAAGGACCTGTGGAGCAGTTGGTTAGCTCGCCACCCTGTCAAGGTGGAGGTCGCGGGTTCAAGTCCCGTCAGGTTCGCAGAAACGTCAGGGCCCGTATCCCTCAGGGGATACGGGCCCTGACGCGTTGACGGGTCCATGCGCCGGCGGACTTCACCGACGGGCTCTGCCGGCGGGCCGGTCGGCGCCGCGCGCGGGTCGTTCAGGGGCGGAGGCGGGGGCGGTTCGCGCGTCGGAGGCCTGAGGGGCGCGAGCGGGTCGCAGGCCCGTGGATCACGTCTGCGGTCCACGAGGCGCGCAGAGCGGCCCTGGAGGCCTTTCTCGGGCCACCGGTCGCCCCGGCCGACCCCCGGACCCCCACCGGTCACAGTCCCGTCTCAACGCGACCGCGCCCCTTGCCAGGTCCTGCCGCATTCTCGTGCCCGAACCGCCGACCGGTGACCGCGTGGGGCGAAAACCCCCGTCCGCATGACGCGCCCTGTCGCTCACGTCCCTTTACGGGGTGCATTGCCGGGTGTACAAGAGTGATCAGCTGTGACGGGTGTCACCACATGAGTTTTTGAGACTCGCACATTTATCGCAGTCCTACGTCGGCTCGATTTTATATGTGCAATGGCACCCGCCCTGCGGGCCCGCCCGGGAGACCCGCGATTCGGCCGCCTTCCGGGCATAAAAAAGATCGCGCTGGACCCGGCGGAGTCCAGCGCGATCGAACAGCGGAACCTGTTGGGGCAGGCCCTGCCGTTTGAAGCTTTTGGGTTTCATCGGATTGGGGGACCCGATTCAGACCCGTCAAAAAGGTCCTGCTTGCAAGCCTCAGGCCTCGCTGCGCTGCTGCGGAATTCCCGCGAGCAGTGCGCGAACCTCAGCCTCGCGGTAACGGCGGTGTCCACCCAGGGTGCGGATGGACGTGAGCTTGCCAGCCTTGGCCCAGCGGGTGACCGTCTTCGGGTCCACGCGGAACATCGTGGCAACCTCAGCCGGGGTCAGCAGCGGCTCGGCATCAGGGGTGCGAGCGGTCATGAGCGGCCTCCTCGGGAGAACCGAACCATCTCGGTTCTTTCCTCTAAATTCTGCACCTTGGCCCACGTTGCCCGAAATGGACATACGCAGGCCGAGTCGGTTATAGGACGAACGGCTTGTCCTCGGCACTACAACTACACCATCCGTCCAGCCTCGACGGCCAAACCGATGGAATTGCCCTCCGAGGTGTTCATCAGCGGCGGAAGCCGATGGACCGTCCCATAACGGACAGTCACCCCACTGTGACGATCAGTCACAGCGCGATCAGGAGTCGTCAGACCCCCCATAGAGTGCAATACCGAGTGTTCCGCCCTTACTCGGACGAAAGGAACCCTCCCCGGACTCCTTGTCCTATTTTGGCACGAGGGTAGGGGAAGGGCGCAAGGGTGTAGATAGTGCGGTCCGTCACCCTTGGGCCAATGGCCCGTATCGGGACGTAGGTCCCGGCACTAAGACCCCAATACCGTGATCAAGACTCTGATCTGCGACTTATGGCCGATCGGACGATACGGGCGACACGGCGGGCGCGCCAGGGGTCTCCGGGACCTAATTGGCGAACAGTCTCTCCCGGACCGCCCGCCAGCGCTCCGCCAGCTCCCCGTACGTCCGGGTCGCGCCCTCCCGGTCCCCGGCCCGCAGCTCCGCGATCCCCCGCGCCAGGTCCCGCGCCGAGCGGTCGTCGGCCAGCCCGGCCTCGGGCAGGGTGTGCGTCAGTCCGCCGTAGTCCAGTTCGACCATGGAGCGCGGGTGGAACTCCTCCAGCCAGCTGCCGACCTCCACCAGACCCTCCGTGAGCATGCCGTACCCCTCCGCCTCCCGCAGGGTCCGCAGGCCCCGGGCAAGGCGCCGCCGGGCCTGCACCATCGGAGTGCGGTAGCGCAGCCGTTCGCCCGGCAGGTACTCCCGTTCCTCGTCGGACACCAGCACGAACCACCGCAGCGGGACCTGCCAGACCCCGGTCCGGATCCACGGGCGGCCGTCCGGGTTCCGCGCGCGCCAGGCCTCGTACTCCTCGGTCGCCCGACGGCGGGCGGCCGGGGGCAGCGCCGCGTCCAGCACCGGGCGCGGGAACCACTCCACGAGCTCCTCCAGCGCCAGCCAGCCCCGCAGCCTGGTCCGCCACGGACAGACCAGCAGCGTCCCGTCCCACTCGGTGGTGAAGGCGTCGGCGCTCTCGTGCCGGGGGACCGCCACCAGGGGCACCCGCACCAAGTCCACGAGCGACCTGCGCAGTTCGTCCTGGGCGGTCGGGGTGTCCCCGCGCCGGGCGTAGTCGGCCCAGTGGGTGCGCTCCGGTTCGGGGAAGGCCGCCAGCGGCTCGTAGACGCGCAGGTAGGAGGCGTACGGAACGGTCGGGGCGGGGCGCGCGGAGGGCGGCCGGGGGTCGGGGGATTCGCTCACGCTCTCGTACTCCCCCGCGTCGGCCGGCGGTACTCCGGCGGGCGCCCGCGAGGTCGCCGGGGCCCCGCCGGGGACCCGGGAGTGTTTCGATCCCCGGACAGGACGCCTGCGCGGGCCCCTCAGGTCTTACGCTGCTCCCAGCGCGTCCTCCCCCACCCGCAGGGGGGCGTCTTCCCGCCGCATCTCTTCCATGGGAGTCACCACCGTGACCGAAATGACCGACGGCGTCCTGCACACCCTGTTCCGCACGGAACAGGGCGGCCACGAGCAAGTCGTGCTGTGCCAGGACCGAGCCACCGGCCTCAAGGCTGTCATCGCCATCCACTCCACCGCCCTGGGCCCGGCCCTCGGTGGTACCCGCTTCCACGCGTACGCCTCGGACGGGGAGGCCGTGCTCGACGCGCTGAACCTCGCGCGCGGCATGTCGTACAAGAACGCCCTCGCCGGCCTCGACCACGGCGGCGGCAAGGCCGTGATCATCGGCGACCCGGACCTCCTCAAGAGCGAGGAACTGCTGCTGGCCTACGGCCGGTTCGTGGAGTCCCTCGGCGGCCGCTACGTCACGGCCTGCGATGTCGGCACGTACGTCGCGGACATGGATGTGGTGGCCCGCGAGACCCGTTGGGCGACCGGCCGCTCCCCCGAGAACGGCGGCGCCGGCGACTCCTCGGTCCTCACCTCGTACGGCGTCTTCCAGGGCATGCGCGCGAGCGCCCAGCACCTGTGGGGCGACCCGACCCTGCGCGGCCGCAAGGTCGGCGTCGCGGGCGTCGGCAAGGTCGGCCGGCACCTGGTGGAGCACCTCCTGGAGGACGGCGCGGAGGTCGTGATCACCGACGTCCGACGCGAGTCGGTGCAGGAGATCCTCGACCGGCACCCGGGTCGGGTGACCGCCGCCTTCGACACGGACTCGCTGATCCGCACCGAGGGCCTGGACATCTACGCGCCGTGCGCGTTGGGCGGCGCGCTCAACGACGCCTCGGTGCCGGTGCTGACCGCCAAGGTCGTCTGCGGCGCGGCGAACAACCAGCTCGCCCACCCGGGTGTGGAGAAGGACCTCGCGGACCGCGGGATCCTCTACGCCCCCGACTACGTGGTCAACGCGGGCGGGGTCATCCAGGTCGCCGACGAGCTCCACGGCTTCGACTTCGACCGGTGCAAGGCCAAGGCGTCGAAGATCTTCGACACCACCCTGGCCATATTCACACGTGCGAAGGAAGACGGGATTCCGCCGGCTGCCGCGGCCGACCGGATCGCCGAGCAGCGGATGGCCGACGCGCGCGGCGGCGTCACCGTCTGACCCCTTCCGAGGGCCCCTCGGGACCCGCCGGAGGCGCAGGGGAGACGGAACTCACTGCTCTTCGGCGGGTCGCCCGCCAGGAAAGGGTTAAAATCGCAGCTGACCAGCGAGTACGGGGTGTCTCGTTGGTACTGCATCGGCGCGCGTGATGCGGGCGGCGTACCGTACGGCCGCTGAAGCAGGTACCGTTGAACCCCTACGGACGGTCTCTCCACGGAGAGCCCGCTCCGAACCATGAACGCGTGTCAGACTCTGGGGCCGTCGAGCCCCGTCACCGAGGGGGTCGAGCCATGGGGCGCGGCCGGGCCAAGGCCAAGCAGACAAAGGTCGCCCGCCAGCTGAAGTACAACAGCGGCGGGACTGACCTCTCGCGTCTGGCCAATGAGCTGGGCGCATCGCCGACAGAGCCGCTGCCCGTCAGCGCGCCGGTCGAGGTCGATGACGATCTGGATGACGAAGACGACCCGTACGCCAAGTACGCGGCTCTCTACAACGGCGATGACGACGAGGACGAGGACGATGAGTCCGGTCCCTCGGCGCAGCGCCGCGGCGCTTGACGCTCTCGACGTCGGCACCTGCAAGAAGTCTCGAAAATACTGAACCCGGTCCAGGGCATCGCCCCGGACCGGGTTTCAGTGCTGCTCAGCTCGCGTAGGAACCGGTCAGGGTCGCGCCTTCGGTGTGGTCGCCCCGGTCCAGGATCTCGCCGGCGACCCAGGCGTCCACGCCGCGGTCGGCCAGCGCGGTCAGGGCCACGTCCACCGATTCCTGCGGGACGACGGCCATCATGCCGACGCCCATGTTGAGCGTCTTCTCCAGCTCCAGGCGCTCCACCTGGCCGGCCTTGCCGACCAGGTCGAAGATCGCACCGGGGGCCCAGGTCGCGCGGTCGACCGTGGCGTGCAGGTGGTCCGGGATCACCCGGGCCAGGTTCGCGGCGAGGCCGCCGCCCGTGATGTGCGAGTACGCGTGGACCTCGGCCGTGCGGGTGAGGGCGAGACAGTCCAGCGAGTAGATCTTGGTCGGCTCCAGCAGCTCCTCGCCGAGGGTCCGGCCGAGCTCCTCGACGTGACCTTCCAGGGGCATCCCGGCGCGGTCCAGGAGGACGTGCCGGACCAGCGAGTACCCGTTCGAGTGAAGACCGGAGGAGGCCATCGCGATGACGGCGTCCCCCGTACGGATGCGATCCGCGCCCAGCAGGCGGTCGTACTCGACCACTCCGGTGCCGGCGCCGGCCACGTCGAAGTCGTCGGGGCCCAGCAGGCCCGGGTGCTCGGCGGTCTCGCCGCCCACGAGGGCGCAGCCGGCGAGGACGCAACCCTCCGCGATGCCCTTCACGATGGCCGCGACACGCTCGGGGTGGACCTTGCCGACGCAGATGTAGTCCGTCATGAAGAGCGGCTCGGCGCCACAGACGACGATGTCGTCCATGACCATCGCGACCAGGTCGTGGCCGATGGTGTCGTACACGCCGAGGCGGCGGGCGATGTCCACCTTGGTGCCGACGCCGTCGGTGGCGGAGGCGAGCAGGGGGCGCTCGTACCGCTTGAGGGCGGAGGCGTCGAAGAGGCCGGCGAAACCGCCGAGGCCACCGAGGACCTCGGGGCGCTGCGTCTTCTTCACCCACTCCTTCATGAGTTCGACGGCGCGGTCGCCCGCTTCGATGTCGACACCTGCTGCTGCGTAGCTGGCACCGGTGGTCTTCTCTGTCATGACAGGAGAGAGCTTTCGTGTCGTTACTGCGGGTGGTGCACAGCCCTGGGAGAAGCTTGAAAGACAGGGCCGGGCGCAGGTCGAGCTGGGGCCGAGCCGGTCCGACCCGACCTGGTGCGGTCGGGTCGGAGGAGGGCTACGGGCGCCGGAGCGCGTCGGCGGCGTCGGTGCCGCCGGCGAGTTCGGTCTCCAGGAGCTGCTTGCCGAGGAGCTGCGGGTCGGGCAGTTCCATCGGGTACTCGCCGTCGAAGCAGGCACGGCAGAGGTTCGGCTTCTGGATGGTGGTCGCCTCCACCATCGCGTCGAGCGAGATGTACGAGAGCGAGTCGGCGCCCATCGACGTGGCGATCTCGTCGACCGTCATGCCGTTCGCGATGAGCTCGGCCCGGGTGGCGAAGTCGATGCCGAAGAAGCACGGCCACTTCACCGGCGGCGAGGAGATCCGGATGTGGACCTCCGCCGCGCCGGCCTCGCGGAGCATCTTGACCAGGGCGCGCTGGGTGTTCCCGCGGACGATCGAGTCGTCCACGACCACCAGGCGCTTGCCCCGGATGACTTCCTTGAGCGGGTTGAGCTTGAGGCGGATGCCGAGCTGGCGGATCGTCTGCGAGGGCTGGATGAAGGTCCGGCCCACGTAGGCGTTCTTGACCAGTCCGACGCCGTACGGGATCCCGCTGGCCTCGGCGTAGCCGACGGCGGCGGGCGTGCCGGACTCCGGCGTCGCTATCACCAGGTCGGCGTCGACCGGGGCTTCCTTGGCGAGGCGCCGTCCCATCTCGACACGCGAGAGGTAGACGTTCCGGCCGGCGATGTCGGTGTCCGGGCGCGCCAGGTAGACGTACTCGAACACACAGCCCTTCGGCTTCGCTTCTGCGAATCGGGAGCTGCGCAGGCCGTTCTCGTCGATCGCGATGAGCTCGCCCGGCTCGACCTCGCGGACGAAGCTGGCGCCGCAGATGTCGAGGGCGGCGGTCTCACTGGCGACCACCCAGCCGCGCTCCAGGCGGCCGAGGACCAGCGGGCGGATGCCCTGCGGGTCACGGGCGGTGTAGAGGGTTCCCTCGTCCATGAACACGAGCGAGAACGCGCCCTTGACCTGAGGGAGGACCTTGGTGGCCGACTCCTCGATGGTCAGGGGCTTGCCCTCGTCGTCGACCTGGCCGGCCAGCAGGGCGGTGACCAGGTCGGTGTCATTGGTGGCCGCCACCTGGGTGGCGCGGCCGTCCTGACGGGGGAGGTCGGCGACCATCTCGGCGAGCTCGGCGGTGTTCACCAGGTTGCCGTTGTGACCCAGGGCAATGGAGCCGTGGGCGGTCGCGCGGAAAGTGGGCTGCGCGTTCTCCCAGACGGAGGCTCCGGTGGTCGAGTAGCGGGCGTGACCGACCGCGATATGACCTTGGAGCGAGCCGAGAGAGGTTTCGTCGAAGACCTGGGAAACGAGGCCCATGTCCTTGAAGACGAGGATCTGGGAACCGTTGCTCACAGCGATTCCCGCGGACTCTTGTCCGCGGTGCTGCAGCGCATACAGTCCGAAGTAGGTGAGCTTGGCGACCTCTTCACCCGGAGCCCAGACACCGAAGACGCCGCAAGCGTCCTGGGGGCCCTTTTCGCCGGGGAGCAGGTCGTGGTTGAGTCGTCCATCACCACGAGGCACGCTCCCGAGTGTAGGCGAGATCGACCACTGGTCCGAATTGGGGACGGCCCGTAAAAGTCACAGTGCGGACAGTCGGGTAACCCGTGCGGAGGGTGACTGTCTCGATATCCGGAATGCCCTGGTTGACAGTGGGTCGTCGATTCGTACAAGCTTCCGGCTCATGCAGCCTCTCGGTGACCGCACCGTCACCCTCGTCGAGCGCCGGCACGTGGACCTGGTCCGTGTCGCGAGCGCCATCTGTTGTTGCCGGGCGTAGTTCCGCCCCGCGCTCCGGCGCGCCTTTTCTGACTTTCCCGGCGCTTGTCGCCGATTTCCCCCGCAGTGCCTTTCCGCTCGCTCCAGCCGTCTCGCCGTGCCGTGCGCCGTCCCGCGCCGCCGCGATGTCGGCCGGCGGGCCATGCCTTGGAGCATCTGTGACCTCGTCTGAATCCCCCCTGTCCCGACGCGCCTTCGGTGGGGCCGTGGGCGTGAGCGCCGCCGCCGCGGCCGTCGGGCTGGGGGCCGCCTCGCCGGCTGCCGCCGCACCCGCGTCCGGGACCGCCTCCGTGTCCGCCGACGCCCGGCACGCCGGCCCCGAGGAGCGGGAGTTCAAGGCCGCCCGGGGGCGTCACTCCCGGCGGCCGAACATCCTGTTCATCCTCGGCGACGACCTCGGCTGGGCGGACCTGTCCTCGTACGGGTCACCGCACATCAAAACCCCGAACCTGGACCGGCTCGCCCGTCAGGGAGTCCGGTTCACCGACGCGTACTCCGGCTCCGCGACCTGCTCACCGACCCGCTTCAGCCTGTACACCGGGCGCTACCCGGGCCGTACCAAGGGCGGGCTGGCCGAGCCGATCGCCGACAAGTCCGCGGGGCTGGAGCCCACCCATCCGACGCTGGCCTCACTGCTCAAGGAGTCCGGCTACGCGACCGCGTTGATCGGCAAGTGGCACGCCGGGTACCTGCCGGACTACAGCCCCACCAGGTCCGGCTGGGACGAGTTCTTCGGCAACTTCGGAGGGGCCCTGGAGTACTACTCCAAGCTGGGCCTGGGCGGGGAGTACGACCTCTACGAGGGCGACGCCGAGTACAAGGACCTGCGCTACTACACGCGGATCATCACCGAGCGGGCGAGCGAGTACGTCTCCCGCGACCACCACGGCAAGCCGTGGCTGCTGAACCTCAACTTCACCACCCCGCACTGGCCTTGGATCGCGGACGGGGACACGAAGGAGAGTGCCGAGATCGTCCGCCGGATCAAGGCGGGCGACGGTCGGGCCCTGTGGCACCAGGACGGCGGGTCCGTGGAGAAGTACAAGGAGATGGTCGAGGACCTCGACCGCTCGATCGGCGAGGTGCTGAAGGCCCTGAAGCGCTCCGGCCAGGAGGAGGACACCCTGGTCGTCTTCTCCAGCGACAACGGGGGCGAGCGCTTCTCGTACAACTGGCCGCTCTCCGGCAACAAGGCCTCGCTCCAGGAGGGCGGGATCCGGGTGCCGAACATCGTGCGCTGGCCCGCGCGCCTGGACGGCGGGCAGGTCAGCCACGTCCCGGTGTTCAGCCCGGACTGGACGGCGACCCTGCTGGAACTGGCCGGGGCCCGACCGAACCGCGCGTACCCGCTCGACGGGGTGAGCCTGGCCGGGTACCTGGTGCGGGGCGAGAGGGTCGCGGAGCGGAACCTGTTCTGGCGGGTGCGGGGCGAGCGGGCGCTGCGCCGCGGGGACTGGAAGTACTACCGGGGCAAGGCCGGCAAGGACCAGCTGTTCAACCTGGCCGGGGACGTCCGCGAGCAGGCCGACAAGGCGGCCGTGGAACCTGCCAGGCTGGCCGAACTGCGGGCGGCCTGGGAGAAGACGGACGCGACGCTGCTCCCGTACCCGGCCTGATCGGCCGGCGCGCGGAACCCGCCCCGGGCTCGGGCCCGGCCGGTGTCCACAGGCTGTGGACACCGGCCGGGCGCGGGCGGGGTCATTCGACCGCGGAGGCCGCCTTGGCTCCAAGGCCCTTGCCGCTGCCGTCGGTGGCGGTCAGCGTCAGGGTGTCGCCCTGGACGCGGTGTTCGAGGGGGCCACTGGCGAACAGCGCGGTCAGGGCCCGCTCGACGTCACCGGCCGGGCCCGTGCAGGCCATCCGGGTCGAGGTCAGGGGCCCGAAGGTGATCCGGGGCCCCTCGACGACGGCCCGGGCGGAGAACCGGTTGCAGCCGAGGTTGCCGCTCGCGGCGCCGTCGGCGGCGATCGTGAACCGGGCCTTGCCCGCCGCCTCGGCGGGCAGCGAGGACACCGTCGCGCCCTGGATCAGGGAGTCCGTGTTCCAGTCGGTGGCGGTGAGCGGCGCGTCCGGGGTCCGGGGCTTCGTGGTCAGGGAGATGGTGTTGCCGTCGGTGGTCTTCAGGGTGAGGTGTTCCGGCCGGGTCTCGATCGTGAGCGCGCCCCGGAAGAGCTTGGCGAAAGCCGTCTCGAACGCGATGTCCGGGCAGGCCATCGCGGTCCTGGAACCCGGTTGGACGTTCATGGTCGAGCCCTTGATCTCCACCTTGGCCGACAGGCCGTTGCAGCCGTAGTTGCCCGTGGCCTCGTACGGGGCCTCGGCGCCGATGGCCAGTCGGGCCGCTGCGGGTGCGGTCAGGGTCTTCCCGTCCACGGTCACGCTTTCCACGGACCAACTCGTGCCCGGCAAGCCCGGGGATGGATCCGGGCCGGCGGGGGTCGTCTGGTCCGCGCAGGCGGTCACCGCGGTGGTGACGGTGACGGCGAGCGTGAGGGCGGCGAGGACGTGCCGTTGCTGACGCATGCACCTGGGACGGGCGAGGTGCCCGGACGGTTCCCCTCCGTTCGTCCTCGGCCCGACGTCCGGCCCTGCGGGGAGGGTTTCCCTCAGCCCATCAACGGCAGCAGCGCGCCCAGATCGGCCCGCTCCCCGCTCGCGCTGAGCCGCGCTCCGTGCAACGCCTCGTCCCAGGTCGTACGGCCCGTCGCGAGCCGGATCCAGGTCAGCGGGTCGCTCTCCACCACGTTGGGCGGGGTGCCCCGGGTGTGCCGGGGGCCCTCCAGGCACTGGACCACGGCGAAGGGCGGGATCCGCAGCTCCACCGAGCCCCCGGGTGCCCTGTCCGCGAGGGCGTCGGCGAGCAGCCGGGTGCAGGCGGCCAGCGCCTGCCGGTCGATCGGGACGTCCAGGTCGGCGGCCCGGTTGAGGTCGTCGGTGTGGACGACCAGCTCGACCGTGCGGGTGACCATGAACGGTCCGAAGGCCATCGCCCCGACCCGCAGTCCGAGCAGCCGGCCGTCCGGGACGACGCGGAGCAGTTCGGCGAGCCGGGTCGCCGACTCCTCGTACAGCGGACCGAGTTCCTCGCCGGCGGCGGTCTCCCGGGCCAGTTCGTCGATCCGCGCGGCGATCCGGGACGTGGCGAAGGGCCAGTCCCGGACGGTCAGCTCGGCCTTGGCCGGTTCGGGCAGCGCCACCGCCTCGGGAATCGACCGGACGATCCAGGCGATGTGCGCGGCGAGGTCCCGCACCGTCCAGTCGCCGAGGTGCGTGGGGCGGGCCAGCTGCTCGGGGGTGAGCGTCGCCACCGCCGCGGCGATGTGGTCGAACTGCGCGGTGACGGCCGCGCGGATCCTGGCGGAGTCGTAGGTACGCGGCTTCTTCCGGGCGGTGGGCATGGGGCGACCCTATCCGGCGCGATCAGCCCGGACCTCGACCTGGCCGAACGACCGAGCCCCCGCCCGGAGGAATTCCGGGCGGGGGCTCGACGACGGCACGGGCGGGATCAGGCGAGCAGCGCCGGGATCGTCGCCTCGTGGGCGGTCCGCAGTTCCGCGAGCGCGATCGTGAACTCGCCCTGGATCTCGATCTCCTCGCCGTCCACCACGCCGATGCGGGCGGCGGGCAGGCCCCGCGCACCGCACATGTCGGTGAAGCGGAGCTCCTCGCTGCGCGGAACGGCCACGACGGCGCGGCCCGCGGACTCGGAGAACAGGAAGGTGAAGGCGTCCAGGCCCTCGGGCACCACGATCCGCGCACCGTTGCCGCCGCGCAGGCAGGACTCGGTGAGCGCCTGGATCACGCCGCCGTCGGACAGGTCGTGCGCGGCGTCGATCATGCCGTCGCGCGAGGCCGAGATCAGGATCTCGCCGAGCAGCTTCTCGCGGCCCAGGTCCACCTTCGGCGGCAGGCCGCCGAGGTGCTGGTGGACGACCTCGGACCAGGCCGAGCCGCCGAACTCCTCGGCGGTGTCGCCAAGCAGGTACAGCAGCTGACCGGCCTCCGCGAACGCCATCGGCGTACGGCGGTTGACGTCGTCGATCACACCGAGGACCGCCACGACCGGGGTCGGGTGGATCGCGGTGTCGCCGGTCTGGTTGTACAGCGAGACGTTGCCGCCGGTCACCGGGGTGCCCAGCTCCAGGCAGCCGTCCGCGAGACCGCGGGTGGCCTCGGCGAACTGCCACATGACGCCCGGGTCCTCCGGCGAACCGAAGTTGAGGCAGTCGGAGATGGCGAGCGGCTTGGCGCCGGTCGCGGCGACGTTGCGGTACGCCTCGGCCAGCGCGAGCTGCGCGCCCGTGTACGGGTCGAGCTTCGCGAAGCGGCCGTTGCCGTCGGTGGCCATCGCGACGCCGAGGTTGGTGTCCTCGTCGATGCGGACCATGCCGGCGTCCTCGGGCTGCGAGAGCACCGTGTTGCCCTGGACGAAGCGGTCGTACTGGTCGGTGATCCAGGACTTGGAGGCCTGGTTCGGGGAGGAGACCAGCGCCAGGACCTGCGCGCGGAGCTCCTCGGAGGTCTGCGGACGGGGCAGCTTGCCCGCGTCGTCGGCCTGGAGGGCGTCCTGCCACGCGGGGCGGGCGTACGGCCGGTTGTAGACCGGGCCCTCGTGGGCGACGGTGCCCGGGGGCACGTCCACGATCTGCTCACCGTGCCAGAAGATCTCCAGGCGCTCGCCGTCGGTCACCTCACCGATGACGGTGGCGATGACGTCCCACTTCTCGCAGATCTCCATGAAGCGGTCCACGTACTGCGGCTCGACGATCGCGCACATGCGTTCCTGCGACTCGCTCATGAGGATTTCCTCGGGCGAGAGCGTCGCGTCGCGCAGCGGCACGGTGTCGAGCTCGACGCGCATGCCGCCGGAGCCCGCGGAGGCCAGCTCGGAGGTGGCGCAGGAGAGCCCGGCGCCGCCGAGGTCCTGGATGCCCGCGACCAGCTTCTCCTTGAAGATCTCCAGGGTGCACTCGATGAGGAGCTTCTCCTGGAAGGGGTCGCCGACCTGGACGGCGGGGCGCTTGGTCGGCTTCGAGTCGTCGAAGGTCTCCGAGGCCAGCACGGACACGCCGCCGATGCCGTCGCCGCCGGTGCGGGCGCCGTAGAGGATGACCTTGTTGCCGGGGCCGGAGGCCTTGGCCAGGTGGATGTCCTCGTGCTTCATCACACCGATGCAACCGGCGTTGACCAGCGGGTTGCCCTGGTAGCAGGCGTCGAAGACGACCTCGCCGCCGATGTTCGGCAGACCCAGGCAGTTGCCGTAGCCGCCGATGCCCGCGACGACGCCCGGCAGGACGCGCCGGGTGTCGGGGTGGTCGGCCGCACCGAAGCGCAGCGGGTCGACGACCGCGATCGGACGGGCGCCCATCGCGAGGATGTCGCGGACGATGCCGCCGATGCCGGTGGCCGCGCCCTGGTAGGGCTCGATGTAGGAGGGGTGGTTGTGCGACTCGACCTTGAAGGTGACCGCGTAACCCTGGCCCACGTCGACGACGCCGGCGTTCTCGCCGATGCCGACGAGCATGGCGTCGTTCTGCGGGACCTTCTCGCCGAACTGCTTCAGGTGGACCTTGCTGCTCTTGTACGAGCAGTGCTCGGACCACATGACCGAGTACATGGCGAGCTCGGCGCCCGTGGGGCGGCGGCCGAGGATCTCCCGGATGCGGGCGTACTCGTCCTCCTTGAGGCCGAGTTCCTTCCACGGCTGGGAGGCGTCCGGGGTGTCGGTGGCGTTCTTGACGGTGTCGAGGCTCATGCGCTGACCAGCTTCTTCAGGACCGAGGTGAAGAACGGGAGGCCGTCGGTGCGGCCCGTCCCGATCAGCGGTTCCACCGCGTGCTCGGGGTGCGGCATGAGACCGACGACGTTGCCCGCGGCGTTGGTGATGCCGGCGATGTCGCGCAGCGAACCGTTCGGGTTCCCGTCCAGGTACCGGAAGGCCACTCGGCCTTCGGCCTCCAGTTCGTCCAGCACGCGCTCGTCGGCCGTGTAGCGGCCGTCCATGTTCTTGAGCGGTACGGAGATCTCCTGGCCGGCGCTGTAGTCGCCGGTCCACGCGGTCTCCGCGTTCTCCACCCGCAGCTTCTGCTCGCGGCAGATGAAGTGCAGGTCGGTGTTGCGGAGCATCGCCCCCGGCAGCAGATGGGCCTCGGTGAGGACCTGGAAGCCGTTGCAGATGCCGAGGACCGGCATGCCGGCCCTGGCCTGCTCGATGATGGTCTCCATCACCGGCGAGAAGCGGGAGATGGCCCCGGCGCGCAGGTAGTCCCCGTAGGAGAAGCCGCCCGCGAGGACGACCGCGTCGACCTGGTGCAGGTCCTTGTCGCGGTGCCACAGCGAGACCGGCTCGGCTCCCGCGAGGCGGATGGCGCGCAGCGAGTCACGGTCGTCGAGCGTTCCGGGGAACGTGACGACTCCGATGCGAGTGGTCACCCTCAGGCCTCGACCTTCACGGTGAAGTCTTCGATGACGGTGTTGGCAAGGAAGGTTTCGGCCATCTTGTGGATGCGGTCGAGGGCGGCCTGGTCGACCGGTCCCTCCACCTCCAGTTCGAAGCGCTTCCCCTGGCGGACGTCGGCGATTCCCTCGAAGCCCAGCCGCGGCAGTGCACGCTGCACCGCCTGGCCCTGGGGGTCGAGGATCTCCGGCTTGAGCATGACGTCGACTACGACGCGTGCCACTGGCACTCCCGTGTGGTGGTTGGTGCGAAGGCGGTTCCATCAGCGTACCCGGCGAAAATTTCTACGCGGGTAGATATACCTTGGGCATGATCCGCGATCGGTTTCAGCTTCACCAACGCTTCGCAAAATCCACCGGAAAACCACGTGCTCGGGATTGCGGCAGGACACGCGGAGAGAATTAACTGGGCTTCGCAATTCAATGCGAATCACGGTACAAAGGAATCAGTCGGGATTCCGACGGATTGATGCATTGCTCCGAAACATCCACACAGGCGACATCACCGCATGTCAGCACGCGGTGACCTCGCACGAAGGGACCGATATCCGTGGCGCAGCGCGTAGTAGTCACGATCTCCGATGACATCGATGGCGGAGAAGCGGCGGAAACGGTCGTGTTCGCACTGGACGGTAAGTCGTACGAGATCGACCTCAATGTCGCCAACGCAAAGAAACTGCGGAAGAGCCTCGCCCCCTTCGTGGCCGCCGGCCGCCGCCAGGCGCGATCGGGGAAGGCGTACAAGCACACGTCGATCGCCCCCGATCCGGCGGTCGTCCGGGCCTGGGCCCGGTCCAACCACCACGACGTGCCGCCGCGCGGACGCATCCCCAAGCGCGTCTACGAGGCCTACAACGCTGCCCACTGACCCCGGATTTGCCATCCACCCCCTCCGATCGGCTAGTGTGTGGATCACGCCAAGGGGCGAGGCCGCAAGGTCAAGACCCCGAAGTCGTGCGGGTGTAGTTCAGTAGCAGAACACCCCCCTTCCAGGGGGGAGGCGCAGTGTGCAATCCCTGTCACCCGCTCTGCACGCTTTACCGACCACGGTTGTGGATCAGGTAGAGTGATGCTCGCAGCGCACGGCTTTACGTCGTTGCATGCGGACGTAGCTCAGTTGGTAGAGCACCACCTTGCCAAGGTGGATGTCGCGCGTTCGAGTCGCGTCGTCCGCTCAGTGTGACAAAGGCCCCGATCATTGATCGGGGCCTTTGTCGTGTGTTCACCCCTATACCCGCGCCTTTGCCCGGCCCCGGCTGACATATGTCATCTCCCGCCATGACAGCGCGCACTGCCGGCGCGGCCGGTCGGTCGCGAGGCTTGTGTGGTGAGCGACACAGCGAGCCGCCGGCGGAGTCTCCTTCCCGGTGGGGCGCGGCCGGACCTCGCCGCGCTCGTCGCGTTGGCCTGGACCGTGGACACCGTGTTTGCTGTCCACCGGTGGTCGCGCCGGGAACCGCGCCGCCGGTCGGCGTGGAGCCGTGAACGAGGTCGGGGGGCTGGGACCGTGTCGAAGCTGACGGGGTGGTGGAAGAACCGCAGCAGTGCGGGGAAGGTCGAGCTCTACACGCGGTGGTCGTTCCACCTCTTCGTGGCGATCGAGATCCTGACCTTCGGAGTCGGCGGCCTGGTCCTCGGTCCGCGCAAAGCCCCGGGCTCCGTCGACCTGATCCTGTTGGCGCTGATGTGCGGGCACTCCGTGCTCGTCGGGTTCCTCTCCTCCCGGGCGTTGGACTGGCTGGTGGGGCGCCGGGAGCGTCCGGTGTGGGTGGCGGCGGCGACGGTGGTCGTGACGGCCGCCGGGTGCCTGAGCGTTCTCGTCCTGCGCCGGACCGGGCACGTCGACGAGGCCGTCGCCCCGATGCTGGTGACGGGCCTGACCTGCTTCGCCACCGGCTCGCTGGTGATGTGCCTGGAGAAGGCCCGGCACATGTGGTTCGTCGCGCCGGCCCACGCCGCGGCCACCGGCCTGACCGTGGTGGCCGTCGGGCTGCCGGCGCAGGAGGGCGTCGGGTATGCCATCGGGGTGCTGCTGACCGGCCTGTTCCTCAGCTTCGCCTGCGGGTTCTCGGGGTGGCTGCTGCGGATCGTGTACGAACTCGACCGCGCCCGGGAGCTCCAGGCCCAGCTCGCGGTGGCCGAGGAGCGGTTGCGGTTCGGCCGGGACCTGCACGACGTGATGGGGCGCAACCTGGCGGTCGTCGCCCTCAAGAGCGAGCTCGCGGTGCAACTGGCCCGGCGCGGCCGGCCCGAGGCGGTGGAGCAGATGATCGAGGTCCAGCGGATCGCCCGCGAGTCGCAGCGCGAGGTACGGGACGTCGTGCGCGGCTACCGCGAGGCGGACCTGGCGGTGGAGCTGGAGGGTGCGCGCGGGGTGCTCAGCGCGGCCGGGATGGACTGCCGGGTCGAGTACGAGGACCGCCGGGCGCTGCCCGCCGAGGTGCAGTCGGCCCTGGGCTGGGTGGTGCGGGAGGCGACCACCAACGTACTGCGGCACGGCGACGCGCAGAGCTGCCTGATCCGGCTGGCCGAGGCCCCGGACGGCTCGGGCGCGCTGACCTTGCTGGTGGAGAACGACGGGGCCCCCGAGGCGCCGTCCGGTCCGCCCGGATCGGGGCTCGCGGGGCTGCGCGAGCGCCTCGCGGCGGTCGACGGAACCCTGTCGGCGGGCTCGGCGGAGG
The DNA here is from genome assembly GCF_044766345.1 of Streptomyces sp. NPDC102278. Lineage (NCBI taxonomy): Bacteria > Bacillati > Actinomycetota > Actinomycetes > Kitasatosporales > Streptomycetaceae > Streptomyces > Streptomyces sp. NPDC102278. The sequence goes on along the minus strand of NZ_JBIWLV010000005.1, from coordinate 401,062 downwards.
GGGGCCGGTTCCGGCTGCTGGCGCGGGTCCCCGAACAACGACCGACGGTGCGGGCGTGAGGCCCGGGCCCATGACTGGAGGTGCGGGCGTGAGCCCCGGGCCCACGACTGGAGGCGCGGGCGTGAGCCCCGGGCCCATGACTGGAGGTGCGGGCGTGAGCCCCGTACGCGTACTGCTCGCCGATGACGAACACCTGATCCGCGGCGCCCTGGCCGCGCTGTTGGCCTTGGAGGACGACCTGCTGGTCGTCGCGGAGGCGGCCTCGGGGCCGGAGGCCCTGGCGATGGCCCGGGCGCACCGTCCGGACGTCGCCGTGCTGGACCTGCAGATGCCGGGGGCGGACGGTGTGAGTGTCGCCACATCGCTGCGGTCCGAACTCCCCGACTGCAAGGTCATGATCGTGACCAGTCACGGCCGGCCCGGCCACCTCAAGCGGGCCCTCGCGGCGGGCGTGCGGGCCTTCGCGCCGAAGACGGTGTCGGCGCAGCGACTGGCCGAGCTGATCCGGACCGTGCACGCCGGAGGCCGTTACGTGGACCCCGAGTTGGCGGCGGACGCGATCAGCGCGGGGGACTCTCCGCTGACCGCCCGCGAGGCGGAGGTGCTGGAACTCGCGGGGGACGGGGCGCCGATCGCCGAGATCGCGGAGCGGGCCTGCCTGACGCAGGGAACGGTGCGCAACTACCTGTCCTCGGCGGCGACGAAGCTGGGGGCCGAGAACCGGCACACGGCAGTGCGTCTCGCACGGCAGCGGGGTTGGGTATAGTGGGTACCGCGCTACGGCGCATGCGGACATAGCTCAGTTGGTAGAGCACCACCTTGCCAAGGTGGATGTCGCGCGTTCGAGTCGCGTTGTCCGCTCTGTACGAAGAAGCCCCCCGATCCTCGGACCGGGGGGCTTCTTCGTGTTCACGGGCCGTTCGGCTTCCCCGGCCCGCTCGGCGGGCCGGGGACACGGGACCGGTCAGCGACCGGTCAGCGACCGGTTTTCGCGGTCCAGGTCAGGCCGGTGAGCCGCTCGTACGCCTCGATGTACTTGGCGCTGGTCTGCTCCACGACCTCCTGCGGCAATGCCGGGGGCGGGAGTTCACCGGCGCGGTCCCAGCCGGAGGCGGGGGAGGTCAGCCAGTCGCGGACGTACTGCTTGTCGAAGGAGGGCTGGGCGCGGCCCGGCTTCCACTGGTCGGCCGGCCAGAACCGCGAGGAGTCCGGGGTCAGCACCTCGTCGGCGGCGACCAGGGTCCCGTCGGCGCCGAAGCCGAACTCGAACTTGGTGTCGGCCAGGATGATGCCCCGGTCGCGGGCGATGTTCCGGGCGCGGGTGTAGACGGCCAGGGTGGCCTGGCGCAGCAGCGCGGCGGTCTCGGTGCCGACGGTGCGCGCGACCTCCTCGTAGGAGACGTTCTCGTCGTGCTCGCCCACCTCGGCCTTGGCGGCCGGGGTGAAGATGGGGCCGGGCAGCTCGGAGCCGTCCACGAGGCCCTCGGGCAGGCCGAGTCCGCAGACGGTGCGGGTCCGCTCGTACTCGGCGAGGCCGGAGCCGGTGAGGTAGCCGCGGGCCACGCACTCGATCGGCACCATGTCGAGGTTCTGGCAGATCAGCGTGCGGCCGGCCCAGTCGGCGGGGGCGCCGGCGGGCAGGGTGGTGCCGATGACGTGGTTCGGGACCAGTTCCCTGAGCTGGTCGAACCACCACAGGGAGAGCTGGGTCAGGACCCGGCCCTTGTCCGGGATCTCGGTGGGCAGGACCCAGTCGAAGGCGGACAGCCGGTCACTGGCGACCATGACGAGGTTGCCGTCCTCGTCGCGGTAGAGATCGCGGACCTTGCCGGTGTGGAGGTGGACGAGGCCCGGCACCTGAGCCGGCTCGGGCTTTTCGACGAATCCGGACACGGGGTCTCCCTGTGGTTCTGTACGAGCGCGGTCCCATTGTCCCGTACGGGGCCGCGCGCCCTCGCCAGGGGGCGCGGCCCGTCGCGTCGGCCGGCGGTGCGGTGCGGGATGCCGCGTCGGCCGGCGGTGCGGTGCGGGATGCCGCGTCGGCCGGCGGTGCGGTGCGGTCCGGTGCGGTGGGTGGGGGGTGCCGGGGGCCGTGCCGGGCGTGGGGGCCGTGTCTGGTGTGGGGGCGTGTCAGTCGTGCTTGCAGATCCGGTCGAGGAGGTTGGCCGTGGCCCGCTGGACCCGTTCGTCCACGTGGCCGGGGCGGTCGAGCGCCGGGGACCAGGCGAAGGTGCCGGACGCGAACACCCAGGCGCCGCTGGGCGACCGGTACAGGGACGTCTCCTGGTGGCGCTTGGCGCCCTCGCTGTCGAGGTACGGGGAGTGCGCGAGCAGGATCCGGTCCTGGTGTTCGGGAAGCTGGGTGCGCGGGAAGTACCGGTCGGCCTCGCCGGCGACCAGTCCGTCGAGCTCGTCGTTCTCGGCGGCGCCGGTGGAGTCCCAGAGCCAGTGCGTGGCGTTGCGCACGATCAGGGGCGCGGGCTCGGGGACCCGTCCCGCGTACTGGATGCCGAGCAGTTGCTGTTCCGGGCGGTCGACCTCGCGCCAGAGGCTGGGGCGGCCGGGTCCGCGCCGCTTTCGGCAGGTGAGGAGCCGGTCCTCGACCCCGGACGGGGAGGGGGCCAGTTCGACCTGCCAGTACATGGTGTTGGCGGAGAGGAATACGAGCGAGGTGCCGTGCTCGCGGGCGCGCTCCACGGTGCGGCGCATGGGGGCCGACCAGTACTCGTCGTGCCCTGGGAAGACCAGGCCCCGGTAGCGGGTGGGGTCGACGCGGCCGGCGTGCAGGTCCCGGGTGTCGGCGTAGGCGATGTCGTAGCCGTAGCGCTCGGCCCAGCGGATGAAGTCGTAGGCGTGGCCCACGTGGAGCGGCAGGCCCGCGCCCGCGTAGGGGCGGTCGAAGGACACGGTGGTGGCGGCGTCCCGCTCCCCGAGGAGGCGGCCCTGTTCGTCCCAGGCGTGGTAGAGGCTCGCGCCGGTGTGGCCGTCCTCCGGGTAGAGGTTGTAGGCCTGCCAGGTGATGTCGGGCAGCAGGAGCAGCAGGTCGGCGGGCTGATCGTCGCGGACCGTGAAGGGGATGTGGGAGCGGTAGCCGTCCACGGTCGTCAGGACGGCCACGTACGCGCCGACGTTCCAGTACGAGGGGACCTGGAGCCGCCAGGACAGCCACCAGTGGTGGCAGGAGACCGTCCGGTCGGCGGCGAGCGGGGCCGGCTGGACGATGCCGGAGAGCCGGGGACTGGAGTGGATCTTGCTGGCGCCGTCGCCCGCGTAGTGGCCGATGCGGTAGATGTCGACGGAGAACTGTTGCGGCGGGTCCACGGTGATGTGGAAGTCGATCGCCTCGCCGGGGGACACGGCGCCGGTGGAGGCGAAGCCCTTGATCTGTCGGTGGACGTCGTCGGCGGTGAGCGGGCCGCCGCCGCTGCGGGCGCGCGGGATCTGGCCGGGGGCGACGGCGGGGTCGACGTACCAGGGGACGACCTGGCCGGTGTCGTCGAAGTACAGCTCGCTGCCCCGGAACCAGGGCAGCGGTCCCTGCCCGAAGGGATCGTTCACCGCGTGCGCCAGCGCACCTGATTCCCACCGCCGGATCTGGTCCGCACTCATCCCGCTCCCCTCCCTCGCTCCCCCGAACGTGCATCCGTCGACCCCAGCACATCACATAACGCGCGCACTCCGTCACCGTTCGTCGCGAAAAAGCCTTGTCACATGACCGGGCGCCGCCGGGGGCGATCCGGGGCCAGGGAGCGCGCGCGGGCGCGCGGGCGCGAGCGGCGCCGGCCGCGCCTCACACCAGCCGGACCGGCTTCTCCGGGCGGACTCCGATCTCCTGGAGCCAGTCCCGCAGCGGCTCCGGGTCGCCGTCCTCGACCAGGGACAGCACTCGGGGCCCGAGGTCCGACCGGCGTGCTCCGCCCACCAGCAGCACGGGGCCGTCGAGCCAGTCCAGGCCCGGCGCGGCCCCGGCGGAGTCCACGGCCGCACAACAGACCAGCGCCGTCACGTGGTCGGCCAGCAGGTCCCGCCCACTGCGCGGCGCCTGGAGCGGGAACAGCGGAACGGCGTCCGCGGTCCGCGCCACGGCCGAGTCCGGCCCCGACTCCTGCCGAGCGAGGTCCCCGCTGAGCCTGCCCGCCAGCGACTCCCCGGCGGGGACGGCGTCCGTGAGGTAGGCGATGACCCGCTCCACCGTGGGGGCGGCGGGCGCCGCCAGCCCGTCGAGGGCGGCGTGCAGTCGGGCGGCCTCCGTGCGCCACTTGCGGTCCACGACCTCCTCCGGGTACGCGGCCCAGTCCACCGGGGACCAGTCCGGACCCGCCTCGGCCGGACCGCCGTGGAAGAGCCGCGCGGCCAGCAGCGAGGCGGCCTCGTCGACCGCGCCCGGCTGCTCCAGCAGATCGCAGGCGGGGCGCTCGCCGAGCCGGGAGGTGAACCCGTCCGCGAGGCGGTCGCGGCGGGACAGCTCGGTCAGCGCGGACACCACGCCGGCGTCGAGCCGTGCGGGCCACCGGCCCATCCGCCAGGCCGGCAGGGCCACCCGGGTCAGCAGCCGGTCCCAGCCCGCGTAGGCCAGCCCGACCTGCTCCTGGGCGACGATGCGCAGCCCGTAGTCCACGCCTTGGGCGCGATCCGACGCGGCGGCGGCCACCCCGCGCTCCATCTCCGCGGCGTCCACCCGACACAGGCGCAGCAGCAGCCGGGCCGGCGGGGCGATCCAGCCGAGGCCGGGCCTGGTGCCCACGTCCACGGCGGCGTCGAGCCCCCGTACGAAGGAGCGGGCGTCGGCTATGTCGGGATGGGCGGAGGGGCCCGTGCCGGCGACGACCGGCGCGAGGACCGCCCGGAGTTCCGCGACCCGCATCCACCACAGGAACGGCGAACCGATCACCAGCACGGGGGCCGCGCCGGGCTCGGACTCGGGCCGGCCGGCCGCCGTGTCCGCGCGACGGTGGGCGGGATGGGTGCGGTCCTCCAGCCAGCTGTCGCAGTCCGGGGTCAGGGCTATCGCGGAGGGCGCGGGCACGTCCATGCGGTCGGCGAGGTCGCGCACCAGGCGGTACAGATCGGGGGCGGCGGTCTCGGACAGCGGCACCGTCGGTGTCACGGCGGGGCCGGCCCGCAGCACGACGGCGGCGAAGACCCCGCCGACCAGCAGCACGACGGCGGCGACGGCGCAGACGGTCAGGGTCACCGCGGGCCAGGGGTCACCGGCCAGCCGCCCCGTCGTCCGGGCGGCGACGAGCACCACCGCGAGGGCGGCGGGCAGCAGCGCGAGGGCCAGCGCCCTGCTGCGGACCCGCAGCACGGCGAGGGCTCGGGAACGCGCGGACGGCGTCCCACCTTCAGCGATCGAACCGGTTCCGGACACGGCCGGACCTCACCCCCCTCTGCCCTGCGGCGGCTTTGCTCACTCCCCCACTGTGACACCAGCCACCGACATCGCAATGCCGGTGGGCCATGTGCCGGAACGCTTGCGCCGCACCCTAGTTGGGGCCGGCGCGAGAGTCAGGCGGTCCGGGGCACCATCACCCGATGGAATGGCTTTGGGTAAAGGTGGGTGCGTTCGAACGCGGCCGGATGCAGTCGCACGCGCGGGCCCAGGCGCACAGAGTGCGCCCGGGCCCGCGTTCACGTCGTTCCGCTGTTCAGCGGCCTTCGGCGGCCTTCGCCGCGATGTCCGTGCGGTGCTGCGAGCCGTCGAGCCGGATCCGGGCGACGGCCTTATACGCCCTCTCGCGGGCCTGCGCCAGATCGGAACCGGTCGCCGTCACCGAGAGGACGCGGCCGCCCGCGCTGACGACGGAGTCGCCGTCGCGGCGGGTTCCGGCGTGCAGCACGTACGCGTGCGGGGCGTCCTGCGCGGCCACGTCGGCCAGACCCTCGATCGGGTCCCCGGTGCGCGGGGTCTCGGGGTAGTTGTGCGAGGCGATGACGACGGTGACGGCGGCGTCCTCGCGCCAGGCGAGCGGCGGCTCGGTGTCCAGGGTGCCCCGGGCCGCGTTCAGCAGCACGCTCGCGAGCGGGGTGCGCAGGCGGGCGAGGACGACCTGGGTCTCGGGGTCGCCGAAGCGGGCGTTGAACTCGATGACCCGGACCCCGCGCGAGGTGATCGCCAGACCGGCGTACAGCAGCCCGGAGAAGGGGGTGCCGCGGTGGCGGAGCTCGTCGACGGTGGGTTGCAGGACGGAGGCCATGACCTCGTCGACCAGCTTGGGGTCGGCCCAGGGGAGCGGCGAGTACGCGCCCATGCCGCCGGTGTTGGGGCCCGCGTCGCCGTCGAGCGCGCGCTTGAAGTCCTGCGCGGGCTGGAGGGGCAGGACGGTGACCCCGTCGGTGATGGCGAAGAGGGAGACCTCGGGGCCGTCGAGGAACTCCTCGATGACGACCCGGTCGCAGGCCAGCGCGTGCGCGCGGGCGGCGGCGAGGTCGTCGGTGACCACGACGCCCTTGCCGGCGGCGAGGCCGTCGTCCTTGACGACGTACGGGGCGCCGAAGGCGTCGAGGGCCGCGTCCACCTCTTCCGGGGTGGTGCACACGTAGCTGCGGGCGGTCGGAACCCCTGCCGCAGCCATCACGTCCTTGGCGAAGGCCTTGGAGCCCTCCAGTCGGGCCGCGTCGGCGGAGGGGCCGAAGACGGGGATGCCGGCCGCGCGGACGGCGTCGCCGACCCCGGCGACCAGCGGGGCCTCCGGTCCGACGACGACCAGGTCGGCGCCGAGCTCGACGGCGAGGCGGGCCACCGCGTCACCGTCGAGGGCGTCGACCGGGCGCAGTTCGGCCACCTCGGAGATGCCGGCGTTGCCGGGAGCGCAGTACAGCGCGTTGACGTCGGGGTCGAGGGACAGAGAGCGGCACAGGGCGTGTTCGCGGGCGCCGCCGCCGATGACGAGGACCTTCACGCCATGAAGCGTAGCCCGCCCTCCGGATTCCCTTTCGTGCGGCCACCCAATGAGACGGCCGCTACTCGTTCGTGTATTCCTCCACAACGGTGGCTCCGAGCTCCCGCACGATCAGGTCGTGTCCGGTCAGGGCGCTGTCGACGAGGTCGGGATCGTCCTCCTCGGGGACGTCGTCCTCGGGGGCGACCGGCGGGGGCGCCTGCCGTTCGGGCGGCCGGGGTGAGGACGCGGACTGCTGAGGCGGCTGCTGGTACGGGGCCGACTGCGACGACTGCTGCGAAGGCGGGGCCGGGGCCTGCTGCTGCGGGGGCGGCGGACTGTACGCGGGAGCCGCCGGGGCGGAGTACGAGCCCACGGCGGGCACGGGCGTGCCGCCGCCGATCACGGCTTCGATCTTCCAGTTGACCTGGAACTGCTCGGCGAGGACGGCCTTGAGGACGTCCTCGCTGCCGCTGCTCGCGAAGTTGTCGCGGGCTCCGACATTGGGGAAGCCGAGCTGCAACGTCGTTCCGTCGAAGCCGGTGACCTGGGCGTTCTGGCTGAGCAGGATCCAGGTGAAGCGGCGGCGGTTCTTCACGGCCTCCAGGACACCGGGCCACATGGCCTGTACCTGGCCCGCGCCGGCGGCCATGCCGGGTGAGGGGATGGCCGGCGCGGGGCCGCCGCTCGGGGCGGCGGCGGCCGGGGCGGGGGCGGGTGCGGAGGCTCCCGATCCGGGTGCGGTGGCGCTGGGCCAGGCGCCGGCGGCGGGGGTGGCCTGAGCGACGGGGGCCGGGGCGGGGGTGGTGGGGCTCGCGGCTCCCGGCCAGGCACCCGGCCGACCTTCGGCGGGGGCGGGGGCGCCGGAGCCCGGCTGGGCCGCGCCGGGCCAGGCACCGGGCGCGGGGGCGGGTGCGGGGGCGGGTGCGGGGGTCTCCGCCGGGGTGGGGGCGGCCGGGGTGTGGGCGGCTGCGGCCGGGGTGTGGGTGGGGGGCGCGGGTGCCGCGGGGGCGGACTCGGGTTCGGGGGCCCGGGCGGCGGCGCGGGCGGCGGCCATTCCGCCGGCGGGTCCGGCCGGGGCCATGCCGTGGGCCTCGGGCCCGGGCACGTACCCCATGGCGGGCATCGCGACGGGCGCGACGGCGCCCGCCGCCCCGGCCGCCGCGAACCCGCCACGCTCCAGGCGGTCCAGGCGGGCCTGGAAGGAACGCTCGTCGTCGAAGGCGGCGGGCAGCAGCACGCGGGCACAGATCAGTTCCAGCTGGAGCCGGGGCGAGGTCGCGCCCCGCATCTCGGTGAGCCCGGTGTTGACCAGGTCGGCGGCGCGCGACAGCTCGGCGGCGCCGAACACGGACGCCTGGGCCGTCATCCGCTCGACGACATCGGCGGGGGCGTCGATGAGCCCCTTCTCCCCGGCGTCGGGAACGGCGGCCAGGATGACCAGGTCGCGCAGCCGCTCCAGCAGGTCGGCGACGAACCGGCGGGGGTCGTTGCCGCCCTCCACCACCCGGTCGACGACCTCGAACGCGGCGGCCCCGTCCCCGGCGGCGAAGGCGTCGACGACCGAGTCGAGCAGCGATCCGTCCGTGTAGCCGAGGAGGGACGTCGCCATGGCGTACGTCACACCCTGCTCGGCGGCGCCGGCGAGCAACTGGTCCATCACCGACATCGAGTCACGCACCGAGCCGGCGCCGGCCCGCACGACGAGGGGCAGCACGCCGTCCTCGACGGTGGCGCCCTCGCGCCCGCAGACCTCGCCCAGGTAGTCCCGCAGGGTGCCGGGCGGGACGAGCCGGAAGGGGTAGTGGTGCGTCCGGGAGCGGATGGTGCCGATGACCTTTTCCGGCTCGGTCGTGGCGAAGATGAACTTCAGGTGCTCCGGCGGCTCCTCGACGACCTTCAGCAGGGCGTTGAAGCCCGCCGAGGTGACCATGTGGGCCTCGTCGATGATGTAGATCTTGTAGCGGCTGGAGGCGGGCCCGAAGAAGGCCTTCTCGCGCAGGTCACGGGCGTCGTCCACGCCACCGTGCGAAGCGGCGTCGATCTCGATGACGTCGATGGACCCGGGGCCGTTGCGCGCGAGGTCCGTGCAGGACTGGCACTCCCCGCAGGGGGTCGGCGTGGGGCCCTGCTCGCAGTTCAGGCAGCGGGCCAGGATGCGCGCGCTGGTGGTCTTGCCACACCCTCGCGGACCGCTGAACAGGTACGCGTGATTGACCCGGTTGTTCCGCAGGGCCTGCATCAGCGGGGAGGTGACATGCTCCTGACCGATGACCTCGGCGAACGACTCGGGGCGGTAGCGGCGGTACAGCGCAAGGGACGACACGTATACGAGGTTATCCGGGCCCACCGACAACAGCCGCCCGCCGGCTCCTCGGATCCCCCGCCGGAGCCGCCCCGGAACGCAAAACGCCCCCCACGCACCCGCCAGAGCCCACTTACCCTTGCTGCCTTCCGGCCCTGGGGGAGTTGGGTGAGATAGCGCCACGTGAGGGGCTGGCCCCACCCTAGCCGATGAAACGACCCGGAATCGACCCGGCCGATCCATCGGCCACTTCCGGGTCGTTCGCGACGCCTCTCGCCGCTCCGTCCTGGATCGCCGGCGGCGTCCCTCGCGATCCGCCATGGATCGCCGGCGGCGTCTCCTCCCGGATCGCCGGCTGATCCGTCCCGGAACGGACCCGGTTCTCCCTGCCGGTTCTCCCTGCCGGTTCTCCCTCCCGGATCGGCCCCGGGATCGCTCCCGGATCCGTCCCGGTCCGCCGCCCGACGATCACGTTCGCGAGCACCCCTGAACGTCTTGTATTGTTTGCCCCGGAGGATTCGCCTAGTGGCCTAGGGCGCACGCTTGGAAAGCGTGTTGGGGGCAACCCCTCACGAGTTCGAATCTCGTATCCTCCGCCATTGCTCTCACCGGGCAATACGTCGAAGGGCCCCGCTGCTTGCAGCGGGGCCCTTCGTCGTTCATCAGGTTCCGTTGTCCTGGTCTTTGTCCACAAGGCTCTTCTGCGAGGGACCCCAGATGGCCTCCCCGATCTTCTGCGCCACGTCCTTCAGCATGGCGTCGGGCACGTGCAGGTACCGCGCACGCATCCGGGCAGAGGTTCCTGCCTCCCAGCCCATGATCTGGTCGATGACCCGGTCCGGAACCCCGAGCAGCATGAGCACGGTGGCGGCGGTGTGCCGTGCGTCGTGCAGGCGCGCGTCCCTCACACCCGAGTCCCCGATGAGCTTCTTCCAGTCGTGATAGTCCGTGTTCGGGCTGAGAGGGCCGCCGAGCGGCTTGGTGAAGACGTACTCCGACTCGGTCCACAGGTCGCCGGCCGCCCTCCGCTCTCGGGCCTGGACCTCCTTGTGCGCCCGGAGCATCCGGACCAGGGGCCCCGGCAGGGGCACCGCACGACGTCCGGCGCGCGACTTGGTGTTCTTCGTCTCGCGCCGCACCTGGCTGCGCAGGGGGCAGTACCCGGCCTTCCGGCCGCACGGCGCAGCTTCCTTGCACCCGTGCGCGTACTTCGGCCGCAGCCGGTTCCGGCGCAGCTTCAGGTACTCGCTCTCCAGGTCCACGTCGGCCCACCGGAGCCCCAGCGTCTCCCCCTGCCGCAGCCCGAGCGCGAGGGCAAGCATCCAGCGGGCGCTATTGCGGCGCTTGTTCACCTCGATCAGCAGGCTCTGGATCTCCTCGACCGAATAGGGCTCGATCTCGTCTTCGGCCTCCTCCACCCGCGGCGGCTTGGCCAGGGCGGCGGCGTTCTTCGCCGCGTGGCCGCGCCGTACCGCCTCACCCAGCGCAGTGCGGGCGGTCCGGTGGGCCTGGTGGGCCGTGGCGGGCTTGCTGCCCTTCGCCTTCATCCGGCGGTACAGGCTCTCCAGGTGTTCCGGCTCCAGGCGGTCAATCCGGTGCTTCCCGATACCGGGCACGAGGTGCACCCGAACAGCCACCTCGTAGCCGTCGTAGGTGTTCTCACTGACGGCTTCCTTGGCGATGTTCTCGACCCAGTGCCACAGCCACTTCTCGACCGTCCACAGCTTCCCGGGCTGCTGGGCAGTCCCCTGGTCACGCTGCTTCTCCAGCCGCTTGACCTCCTCCATGAGGAGATCCTCCGTAAGCCGGGTGATGTGCCTCCGGTACGGCTCGCCGTTGTCCCGGTAGCCCATCGGCACTCTGGCGTGCCAGCGTCCGTCCTTTCCGAAGTAGATCGCGGTTTCGCCGTTGGCGCGGCGGGTGCCCTTCTTGCTTCTCTCTGCCATAGGCAGACTCCTGTCTCAGGTGGCCATCAAGCCGCGTGTTGGGTGGTGCGGAGGCGGGTCACGTACTCGGCCGGCGCATCGACCGGGACCCTGCGGAGTCCACCGATCAGGACGGACTCCAGCGCGCCAGTGCGGATCAGCGCGAAGCAGGTGGTTCTACCGACGCGGAGTCGGCGGGCGGCTTCCTCGACGGTCAGCAGCACCAGCGTTGGATCTGCCGCGTGGGACACGGCGTCATGGGCGTCAGGCATGGGCTCGCTCCTTGGCGGCCCGCCACAGAAACCACGAAATACACAGAAACCCGGGGCAGGGGGTCTGACCTGCGGAAACCTCTGTGGGGGTGGTGCGCCACAGAAACCGCAGGAAGTCCCACAGAAATAAGGGCCCTGGGCTGGGCGGGTATTTGTGTGGGACTTCCGTGGGTTTCTGTGGCGACGGCCACCCCACCGCCCCTGACAGCGTTTACGCAGGTCAGGGGCATGGTGGGGTTATTTCTGTGATTCTGTGGTTTCTGTGGCGGGGGTCAGGCGGTCGGGTCGCTGAGCTGGGGGTGGATGAGGTAGCGCGGGGACGGTGGCCGGCCCCTGCCTCCGGTGCGCTGGACGGGCTGGCAGCGGATGAATCCGTGGTCGTCCAGCAGCTCCAGCGCGGGGTCCAGATCGGCGACCGTGGGGAACTCGGAGCGGGAGAGTTTCACCATGACGTCGCGCTTGCTGACCTCGCTCCACTGCTGGGTGCGCAGCAGCTCCAGCACGGCATGGGCGCGGTTGGCGGTGTGGTGAGCGCCCATGAGGTCGAAGACCACCAGGGCGTGACCGGTGAAGTAGTCGATCAGCTTCACCGCCGCGCGCATGGTGTCCGGGCTGATGGGCTCGATGTGGCCGTTCGTGGGATGCAAGGCGAGGTGGAGCAGCCCGGCCAGGCGGCAGGTTGCGCCGCCCAGCTTGTTGGCCCAGTTCCCGACGTGAGCGAGGTCGCCCCCACGGGGCCGCAGTCGCGGTTCCTGGCGCTCCTCGAACGCAACGAGGACGGCACCCGCTTCGGGGGAGAGCTGGAGTACCGCCGGGTCCGTCCAGTCGGCCAGGGACATGGTCAGGGCGGTGATCTTCTCCTCGTAGGTGGCGGCCACCGTGTCCGGGATCGGGTCGGGCAGGATCGTGCGGTGCCCGACGAGCGACGTCGGAAGGGAGTAGAAGAACCTGGCCAACAGGCCCCTGTCATTGGCTCCCTTGATGCGGCCAATGTCCTCCAGAACGGAGGGTTGCACGGTGAGCCCCATGGTCAGGGCAGGGGACTCGATGAACTCCTCACGGCCCCGGCGGTCCACCCTCAGCCGGTCGCCTGCCTGCCCCCGCAGGAAGACATCCAGATTCGGGGTGCCGGAGTAGCGTCCCGCGATGATGTCGAAGATGCCGCCCTCGGCCGACATCACGGAGAGCCTGCCGCCCTGTTCGGCCAGCAGTGAGGCGATGACCTCCGGGGTGGCGTCATCGGCCAGCAGACGGGGCTTCGCGGGCACCGTGACCGCCTCGGCGGCCTGTGCGAGGCCGATGGCCTCAGCCACGAGCTGGTCCCGCTTGTCAGCGTCGGCGCGGGCCGCCTTGGCCGCCGCGTTGTCCGCGACCTCCCTGGCGAGCCTAGCGGTGATCTCCGCTTCCACGATCCGTCCGGCGGACTGTGTGACCAGGAGCGCTTCACAGCGGTAGAGCGGGTCGGCCATCAGGTTGAACACCGCACTCTTGCGGTTGCCCGGCGGCAGGGCGACGACAACGAACACGTTCACGGGCTCGCGCCACCGGCCGCGGACGTGAACCACGGCGCGGCCTCCGGCAGCAGTGCCCAGCACCGCGAGCGCGAGGGAGGCGGCCATGTCCACCGGTGTCTGCGTCTCCTCCGCGACCGCGCGCACGTAGTCGCCCAGCCAGGCCGGGAAGACCTCGGTGGGGAACGCCGGCAGATCGCGGCGGGCGGTGAGCGGAATCGGCTCCTCCCACGGCGCGGTAGCCGCCTGCTCAGCGTCCAAAGCCTCGAACCCCGCCCACAGCTCCGAGCTGTCCACGGGCTGTGTGGTCATGCCGCCCCTCCCAGGGTGTTGCGGGCGCTGCGCTGGATGCCGTCGCGGATGCTGGCCGCGACGCGGGAAGGCGCGAGCCCCTCCGGCGCGGCGGCGGTGAGCGCGTCGGTCACCTCGTCCTCGGTGAGGGTCCCTGCGGCGATGAGACGGCCGAGGGCGTATGCCGCGTTGTAGAGCGTGGTGTTCTGGGCGCCGGTGACAGCAGCCGCGACCTTGGCGACCTCGCCGTTCAGGGCGGCCGTCGCGTACCGGTCTGCCTTCCCGATCCGGGAGCGGAGAACGGCCACGGGGACGGGGGTAGCTGCGGGCGGCGTGATGAGCAGGTCACAGAGCCACGTGGGGAGGGGGGCCGGAGGCGCGTCGTGAATGATCTCGTACGACCCCGCACCGACCGTGCTGCCGGCCGCGACCACGTACCCGCCCCAGGCTCGCGTGTCGACCTTCCACCCCAACCGCCCTGCGCTCCCACGCAGCCGCTTTTCGGCGGGGGCGGTGAAGTACAGGTGCTGGCCGCCACGGCGGGTGCGCACCGTGAACGTCTCGGTCGGCAGCCGCTCCCCCGCGCGCTCGCAGAGCATCGCGAAGACGTCCAGACCGTCCGTGGCCCCGGCCCATTCCTGTGGCGCGGGTCCGTCGTCGTCCTTTGGGATGTCGAGGTCTACGACCAGGAGTCCGGCGGGGCCGGTGGCGATCCCGACGTTGTACGGGGCTGACTGCCAGCACGCGGTGATGTTCTTCGGGGCGAGGGTGGCGCGCTGTTCGGGGGTGCGGTGACCGTCCGCGCAGCGGCCCGTACCGGGGCAGTTGCGCTCGGGGTGTCCGGCGGGCCGCTTGTCTCCGGCACGCAGGGGGAAGACGGGCCAGCCGCGCTCAGCGGCGGCGAGGGCGGCGTTCAGGAGAGTGGAGTTCATGCCGCTGCCTCCTCGCTGCGGGTCAGGAACGCGGTGGCGATCCAGCGGGTGTAGGCGGGCGGGAGTGCCTCGCGCAGGGCGAGGTGGTCGTGGGACCAGTCGATGCCCTTGGCTTCGCGGATCTCGGGAACGGTGGCCTTGCCGCCGCCCTTGCCGTAGGCCGCGACGTAGGGGCCGTGGAAGAACTTGCCGTGCCTCCAGCCGCGCACCCTGCCCCGGTGAGCGGGGTGGGCCGGCTGCGCGGTGGACCAGTTGCCGAGTTCGAAGTAGCGGTGCATCAGCACGGCCAGGCCGAACTGTTCGCCGCACAGCCGCAGGTCTTTGCGGACCTCGGAGCCGGCCACGTTCTCGATCACGTAGGGCCGTCCCACAAGGTCCAGCGCGGCGCGGGTGGGGGCGATGAGGTGGGGGTGCCTGCGGCCGGTCCGGGCGTTGCGTGCGGCGTTCGTGCCCTTGGTCGGCGCTCCCTCCCCCTGGCAGGGAGGGGAGGCGTGGATGAAGTCGAATTCGTGACCGTGCTCGCGGATGAACTCGATGGCGTCGCCCTGGTGGAAGGCGTCGCCGCAGTAGTCGGGCTGCGGGTTGATGTCGATGCCGGTGACGTGCCAGCCGAGGTACTGGTAACCGCGGGCGGCTCCGCCGATGCACGAGTAGGCGTCAAGCACCCGCAGGCGGGATCGCCTGATAGGGGTGGGTTGCGTCATGCTGGGGGTCTCCTGTTTCTGCGAAGGGACTGGGGAAGCCGGGGCGGTCGCGGTCTTTGGAGAGAGGCGACCGCCCCGGGCACAGCTACAGGTCGGTGAGCGCGGCGGTGGGGATCTCGTAGACGTCGATGACGTCCTTGACTCCGTGCCAGCGACCGGGGGTGTGGTGGATGTAGACCACGTGGAGCGGGATTCCGTCGCGGCCGGTGAACGCGTACACGTTGACGACGTCCACGTTCTTGGGGCTCTTGCGGGCGCTGCGGATGTGGGACAGGGCCGCGATCACGCTGACGCGCTCGGGCCGGTAACTGCGACCGTCGACCTGCGTGTGCATCGTCGGGTGCTGCGTGGTGCTCAGGGCGGGACTGGAACTCATGGCGATCTCTCTTCAGTGGTGGCGGAGCCAGAGGGCGTACTCCTGGCGGACGTAGCCGCGGGGGTCTTCGGTGCGGGGGCCGTCCGAGTGGTCGATTTCCATCAGGCGGTGAGCCGCTTCGGTGGCGCAGGTCGCGGCGTCGCCGCCTACGGGGTCGTCGTCGGTGAGGGCGATGCGGTCCAGGAGTGCGGCCTTGCGGAGCCAGAACTCACGGACACGGATGCCGCTGCGGCAGTCACGGGCTCCCCGTACGGTCCATCCGATCTCGCTGATGACGCTCGGCGCGGTGGCGTATGCCGCCTCGGGCCCGGTCACCAGTCCTTCCCTTCGGTGGAAGGCAGTTCGGGCATGCCCGCGTCCGTGATGGCCTGCGGGTTGAAGCCGGGCAAGGCGGCGCGGGTGATGAGGGCGTTGGCGAGCTGCTCGGCGTAGGCGGCGCCGGAGCGGGCGACCTCGATCTGTGCTCCGGCGCGCAGGGCCTCCACGCGCTCCACGTGGGCGTGGTCTTCACGCCGGCCGATGGTCTGCCGCTCGTACGTGACCGCTTCTCGGCGGTCGGTGCGCCAGTAGCGGGCCGCGAGTCCGTAGGCAATGGCGGTGGCCAGTGCCCAGAGCAGGATCGGGAGGGAGACGCCATCGGCGTATCCGGCGACTCCGGCCAGGGCCAGGCCGCCGGATGCGGCGAACGCGGTTCCGGCGATCACGCTGCCCCCGGACTGGTTGCCGGAAGAGAACGCGCCGGCCGCCGCGGCTCCGGCGGCGAGGACGAACATCAGCGCGGCGTTTCCGACGGAGTGTTCGGCGCCGTTGGCGTTCCAGATCCGGCCCAGAATCAGGACCGTGGTCGTGGCGACGGCAGGGGCTGCCTTGGGGGCGAGGTCGAGGGCCCAGTGCCGGTAGGTGATGGGCTCGTTCATCCCTGGCTCCCGAGGTCGGAAACGGCGTTCAGGACAGCGGTGGTGAGTTCGGTGATGGGGCCGGAGGCTCCGGTGGAGGCGAGGAAGAAGCCGAACATGATGGCGATGAACGCGGAGCCGTAGCCGAGGGTCTTGGAGCGGAGCAGGAAGAACAGGACCAGGCCGAACAGGGCGACGAGGGAGACAGTGATGGCCATGGGTTATCCCTTCGGGGCGAACGTCTTGCGGGGGGTGGGGTTGGCGTCGCGGTAGAGGCGCAGCCACAGGTTGTAGAGGTGGCGGCCGATCCGGATGCGCTTGCCGTGGCCGTCGCAGCGGCGGCAGTGCTTGCCGCGCTTGAGGCGGCCCTTGCGGTCGGTCTTCATCGCGTAGCCGAAGCCCTTGCACTTGCGGCAGGTGCCGAACGGGCTGGACGCGCACACGCTGACGTAACCGAGTGTGACGATGAGCAGGCAGGCGCTAGCAAGGAGGATGGGGGTCACGGGGTGCCTTCCGGGCGGGGTTTCCGGTGTTTTCGCAGGTCGGCCGCTAGGTGCGAGATCGCTGATGGGAGCCGGTTCGGGGTGCTAGCGGGGGTGCTAGACCTAGCAGCGATGGGCGCTAGGTCTAGCAGCGGTGCGAGTCAGCCCCCGGCCCGCTTTCCATCACGGAGGGTGATGGCGCCCGTGATGTCGGCGCGGGCGATACCGCGTCGAGTGGTGCCCTTGCCGCCGGTGGTGGAGCCCCATACGTCCTGGGCGGTAATGCCGTGCGGCTTGAGGTTCGTGGTGACCGTCTCGGCCTTCCAGCCGCTGTAGACCTCGGGCCGGAGCGCGGCCAGGCGGGCGGCGACCTTCTCGTTCCAGACCTTCTCCTCATCGGCCGGCACGACCCTGAGGATGTCGGCGAGGAGGTCGAAGGAGGCTTCCCCGGACTCGGGTTCCTGGCCGATGGCGTGGCCGGTGACGTTGCCGTACTCCTCGCGCATCCGGCGGGCCCGCACGACGACCTGTTCGGCGGCCACGGCGTCGACGAACGCGGAGGCGACGATGCGCGGGTCGTCGCCCTCACCGGCCATCCAGCAGATGCCCCGGTCGGTGCGGGAGAACATCGTGGCCCGGTACCCGGCCTTGTACATCGAGGTGCCCAGCACCATGTCGTTGGCGGGCTGGCCCATGACCTTCAGGCAGAACCGCAGCACCGCGTTCGCGGAGATGCCGGTGGGCAGCGACTTCGCGTCGGGGCGCTGGGTCCCGAACAGCGTCACCATGCCGAGGGCCGGGCCACGCTTGCACAGGTCGGTGCAGATCTCTTCGAGTTCCTTGCCGTACTTCTCGTGCTCGAAGGGGACCTGGCACTCATCGAACCCGGCGACGATCGGGTGCAGACCGAGACTCTTGTCGTTGGCCAGCTCGGCAGTCACCTTCGACTCCGGGCAGCGCGAGCGCGGCAGCGACTTGATGACCTTCGCCCGGCGCCGCAGCTCGGCCCGCAGCTCCCGCAGCGATTCGAGGACGTAAAGGATGTCCTCATCCTCATCCCCTGCCCGGTAGCGGTGACAGACCGGCTCCAGCGCACCGAAGTCGCCAGTGCCCTTGAAGTCGAACGCGTAGAGCTGAGCGCGCGGGTCCAGAGCGGCGATGAGCAGGAACAGACGCATCAGGAACGTCTTGCCCATACGGGGGATGGAGCCGACGACCACACTGGCGAACATGAGGGTGACGGCGACATCAGCCATGCGCTGGTCGTTGCCGAAGACGACCGGCTTGAACAGGTCCACCTGCCCGGACTTCAGCAGCGGCCAGGCAGGCTTCTTGGTCTCGTTCATGGGCTTGTCGCCCACCCACAGGACCAGGCGCCCTTCGTGCTCGGTCGGGTCGGAGGACGGCCACACCGATCCGACCTTGCGGCGCAGGCCGGAGGCGAGCGGCTTACGGGCCTCCATGATGTCCTCCGGGGTGACACCCCACGGGAGGTCCAGGTCGGCGCGGTAACCGGGCCCGTCCCGGGTGATCTCCGAGGTGAAGCGCAGGCCGTTCATGTCGCCGCCCTTCTTGATGGCGGCCGACAGCTTCGCGTTGCCGATGTTGTCCAACGCCCGGAGCACGAGCATCCCGGTGAGCTTCTCAAGCTCCGTCTTCAGCACGGCAGGCCCGATCACCGGCTGATCCTTCGGAGCACCCCAGAAACCGGCGGCGAGTACCGCGGCCGAAGCGAACACGGCGAGCCAGCCCGGCGCCATGACGTACATGGTCAGCGCAAAGCCGGTACCGAAGATCAGCGCCACCATCGTGACCAGCGTCCGCAGCCGCACCCGGCTGTCACGCTGCCGCGACAGCTTCAGGTACTCGGCGGTGTTCTCCTTGTAGACCTCGTACGCGCGGAGCGGGGCCGCCTCGGCGTCCCACACCCACGCGTTGGTCTCGCGGACCAGGCGGGCCACGCCGCGCGGGGCGAGCCGCCCGAGCTGCAGCGCGTACCAGGGGGTGCGGATCCCGTGAAATGCGGTGGCGTAGAACGCATTGCTCGTGGCGCGCTGGGTGGTGGAGACGAACCCCGGCTTCGACTTCAGCCAGGAAGGGATGATCGGCAGCCGCTTGTAGGTCGTGATCCCCGGGGACGGCAGGTCCTTGGAGTCGACCGGCCGCGACCGCGGCGACTCTTCCTCATCGTCGTCGTACCGATCGGCCGGCGGCGCGGGCGGGGCCGGGATGGTGGGGCGCTTGGTGGTGATGTCGAAGACCTCGGCGCCGGGGCGCTCGGACTCTTCGCTCTGGCCTGCGATGTAGACATCAGACACGGTTGGTCTGCTCCCTCATAGCGAGTGGGGTGGAAGGGGGCCCGGACGATGGGTGTCCGGGCCTCTGCTTCAGGCGGCGCGCTGTTCTTCGGGGTAGGCGCAGGGCACGCACATGCCGAGCGAGGCCGGGATGACGTATCCGGCGTCGGTGGAGCACTGGGGGCAGGTACGGCGGGCGAGCATGGCCAGGGCGAGCGCGTCCCACTTGGCCGGGGTCATCGGCCGGACGGGCTTGGCCAGATCCACGCGGTAGAGGTAGGCGGTCAGCGGCTCCCGCCGGTAGCGGGGTCGCTCCAGCTGGGCCACGACGTCCTGTCCGCCGGGGCGCAGGCCAGCCGCGCGGAGTTGACGGCGCGTGGCCAGCCCGTCCGGGGCGAGCCTCCATGGATAGACGGGTATGCCGGGCCCGGCCATCACGCGGCCGTCGCTTCAGCGGCAGCGCGCTCGGTCTTGAGCGTGTCCCGCAGCAGTCGCCCTCTGGCGGACGACGTACGGACCGCCTTACGGATCGCCTCGGCTGTCAGCTCGCCATCGGACCAGTCGGCCGTAACCGACCTGGCCTCATCCAGCAGCTCATCCGAATCGCGCGTCGGTCGGGGCGTACGGGCCGACTTCGGCACCCGACCGGTCGCCCGGCGCGGAGCCGACTCAACGGCGGCGACCGCCTTCACCGCAGCCGACTGGGGAGGCTCGACTACCGGAACCAACTCCGGCAGCGCCACCGGCTCGATCACCGGAACCGGGTCGGCCGACTCGGCGGCCATGAGTTCGGCCGTCGCGGGCGGGGCCTCGGCGGCCGACTCCCGCAGGTCAGACCCCAACCGATTTACGAGGAACTCTGTCGTTTCATCCTGGTTTGTAGGTCCGGTGAACATGGCTGCCAGGGCGGCGTCCGCGCCGTGGGTGAGCCGCTCGCGCTGGACGTCCAGCAGTCGAGCACCCAACGATGCGTCCCCCAGCCCGACCCTCCGGGCCAGCCGCCACGACGTCTGGTCGGACCACTTGCGCACCCACGACCACGGGTGGTTCGCAGCGCGGGCCCGGTGATAGGCCAAGGCCCGAACCACGGTCGCCGCCTTGGCTTCCGCCTCGGCGTCACGGCCGTCCTGGTGGACCACGATCCGCCGGGCCAGGAACGCCATGCCCTCGGCAGCCACGCACATGCCCATCGGGGTCACGGCGTAGATCACGGTGCGGCCCGGGTCATCGGCGGCCATGGCCGCCATCACCGAAGCGGCGGCCGGCAGGGCCCACAAGCCGATCCGGATGATCCCCGGGGAGGACTGGCCGAGCATCGTCAGCCCGAGCAGCACCAGCGCCAGAACCGCGGTCGCACCCTCACCGGCCGCCACCGCGCCGAGCGCCGTGCCCGAGCCGTAGGCGCGGCTGATGTTGCTGTAGGTCCCGACCCCACCGGCGACTCCGGTGGCGAGCATGGGCAGGAACGCGGCCGTCAGAACGACCCTCTGCACCGTGGTCAAAGTTTTACGGGTCGCCATCACGCCGCCACCTCGCCGGCACCCTGACGACCAGCGCGCCGGCCGTTGACCGTCGCCCGTTCCGGGGCGTAGTCGAGGGCCTTCATCCACGGGGTGCCACCGCGCTTGGCCCGGTACATCTGCTCATCCGCCACCCGCAGCAGCTCGGAGAGGTCTGCCTGATTCGTGCGTGCGTTGAAGCAGACCAAGCCGATCGCAGCGCTGATGGTCAGCGAATGGCCCCCGACGTCTACCGGCTGCTCCAGCCCTGCGGTCAGGCTGCTGAGGGTCTCGGCGAGCTGGTTCTCGCTGTAGGCGGGAGCCACGGCGGCGAACTCGTCGCCCCCCAAACGCCCCACAACAGCCGAGTTGTTCAGGGCCCAGTCACTCAGCCGCTTGCCGACTGCGCGGATGACCGCGTCCCCGGCGGCGTGGCCGTAGGTGTCGTTGATCTGCTTGAACTTGTTGAGGTCGATCAGGCACACGGCCCTCGGCCGATGCGTCAGCCGACGCTGGGCCGCCTCGGTGAAACCGTCCCGGGTCAGCAGTCCGGTGAGCGGGTCGCGGCGGGCCGCCGCGATTCGGCGCCGCATCCACAGGCTGTGAACCGACCAGCCGGACGCCAACGGAAGCGCTGCGGACAGGGCCGCCATGGTGTGGCTCATGCCGCTTCCCCCATCCAGGAGGAACGGCCGGCGCCACGGGCAGCGCCCCGCAGGAAGGGAACCGTGCGGGTCAGCGCGTCGGCGTAGAGCGCGTCCCACGCGGCGATCTCGTCCCCGCCCTCACCCATGGCGGCCAGCTCCGCGATGACCTCACGGGCCACCGCCTCACGGGCCGCCCGCTCCTGGGCCGTCTCCGGGGTCAGCGGGCCCCGGAACAGGTCCCGGTCCAGCCCGAGGGGCAGTTCATCGAAGCCGAGCGCCAGCTCTTCAAACTCGGCCGGGTTCACGATCTGGTGGTTACCGATGTACGAACGCATGTGGATCTCTCCTGATCGGCGAAGGGAGCCGGGGCGGTCGCGGTCTTTGGAGAGAGGGGACCGCACGCGGCTGGTTGTGCAGAGAGCCCCCAAGGACGGGGCCCGCGCTCCGGCCAGGAGTCGAACCTGGCCTACGACCATCGGAGCAACACGGAGGGCGAGGCCCTCCGATCACATGGCCCATCGACCACACGTGTGCATGTGGCTGGACCGGCACGCTCTTCAGTTCTCAAGCAACGGACGCGGCCTTCGTACTCACCCCTGCGGGCTTTCCTCCGGGCATTCCATGAGGAACATGTATTACATGTCCCTCATTTTGCAGAGAAGGATTCGCTCCGTCAAGCCCCTCGGCTTTTTGGGTTTCTGCGAGTCCCTCGCTCGATCTGCTTACAGATTGGCCTCAGGACCGAAGACGATCGACCCCGCACATGTACGACTTGTGGACGACTTCGCTACGGTGAAGTCGCACCAAGTCGTCCCATGGGGGAGAGCACGGCATGGCCAACGAACGACTGCGCGGCGCGATCATCGAGAGCGGCCTGACGCTCGATCAAGTGGGGGCACGTCTAGGCGTGTCGGCGAAGACCGTGGAGCGCTGGATCGGCGATCCGAAGCGCAAGCCCTACCGCCGCTTCCAGTACGCCGCAGCCTCGCTGCTTCAGTGCGAGATGTCCTACCTCTGGCCGGAGGAACGGACATCTGCCGAGGTGACAGAGGCGGGGAATGCAGAGCTGATCAAGCTGTACCCTCACCGCTCCGTCGTACCGAACCGCTTATGGCCGCAGCTCTATGCGAAGGCGAAGGAGCACTTCGACGTGCTCGTCTACTCCGGCTTCTGGCTCACCGAGGACTCCACGTTCCACCAGGTCGTGAAGGAGAAGTCAGCGGCCGGCGTCTCCATCCGCTTCATGCTCGGCGAGCCGGAGAGCCCGGCCGTCGCGGTGCGCGGTGCTGATGAGGGCATCGGGTCTGCCATGGCCAGCAAGGTTCGGAACGCGCTCGTCAACTACGGGCCCCTCTTCGGCCTCCCGGGGGTCGAGTTCAGGCTGCACGCCACGACCCTCTACAACTCGATCTACCGGGCTGACGACGAGATGCTGGCCAACGGCCACCTGTACGGCGTCGGCGCGTACATGGCCCCTGTCCTGCACATCCAGCGGGTGCCGGGGGGTGAACTGTTCGATGCGTACGCTGAGAGCATCGAACGGGTCTGGGAAACGGCCAGGCCCATCGCCTCGCCCGTCGACTTCGGAGGTCCACACGCATGAGCCGAATCGACTACTTCCGCGACCCCAACGCGCCGGCCGCCAACTCCGTGGTCCCCTCGGTCACTGCTGTCGTCCGTGACGACGCCGGACGGCTGCTCATCATCCACAAGACCGACAACGACCTGTGGGCGCTCCCCGGGGGCGGCCACGACATCGGCGAGAGTATCGGCGACACGGTCGTGCGGGAGGTGGAGGAGGAAACGGGGATCACGGTCGAGATCGACGGGATCTCGGGGCTCTACACCGACCCTCAGCACGTCCTCGCGTACGACGACGGCGAGGTGCGGCAGCAGTTCTCGATCTGCTTCCGCGCCCACCCGACCGGCGGTTCACTTCGGACGAGCAGCGAGTCGAAAGAGGTCCGCTGGATGGATCCGGCGGACCTCGACGACCTGGACATCCACCCGTCCATGAGGCTGCGCATCCAGCACGGCCTGGACGACTCGCGGACCGATCCCTACATCGGCTGATCTCCGGCGGCCACCTTGGCCATGCGGGACTCCACCCGCTCCGCAGCCGCATGGATTTCCGGTGCCGCCCGCTGGATGAAGCGGCCGACGATCGTGTCCGGCCCGTACCGCTCTACGATCTCGGCCAGCCGCCGCGCCGGCGTGGTGTGGAGCCCGTCCGGCGTAGTCGTCATGTCGCAGAACAGCAGCGCGTCCACGAGGTCGGGGCGCTCCAGCTCGAATTCGCTCTCCAGCTCGTGCCGGAGCCCTCGCTCCTCGGCCTCCAGGAGGGCGCAGGAGTGATGGGCCACGAGGCGGACAACCCGATCGTCCGCGCCCTCCTGGTCACGGAGGAACCGGGCCCCGTCCAGCGGGTGGAAGCCGGTTGTGGCGAGGCTCGGCGAGTAGCCGATGTCATGGAGCACCGCGGCTGCTTCCAGCAGCTCCGCATCGGCGCTCAGGATCGGGCCGAGGGAGCGAGCACGCTCGGCAACTCCGAGCGAGTGCACCCATCGGCGCGGAAGCGGATCAGACAGCAGTGATTCGGAGAGCGAGTACGCCCACGTAGTCAGTCCCATGGCGGCCAAGGCTACGGCCGGCCGCTCTGAGTGGGGAGGGCGCGTACGGTGCGCCCCTTGCCGTGGACAGTGTCGAGCAAGCCTGTTCCCTCCATCTGGGCAATGGCACGGCGCACGGCCGTGCGGGAGACGTCGAAGCGCTCGCAGAGCTTGGCCTCGGACGGGTAGACGTCACCGATCGCCAGCGAATCCTCTGCGATCACGTCAGTCATCCGCTCCACGAGGGAGCGCCGGTCGCCACCCCGTGCAACACTCCAGCCCTTGCCTGGCGCGGACTGAAGCACCCCCTCGGCTTCGAGGACCTTCAGCGCGCGGCGGATCGTATTGCGGGAGACCCCGTGCAGGCTGACGAGATCAGCCTCAGACGGCAGCGCGTCAACGATCTCGCCCTCTTCGATTCCCCTGCGCAGTGCCTCCGAAATACCCAGGTAGGTTCCGCGCGGACTGGCCTCCGACACGTGGGCTCCTCTCGCTCTCACCGTTGCTCGCTGCCAAGGGTGACACGGAGGAACGACACCGGACCGGGCCTGGCCCCAGACAGGGAGGATCAGGATGGACGACAACCCCAAATACCTTCTGCTGGTTTGCACCAGTTCGTGGATGACGCCTCGTTGTCGACCCGGTTTCCCCTACTCAGCGAACTAGATTATCCAGAATTTCTCGGATCTCGCCCGGAATCTCGTTCAGGCGCATCTGCGAGGCGATCTCCACCGCATCCTTCCGCTTGTTGAATCGAAGCCCATAGTGCCGAAACATTGAATCAAGAATCTCATCTCCGGGGATCAATTCCAACTTCCGCGAATCCCACTCTCCCTGCACTTCAATCGTGGCGCCATCAATCATTCCACCCAGGTCCCCAATTACACCTTGAAGTTCCTTTACGGATTCATCAAGCTGAACCTTAAGCGCGGCTTCAAATTCCTCACCTCCGGCCCGCTTGAGAACTTTTTCGCGCTTAGGGATAACGGGCCGACAAGCGCGCTTAAGGACTCTTCGCTCAACCGCCGTTTGGAATAGCTCTTGACATGCATCGTCAAGTGCAGACTCGACGTCCTCAGGGGAAGGTGTCGCGGCGCCACCGGATTTGCTGTTGATGTATCTCGATAGAGCAGTCGGACTAAGCAGGTAGTTTTCTAGCTCTCGTCGACGCAGAACTACCAGTTCACTGACGCCTTCGACACGCTTCTTCAAGTCATCAACATCCGCAGCGTCGCGCTCGTCCCTATCAATCAGAAACAGCGTGCGAACGTTCCTCTTATTTAGAAACTCAAGAGTCTTGGTCGTCGCGTAGTGCGTGAAATTTCGAGCCCCTCCCGTGGTCACGAAGCCCAAAGCAGCCTGGCCGAAGCTAATTCCTGCGATCGAAGCGAAGATTCGGAGAATTTGCTCATCAGATGGACCCTCAACGAAGGCCAACCGATCAAACATAAACAGCGAACTCAGGCGTAGACCCAACTCTTCCGGGATGGAATCCTCGGCCTCTTCGAGGTCCATATGCCGTACGGAAGTTGCACGATCTCTCCGGATTAGGTAAATATTTCGAAGTGATCCCGCATCAAGGAAATTTGTGGAGTGAGTGGTTAGGAATATCTGGCAATCCTCGCTAACTTCCTTAAGGTACTGCATGATCGCAATCTCTAGTGCAGGGTGCAAGTGCACTTCCGGCTCCTCAACGAGAAGCACATCAGGGCGCTCGAACTCCCGATCCAGAATCAAGCGAAGCGCCTCACGGATTCCTGACCCGTTCAACTGCACAAGGAAGTCATCCACATCCAACTCGGCAGGGATTCCTTCACCCCTCCTAGAAGGGGGAACAGCCCTTCTTTCCATGAGCGGATCGTCAGCACTGAACGCGTCAATCTGGACACCCAAGAGGCCCGACACTACTGACTGAATTGCGGTGAGGACTTCACCTTGACCGCGACTCGTCTTGAGTTTAAGGATCCTACTAGCCTCGGCTGGACCGATAGCCTTTCTTTGCTCCGACAGGATGTGGACCCGCATACCTGCAATTCGATGCAGGAGAGACGTCACATATTCAGGGATGCTCGTGGCGCTTCCCGAGAAAGTGGAAATGGGAGAACTAAACAGAGATGAAGTAGCCTCCTCAATGCGACCACTAAGGAGCTGAAGGCGGTCCCGGGAGTTTCCTCGAAACTCGGCATAGCTACCCGCAGCACGCGAGTGCCTAACAATCAGCTCCGTAGCCTGACCGCTCATGCCTGCGATTCGCGACATCCTAGGCGAACCTGTCAGATATCCCCGTTCTTTGATACGCCTCCAATCCTCTTCCTCGAAATCCTTAAGAATAAGGTCGAGGATCTGGCACTCTTCCGTATATTCATCAATGGAGGCTGAGTTCTTCGCTATTTCTGTGGCACTCTCCTCGCTAATTTCCAGGATCAATCCGTCATGATTTTGATCGCCGCCGAAGGAAATCTTCGACACATAACCTACTGATGCCGGAGCGGAAGTAAACCTCAGATCGACCGTAATCAGATTGCTCAACTCGGCGCTAGCGAGTGCATTTTTGACCTGGGGAGTTTCCGCAACGATGCTTTCTCTAATATCCTCACGCTCTACGTCGTCCAGCATCAGGGATACTGAAATGGAGATCGTTGACCGAGTGTCCTTCTGGTACCAGTCATTCGGTTGCCGCATATCCGGTGTGATTGTGGCAACTCGACCCTCCGCCGTGAAGAAGTCAAAGAACCGCTTTATGCCGATAAGGAGATTGGATTTCCCTGAGTTATTCTTTCCAATCAGCACGTTGAGTTTGCCGCAGGAATCAAGAGACGTGTTCTCAATGCTGCGGAATCCGGCAACCCTCACCGAGTCGATACGCATTACTACCCCTCCCCATGAGCGGATCACTGATCGTAGTTGGATGATCGCTCGGGCGCTACGAGATCCGCCGAACGCGATGCTGGACACTCGTGGGTAAGCAACCCCCAAGATCAGCCCGGCAGTGCCGGCAGCTCTCCATCGAGATCGGCCAGCGTCCGACCAGGGGTTGACCACCCCGAAACTGGGTCCTGGCCGACGACAGCTACCCCGACTAGTCCCTCGCCTGCCGCGCCATCACCCGTATCCATCGGCGCGGGCTGAGAGATCCGAACCGACCCTGTTCCAGCTACCTCCGGACGTCACCCTGATGGGCCCACCTCCACGCAAGGGACCAAGGCTGGCCGGTGCTGGAGGGAGCCAGCACCGCCAGCGCAGCCCACGAGTACCGCCGCCACAGATCTGTTGCGGAGGCCCAGGCAGCACCCTGCCAGAGCACGGTCCACAGCCCTTCGGGTTGTCCTGGTCTTTGTCCAGTGCACTGCGATACACCTTGGTTCACGCCAGTTCAGGCGAGCCGCCCGAACTGGCGCCTGAACGTCCACGGACGGTCAGGAACGGCCATGCGCACAGTTGGAAAGCGTGTTGGGGGCAACCCCTCACGAGTTCGAATCTCGTATCCTCCGCACTCGCCCACCAGGGCAAACGAAGGACCCGACCGCATCGCGGCCGGGTCCTTCGTCGTTCCGTGGTTGCAGTTTTGGTTGCAGTTCCCGATCTACGCCCCTCGTTGCCTCGGGATACCCGAGGCCCGGCAGGCGTCACAGGCCATCGCCGCGTTGCGCCCGTACCGGCGCATCAGCTGGGTGCACCGGATGCACGGGCCGACCTCCCACGGCGGACACCCGAGGGCGGCAGCTGCCGCCGCCCGCTCCACCTGCGTGATCCACGTCGCACGGCGACTCCGCTGGGCTGGCATGCGGGCGAGGGTGAACCCATCGGTCGGCTGGCCAAGATCCCTGACCGGCCGGGGGTCGCTCCTGACCCACCCTTCTTCTCCAGCTCGGCAGGACCGGTCCATCTCCTGCTCGGAGAAGGTGATCTCGTCATCGGCCTCCGGCTCCTGCACCTTGGGCAGCGGCTCCCACTGGCCGGTCAGCTCCCTCCAGGTTCGGCTCGGTGCGGGGAACCCACATGTGCCGACCTGCCCGACCGCCGCCACGGCTCGGTACGAAGACAGGGACGCTGTCCCCGATGGCGCTGGTGAGGATGAGGTCCTCGATCCGGACGGGAGGCTTCGGCGGGGCACAGAGCGCCGGGAGGAACCACTCGGCGTGGATCGCTCCGCAATGGCCCGTGCCCTCGTTCTCGGGGCAATGGAGCGCGCTGCTCGACAGGCAGCGCCAGACCTGTAGATGTCGGTACCCACCACGGATGACCATCTCGCTGCCGTCAGCGATCTCCCGCCACGACATGTCGTCGACCCTGACCCAGGGCGCCCGGTCGATCAGCGCTGCCCGGTCGTCCTTGGCGACCCACAGCGGCGTGATGTCGTGCTCCATCGCGTTGGCCGAGCGACGGTGCACGCTGCTGGGGCTGAGTGGGGAGTACTGGATCTCCCACCCGATCTGGATCCCGGAGGGCCCGGTGACCACGGCGTCGGTGACGCCGCGCCGGTTGGGCATCCCCACCTCGGCGTCAGCTGCCAGCCCGTAGCCCTCGGCGGTCTCGACGATCCGCTCCTTGGTGGCGTTGTGCTGATCGCTCTCCGCCGGCGTCGGCTTGTGCGTGATCGGCAGGTGAGCCGCAACCAGCGGTGAACGGCCACCGACGCGGGCCCGCCGGATGAACATCTACGGGGACTTCCCACCCGCCTCGGACGCGCACGGCTCGCCTCGGTGGTGCGCGAGGCACTCCAGCAGCTGGGGGTTCCGCTCCGAGACGCTGGTCGTGATCTCTTCGAGCAGACCGGGGTAGCCACGGACCCCCAGGTCTGGCTGCGTCAGGTTGATCTCAATGCCGTATTCGGTATGCCACACGCCATTGGCCATCCCTCCACGATAGAATCGTCCCCTGACAGGCAACAGAGCGCCGAGCGGCATGACTTCGGCAATGTCGCTTTCAGCTGACCTTGCACTCGCCACCTGGGCTCGCCCCTGAACCGCGACGCAGAGGGCGCCGTTGAGACCTCCTTCTCGCCCAAGTCGGACTCCGCCGCAGGCGGGCGAGCATCCGGGGAGCCAGCCGCCTCCTGAGGTGGGCGCGTTCGAATCGGCAAATGATCGGTTGTAGACCGCCCCGGTGCTGGGCCTTCGGCGCACCCACCGAGTAAGCGCTCTGGCCAGAAGTCGTCCCGCTTTCGGAGCTGTTGGCGAGAATCCTCCCGCGCGCGCCGCCAAGTGCGTCACCATCCGAACCATGAACTACGGAGCAACGCGTGGGTAAGCGCGAACGCCGGCGCAAGCGGGAACAGGCGAAGAGGAAGAACCAAGCGCAGCAGCGGCCAAACACCCCGCAGCCGATCATCCTGGAGTATCCGGAGGAAGCCCCCCGCATCCGCGTCGTGATCAAGCACGACGCGCCGGAAGACGCCCAGAAGGTCAGCGTCCTCTACTGGGAGATCAAGCACGACGGCAGTTGGGCACGGACCGTCAGCAGTATCGGGGTGTCCAGCAACGTCGGCGCGGTGGCAACCGCGCACTCTCACGCTGTCCTGCTCAGCTGCCCATGCGCGAACTGCTCCGAACCAATCAGCGTCGCCAACAGGTCCTGGGCCAACAAGGTCGGCGGCAAGTACCTCGATGCTGAAGCCCCCACCTACCTCTGCTGGGACTGCACGGCGGTTCAGAAGCGCCAGGAGACCGAGCGGCAGCAGCGCATCGCCACGGAGAAGCGGGCTGAGCAGGAGCGCGAGAAGCAGAAGGCCGAAGAGGTCAAACGCCTGATCGCCGAAGCCATCGAGGACGAGGAGGGAAAGTCGGAGGCCATCAGCCGCCTCCCGGAGGACAACGCCCCAGCCTTGGCCCTCTACGTGGCACTGGTCAGCTACGCCGCGCGTAACCCGGGCAAGCCGCTGCCCAGCATCACGAACATCGGCTCCATGGGCTGGACCGGCGACACCGGGCAGGACCGGGAGCTCCTCCTCGCGCTCTACTACGCAAACCTGCTCGCCATCTCCCAAGAAACCCCGGTACAGGCTTTCACCCTCTCCACGGACGGCGACGACATCACGTTCGTCGCCAAGGACGTGGCCTGGCGCCTCATCGGCAGTCTCCCGATCGCACAGGAGCGTGTCGGGGAGATCACGTACGGCTTCCAGACCGAGCCTGGGCCGCGGGGATCAGAGGCCCGGAAGGCAGTCGCCGCGCTCACGGAGCAGACGGAGGTCACCAACGTCGCTGCGTACATCAATGGGCTGCTCACCAAGAAGTACAGCTACCCCGAAGTGCCCGAGGCGCGGCGCGAAGAGCTCACCGACGTCATCCGCAAGGGCTTCAGCCATGGCTACACCCCTGGGCAGATGATCTGTTTCGCGTGGCGGGCGGCTGACTCTGCCGCAGCCTGGAAGGAGCGCAACGCCCGGATGGGCCCGCCGGAGGCCGCGTCAGCCTCTGTGACGAGCCTCAACGGGAAGATCGAAAAGGCGATCGAGCTCCATCACGCCATCCCCGAGTACGAGGCCCCCCGCTGGCACACGACACCCCTCGCGCTCAGCAGCCTCCGGCGCCTCCATGCAGACATCCAGTGGGTCCATAAGCGAGAGGTCATCGAGGCCTGCACCCACTGCGATCACCACGGGCTCAAGGACACCGTTCACCCCAAAACCGGGATGGGGGCCGTGTGGCGCTGCACGCACCCTGTCGAGATCCCGGCCCAACAGCAGGAAGAAGTAGAGCCGAACTGGTGGGATGACGCCCCTGAGCCGGCCGATACGTGAACCCGCCCAGCCGGTCCCCGGAGGTCATCGGGGACCGGCTGGCGAGGGTCATAGGCGGCCGAAGGCGATCAGCGGCGCCACCGCTCCCAGAGCCACCCCAGCGCCGTGACCGTCACGAAGCCCAGCACCTGCTCGGCCTCGTTGCCGATGCCGGCGGTGTAACCGGCCGCGTAGCCGACCGCGACCGCGGCCACGAACATCTCGAACCTGGGCGGCCGCTCGCCACGCCTGCGGTACCAACCGACGAGCTCGGTCGCCTGTGCCGACGTGTCGATGACGGCCTCAGCAGAGCCCAGCGCCGCGATCCGCTCCTCCGCGAGCCCCAGCAGGCGCTGCCCAAGCCCGCCGCCCCGCTCCGAGGGATCCACGGCCAGCTGCCAGAACGAACCGGCGGTGGCCGGCGCAGGGTACCCCTCGGGAACCGCGTGAGGAGCCGCCACGGTCACGGTGCCCACCAACGCGTTCCCCCGGAGCGCGACCCAGCACTCGCCCTTGCCCAGGCGGTGGGCCGTGTCCAGCAAGGACTGGTAGGACGCGAAGAAGATCCTCCCGGCGGCGGCATGATCGGCGTACGCACGATGGAGCAGGCAGGTCAGCTCCTCCACCGAGTCACCCTCGGTGAAACGCCGCACGACAACGGGTACGCCAGGGCCGGTGTGCATCGGCGTACCAGCTGATCGCAGAGTCACAGCAACAAGTGTGGGCCGGGTCTCGCCCTTCGGCCTGTTGAGCAGCGCGCCTTGTAGCAAGCGCCTGCGCAAAGACCTCGGTTTGACGCAAGCCGACAGTGTGAGGGTCCGCTAGCCGCCGACGCGTGATCACCCACAACAGGGGACCGCCCAGCGAGGCGGATCGGAGGGGCGACAAGCAACCTCCACAGGCCCGCCCACCGCTCCTCGTCCTAGGCCGCTACTACGGGGCATGGCCGACTACGCGGTCGGCCCTACGGCGCCGCCGCGGCCGGAGCCGGCCCGCGGGGCTCGGCGAGTACCTGGCTGCTGACCGGGGCGGGTACGGCGGGCGTGCGGTCACCTGGCATCCGACGAGTGCCGGTGGCGTGAACGGTGCGGGGATGGGAGGTGACTGTTGGCCTGTTGCAAGCAACTTGGCTCAAATGTGCGGACCGTATTCCAGACAACTATTTTGCAGCCCGGGGGGCGTTGCATGGGCTTCTCTCGGCAGCACCTGGCCTTGTCGCCACTGCGACCCCACGGAGGAACGATTAATTCCGAGCAGTCGGAACGCGGAGCGCCATTTTTGGCCATGGACGCCCCTGGCGAGTGAGGGGACTTTGCTTGATCTTGACGACGTTGTCCGGTGCGTGATTGCATCCCCGTTGTGCCTGGACGGCGCTTGTGCGGATTAATTCGATGGCGCTTCCAGGTGCATCGTGGTATCGAATCCTCAATCAATTCACTCCCCGGGGGGGAATGTGAAATCTTCTATTCTGTCCGGCCTGCGGAAAAACGGGCACCGCGCCGGTCTCGTTTCGCTCGGCGCCGTAACTCTGCTGTCTTTGATGGCCGGCCCGGTCCATGCCGCCAGCTGGTCGAGCTACCTCTCTGGCGCCTACCCCGACTACGAGTCCCGTCGTTGGTCCGATGCGGGCGGCAGCACGAACATCCAGTTCACCAACTGTGAGGACGGCACCGGAGCCACGAGCGCCGGCGTCACCCTACGCAAGGACGTCGACTGGCAAGTGGACCCCGCTTACTCCACGGCTTCCTTCACCAACTGCTTCAACGGCTACAGCTCTACCTCCTCGGGTAACTGGGGTGACCACGGCAGCGGCAACTACTACTTTGCCGTGAATCAGGGTGCGACGTACAGCGACCTGGATGTCCGGGTTGTCAGCGTCAATTACTGAATCAACTCGTAAATTCGATGCGGGTGGAGTGACAGCATTCCACCCTCCGAGTAGAAGTTGATCTGCCCTCCACTATCTTAAAGGAATTCCAGCATCATGAAGTCAATTCATCTTTCCGCCCTGCGTGAATCCGGCCGTCGGGCGGCCGTGGTAGGCCTGGGCGTCGCCGCCGTCGCTGGTCTGGCTGCCAGTCCTGCCCAGGCGGCGAGCTGGTCGAGCAGCCTCTCCGGTGCGGGTGCCGGGTTCGAGTCTCGTCGCTGGTACGACTCCGGCGGCTCGACGAACATCACGTTCACCGACTGCACCAGCGACGTCTCCGTGGCCAATGTGACCCTGCGCAAGGACGTCGACTTCCAGGTCGACCCGCAGTACAGCACGGCTTCGTTCAGCAACTGCTTCAACGGCTATAACTCGACCTCCTCGGGCAACTGGGGTGACCACGGCAGCGGTAACTACTACTTTGCCGTGAACTACGGCTCATCGGCGGTCCTGTCGGTCAGGACACTGTCCGTCAACTACTGATCCACTCGCTGTTCGGGCGGGAAGGAACCCTTCCCGCCCGAACAGGCTTTTCCCATAGCACACTTGAGGTCTGCATGCCCCTGCTCTACCAGGACTGTACGTTTAGCTACGGTCGCCGCACACGTCCTGTCCTGAACGGGCTGGACCTGGCATTCGCTCCAGGTCACACCGTCCTGCTCGGTCCGAACGGCGCCGGGAAGAGCACGCTGCTCTCGCTCGGTGCCGGCGCGCTCCGGCCCGGATCGGGGCGGGCGGGCTTCGGCCGGTTGTCCGCCAGCGGCTCCCGCGACGCCGGCACCTACCGACGCAAGGTCGCCTGGCTGCCACAACGGCCCGGCTTCCTGCCGGGACTGACGGCTCGTGAGCATGTGGCGTACATCGGCTGGCTCAAGGGAATGCGGGAGCGTGACGCTTGGGCGGCCGCCCCCGCGGTGATCGATCGTGTCGGCCTCGCCGACAAGCTCAACGACCGGATCAAAACACTCTCGGGGGGTCAGCAGCAGCGCGTCGCCATCGCCGGCGCCCTTGTCCACGAGGCCGAGGTACTCCTTCTGGACGAGCCCACCGTGGGGCTCGACCCGCACCAGCGCCGCCGTTTCCTCGACCTGCTGGTATCCCTGCGCGGCACCATGCATGTCATCGTCTCCACCCATGACATCGGCGACCTCGACCAGGCCTTCGACGAGGTGGTCGTCTTCGAGTCGGGCAGGACGAGGTTCCAAGGTCCGGTGTCGCTGTTCGACAGCCACGCCGCGCCCGATAGCGCGCCCGGCCGCCGGCTGGAGAGCGCGTACGCGTCTCTGCTGGAGGCCGCGGAATGATCACCTGGGCCAACCTCCGCGCCTCGGCCGCCCCCTGGGTGGCGCTTCCCGCCCTCGTGTACTCGGGCCTGTACATCACCGCCAACCGCGTCAGCGTGCCGTCCGCCTACGGGGTCGAGGCCGGCGAGGTCGTCGCGCAGGCCGCGCCCGTCCTGGTCGGTGCCGTGGCCGCGGTCGCCGCGTGGGAGGCCGGACGACACCGTCTGCTCGGTGCGTTCCCCACCACGGCCGCACGCGGTCCGCTGCGCCGGTTCGTCTGGGCCGTCACCCCCGTCGTCGTGCTGCAGGCGGTGCTCCTCGTCGCCTCCGTCCTGCTGGCCGCCTATACGGTCGGAACACTGCCGAGCGGCGCAGGCGGCTGGCTGGGGGTCGCCCATGCCGTGGTGCTTCCGCTCGGATGGACGGCCATTGGATGGCGGGTGGGCCACCTCCTTCCCCGCAGCCTGGCCGCCCCCGTCGCGGGCATCGGCGGCTGGATGTTCCTTTCCTTCCCCCAGGGCATGACGAACCCGTGGCTGCGACACCTGGGCGGATTCATCGACGGGTTCTCCTCCCCGACCGACACGCGGTCGCCGCTCGCGTACCTGGTTCCCTGGGCGGTGCTCTGCGGTCTGGTCCTCGCGTTCTGGCTCCCCGTCTTGATCCGGCAGCGGGTTCCCGCCGTCTCCCTCAGCGTGGCCCTCGTGATCGCCACGATCCTGCTCGGCCGCGGCGCGGTCGCCGACTGGGACTACTTCCGGCCCTCGGACGCGCGGGTCGTCACCCCGGTCTGCGCCGGGGAGGCGCCACGAGTGTGCCTGCCGCCCGAGTACGCCTCCTACGCGGGCGGGCTCCGCGAGGACCTCACGGAGCCGCTCGCCAAACTGCGCGACTCAGGCGTGGCCATGCCCAATGAACTGCTCCTGGCCTCCTCGAAGGAGCCCCTGAAGCCCGGAGTCTGGCCACTGATCTGGGCGCTGCCGCTCGCCAACGGGCAGGCGGACCCCGACTCCTCGCTGGGTGACCTGGCGGAATCCGCCGTCATCGGCACCACCGCGAGCGCCGGGGTCACCTCCTGCCGCCGCCCCGGTTCCATGCCCGCAGCCTGGGCCGCGCTCGTCGTCGGCGTGAACGAAGAGAACGTACGGAGGGCGATTCCGCCCGCGGCCTGGCAGGAGCTCACGAAGATCCGCGCCCTCCCCCAGAAACGGCAGGCCACGTGGTTCACCGAGGAGGCGCGGGCACAGAAGCACTGCGGAGCGGTCTCGTGAAGCTCTACGCGCTGTCGGTGAGGCGCTGGTGGGTCGTGGTTCCCGCGGTGCTCGCGCTGATGCTCGTCACCTGGTTGATCGGGGCGAGCCAGGTGCCCGTTCCCAGCATCATGGGAGGCGGGGGGCTGGCCCAGATCAAGCACTTCGTGCCGGTGATCGTGAGCACGGCCGTCATGTACTGCCTGGACCGGCGGCTGCTGGAGGCGGAGCTGACGGCGGTCGTGCCGGTCCGCCGGCTGGACCGGGCGGCAGTGTCGGCAGGGGCGGTGCTGCTGCTGGCCACCACGCCCGTCGTCGGATTGGATGTAGCCCGCAACACCCTTCTCGTCCTGGCCCTGGCCCTGGTAGTGCGCCGGTTCGCGAACGAGGCCACGGCGGTGGCTGCCGGACTGCTGTACATCATCGCCAACGTGATGATCGGGCAGCCCCCCGACCCACTCGGATATCGCATCGGCTCTTGGTGGGCGCTGCCTCTCTATCCCGCGGACAGTATCCCCGCCCTCGTAGTGGTCCTAATCCTGTTCGCCGGCGCGCTCGCCTGGGGCCTCGTGCCCCGCGCACGCACGCGCTGAGGCCCACGGCCGGCGGCGGAGAACTCCGAGTCTCACGTGGCCTACTGCTCGCCGGCGAGGATTCCACCCTCTGACCTGCAACTGAGCGCCCCCTCTGGTCTGGGCCGGAGGGGGCGCTCAGCCGTTCCCGGACCCGGGCGTGCCCGATGCGTGCCCTATGCGCGAGCGGACGCTCCGTTATGACCCGCCAGAGCGCGCACGGACGATCGGACGGCAGTTTCGCCAGGCGTACAACCATTGCCCACCGTGAGCGATCGGCTCCTTTGCACACAGTCACCGCGCAGGGGAGAGCCGTGAACCAACGCACCGCCATCGCCGTACTGTCCGCCGTCATCGCCGCCGCAGGGCTCACCGCCTGCGGCAGCAGCGATGAGGGCGCCGACAAACCGGCGGCGAAGACCCCGCCCTCCACCGCGCCGAACAGCGCCTCCTCGGCGCCCGCGGCGACGGGCAGCCCGTCGGCCGCCACGGGGACGGCCAAGGGCAAGGGGATCCCGCCCAAGCCGGACGCGGCGACGCAGGCGAAATACATCGCCACCCTGACGGCCATCGACCCGGACATCGTGAACACCAAGCCCGACAAGGCGGTCGACCGGGGCCGCAACCAGTGCGAGACGATCGGCAGCTTCCCCACCGACAAGCAGAAGCAGACCGACCTCACGAACCAGCGGTTCACCTCGCCCGCCCACCCGGACGGCTTCGGGCCGGCCAAGGCAGCCAAGATCCTGGAAGCGGTCCACACGCACCTCTGCCCCACGTTCTGAGCAGCCTCCACCGCGGCCATTGAGCCAGCTGGCCGCCGACGCGTCTGGGCGACGCATTCATGGTTGCAGTTCTGGTTGCATTCGCCTCCGTCCGGGCTCGTTCGGATGGGGGCTGCGGGACCACTCCGCCGCAGTTCAGGACACGTACGGCCCCCGCAGGACGGGCGTACGAACATTTGGAAAGCGTGTTGGGGGCAACCCCTCACGAGTTCGAATCTCGTATCCTCCGCCATTGCTCTCACCGGGCAATACGTTGAAGAGCCCCACCGCTTGCGGTGGGGCTCTTCGTCGTTCCTCAGGGATCGCTGTCCTGGCCTCGGTCGACAGAGCCCTTCTCCGGGGGCCCCGGATGGTCTCCGCGAGGCCGGCCCGAAGGCCGGGACGAGCCGAATCCGAGGTCCCACGACTCCGAGGTCCCACGACCCGTCCCCTCAGAGGCAGGCGGTTCTTGACCCGTCCCGGCGTTTCCCGCCGGAGAGGTGAGTCGAGTCGGAGCGGCGATGACATCGCCCCGCAGTCCCCCGGGCTCCGGCCTGGAGCCCCGATCCCAAGAAACTGATGGTGCTACGCTTATTGGCATCATGCTGCTGAGACTGGACACCGCGGACAACCGGCCCCTGCACGAGCAGGTGGCGGGCGCGATCCGACGCGCCATCGCCGACGGGGAGTGCGCTCCGGGGGACCGGCTGCCGCCCGCCCGCGACCTGTCCCTGGCGTTGGGCGTCAATGCCAACACCGTGCTGCGGGGCCTTCGGGCGCTGCGGGACGAGGGAGTGCTGGAGTTCCGACGGGGCCGCGGGGTGACGGTCGCCGAAGGCGCGGACATGCGGTCGGAACTGCTGGAGAGGGCCCGCCAGTTGGTCGCCGACGCGGCGCGTCAGGGCTACGGCAGGAGCGAACTCATCGAGCTGATCAGGGGGCTTTCGTGAACGACCGTATGAAGCGGACGAACGGTGCGCGCTGGGGTGCGGCCATGTGGGCAGCGGGCGTTCTGGCCGCGCTGGCCGCGCTTCCGCCGGCCGCGGGCGGTCGCCTGCCGGAGCGTCTGGCCACGCACTGGCGTGGAAGTTCACCCGACGGCTCGATGCCCTTGTGGGCAGCATCGTTGTTCCCGGCGCTGATCTGGGCGGTCTTGGCGCTGTCCGTCGCCTTCGCGGGACGCCGCGGGGGCGTGGCCGGGAGGCCGTGGGTCGGCGTGACGTTGCTGTCGGGCGGCGTGTTCCTCGCGGGTGTCCAGGCGACCATCGTGCGCGCCAACCTGGACCGGGCCGAATGGAGCGACGCCGGCTCGGTGGGCGCCGGAGTCACGGTCACCGTCGTGGCCGCGACGGCCGCCGGCGTGCTCGGGTGGCTGGTGGGCCGCCGAGGCGGCGCCGCGACCTCCAGCGAAGGGACCGGCGGCGTGGCGCGGATGGAGATCCCCGAGGGGGAACGATTCGTCTGGCTGTCCCGTGCGGCGAACCCCTGGCTCCACCTGATCGCCGCCGTCACCGGCCTCGTGGCCTCGGCCGCCGCACTGGCCGCTGTGGGCGGGCTGATCAGCCTGCAGTGGGCACTGATCGCACCGTTCGCGATCGCCTCGGCCCTCGTGCTCTTCTGCTCTTCGGTGCAGGCGCGGGTGACGGAGAAGGGGTTGGCCGTGGCCTTCGGCCCGTTCGGCTGGCCCGTGCGCCACTGGGCCGCCCAGGACATCGAATCGGCGCGGGCGGAGTCACGGACACCTGCGCAGGTCGGCGGTTGGGGCTACCGGCTGAGCGGCCTGGGGACGACCGTGATGCTCCGGGCGGGCGAGTGCCTGGTCATCCGCCCCCGCAAGGGTCCGGAGTTCGCCGTGAGCGTCGACGACGCCGAGCGCGGCGCCGCACTGCTCAACTCCTTCTCCACCCGGCAGCGACGGACGAGCTGATCAGTTCAGCCAAGCCGACTGCGAGCCCGGGGCGTGGAGCACGGCCCGTGCTTCTCCGGCCCGTGCTTCTCCGGCCCGTGCTTCTCCGGCTCGGGGGGTGCGTGCGCGTCAGGGCACCGGGGCCGGTTCGTCGTCTTCGGGGGTGGGGGCTTCGATGGTGACGGCCATGAGGATCTGGGTCGCCCGGGCGGTGTTGTCGGCGCGGACCGCTCGGGCCATCGCGGTGCGGGCGGCGGCGGGGCGAGTGTTCGGGGGGACGACCAGGAGCGCGAAGTGGTCGTTCTCGCCGCGGGTGATGAGGACGGTGTCGTCTCCGACCGGGTCGGAGACGAGGTGCACGACGTGGCCGTCGACGACCAGGCGGGTCGGGATGTCCTGCCAGGTCGAGGCGTCCAGGCCGATGCGGGAGATCGGGCCGAGGTGGCCGGTCAGTACCGAGATCAGCTCGGGCAGCTCGGCCACGGGGTCGCTCGAACGGGGCCACCACGCGCCGTCCAGCACGCCTTCCCGGGTGTGCGTGGTCTCCAGCCGGAGCAACGCCGTGCCGGGCTTCACCGTGTGGTGGATCTCGTCCGGGAGAAGCAGCTCGTAGTGGTGGTGGGTCTCGGAGTCGGCCATGTGGTTCGCCCGCTCTCGGGGGTGAGGCCGCGCTCGATCACGGGACGTCCTGCCGTCGCCGGGCGGGCGCTGCCTTCGTGGTTCAACGGTACTCCGGGGGCGTGTTCCCCGCAGGGGTCCCAAGGGCCGCCGGGCCGGCCCGGCGGTGGGGAAAGCGCCTGGTCGCGGGAGGTTCCCGGGGGGTCGTACGGGAGTACAGTCGAAGGACCGGGAGCATTTCGTACACCGGCCGCAGGCGAGTGTCGTTTCCGGCGATCACGAGACGCCGGGCTGCCGTCGGGTGGTCCGGGGGACGGTTCGCGTCATGAACACGACCCTCGACAGCATGCCCCTCGGGCGGACCACGCATCACGACCTCGCGCCCGCGCTCGCGCTGGCGTCGCGTCTGCGGCTCGCTCCGCGGTCCGCGCTGGTCACCGCGTTGGACGGGGCCTGGTGGCCCCACTCCCGCGACCTCGCCGCCGAGCTCCCGCCCCTGATGGCGGCGCTCGACGAGCTGTGGGGGCGGATCACCCGCGTCACCGTGAACCCGACGCGCTGGCCCGTCGTCCCTACGCGGGTGGACGTCGCCGGGCGGGCCGTCCACGTCGGCCGGTTCGTCGAGCAGGACCCCGACAAGTTGATCCTGCTCTCCTTCACCGTCGGCCGGTGGGACCTGTTGGTGATTCCGCCCGAGACCGCGCCCGCCTCGGCGGCGCGGCTGCTGGCCGCGGCCGCGCTCCCGGGCAGCATGCTGAGCGCCCGCACCCTGATGGCCAACGAGGCCGTCATCGGGCGTGGTGTGCGCGAGACGCAGCGCCGGGAAGCGGACTGGGAGGTCACCTGGGAAACCGAGGGCGGGGCGTGCATGTCTCCCTTCGGTGAGCCGCTCGGGGACCCGCGCGGCCACTCGCGCGTCCGGAATCCGGGGCTGCCCCTGATGCCCGTGGAAGCCGCGGGCATGGGGACGGCCGCGGGCATGGGGACGGCCGCGGGCATGGGGACGGCCGCGGGCATGGCCGCGGCCGGCGGGTCGGGCCGGACATCGCGATGACCCGTACCGAGTACCCGCCCACGACCGGGCGCGCCGAGGTCCGTATCGTCGCCGCCTCCCCCGAGGCCGCCCGGGCGGTCGCCGAGGTCCTGCGCCACTTCTTCGGCGCCACGGAGCAGCGCAGCTATCCGGCCCCGGGCGGCGGCACCCGCCTGCACCTGACGGTGGACACCGACGCCGCGGCCGGGCCGGAGCGGCCCTGGCTGAGCACCAGCAGGCCGCTCAGCGGCGCCGGTACCGGCGCGCACGCCGACGAGGTGTGACGGCGGACGGCGCCGAGAGCGCCACCGCCACCGCCGGACCACGCCTGCGTGAGCCGGCGAGGCGGCGAGGCGGATCCTTTCGCCAGTACGACTGTTCCACCCGTGCGGGTGGATCGGCCGGACCGTGCCCGGGAAGGGTGGATCGTCGCGCCTATAACAGGGCCCGTCATGTTGATCGACTGATGGGCTCCCCACCATGTTGCAGGCCGCTCTCCGGGTCCTCGCCGCCGTCTCCCTCGTCTCCGCCGCAGCCGTGTCCCCGGCCGTCGCCGCGCACGGGGCGCCCCTCGTGCCCGTGGCGCACGTGGCGCACGCCGCGCTCGTCGACGACGACCTGACCTCGCCCTGTGGGCCGACCGTGGAGTACCGCGCCTGGGACTGGTGGCGCACGACGACCGACCCGAGGATCGCCCGCCCCGTCGCGGCCGCCGCGGCGAACGAGCGCTGGCAGTGGCGCAGTGACACCAACACCCTGTGGCGCGGTGACACGCGGGAGACCGTCGAGGAGATCTTCGAGACCGGATTCACGCCGCGCGGCGACCGGTTGACCCCGCTGGCCGAGTACATCGTCAAGGGCGGCGGGCAGAACAGCGCGCACCTGAGCACCTCGTGCGAGAAGTGGGTGGCGCAGAAGTTCGCGACCTACGGGGCCGAGAAGACGGGCTGGGTCTACGAGATCCACGCGCCCGGCGGCATCGACGTGAACGCCACCGCGCACCTCAACAACTACAACTCGCCGTACCTCTGGAACAAGGAGGTCGACTTCCCGGGCGGGGTCAAGGGCCGCTACATCAAGGGCGCCTGCAAGTACCGCCTGACCTACACCGACCCGGCGACCAAGGTCAGCACCTGGGAGGAGCTCGGCTGCAAGGACAACGCCGGGTTCGCGCCGTACAGGACGGACGGGGCGGCCCGCGCGGGCGTCGGCGCCGCCCGCTGAGACCGCCGCCGACGGCGCTGCAGAAACGCCGAAACCGCGCGCGGGGCCGGGCCCGTCCGGGCCGGCCCCGCCCGGCTGGGCTGCCGGGCGTGCCGTCGTACTCCATGGGTCAGGCCGCGAACCTGCTGGGCGTCAGCCCGGAGACCGTCCGCCGTTGGGCGGACGCCGGAAGGCTGGCCGCCCACCGCGCACCCGACGGGACGCGCACCGTGGACGGGGTGGTGCTCGCCGCGTTCGCGAAGGAGCGGGCGACGAGCCCGGCACCGGTCGCCGGGGCCGTCGCGACCTCGGTGCGGAACTCCTTCGCGGGGATCGTCACGGCGATCCGGGTCGACGGCGTGGCGGCCCGGGTGGAGATCCAGTCGGGTCCCCACCGGGTCGTCTCGGTCGTGACGCGCGAGTCGGTGGAGCAGCTCGGGATCGCGGTGGGGGTGTGCGTCACGGCGCGGGTGAAGTCCACCGAGGTGTACATCGACCTGGTCTGACACCCGCCGCCCCCATGAGCCCCGGCCCCCGAACTCCCGCGCCCCGCGCGCCCCCGCCCGCTCATCCGCAGCGCAGCGCCGCGTACAGGTCGAGCTTGTGGTCGAGGCGGGAGAGGTCCCGGCCGGTCAGGGTCTCCACCCGCTCGATGCGGTAGTGGACGGTGTTCACGTGCAGGTGCAGGGCTTCCGCGGTGCGCGCCCAGGAGCAGTTGTTCGCGAGGAACACCTCCAGCGTCTCCCGCAGCATGCCGTCGCCCAGGGATCCCAGGGTGCGTGCCGCGAAGACGGTGCGGACCTCGGGCGGTACCCCGGCGAGCAGTTCGGCGAGGGTGTCCAGCTGCTCGACGCCGCGTACCGGGACGGCGTCGTCGGCCGCGGTGAGGGCGAAGCGGGCCTGGTTCAGGGAGGCGCGCAGTGTCTCGGCGGTCGAGGCCCGGGTGCCCGCGCCGAGGCGCAGGTCCACGTCCGGGTCGGCGCAGGCCCGCACGAGCGGC
This sequence comes from Streptomyces sp. NPDC102278, assembly GCF_044766345.1. NCBI lineage: Bacteria > Bacillati > Actinomycetota > Actinomycetes > Kitasatosporales > Streptomycetaceae > Streptomyces > Streptomyces sp. NPDC102278. Next base: position 359,158 of record NZ_JBIWLV010000005.1, on the reverse strand, counting down.
CACACCGAGCGCAGGAGGCCCGGTACGTCGACGCCGGCGGCGGGGTCCTCGTACAGCACGGCGGCGCGGTCGCCGACCGCGGACGGGATGGTGTCGAGGTGGTTCAGGGCCTCGGCGAGGGCGTCGCCCGAGGTGGCGGTGAGCACCCGGTACGAGCCACCGAGCGGGAGCCCGGCTGCGGTCAGCGCGTCGTCGAGGGCGGCCGGGTCGGGGTTGTCGGACAGGACGCGGATCAGCTCCTGGCCGGTGGCGCGGGCGGCGGCGACGCGGCGGGCCTGGCCGTCGCGGTACTGGGCGATGACCTCGGCGATCTCGTGCAGGACCCGGGGCGGGGCGGCGTCGGCGTCGGGCACGTGGAGCTGCCAGGCGTCGAAGGGGGAGCTCTCGTACTCGATGCGCAGGGACACGCCGCTCCGGGCGCCGGTCGGGCACTGGGCGGGGAGGGCGGGGGCCGAGGGGGTGCGGGCGACGGTGCGGCCGCTCGCGGTCAGCAGGTAGCAGGCGACCCGGCCGAGGTGGGCGCAGGCCCGGTCGAGGAGTTCGGCGGGTCCGGCGCCGCCTTCGAGGAGGCGGCTGAGTTCGCTGCGGACGTTCTCGGGGAGGGCGAAGAGCCGGGTGGGGCGGCGGCTGAGGTCCCCCCACTGGCGCAGGTACACGGCCTCGGTCACGGCGCGGAAGCTGGTCCTCGCGGGGACGGCGACGAGGGGGACGCGGTGGGCGCGGCAGGCCGCCACCAGTTCGTCGGGGACTTTGCCGTGGGTCTCCTCGCCCGCGAGGAGGGCGCTGGCCCCGGCGTGGGCGAGGGCGGAGACGAAACGGTCCGCCTTCGCGAGGTCGCCGTCCGCCCACCACACGAGTCCGCTCAGGACGAGTTCGCCGGGGCCGAGGAATCGGCGGGGGTCCTCCAGGTCGGTGGCGGTGACCCCACTGACCTCCTGGCCGAGAAGGGCCTCCTCGCCCCAGAGCAGGGTGAGGCCGAGATTGTCGGACTGGAGCAGGTCGAGGACGTGCATGGCAGGGACTCCTTGCGGTGGGTGCAACCCACATTCGCCAGGCGAATACGAGATGTCCCATCGTAAATGCAAGGGCAATAGCCCTGGTGGCCTCTTGGTTGATTCTCCAGGGCAGACCGCCTCCGGGTCGTTGCTTTCCGTGGCCGGGACCAGTCGTCCCGGCCACGTCCGCGTTGCTTCACTGACTGAAAACCCCCTGGGAGAGGCCGGTGGCGCGCAGTGGATCTCAATACGGTGCTCGACGTGCGCGACGCACGCCGTCGGGAGCCCTGGCGGCCGGGTGATGCCTGGCTCGGTGGCGGCACGTACCTCTTCTCCGAGCCGCAGCCGCATCTGCGGCGGCTGGTGGACCTCTCCCGGATGGGCTGGCCCCCGTTGTCCTGGCAGCCGGACGGTTCGCTGGACATCGCGGCGACCTGCACCATCACCGAGCTGTCCCGCTTCGGCCGCTCGCTGCCGACGACCGCCGCCCCGCTGATCGAACAGTGCTGCCGGGCCTTCCTCGCCAGCTTCAAGATCTGGAACATGGCCACCGTCGGAGGCAACCTCTGCAACGGCCTCCCCGCCGGACCGATGATCTCCCTGACCGCCGCACTCGACGGCGAGGTGCTGCTCCAGGGCCAGGACGGCGCCACCCGCCGGCTGCCCGTCGCGGACTTCGTCCTGGGTGCCGGCGTGAAGGACCTCCGGGAGGGCGAGCTGCTGCGTTCCGTGCGGGTCCCGGCCCGGGCGCTGGACTGCCGTACGGCTTTCCGGCAGGCGTCGCTGTACGGGCTCGGGCGCTCCGGCGTGCTGGTGATCGGGGCGTCGGACCCGCGGGACGGCTCGCTGACGGTGACGGTCACCGCCGCCACCACCCGGCCGTTCCGGTTCTGGTTCGCGCTGCCGCCGACCGCGGCCGAGCTGCGGGAGGCGATCGACGGCGCCGTCCGGGCCGACCAGTGGTTCGACGACATCCACGGCCTGCCCGACTGGCGCCGGCACATGGCCCTCCGCCTCGCCGAGGAGATCCGCCGCGAACTGGCCCCCGACCGCGGAGCCCCCGCCCCCGAACCGGCCACCGCCACCGAACCGGTCACCGACCACCAGGAGGGACCCCGATGAGCACCGACGCGCCCGAGAGCCACCGGATCGAGATCAACGGGCAGGAGTTCACGCAGGAGCCCCGGGCCGGACAGTGTCTGCGCACGTACCTGCGCGAGCGCGGCTGGTTCGGTGTGAAGAAGGGCTGCGACCAGGGCGACTGCGGTGCCTGCACCGTGCACGTCGACGGGCAGCCGGTGCACAGCTGCCTCTATCCGGCCGTCCGTGCCGGGGGCCGCTCGGTGACCACCGTCGAGGGACTCGCCGAGCCCGGCGGCGAACTCCATCCGGCGCAGCGGCAGTTCCTCGACGCGCAGGGCTTCCAGTGCGGCTTCTGCACGGCCGGTTTCCTGATGACGACGGCCGCCCTCCAGGCCGAGCAGGGCACCGCCCACGACGACGGCAAGCTGGAGGACCTGCCGCGCGCCTTCAAGGGGAACATCTGCCGCTGTACCGGCTACCGCGCCATCGAGGACGCCGTGCGCGGGGTCAGGCACACCGAGGAACCGGAGGCCGGTCAGGCCGTCGGCCGGTCGCTGGGCGCCCCCGCCGGCCCCCTCGTGGTCACCGGCACCGCCCGCTACACCTTCGACGTGGAGGTGCCGGGGCTGCTCCACATGAAGCTGCTGCGCTCCCCGCACCCGCACGCACGCATCGTCTCCATCGACATCCGCGAGGCCCTCCGGGTTCCCGGGGTGCACGCGGTCCTCACGCACCACGACGCCCCCGAGCGGCTCTACTCCTCCGCGCGGCACGAGCATCCCACCGAGGACCCGATGGACACCCGTGTCCTCGACGACGTGGTCCGCTTCGTCGGCCAGCGGGTGGCGGCCGTCGTCGCGGACAGCGAGCAGGCGGCCGAGGAGGGCTGCCGCCGCGTGGTCGTCACGTACGAGGAGCTGCCGTACGTGATCGATCCGGAGGAGGCCATGCTGCCGGGCGCGCCCGTCCTGCACCCCAAGGGTCCCGAGTCGGGCATCTTCCGCGCCGAGAACAACGTGTGCGGGGAGGTCCACAACACGCTCGGCGACATGGAGCAGGGGTACGCCGAGGCGGACGTGGTCCTCGAGGAGACGTTCCATACGCAGCGCGTGCAGCACGCCAGCCTGGAGACCCACGGCAGCGTCGCGTACTTCGAACCCAGGGAGGAGGGCGACGGCGAGCGCATCACCGTCCGCTCCTCGACCCAGGCGCCGTTCCTGACCCGGCGGGCCCTGTGCGCGCTCTACGACCTGAACGAGGACGAGGTCCGGGTCGTCGCGGGCCGCGTGGGCGGCGGGTTCGGTGGCAAGCAGGAGATGCTGACCGAGGACATCGTGGTCCTCGCCGCCCTGAAGCTGCGGCGTCCGGTGAAACTCGAATTCACCCGGGCCGAGCAGTTCCTCGGCGCCACCACCCGCCACCCCTTCAAGATCACCATCAAGATCGGCGCGAAGGCCGACGGCACCCTGACCGCGCTGCGCATCCGCGTCGTCGCGAACACCGGCGCCTACGGCAACCACGGCCCGGCCGTCATGTTCCACAGCGTCGGGGAGTCGTTCGCCGTCTACAAGGCGCCGAACAAGGAGGTCGAGGCGTACTCCGTCTACACCAACGGCGTTCCGGCCGGCGCCTTCCGCGGCTACGGCCTGGGCCAGGTCCTCTTCGCCCTCGAATCGATGATGGACGAGCTGGCCCTCAGGCTCGGCATGGATCCGCTCGTGCTGCGCGAGAAGAACGTCATCGGCGCCGGCGACCACCTGGTGACCCCCATCGGCCACGAGGAGGACCTGTTCATCGCCTCGTACGGGATGAGGCAGTGCATGGACGTCGTCCGCAAGGCCATCGCCGAGGACCGCAGCCACGAGGACGTCCCCGAGGGCTGGCTCACCGGCCAGGGGGCGGCGGTCGCGATGATCGCGACCGGGCCGCCGGGCGGCCACTTCGCCGACGCCCGGGTCAGCCTGTCGCGTGACGGGACGTACGACATCGCGGTCGGCACGGCGGAGTTCGGCAACGGCACCACCACCGTCCACAAGCAGATCACCGCCGGCGCGCTGAACACCACGGTGGACCGGATCGCGGTCCGCCAGTCGGACACGGACGTGGTCCGGCACGACACCGGCGCGTTCGCCTCGGCGGGCACGGTGGTGGCGGGCAAGGCCGTGATGCTGGCGGCGAACTCGCTCGCGGAGCGCCTCCAGACCTTCGCGGCCCGCCACACGGGCGTGGCGCGTCACCTGTGCGAGCTCCAGGCCGAGGGCTTCGACTGCGCGGGCCGGGTGCTCACGCTGAAGGAGTTGTACGAGGCCGCGTACGACAAGGGGAAGCTCGACGAGATCGCGGCGGACGGGCATTGGGGCGGCTCGCCGCGCTCGGTCGCCTTCAACGCGCAGTGGTTCCGCCTCGCCGTCGACCCGGACACGGGCGAGATGAGGATCCTGCGCAGCGTGCACGCGGCCGACGCGGGCAAGGTGATGAACCCGATGCAGTGCCGCGGCCAGGTGGAGGGCGGGGTGGCGCAGGCGCTGGGCGCGACGCTGTTCGAGACGGTACGGGTGGACGGGCGCGGGGAGGTGACCACGGCGGCGTTCCGTCGCTACCGCCTGCCGCAGTACGCGGACGTGCCGCGCACGGAGGTCCACTTCATGGAGACGTCGGACGCGATCGGGCCGCTGGGCGCCAAGTCGATGAGCGAGAGCCCCTTCAACCCGGTGGGCCCGGCGCTCGCGAACGCCCTGCGCGACGCGACGGGTGTGCGGTTCACGGAGCTGCCGGTGACGCGGGACCTGGTGTGGCGGAAGATCGCGGAGCACGCGCGGGGCGGACAGCGGGGCGAGGTGCGCTGCTCCGCGACGTCGCCGGGCACGCCGGCCCGGCCTTCGATGCCCGGCGGCGCGAGGACCGTTCGCGCTTCCTGATCGCGGTGAGCGGCGGGGACGGGCACCACGGCGTCCTGTCCTGGGCCGAGTTGGACACCGACTTCGGGGCCACCCCGGTCCTGTTGGCGATCCGTCTCGACGGGGCGGACCTCGCGGGGGCGGACCTCGACGGGGCGGGCAGTCGGCCGGTGGTGCCCTCGGATCGCTGCGGGGCGCGGTACGTCGGCGCGGTCACGCGCGTGTGGTTCGGTGCGCTGACGCCACCGAACCCGGGGCTCCGACGGGGCTCCGACGCGGCACCCGGCCCGCTCCGGACCATTCCTCACTTTTCGTGACCGCGAGAATTCAGCAGGTGAGCGATAGGTGAATCCCTGACTGAATTGTCGTCAATAAGCTTCCACTTCTTATCTCGATTTGATAACGACCTCCCCGAAAAGGCCTGGACCTTTGCGCCGCTACACGCGTAACTCGCTTTGTCTGCACGCGAGTTGACGGTTCATCAAATCAAACCAGAAGGTAACGGTCTGATTTCTTGGGGCCAATTCCCGTTTGTCCGAATTCTCCGTACCGCCCTTCTGGCAGGCTTCCGCGCACCCACCCCCCATCAGGATTTGAGGTGCGCATGACCAGACGTAGAAGGCGTGAACACCGGCGCAAGCCACGCCGGTTCATACTCGTCACCGCCGCCATGGCCACCGCGGCGGTGATCGCGGGAGGCGTCGCCTACTCCGGACTGGGCGACAACGCCCAGGCGTCCCCGCCCGCACAGGCCGAAGCACTCGCCGCGGAGATACCCACGCCCGCCGCCGCACCCGCCCGGGACGCCGAGCCGGCCGCCATCAAGGACGCGCCCGCCAACGAGAACGCCCGCGGCATGATCTACGACGGCCTCAAGGCCGCGCCCAAGGGCGACCGTTGCGTCGGCGTCTACCGCACCGATGCCGGGCACTGCACGCACGGCCCCGACGCACCCCCCAAGGGCGTCGACATCAAGAAGGACATCCCGCCCGTCGTCAAGGCGAAGGCGCCCGCGGCCGACCCGGCCCGCCCCGCGTCCGACGACCCGGCTCCCGCGGAGGGTGGCAAGCGCGCACAGGACGCGCCCGCCGCCGACGCGCAGGCGGCCACGAACACCGCGAAGGCCGCCCCGGCCCCCGCCGCCTCGGCCGGCTCCGGCCAGGCGGTCGCCGCAGGGCCCGCCGGCCAGACCGTCCAGTGCGACGGCGACGGCAGCACCGGCAACCGCGTCCAGGTGGTCTACGTACACGGCCCCGACCGCGACCGGTTCTCCGAGTACGTGGCCTCGTTCCGCAAGTGGGCCGTCGACGCGGACCTCATCTACTCCACGAGCGCCAAGGAGACCGGCGGCGTCCGCCACATCCGCTACGTGACGGCGGCGGACTGCACGCCGACCGTGCTCAACATCGAGCTTCCGGCGTCCGCGCTCTCCGAGTTCAGCGCGACCAACAAGGCGCTCGCCGGCAAGGGTCTCGACCGCCGCGATCGCAAGTACATGATCTTCGCGGACACGCAGGTCTACTGCGGCATCGGCACCTTCAACGGCGACGAGCGCAGCGGCCAGGACAACCTGAGCAACTTCGGCCCCTCCTACGGCCGTACCGACTCCGGCTGCTGGGGCGGGCACACCGCCGCGCACGAGCTGGGCCACAACCTCGGCGCGGTCAACAACAGCGCCCCCAACACCAGCCGCGGCGCGCACTGCACGGACGAGTGGGACGTCATGTGCTACTCGGACACCCCGTACTACCCCAAGATGCGCAACGTCTGCACCAACCAGGCGGCCGAGAACATCCTGGACTGCAACCACGACGACTACTTCCACACCAGTCCCAAGGCGGGCAGCTACCTCGCCACGCACTGGAACATCGCGGACAACCAGTTCCTGATGCGCACGGCCGGCGGCGGGGGCGGGACCGACCCGAACCCGAACCCCAAGCCGACGCCCACCCCCACCCCGAAGCCCACGCCGACCAAGAAGCCGACGGGCGGCCCCACGGTCACGGCCGGACAGATCCAGTCCGACTCCGTCGTGGTGAGCTGGCCGAAGGTGGAGGGCGCCGCCTGGTACCAGGTGCAGCTGAACGGCAAGCACCTGACCTGGACCCAGTCGCAGACCCTGCGGATCTACAACCTCAAGCCGGGCAGCGAGTACAAGGTCGCGGTGTCAGTGCGGGACTCCGCCGGCCGTGACAGCGGCGCCGGCAAGACCACGACGTTCCGTACGAAGAGCACGGGCGGCGGCGCCACCACCAAGCCGAACACCCGCTACCTGCTCGGCAACGGCAGCACCGGCATGAACGCCGAACTGTGGGGCGGCCGGACCGCCGACGGGACGGTTCTCGTCGGCGGCCGGGCCAACGGCTACGCCCAGCAGCAGTGGTACTTCGACGACGCGGGCGGCGGCCTCGTCCGCATCCGCTCCGCGGTCTCCGGCAAGTGCCTCCAGCCGGGCAGCGCGGCGGCGGCCGGCATGTGGGTCGCGCAGCAGCCCTGCACGAATTCCGGCGCGCAGAAGTGGCGGGTGACCTCCCGCGGCAACGCCGTGACCGTGACGGACCCGGGCGGCGGTTTTGCCCTGACGGTCAGCAACCGCCCGTACTACGGGAACTGGCTGCTCGACCTCCAGCGCGCGGACGGCCGCGCGGCGCAGGCGTGGACGGTCCAGACGGCCGCCTGACCCTCCCCGTGAACCCCCGGCGGACGGCCCCTCCCCACGCGGGGCCGTCCGCCGGCTCCCTCATCTCGTCCCACCGCACTTCGGAGTACCGCGATGATGCGCACCAGACACGCGTTCCTGTTCCTGTTCCTGTTGCTCGCGCAGGGCCTGGCCGTATCCACCGACGCGCACGCGCACGGTGACACCGTGAAGGTGGTGATCACCGGACAGCGCGAGGGGCACGTCACCACCGAGATCACCTGGGAGAACGACGGGGATCCCGTCGAGGAGGCCGTGGCCGCCACGGTGAACGCGACCAACCCCGACGGCTCCCGCACCATGGGCCCCTGGCGCCTGGTCCGCGACGCGGGCACGCCCAGCGGCTGGTCCACGACCGAGGTGCTGCCGCCGGGCACGTGGAAGGTCACGGTGGACGTGGGCTTCCCCGACCTGGGACACGGAGAGAGCGAGATCGCGGTTCCGGTGACCGACCCCGCCCCGTCGACCGCGCCGTCGACCGCCCCCACGTCCGCGCCGAGCCCCGTGGCCTCCGCGACCCCGTCCGCCCCCACCGCCTCCACCCCGCAGGTCCCGGCCCCGTCCACCGCCCCGGCGGTGAAGAAGTCCGACGACACCGTCTGGTGGACCACGGCGGGCGTGGCGGTCATCGCCCTGGCCGGCGCGGCGGTCGGCATCCTCCTGCGCCGCGCGCGGGCCCGCAGGCGCTGACCCGCGCGAGTCGTTTCAGGCCTGGGAGGCGTACGTGACGAAGCCTGCCCAGGCCTGCGGCGTGAGCGAGAGCCGGGGTCCGGGGAGGTTCTTCGAGTCCCGGACGTGCACGGTGCCGGGGGTCGCGGCGACCTCGACGCAGGAGTCGCCCTCGCTGCCGTCGCTGTAACTGCTCTTGAACCAGTCCAGTTCGTAGATCATGTCTCTCCCAGCAAGTACTCGATGAACTCCCGGGACTCCCGTGGCGAGAGCGCCTGGGCTCGGATCATTCCATACCGCAACTCCAGGAGCTGGAGGCGTTTCGGGTCCGATACGGGGCGTCCGTTGAAGGCTCCCTCGGAGCGTCCCACAGCCGTTCCATTCCCGAATTTCAGGACCTCGATCCCGCCGTCCATCCCGGCGTGGGCCTCGCTGGCGAGAGGCATCACCTGAAGCGTCACACAGCGAAACTCCAACAGCTCCAGGAGACGTTCGAGCTGCTGACGCCAGACCATTGTCCCCCCGATACGTCGACGCAGGGTGCCCTCTTCCTGGACGAAGCCGAGCGTCGGAACCGGGTTCCGATCGAAGATCGACCACCTGGCCTCACGAGCGGCGGCAAACCTCTCGACCTCGGCTTCCGAGTACGCGGGCTGCCTCATCCGAAACAGTGCGCGGGCGTACCCGGGCGTCTGCAACAAGCCATGGATGCCGTGCACGCGGTAGGCGCCGATCTCGACGGCATCGTCCTCCATCTTGGTCAGCACCCGGACATTCTTCGGGTATCGGACCCGCGTCAGGTCCTCCTTCATCGCCTTGATGAGGCCGCCGGCCTCCAGCGCCTCGTCCACCCTGTCCAGGTACTCCGGCTTGGCGATCCGCTTGCCGCCCTCGACCTTGTAGATCAGGTCCTCGCCGTACCGGATCCGCGACGCCAGTTCCGCCACCCGCACGCCCAGCGCTTCCCGCCGGGCCCGCATCTGGCGGCCGAACGCGACGATGTCCGCCCCCTGTTCGTCCTCGGGGTCCACCGACCAGCTGTGCTCTTCCGTACCGTCACTGTCCACGCTCACGCGCGCCCACCTCCGACGAGCCCGAAGTTTCGCTACTCCCCGTACCCGCGCGCACCCGCCGGACAGTCCGGACAGGCTTGGACAGGCCTCGTACAGACCTTGCACACAAGGCCGTTGCACCTTCTCAGGCTACGCACGAGCGGCCACGCTGCGTGACATGAATCCTCAACTCGCCTTTTCCCTCCAGCTCTCCGCCACGCCCCGCGCGGCCCGGCTCGCACGGTTGCTCACCGTCGAGCAACTCCGGTCCTGGGGCGTGCCCTTCGAGGACGCCGCGCAGCTCGTCGCGGAGCTCTGCGCGAACGCGATCACGCACGGCCGGGTTCCCGGGCGGGACTTTCGGCTGGACATCAGCGTCGACGCCTCCCGGGCGGTGCGGATCGAGGTGACCGACACCCGGGGCGACGTGCCGATCGGCGAGCCGCGCTGCGGGCTGGCGATCGTCGAAGCCCTCTCGGACCGCTGGGGGAGCACTCCCGGGCCCGCTCCGAGGAAGGTGGTATGGGCCGAACTGAAGTGCTGAAGAACGTGCTTGATGCTGGTCGGACCGGGTCGCGGCCGGCCGGGACCCGGTGGCCCGCGATGCTTCTTTTTTGCTTCGCAGTACCAGGGGAAAGAACCTGCCCCACCCCTCCAGCCTCCCGCCGGGGCGCCCTCACTCACACGAGTGAATAGCCCCAACTTGGCTGGCAAGAGCGCCCGTTGCCTGGCATATGCTCGGCCCCGACAACTCCAGACACAGGACGGCCCCCGGCCGGGACGGCAATCCCGATCGAGGGCCTGACCACGAGAAGGATCCAACTTCCCGATGGCTTTCCAGCACCCTAGCGCCCCCTCGCGCGTGGCGTACGGCGTTCAGCACCGCAACGTGCGGCTCACCCGTCGCTTCACGATTATCAGCAACGACCTCGCCCAGCACCGGACGCTGTCGCTGAACGCCCGAGGACTCGGCGCGTACATCCAGTCGCTGCCCGCGGGCACCCCGATCGGCATCAAGAACCTGGTCAGGAAACTGCCGTTGGGCGAGGTGTCCATCGCCTCGGCCCTGCGCGAGCTGGAGCACCACGGCTTCCTGGGCCGCTCCAAGGAGCACCTCCCGAACGGGCGCCTCGTCACCCATACGGTGTCGCACAACCACCCCAGCGCGGCCGACCTCGCACCCGTCGCCCCACAGGCCCCGCCGCCGCCCCGCCCCGCACCCCCGCCGGAGCCCACGCCCGACCCGGAGCCCGCCCCCGACCCGGAGCCCGCCCCCGACCCGGCGCCCGAGGAGCCGGCGCCGGAGCCCACGCCGGATCCCGCGCCCACGCCCGAGCCCCCGGTCACGCCGGAGCCCGTCCCGGCGATCCCGGCGCGCACACTGCCCGCCCCCCGCAACCCGGACAACCCGGCCCGCCGTCAGCTGGCCGTCGAGATCCTCGCGGAACTGCGCCGCGCCGATTCCCGCCTGTTGCTCGGCGAGCGGGACGTCCAGCGCCTGGCGGGCGCCGTCGAGACCTGGTTGGAGCGCGGCGCGACCCACCAGGCGATCACCGCCGCCCTGTGCGCGAACCTCCCCGACCGCCCCCGCAACGCCGCCGGCCTGGTCGCGCACCGCCTCACCGTCCAACTCCCGCCCCTCTTGGCCGCCCTCCCCCACCACCCGGCCTTCGTGCCGCCCGACCCGTTCACCACCTGCGAGACCTGCGATCGGGCCTTCCGCAGCCCCACCCGGGGCGGCCATTGCAAGGGCTGCGAGGAACGGCGGGCCCGCGCCGCCTGACCGGGCGGGCCGGCCCGGCCGCGCGAGCGCGACGTAAGATCGTTTACGTCCTGAACATCCCGTTCCCGGACGTGAGTTCCGACCTCATCGAAGGACCAGCCCGTGGACGACGCCACCCCGACGACCCTTCAGGACACGCGTTTCGGCGCGATCACCGTCCGCCTCGAAGGCCAGGAACGCGTCGAGATCGAAGGTCCGGGAATCCCCCCGGTCTCCCTGGTCCGCGCCCCCGGCTCCGAGGTGGACCCGCAGATCCGCATAGGCACCCGCGACCCGGAGCAGCTCACCCTGACGATCGACGGCCGGGCCGGCGCGCTGCTGCCGGCGAAGGGCCGGCTGACCAGGGGTTCGTACCGGGTCGAGGTCGAGTACGAGGGGGCGCGCCACGTCCTCGTCCCGGACTCCGTCCCCGGCAGTCGACTGACCCGCGACGGCGTTCACCTCGGCGACTTCACCGCCGACGGAGACGCGCTCGTCATCGCCGAATGGCAGGAGGGCGTCGAACTGCGGCCCCTGGACGCCTCCGTCGGCTACGCCCTCGCCGCGGCCTTCGGCACGGGCGCCCAACCGATGTGGATGATGATCGTGGACGGTGTGACCTCCGCCCTGCCGTAGCCGCGCTCACCACGGCGCGGGGTCCCGGACCCGGGGCCCCGCCCGACACCCGCGGCCGGTACCGCGACCGGCGACTAGTCGAACTTCGGCATCTCGCCCGTCGTCTTCGACATGTCGATCACCGCGAACGCCGCGCCCTGCGGATCCGTCACCGCCGCGAACCGCCCGAACGGGCTGTCCATCGGCCCGAAGTGCAACTTCCCGCCGTGCTTCTTGGTCTTGGCGACCGCCTCGTCGCAGTCGTCGACGCCGAAGTAGACCTGGACGTACGAGGGGATCTCCGGCGGGAAGTCGGTCCCCATGTTCATCCGGCCCAGCACCGGGTTCTCCTTGCCACCCAGGCTGAAGACCTTGAAGTCCATGCCGGCCATCTCCGGGTCGTCACCCGTGTCCATCTGCTGCTCGCCGTACGGGAAGACCTTCGGGAGGAACGCGTCGGCCTTCGCGACGTCCCGGCTGAACACCTCGGCCCACGCGTACGAGCCCGCCTCGCCCATCCGCTCGAAACCCTTGTGCTCACCCGGCTGCCAGACGCCGAACACCGCGCCGCTCGGCTCCTTCGCGATGGCCATCGTGCCGAAGGCGCCGACCTGCATCGGCTCCATCAGCAGTTCGCCGCCCGCCTCCTTGATCTTCTCCGCCGTCGCCGCCGCGTTCGACGAGGCGAGGTACAGACACCACTGCGAGGGAGCGTCCGCCCCCGGCATCGGCGGGACGACGGCCGCCACGGCCTTGCCGTCCTTGTAGGCCTGCGTGTAGTTGCCGTACTCGCTGCTCGCATCGCCGAAGGTCCAGCCCAGCACATCGGCGTAGAAACTCTTCGCGCCCTCCACATCGGTGAACATCGCGTCCACCCAGCAGGGAGCGCCTTCCGGGAACTCAGTCATGATCGATCGACTCCTGTGTCGGTACGACTGTCGTGTACGACGTGACCCGTCTCGCCTCACACGCTAGGCCGCCGGTGTGCCGCCCGCGCGCGGAAGACGCGCACGGAGGAGTCTGGAGTCATGGACAAGGAGATCACCATCCGGCTGGCCCAGCAGCCGGAAGCCGACGCCCTGCTCGGCCGGAGCCCGCTCGCCGCGCTGGTCGGGATGCTGCTCGACCAGCAGGTCCCGATGGAATGGGCGTTCTCGGGCCCCCACACGATCGCGCGCCGCCTCGACGCGGACGACCTCGACGCCCACGTGATCGCCGCGTACGACCCGGAGGCCTTCGCGGCCCTGCTCAGCGAGAAGCCGGCCGTACACCGCTACCCGGGATCCATGGCCAAGCGGATCCAGCAGCTCTGCGCGTACCTGGTGGAGCACTACGACGGGGACGCCGAGGCCGTCTGGCGGGACGCGACGACCGGCGCCGAACTGCTCGCGCGCCTCAAGGAGCTGCCCGGCTTCGGGGAACAGAAGGCCCAGATCTTCCTGGCCCTGCTCGGCAAACGGTTCGGCGTGCGCCCCGAGGGCTGGCGGGAGGCGGCCGGCGGGTACGGCCCGGCGAACATCCACCGCTCGGCGGCGGACATCACCGGCCCGGAGTCGCTGGCCAAGGTGCGGGCGTACAAGCAGGAGCACAAGGCCGCCGCGAAGGCGGCCAAGACGGCGTCGAAGTCCCCGCCCGCGGGCTGACGGACGGGGCCGGCGGACGGGACCGGCGGACAGGGCCGGCGGACAGGGCGAGCGGCGCGGGAAGACGGCCCGGCCGCTGTCAGAGCCCCCACCTATGATCATGATCATGACCGAGACCGAGAACCTCACCCGCGCCGCCGCTGCCGAGACCATCACCGACGGCCCCGGCAGCGTCATCACGCTCCTCACCGACACCGCCGAACTCACCTGTAACACCGCGAGTTTCGAGGTCGGCGCGGCCGGCGCCCCGGTCCACTTCCACACCAAGGCCACCGAGTTCTTCCACGTCACCGACGGCCTGCTCGACGTGCTCGTCGGCGACGAGATCCACACCCTCGGCAAGGGCGACTTCCTCAGCGTCCCGGCCGGCGTGAAGCACGCCTTCGCCCCGGCGGCCGGCCGGACCGCCGAGGTGTTCGTCGGCTTCACCCCCGGCATGGCGCGCTTCGACTACTACCGGCTGCTCGGCCGGGTGCGCGCGGGCGAGGCCGGCGTGCGGGACATCATCGACAGCGGGCCGGTGTACGACAACCACTACGCCGAGAGCGAGGCCTGGGCCGGTCGTCCGCGCAACGCCGAGGCGTAGACCTCGTCGGCGTCGAGCCGCCGCAGCTCCTCCGCGATCAACTCGGAGAGGCCGCGGACCTTGAGCGCCACCTTGCGGTCCGGCCACCCCGGCAGAACCAGGCTGGCCAGCACCCCGGCGGGCCGGTCCACCCGGATCTCGCCCGCACCGGTCTCCAGCACGACGCGGGTGATGACCGGCCCGTCCGTGACCACCCGCCGCACCGGAACCCGCAGCCGACCCTCCAGCCAGCGCGCCAGCAGCTCGGCGCTCGCGTTGTCCGCCTCGCTCTCCACCGCCGCGCCCGTCACCGGCAGCGGCTTCTGGTCCAGGGCGGCGGCCAACAGCGAGCGCCACGGCGTCAGCCGGGTCCAGGCCAGGTCGGTGTCCCCGGGGGCGTACGCCCGGGCGCGCTCCTCCAGGACGGCGATCGGGTCCACCGCCGCCTGCGCGTCGGTGATCCTGCGCTGGGCCAGCGCGCCCAGCGGGTCCCGGGCCGGATCGGCGGGCGCGTCGGCCGGCCACCAGGCCACCACCGGGGCGTCCGGCACCAGCAGCGGCAGGACGACCGAACCGGCCTGGTCGGTGAGTTCGCCGTGCAGTCGCAGCAGCACGATCTCCCCCGAACCGGCGTCGGTGCCGACCCTCAGTTCGGCGTCGAGCCGGCTCTGCGGGAGCTTGCGGGGCCCGCGCGTGCTCCGCTTGATCACCGCGATGATGCGGCACGGGTGCTCGCGGGAGGCCTCGGAGGCCGCGCGTACCGCGTCGTAGGCGTTCTCCTCGTCGGTGACCACGACGAGCGTCAGCACCAGCCCCATGGTGGGACTGCCGACGGCTCGACGGGCTTCGAGCAGAGCCCGGTCGATCTTGCTGGACGTGGTGTCGGTGAGTTCGGTCCGCATGCCCCGAGTCTGTCAGCGCCCGCCCGGCGTTCGGCAACCGGTTCGCTGGAATACGCCTCGACTCCCCGGCCGGGCGCCCGGCCAAGCACCCGTACGGTCACGAACGCGGCTACTTGCGCCGGCGGGCCGTGCCGAAGAGGGACCGGGAGATCTCGCGGCCCACCTGGGTGCCGATGGAACGGGCCAGCGAACGGAACATGCCGCTGCCCACCACCTGTTGGGCGAGCGAGGGATCGGGCTTGGGGGCGCTGCGGGCCGTCTTCTCCGCCGCTTTGGCCTGCTTCTCCGCCTCCGCCGCCGCCGCGGCGGCCTCCGCCTCGGCCTCGGCGGCCGCCTGCTCGGCGCTGATCTTCTCGTACGCCGACTCGCGGTCGATCGGCTCCGCGTACCGGGAGTACAGCAGCGAGGCCTTCACGGCCCGGTCCAGGGCCGCCGCGTCCACGGGCCCCATCAGCGACTGCGGGGCGCGCAAGCGGGTCGCCGCGACCGGGGTGGGCGCGCCGTTCTCGCTGAGCACGGTGATCACCGCCTCGCCGGTGCCCAGGCCGGTGAGGAGTTCCTCCAGGTCGTAGGGGGAGTTCGGGAAGGTCCTCACGGTCGCCTTGAGCGCCTTGGCGTCGTCCGGGGTGAAGGCGCGCAGCGCGTGCTGCACCCGGTTGCCGAGCTGCGCCAGCACGTCGGCCGGCACGTCCTTCGGCGTCTGGGTCACGAAGAACACGCCGATGCCCTTCGAGCGGATGAGCCGCACGGTCTGGGTGATGGAGTCCAGGAAGGCCTTGGAGGCGCCGTTGAAGAGCAGGTGCGCCTCGTCGAAGAAGAAGACGAGTTTCGGTCGGTCGAGATCGCCGACTTCCGGCAGGTCGGCGTAGAGATCGGCGAGCAGCCACATCAGGAAGGTGGAGAACAGCTGCGGTTTGTCCTGTACTGCCGGAAGTTCCAGCACCGAGACCAGACCGCGCCCGTCGGCGGCCGTCCGGAGGAATTCCGAGGTGTCGAATTCGGGTTCTCCGAAGAACTCCGACGCGCCCTGCTGTTCGAATGCGGTGAGGGCCCGGAGAATCACCCCGGCGGTGACCGTGGAAAGCCCTCCGATGCCCTTGAGCTCGGCCTTTCCCTTGTCGGACACGAGGAAGGCCACCACCGCCCGCAGGTCCTTGAGGTCGATCAGTTCCAGGCCCTTGGAATCGGCGTAGTGGAAGATCAGACCCAATGACTGCTCCTGGGTCTGGTTGAGCTGGAGCACCTTCGACAGGAGCACCGGACCGAAAGCGGTCACCGTGGCCCGCACGGGGATGCCGGTGCCGATGCCGCCCAGGGAATAGAACTCGGCGGGGCAGGCCGTGGCCTGCCAGTCCTGGGCCACGTCCGCGGCGCGCTCCCGGACCTTCTCGTTGTCCGCGCCGGGCGCCGAGATGCCGGAGACGTCGCCCTTGATGTCGGCGAGGAAGACCGGCACGCCGTTCGCCGACAACTGCTCGGCGATCAGCTGGAGGGTCTTGGTCTTCCCGGTGCCGGTGGCGCCCGCGACCAGCCCGTGCCGGTTCAGCATCGACAGCGGAACACGGATCTGTCGGTCCGGCAGGCACCGCCCGTCCCACAGCAGGGCACCCAGGTCGAGCGCGGGTCCCGTGAAGGCGTACCCGGCGGCGATCCGGTCGGCCGGAGACGCGGGGTCGGTGCTCTCGCTCATGCTTCACTCCCGAAATAGCCCTGCCTGTCACCTTTGCACCCACACCGCGAGGCTGCGCCCGCAGGCACCGGCCCGGTAGGCTTTCCGTGTGATCTTCAAGCGCATCGGAAGCGGGCGGCCGTACCCCGACCACGGCAGGGAAACCACCCGGCAGTGGGCGGACGTCGCCCCGCGCCCGGTCCGGCTCGACCAGCTCGTGACCACCAAGGGGCAGCTCGACCTCGAAACCCTGCTCGCCGAGGACTCCACGTTCTACGGCGACCTCTTCGCGCACGTCGTGAAGTGGCAGGGCGACCTGTACCTGGAGGACGGGCTGCACCGCGCCGTGCGCGCGGCGCTCCAGCAGCGCCAAGTGCTGCATGCACGCGTCCTCGAGATGGACTGATTGCGCCTTTCGGGTCTGCCTTACCCGATCAACAGATCATTTAGTAGGCATCGTTCCGGTACGGCACTACGCTGCGCCCATGAGCATGCTCACACCCCCCGGCATGGGCGGAAAGTACCGCGTAACGGGAGCTGCCTACCCCCGCATGAGCCGACCCCGGCGACGCCGCCGGATCGTGTTCGCCCTGCTCGGATCCGTCCTCGCACTGGCCCTGCTCGGCTACGGGGCTTTGCAGCTCATCGACGTGTTCCGAGGCAACGGCGGCAAGAAGACGGTCGCGGCGGGCAAGGACTGTCCGACCGGCTCCCCGAGCAAGGCCGGACCGGCCTCGGCCGCCTCCGCGCGCCCGGCGTCCCCGGCCGCCGCGGTCACCCTCCCCAAACCCGCCGAGATCACGGTCAACGTCTACAACGCGACCCCGCGCGCGGGCCTCGCCAAACTGGTCGGCGACGAGCTGAAGAAACGCGGCTTCACCGTCGGCCAGGTCGGCAACGCGCCCGCCGACTTCGACAAGAAGGTCCCCGGCATCGGAATACTGCTGGGCGCCCCCACCACCGACAAGGCCGCGTACTCCGTGCTCGGCACCCAGCTGGCCGGCGTCACCCTGCAGAACGACACCCGCGAGGGCAAGGACATCGACCTGATCCTCGGCAACGCCTTCAAGGAACTGAACACGAAGGCGGACGCGGACAAGGCGCTGGCCGCACTGGCCCACCCCGTTCCCGCGCCCGCCAAGACGTGCTGACCGGACCTACGGTCGGCCCTTCGGCGGAGCCGACCGTCATTTACTCGGCAGAGCCGTACATGCGGTCGCCCGCGTCGCCCAGGCCCGGCACGATGTAGCCGTTCTCGTTGAGCCGCTCGTCCACGGCGGCCGTCACCACCGTCACCGGCGTGCCCGCAAGCTCGCGTTCCATGATCTCGACGCCCTCGGGCGCGGCCAACAACACCACGGCGGTCACGTCGTCGGCGCCGCGCTTGATCAGCTCCCGGATCGCCGCGACCAGCGTGCCGCCGGTGGCCAGCATCGGGTCGACCACGTACACCTGGCGTCCGGAGAGGTCCTCCGGCATGCGGGTCGCGTACGTGGAGGCCTCCAGGGTCTCCTCGTTGCGGACCATGCCCAGGAAGCCCACCTCGGCGGTCGGCAGCAGCCGCACCATGCCGTCCAGCATGCCGAGACCGGCGCGCAGGATCGGCACGACCAGCGGACGCGGGTGCGACAGCTTGACGCCGGTGGTCGGGCCGACCGGGGTCTCGATGTCGGCCTGCTCGGTCCGCACGTCGCGCGTGGCCTCGTACGCGAGGAGGGTCACCAGCTCGTCGGCGAGCCGACGGAAGGTGGGGGAGTCGGTGCGCTTGTCGCGCAGGGTGGTGAGCTTGTGCGCGACCAACGGGTGATCGACGACCTGCAAACGCACAACATCCTCCAAGACTCAGCTGCCGCCAGCTGCCGGGTTTCGACCTGCGACCTGCGAAAACGGCCGCGGTGTGCGACCCACACCCAAAAGGCTACGCGGTGCCACGACCCCTCCGCGTCCGAAGCCGCCCGCGGGCCGCAACGCGCGGAGATGCGGCCCGCCCGGACGCCCAGCACGCTGGACTGATGAGCAACCCCCTCGTGATCGCGGCCGTGGACGGATCGGAACACAGTCTCAAGGCCCTGGAGTGGGCCCGGAGCGCGGCGCTCCTGCACGGCGGCGGGCTCATGGTCGCGCACGTACTGCCCGACAGCGCCCAGCTGTACGCGGGCCGCCGCTCCGCCCTCCACTCCGCCTCCGAGCCGGAGCAGTACACCGACCCGGTCGGCGAACACGTACGGGACCTCCTCGCGCGCGCCCCCGAACTGCCCGCCGAGGTCCGCTACGAGGCCCTGGAGGGGTCCGTACCCGAGGCGCTGCGGGTCATCGGCGCCGAGTCCGACCCCCGGATGCTCGTCATGGGCTCTCGGGGGCGCGGCGGCTTCGCCGCCCTGCTGCTCGGGTCCAACAGTCGCGCCGTCGCCTCCACCACGACCTGCCCGGTGGTCGTGGTCCCGCACGCCGGACGGGCCGTGGAGGCCTCCGGCGAGGAGTCGGCCGGGCGGGTGGTGCTCGGGCTGCACGCCGCGGAGACCCCCGACGACGTGCTGGCCTTCGCCTTCGAGGAAGCCGCCGTGCGGGGGACCGCCGTACAGGTGGTCTCCGCGTACGCCGTCCCGCCCTCGACGATGATCGGCGTCGACAGCCCCTTCGCGGTGATCCCGCCGGAGGGTCTGGCGGACGGCGGCGACGGGGTGCCGGCCGAGCGGGAGATGCTCCGGTCCCAGACGCGGCGGCTGGCCCCGTTCCGCGCCCGCTACCCGCACGTGCCCGTCGAGCAGGCGGCCGTCCCGGGCGAGGCGGCGGGACGACTCGTCACCGCGTCCCGCTCGGCCGCGCTCGTCGTGGTCGGTCGACACCACCCCACGCGAAACGTCGGCCCCCTCATGATCGGCTCCGTCGCGCACGCCGTGCTCCACCACGCGCACGGCCCGGTGGCGGTGGTGCCGACCCGGACGGAAGACGCCTGAGCTGCGACAACCCTGGCACGGGGGTGGCATCAATCGGGCGGTCCGGGGGAAGGTGGGTTCGGGGGGCGAGGACGACCGGACCAGCAGCCGGGGTGATGGCCCATGCCAGAAACAGAGTCGAGCGTGGAGAGCGGAGAGGCGGAAACGGCGGCGCAGCGCAGAGCGCGGCGCGCCCAGTTCCTACGGGACCTGAACGAGGCCCGCGAACTGCGCGACCGCGTCCAACCGAGGCGCGCCCGCGCCGCCCGCATGCGGCAACAGATGCGGATGCGCACCTTCCGCTGGTGACCGGGCCGGCTCCTGCGGCACCCCGACCCGGTCCCTCGCGGGCTCGCCCCGACTTCTCTCCGCGCCCCGACCCGGTCCGCAAGGGGCTCGCCCCGACTCCTCCGCGCCCCCGACCCGGCCGGCCCCGGGGTTGGGGCCGGGAGCCGTTCGGCCCCGCCGGAGTTTGAGCCGAGGAGGCCCCGGGCAACGCCCCTCGGGGGGACGGCGCCGCAGCCGGCGCGGCCCCCTCCGACCCGCCCACCCGGCGGCGGCGCCCCGGCGCGACACGGCGGAAGACCTCTCGCAAAGCCGCTGTTTCTGCCACGATGCCGATTGGGCGGGGCACGAAGCGGTGAGCAGCACGACCGTTTCACCCCATCCTCCGGCCGGGGGGACCTCCAACCGGCACGCCTATGACCAGTGGGAGAGTCACGGTGTATTTCGCCGCACTGCTCGCGCGCACCGAAGATGGGTGGGAAGCGAGCGACCTGGAACTCGACGACGTCGAGTCCCTGACCGATCTGATCGATCTCGCCCGTTCCGCCGCCGTCGACGACGAGCCGGTGGTCGCCCTCATCGAGCAGGAGGACGCCTGGTTCGGCGTCATGCGCCTGGACGGCGAGGAAGACCCTCGGTACTTCGTGTCCAACGCCTCCGTAGCCGGCCGCAGCTCCTACGGCTCGATGCTGACCAAAGAGCTGCTGGGCAGCGACGAGGAGGACGACGAACTCGACGAACTCGACCTGGACGGCACCGAGGACGGCGAGGAGGAGAGCGTCTCCGCCTTCGCCGACGAGGACGCGGACACGGACCTTCCGCTCGGGACCGGCGCCGAGCCGTTGCCGGCCGGCCCGTTCGGCGACCTCGGCCTGCTGAACGACCTCGGGGTCAGCCCCAAGCAACTGACCGCCCTGGAAGGGGACGCGCTCTCGGAGATCGCCGAATCCCTCGGCGCCACCGAGGTCCTGGAGGCCGTCCGCTAGTGATCGACGCGCACGACACGCACCACCCCGGCCCCGACCCCGTACGGGACCCCTGGCGGGACTCCATGCGCCTGGCGCTCCGGGAGGCCGCCCTCGCGGTGCCGGCCGGCGATGTGCCGGTCGGCGCCGTCGTGCTCGGCCCGGCGGGAGAGGTCGTGTCCACCGGGCACAACGAACGCGAGGCCACGGGCGACCCCACGGCGCACGCCGAGGTGCTGGCGCTGCGCCGGGCGGCCGCCGCCCTCGGCGAATGGCGGCTCCCGGGGTGCACCCTCGTGGTCACCCTGGAGCCGTGCGTGATGTGCGCGGGCGCCCTCGTGCAGTCCCGGGTGGCCCGGGTCGTCTACGGCGCGGACGACGAGAAGGCGGGCGCCGCGGGATCGCTGTGGGACCTCGTACGGGACCGCAGGCTCAACCACCGGCCGGAGGTGGTCCGCGGGGTGCTCGCGGACGAGTGCGCGCGGCAGCTGACGGACTTCTTCCGCGACCTGTGACCGCCACCCGTGAACGCTGTGACGAGGGTCGCCCCGACACGGATTTCAGAGCACGGCGCACTTTGGGCTAAGCTCTCTCTCGGTAGCGTGTCCGAGCGGCCGAAGGAGCACGCCTCGAAAGCGTGTGATGGTGCAAGCTATCCGTGGGTTCAAATCCCACCGCTACCGCTCTGATCGAGAGCCCCGCCCCGCAAGGGTCGGGGCTCTCGGCCTTTCCCGGGGCTGTCGATCATTTCCGGGGCTCTCCGGGGGACAAGCGCGTGACCGGCCGCCTCCTCGGCCGTTGTCACGGCATGACCAAGACCCAGCGCATGCTCGCCGCCTTCGCCCTCGCGGGGGCCGCCGCGGGCCTCGCAGCTCCCGCCGCCTCCGCCGCGCCGATCGCCCCCCTCACCCTCCCCGACCTGCCGACGGCGGCCCCGGGCATGCCGAAGGGCGCGACGCCCGGGTCCGTGAAGGAGATCGGCGCCAAGCTCAACGACCTCAACCAGCTCAACCGGTTGATGGACCTCCCGAACGACCTCGCCCCCGTGATCGCGCCCGTACAGCCCATCACGGACCTCGCCGGCGGTATCGAATAGCCGCACCGGACAGACCCACCGGACAGCCGCACCTGATTCGAACCGTCGGCTCGAACAGCATCGTCGGCTCGAACGGCGGGGAACGCGAAGAAGGCCCCGACCAGGGGTCGGGACCTTCGACGTCGGGACGGGGGGAAGCGGCATCGGGGGGACAAGCCACTCCCCCCGATGAGGACGGAACCTGCCAGTCCGTGCCGCGTCAGGGGGTAGGCCCGCGGCTCGGACCCCGCAGTGAGGCCCTGTCCCTCGCTCACCGGTTTCCTGCCAGAACCGGTGGGCTCGCCTTCAATCCTGCGCCTGCCCCACCCCGCCACCGAGCGGCAAAGGACCCGGAACGCCGGGTCATTGGTCCTTAAAGGGCAGGTGAGTGTCCAAACCCGACCGGTTAGACTCACCCGACTTTGCAGGACCGGTTGGGGAGGCCGACACCGCTCGTGGACACCAAGAAGATCATCACGGGCGCGCTCGCCGTCTTCGTACTCTTCGTGATCATCACCCAGCCGATCAAAGCCGCCGATATGGTCCAAATAGGCTTCCAAGGAATCTCGGATGCCGCCCACGGGATCGGCGAGTTCATGACCGAACTGGTGACCTGAACCCGTACGCTGAAGCGGCTTCCGGACATACCGGCCCCCCACTCCGACGGATGGGGGGTCTTTTGCGTTATCCATGTTCGAACTGAATGCCCGCATATGGACAATTTACCCTCAACACGGAGATATGCGGTGCTTGCACATAGTGCACATCTCTTGTGATGCTATGACCGCTTTTGACGGATAGTTGACTGAAGGGGTGGCGTGACCGTGCCGGCCAGTACTGCGCCTCAGGTGCCACCCCAGCAGGACCCTCAGGAGCCTCAGCACACCCAGGGACTTCCGGGCCCGCACGCCACCCCCGGCGCCCGTGACACCCCCTGTTCTCCCGGCCCGCACGGTGCCCCCGGCCCGCAGGCCGCCACCCCGCCCCACCAGGACGCCCAGGTGCCCCCGCAACAGGAGTCGCCCCGGCAGGAGTCCCCGGCGGGACCCTCCCGGGAGCCGTCCGCCCCCTCACCGACGCAGGCGACCGCGCAATCCCCCGCACCGCCTCCCCGGGAGGCCCCGCAGGAGCCCCCCTTCGCCCCGAGGCCGTCGAGCCGGGGCGCCGACACCCGGGCGCTCACCCAGGTCCTCTTCGGCCAGCTGAAGGTGCTCCAGCCCGGCACCCGGGAGCACGACCGGGTGCGCGGCGCCCTCATCGAGGCCAACCTCCCGCTCGTCCGGTACGCGGCGGCCCGCTTCCGCAGCCGCAACGAGCCGATGGAGGACGTGGTCCAGGTCGGCACGATCGGCCTCATCAACGCGATCGACCGCTTCGACCCCGAACGCGGGGTGCAGTTCCCGACCTTCGCGATGCCGACCGTGGTGGGCGAGATCAAGCGGTACTTCCGCGACAACGTCCGCACCGTCCACGTCCCGCGCCGCCTCCACGAGCTGTGGGTGCAGGTCAACGCGGCCACCGAGGACCTCACCACCCAGCACGGCCGCACCCCGACCACCCCCGAGATCGCCGAACGACTGCGGATCTCCGAGGACGAGGTGCTGTCCTGCATCGAGGCCGGCCGGAGTTACCACGCAACCTCGCTGGAGGCCGCGCAGGAAGGCGACGGAATGCCCGGGCTGCTCGATCGCCTCGGCTACGAGGACCCGGAACTGGCCGGCGTCGAACACCGTGACCTCGTACGGCATCTCCTCGTACAACTGCCCGAGCGGGAACAGCGAATCCTGCTGCTGCGGTACTACAACAACCTGACGCAATCGCAGATCAGCGCCGAGCTGGGCGTATCCCAGATGCACGTGTCGCGACTGCTCGCCAGGAGCTTCGCCCGCTTGCGATCCGCAAACAGGATCGAGGCGTAACCGGATCGAGTGGAGCTTCCCCGACGCGTTTCCCGACAGACCGGGCTCATTCCGCTCTGTCGCTGGAGATACATGTCGACATGGCGCTACAGCGTGTTGCCGACATGTGACATTCTGCTGGAACCGCGTTTGCCGCAGCCCCGCCTCCGGTATTCAGGTGGAGGCTGCGTTCCTCCGACGGGCGCGCAGAAGACGCGACCGTCCGCGACCTCAAGGGGGTGGCATGTCCGTAGACCAGGGCAGCTCACAGGTACTCACGCTCGTCAAGCGTGCGGTGCCGGCAGTGTCCAACCGCTCGGAAGCCATCGACACCCGCACCCTCTCCCGCTCCCTCTTCCAGCGACTCGCAACCCTGGACGCGGACAGCCCCGAACGAGTGTACGTACGCGACACCCTGATCGAACTGAACCTGCCCCTCGTGCGCTACGCGGCGGCCCGCTTCCGCAGCCGCAACGAGCCCATGGAGGACATCGTCCAGGTCGGCACGATCGGCCTGATCAAGGCGATCGACCGCTTCGACTGCGAACGCGGGGTCGAGTTCCCCACGTTCGCGATGCCGACCGTGGTGGGCGAGATCAAGCGGTTCTTCCGGGACACCTCCTGGTCGGTGCGCGTCCCGCGCCGGCTCCAGGAGCTGCGACTGGCCCTCACCAAGGCCAGTGACGAGCTCGCCCAGAAGCTGGACCGGTCCCCGACCGTGCCGGAACTGGCCGCCGTGCTCGGCGTCTCGGAGGAGGACGTGGTCGACGGCCTGGCCGTCGGCAACGCCTACACCGCCTCCTCGCTCGACTCGCCCTCCCCCGAGGACGAGGGCGGCGAGGGTTCGCTCGCGGACCGGCTCGGCTACGAGGACACGGCGCTCGAAGGCGTCGAGTACCGCGAGTCGCTCAAGCCGCTGCTGGCCAAACTCCCGCCCAGGGAACGGCAGATCATCATGCTGCGGTTCTTCGCCAACATGACCCAGTCGCAGATCGGCGAGGAGGTCGGCATCTCCCAGATGCACGTCTCCCGGCTGCTGACCCGCACCCTCGCGCAACTGCGCGTGGGCCTGATCGGCGAGTAGACAATCAACCCGCTCCGCACCATTTTCATTTGACGATGCGTCAGGAAGACTGACGCGATGCGAACGGGATCTCGCGCGGCGCTGGCCCTCACCCTCTGCTGCTCGGCCGCCGCCACGGCCCTCACCGGCTGCGGCGGCGCGTCGCGCGACGGCTACGTGGCCGTGGGCGCCGCCGCACCCGGTCCGGAGCGGGGCGCGGGGGAGAACGTACCGCCCGGGGGGCGGGTGGAGCTCCAGCGGCTCGGCGCCCCACCGGCGTCGGGCACGTCCTCCGCCTCCGCCTCCACCGGTACGCCACCGGGCTCGCCCGCACCGCAGACCTCGGGCGGCGGCGGGAGCGGACCGGGGCCCTCGCCGAGCGGCGGCTCCGCAGCGACCCAGGACAGCGGCCCGGGCACGGAGCCCGGGCACCCGGACCCGGGCACGCCCCCGGGCACGGCGGGCGGCTCGGCGGGCGGCTCGGGTTCAGGCGGCTCGGGGAGCTCGGGCGGCTCGGGGAGTTCGGGCGGCTCGGGTTCAGGCGGCTCGGGTTCAGGCGGCTCGGGGAGTTCGGGCGGTACCGGCGGCTCCGGTACGCCCCGGCCGCCGACGACACCGCCGGGCACGACACCGCCTCCGCCGACGCCGGCCACGCCGGCGAAGCTGGTCCTGGGCGCCCCGACCCGGTCGGCCGCCGCGGACCGATGGTGCGAGAACGCCACGGTGAGCTTCACCAACACCGGCAGCACGGCGGCCCGCTCCGGCACGATCAGCTTCGCGACGCACATCATCGGCGCCCTCGGTGTCGACTGGGCCACCCGTACGACGACACAGCCCCTGCCCACCCCGATCGCGGGCGGCACGACGAGGACGCGGACCTACACCGTCTGCCTCGACTCCTGGCGCGTTCCCCTGGGCATGCACGTGGACACCCGGAACGTCACCGCCACCTGGAACTGAGCGGAGGGAACGGGTCGGGTCCGCAGGGTCGGCGAGGCCGGTCGCCGCGCCGCTTCAGGAGTGCCGCGTCACTTCAGGACGACCCACAGGACCACCGCGAGGACCAGGACCAGGGCCGCACCGAGGGCGATCCACGTGCCCGTCTTCGAGCCCGCCTGACGCTCGGCCCGCCGCTGCTGTCGCGCGCCGGGCCCGGCCTGGCGGGCCGGCGCGGCCTCCTCCACGAACGCCCGGAACATCTGCGTGCTGCCCGCGGGGTCGTGGTTGCCCTCGGGGACCTGTGAGTTGTGGTTCTCAGCCATGGATCAGGACCCTAGCGGGTTTTCCCATTCCTTTACCGCCCCACCCCGCCATTCATTTGCCTGTAGCAACCATCTGCTTCTATCGTTGCTCAAGGCAACAAGATGGGGGGATGCCCGGTGACGACTTCGACCACGACGGGTCCGGCGACGACTCCCGCCTACGAGGAGTTGGCCCGCCAACTCACCGCGATCGGCGCGGTCAAGCGCGACCTCGCCCGCACCCTGCCCCCGCACTGCCCGCCCGGCTCGGCCGCCGTACTGACCGTGCTCGACCGGCACGGCGAGATGCGGCTCGGCCGGCTCGCCGAACTCATGGCCATCGACATCTCGGTGACCAGCCGGCACGTGACGCACGTCGCCGAACGCGGCTGGATCGAGCGGGAGACCGACCCCGTCGACGGCCGCTGCCGGATCCTGCGGCTGACCCCGACCGGGCACGCACTCCTGGCCGACCTCGGGACCCGGTACACGCGGGCGCTGGAACGCGCCCTGACCGACTGGTCCGCCGAGGACGTCGACGTACTCAACACCCTGCTGGCCCGACTCCGATCGAGCTTCTAGAACCCGAGGAAACGCATGGCTACGACCACACCCGACGGCGTGCGGGAAGGCGGCCGGTCGGGGACCACGTCCGCCGGCGCGCCCATGACGCACCCGCAGATCATGAAGGCCCTGTCCGGGCTGATGCTCGGCATGTTCGTGGCGATCCTGTCGTCCACGATCGTCTCCAACGCCCTGCCGCAGATCATCAGCGACCTCGGCGGCACCCAGTCCTCCTACACCTGGGTCGTCACCGCCGCCCTGTTGTCGATGACGGCCGCGACCCCGCTCTGGGGCAAGCTGTCGGACCTCTTCAGCAAGAAGCTGCTGGTCCAGATATCCCTGGTGATCTACGTCCTCGGATCCGTGGTCGCGGGCCTGTCCCAGAACACCGGGATGCTCATCGCCTGCCGCGTGGTCCAGGGCATCGGCGTCGGCGGCCTGTCCGCCCTCGCGCAGATCGTGATGGCCGCCATGATCTCCCCGCGCGAGCGCGGTCGTTACAGCGGCTACCTCGGCGCGGTCTTCGCCGTCGCCACCGTCGGCGGCCCGCTGCTCGGCGGCGTCATCACCGACACCGACTGGCTCGGCTGGCGCTGGTGCTTCTACGTCGGCGTACCCTTCGCGATCATCGCGCTGATCGTGCTCCAGAAGACGCTGAAGCTCCCCGTGGTCCGGCGCGACGTCAGGGTGGACTGGCTGGGCGCCTTCCTGATCAGCGGCGCCGTCTCGCTGCTCCTGATCTGGGTCACCCAGGCCGGTGACTCGTACGACTGGATCTCCTGGACCAGCCTGGCGATGACCGCCGGCTCGGTGGCCCTCGGCGCGCTCTTCGTCCTCGTCGAGTCCCGCGCGAGCGACCCGATCATCCCGCTGCGGCTGTTCCGCAACAAGACCATCACCCTGGCCTCGGCGGCCTCCCTGTTCGTCGGCATCGCGATGTTCTCGGGCACGGTCTTTTTCAGCCAGTTCTTCCAGTTGGCCCGCGGCGAGTCCCCCACGATGTCCGGAATCCTCACGATTCCGATGATCGGCGGACTCTTCGTCTCCTCCACTCTTTCCGGTGCGGTGATCACCAAGACCGGCAAGTGGAAGGCCTGGCTCGTCGCCGGCGGCGTGCTGCTGACCGCCGGACTCGGTCTGCTGGGCACCCTGCGGTACGACACCCCCTACTGGCACATCGCGATCCACATGGCGCTGACCGGCCTCGGTCTCGGCATGATGATGCAGAACCTGGTCCTCGCCACCCAGAACCAGGTGGCCCCCGAGGACCTGGGCTCGGCCAGCTCCGTCGTCACCTTCTTCCGCTCGCTCGGCGGCGCCGTGGGCGTCTCCGCGCTCGGCGCGGTCATGGCCAACCGGGTCACCCACTACGTCCAGGACGGGCTGACCGCCCTCGGGCCCAAGGCGGCCGCGATGGGTCACGGGGGCACCGCCGGCGGCGGGATCCCCGACCTCGACAAGCTGCCCGCGCCGTTCCGTACGGTGATCGAGTCCGCCTACGGGCACGGCGTCGGCGACGTCTTCCTGTACGCCGCCCCGTTCGCCCTGCTCTCCCTGCTCCTGGTGCTGTTCATCAAGGAGGTCGCCCTGAAGTCGAAGCCGGCCGCCGACGCGCCGATGGCCGAGAGCGCCCCGCAGGCCCCGGCGACCGCGTCGCTCAAGGCCTGACCGACCGGTCGCCCGCTACGCGGAGCTCCGGCAGGGCTGTTGCCCGGCCGGAGCTGCGCGCGTTCCGGGGTCGGTCCGCGGCCGTCTTCTCGTGACGGTCGGATCAGGACGTGCCGGTGGCGCCGGAGACGGGGGCGGTCAGGTCGTAGAGGGTGGCTCCGCCCACCGTGCCGGCCTTGAAGTTGGCCTTCACCCAGGTCTCGATGGCGCTGCTCGTGCCACCGCCGGGGCCGGCGCCCATCCGGTTCGTGCCGGGGGCCTCACCCGTACCGCCGTCGTCGGTACCGCCCTGACCGGTGGAGCCGCCCTGGCCGGTGCTGCCCTGGCCGATGAACCAGTGGATCTTCCCGGCCTTCACGTACTCCTTGAACCGCTCCAACGTCGGGGAGGGATCGCTCCCGTTGAAGCCGCCGATCGGCATCACGGGCACGCCCGAGGCGAGCTGGTAACCGGCCGCGTTCTGCGAGCCGATGGCCGCTGCCGCCCAGGTGTACCGCGAGGCGTCGGCGCGCAGGGCGGCCGTCGCCTCGGCGCTCGCCCGGGTGCCGTTGAGCAGCCCGCCGGCGCCGCCGCCCGGGCCGCCGGGGCCGTTCCCGAACCGCTCGCCGCCGCCGGGGGTCTGGCCGCCGGGACCCCATTGACCACCCGGGGCCTGACCACCCGGGGCCTGGCCGCCGGGAGCCTGTCCGCCGCCGGGCATCGTCCGGCCGGGGCCGCCCCGGGCGCCGCCCGGGAGCCCGCCCTGGGGAGCCGCCCCGCCGCCCGGGGCGTAGAAGGCCCGCATGCCCGGTCCGCCTCCCGGACCCCGGCCGCCCGCGACGGCCGGCCCGGCCGTGACGATCGAGCCCGTGTGCGGGGTGTTCACCGTCGTCAGGCAGTACGCGAGGGGCCCGGCCAGCGAGGCCGCGAGACCGACCCCCGCCACCGTGAGCAGGACCGGACGGCCCAGCCGCGCCGCGAACGGCAGGAGCACCGCCGCTCCGAGGCCGGCGACCAGTACGGTCCAGCGCAGCCAGGGCAGGTACCCCTCGGCTCGGCCCAGCAGGACGAACGCCCACCACGCGGTGAGCGCGAGGGTCCCCGCGAGGGTGAGGGAGGCCGCGCGGCTGCCCCGCTCCTCCCACAGGACGGCCACGCCCATGCCGACCAGCGCGGCCACGAAGGGGGCCAGGGCGACGGTGTAGTACTCGTGGAAGATGCCCTGCATGTAGCTGAAGACCACCGCGGTGATCAGCAGCGATCCGCCCCAGGCCAGGAAGGCCGCGCGGGCCATGCTCTCCAGCGAGTCCGCGGCCCGGCGGGCGCGCCAGGTGATCACCAGCCCCGCCACGAGCAGCACCAGGGCGGCCGGCAGCAACCAGGAGATCTGTCCGCCGATGGTGCCCGAGAAGAGCCGGTCGATACCGGTCTCGCCCCAGCCCCCTCCGCCGCCGCCGGGGCGACCGCCCCCGCCGACGCTGCCGGTCTCGTTGCCGTTGATCCGGCCGAGGCCGTTGTAGCCCAGGGTCAGTTCCAGGAAGGAGTTGTTCTGCGAGCCGCCGATGTACGGGCGGGAGGCGGCCGGCCACAGCTCCACGATGGCCACCCACCAGCCGCCGGCCACCACCATCGCCAGCCCGGAGAGCAGCAGTTGCCCGAGCCGCCTGCGCAGCCCGGTCGGCGCGCAGACCGCGTACAGCAGGGCGAGCGGCGGCAGGATGACGAAGGCCTGGAGGGTCTTCGTCAGGAAGGCGAACCCGACCGCGACCCCCGCCCAGAGGAGCCACCTGGTGTGCGCGCCGTCCAGGGCCCGCAGGACGCAGTACACCGTGACCGTCAGGAGCAGGGTCAGCAGCGCGTCGGGGTTGTTGAAGCGGAACATCAGCGCGGCGACCGGGGTCAGCGCGAACGCGGCCCCGCCGATCAGGGCGGCCGCCGGACCGAACTGACGGCGTACGCAGGCGTACAGGACAGCGGTGGTGCCGACGCCCATCAGGGCCTGGGGAACGAGGATCTGCCAGGCCCCCAGCCCGAACAGCCGGACGGACAGCGCCATCGGCCACAGGGCGGCCGGGGGCTTGTCGACGGTGATGGAGTTCCCCGCGTCCGAGGACCCGAAGAAGAAGGCCTTCCAGCTCTCCGAGCCCGCCTGGACGGCAGCGGAGTAGAAGGAGTTCGCGTAGCCGGAGGCGCCCAGGTTCCACACCAGCAGCAGACCGGTGGCGAGCAGCAGGACGACGTACGCGGGGCGTTCCCAGCGCGGCCCGCCGATCGCGGCGTCGGCCGCGGTGGGTGGGGAGGACGGGAAGAGGGGGACTGCTGCCGTGGTCATCGGTTGTCGTCCTTCGCGGAAGTGCCGCGCCGCTCGGGGAAGACCCAGGCGCGGAAGAGCAGGAAGCGCAGCACGGTGGCGGCGAGATTGGCCGTGATCAGGACGGCGAGTTCGGTGCCGTGGGACGGCTCGGTGGTGGCCGCGCCGAGGGCCGCCAGGGAGCCGCTGGTCAGGGCCAGGCCGATGCCGAACACGACCAGGCCCTGTGCCTGGTGGCGCACGGCGCGGGCGCGGCCGCGCACGCCGAAGGTGAGCCGGCGGTTCGCGGCGGTGTTGGCCACGGCGGACAGCAGCAGCGCGGCGGCGTTGGCGGTCTGCGGCCCGACCGAGGAGCGGAAGGCGGAGTAGAGCAGCAGGTAGAGCAGCGTGCTCAGCAGGCCGACGGCGCAGAACCCGAGGAGTTGGCGGGCCAGCCCCCGCGGCACCCCGGGCAGGGCGGTCCGGTCGCGCGGGTCGTCTCCGAAGGGGCGGGCGAGCCGGTCCAGCGGCAGCGCCCCGATGGCCAGGGCCCGGCCCACCCGCCACATGCCGCGGAGGTCCTCGGCGGCCGTGCGGGCGATGTGGACGGTGGTGTCGGGGTCGTCGACCCAGTCCACCGGTACCTCGTGGATTCGCAGGCCGGCCCGCTCGGCGAGCACCAGCAGCTCGGTGTCGAAGAACCAGCCGGTGTCCTCCACCAGTGGCAGCAGCCGTTCCGCGACCTCCCGCCGAATGGCCTTGAACCCGCACTGGGCGTCACTGAAGCGGGCGGACAGGGAGGAGCGGAGCAGCAGGTTGTAGGCGCGGGAGACGAACTCCCGCTTCGCGCCGCGCACCACGCGCGAGGAGCGGGCCAGGCGGGTGCCGATGGCGAGGTCGGAGTGGCCCGAGATCAACGGGGCGACCAGCGGCAGCAGCGCGTTGAGGTCGGTGGACAGGTCCACGTCCATGTACGCGAGGACGGGCGCCTCGGAGTGGGACCACACGGTGCGCAGGGCGCGCCCTCGGCCCTTCTTCTCCAGCCGGGTGCTGCGTACGCCCTCGACGGCGGCGGCGAGGCCGGCCGCGACCTCGGGGGTGCGGTCGGTGCTCGCGTTGTCGGCGATGGTGATCCGGAACGGGTACGGGAAGGTGCGGGTGAGGTGCTCGTGGAGCCGGCGCACACACGGTCCGAGGTCCTTCTCCTCGTTGAACACCGGGATCACCACGTCGAGTACGGGCACACCGGGCACGGGCGCCAGGGGCGCGCGGGCCGGGAGGGCTCCGGGGCCGGGAGAGGTGTCGGTTGGCATGCACCGACAGTCGCCGGTCGGGCTGTCACCGTTGTGTGGTGAGCCTGTGCCCCGTCTGTGAGTCCGTGGCGGCGAGCGGCAGGCGTACCTCGAAGCTGGTCCGTCCCGGCCGACTGCGTACGTCCACCTGTCCCCCGTGTGCCGAGACCACGGCCTGGACGATGGCGAGCCCGAGGCCGGTGGAACCCGCCGACCTGGAGCGGGAGGCGTCGCCGCGGGCGAATCGTTCGAAGACGTGGGGGAGGAGTTCGGCGGGGATGCCGGGTCCGTCGTCCTCGACCAGCAGGCGGACGGCGGATGTTTCACGTGAAACATGGGCGGTGACGGTGGTGCCGGGCGGGGTGTGGGTGCGGGCGTTGGCGAGGAGGTTGACCAGGACCTGCTGGATCCGGGCCGGGTCGGCGCGGATCGGGGCGGGCTCGTCGGGGAGGTTCAACCGCCAGTGGTGCGCGGGGCCGGCGGCCCGGGCGTCGCTGACGGCGTCCACGACGAGCGGGGCCAGGTCGGTGTCGGTGTCGCCGGTGGACAGCGGGCGACCGGCGTCCAGCCGGGCCAGGAGCAGCAGGTCTTCGACGAGTCCGGTCATCCGGGTGGCCTCGGACTCGATCCGGCCCAGCGCGTGCCGGGTGTCGGGGCCGGGCTGCTCGTGGCCGCGCCTGGTGAGTTCGGCGTAGCCGCGGATCGAGGCCAGCGGGGTGCGCAACTCGTGGCTGGCGTCGGCGACGAACTGGCGGACCCGCGTCTCGCTCTGCTGCCGGGCGGTGAGGGCGGAGGAGACGTGGCCCAGCATCCGGTTGAGGGCCGCGCCGACCTGCCCCACCTCGGTGCGGGGGTCGGCCTCCGCGTCGGGGACGCGTTCGTGCAGGGCGGGTTCGCCACTGTGCAGGGGGAGTTCGGAGACCCGGGTGGCGGTGGCGGCGACCCGGTGCAGGGGGCGCAGGGCGACGCCGACGAGCGCCTGGCCCGCGAGGGAGGCGGCGATCAGCCCGGCCAGGGTGACGAAGACCTCCACCGCGACGAGGGTGTGGACGGTGGAGTCCACGTCGCTGAGCGGGAAGCCGAGTACGAGGCTCCCGTCGGGGGAGGTCAGCACCCGGTAGCCGCCGAGCTGCGGCAGCTCCACGTCGGTCGGGTCGGCCCCGCCCGGGGCGGAGGCATGGGCGGCCTGCTCCAACGCGGCCGTCTGGCCGTCGGTGAGGGGCTGGCGGTGGTCGAGGTCGGGGCCGCCCACGGCCGCGCTGCGGGCGGTCCCGATGACCTTCCCGTCGGAGTCCAGCCGGATCCCGGCGGCGCCGAGGGGACTGCCGGGCGCCAGGACGAATCCCAGGCTGTTCTCGCGGGCGGCCTTTCCCGCGCCGGGGCCGCGGAGCGCCATGTCGAGGGAGACCCGCAACTGGTCGTCGAGCTTGTCGACCAGGTTCTCGCGCAGCGCGAGAGTGGTGACGGTGCCGATGGCCGCGCCGACGACGGCGATCAGGGCCACCGCCGACAGGACGAGCCGGGTCCGCAACGACCACGGCCGACGGGGCCGGCCGCCGCGTCGGGGGAGGCGTACGGGCACTACTCGGCCGGCTTGATCAAGTAGCCGGCGCCGCGGCGGGTGTGGATCATCGGGGGCCATCCGGGGCCGCTCTCCAGCTTCCGTCGCAGGTAGGAGATGTACAGCTCGACGACGTTGGCCTGGCCGCCGAAGTCGTAGGACCACACCCGGTCCAGGATCTGGGCCTTGCTGAGCACGCGGCGCGGGTTGCGCATCAGGTAGCGCAGCAGCTCGAACTCGGTGGCGGTCAGGTGCACCTCCCGGCCGTCCCGGGTGACCTCGTGGCTGTCCTCGTCGAGCCGCAGGTCGCCCACGACCAGGACGGATCCACCGCGCGCGGCCTGCGCCGCGCCCGACCGGCGGACCAGGCCGCGCAACCGGGCCACGACCTCCTCCAGGCTGAACGGCTTGGTGACGTAGTCGTCGCCGCCCGCCGTCAGGCCCGCGATCCGGTCCTCGACGGAGTCCTTGGCGGTCAGGAACAGCACCGGTACGTGGGGGAGCTCCCGGCGGAGCCGGCCGAGCACGGCCAGCCCGTCCATGTCCGGGAGCATGATGTCGAGCAGCACCACGTCGGGGCGGAACTCCCGGGCCGCACGCACCGCGCCGGCCCCGTCCCCGGCGCTGCGGACCTCGCAGCCCTCGTAGCGCAGGGCCATGGACAGCAGCTCGGAGAGCGCGGCCTCGTCGTCGACCACGAGCACTCGGCAGGGGCCGCCGTCGGGCCGGACGAGGGCCGTGTGATGGGCGGTGGACGTGGACGCGTGTGAGGTGGTCGTCGCAGTCATGCCTCCACGCTGACCGGGGCCTCTGAGAGCGTTCTTGCGCCCACCTGTGAATTTCCTGAGAAACGCCGGCCCGCGCCGCCCGCCGACACCCGCCGATGCCCCCCGACGCCCGAGCCGGGACGGCTCAGGGCAGCCGGAACAGCCGGGCCCCGTTGTCGTGGCAGACCGCGCGCAGCCAGTCGTCCCCGAGCCCGAGGCGGTCCAGGGCCTCCAACTGGTGCTCGTAGGGGTAGGGGATGTTCGGGAAGTCGGTGCCCAGCAGGATCCGGTCGCCGAGGTCGGCGAGCCGCCCGAGGTCCCCCGTCGGGAAGCCGCTGAACTGCTCGGAGAAGTCGGTGAAGGCCATGGTGGTGTCCAGCCGGACCTCGCCGTACCGCTCGGCCAGGTCGAGGAAGTCCGCGTACTCGGGCATCCCCATGTGCGCGACGATCAAGGGCAGCCGGGGGTGGCGGGCCAGCAGCCGGGCGATGGGTTCGGGCCCGGTGTGCTTGCCGGGGACGGGCCCCGAGCCGCAGTGGATCACGATGGGGATCCCGGCCTCGGCCAGCAGCCCCCAGACCGCTTCGAGCCGCTCGTCGTTCGGGTCGTACCCGCCGACCTGGAGGTGCGCCTTGAAGACCCGCGCCCCGGCGTCGACGGCCCGGGCGGTGTACGCCGCCGCCCCGTCCTCCGGGAAGAAGGTCGCGGTGTGCAGACAGTCGGGGGTCCGCGCGGCGAAGTCGGCGGCCCAGGCGTTGAGCCAGGCCGCCATCGCCGGCTTGTGCGGGTACAACATGGCGGTGAAGGCCCGGACCCCGAACCGCCGGAGCAGCGCGACCCGATGCTCCTCCTCGTGCCGGTAGGTGATCGGCCACTCGACGCCGGTCAACGGACCGACCGCGTCGAAGTAGTCCCACACCTTGTCCAGGACCCGCTCGGGCATGAAGTGGGTGTGCACGTCGACCAGCCCGGACACCCCGAGCCGCTCCCGGAAGACCCGGACCGCCTCCGCGGTCGTCTCCTGGGAGGTCGGCTCCTCGGCCGTCGGCACCTCGGCCGTCGGCTCCTCGGCCGTCGGTTCCTCGGAGGTCGGTTCCTCGGAGGTCGGCTCAGTGCTCGGCGCGGACAAAGCCGTGGCTCCGTTCGACGGTCGCGACGTGGAGGGTGTAGCTCTCGTACCAGTCCTCGCGGCCCCGTTCCATGGCCGACCGGTGTTCCAGGTCCTCGCGCCAGGCGGTCAGCGACTCCTGGTCACGGAAGTAGGCGACGGTGATCCCGAGACCGCCCGGGGTACGCGCGGACTCGTGACCGAGGAGGCCGGGGTTGGCCCCGACGAGCTCGCTCATCCGGGCGCCCGTCTCCGGGTAGTCGGTCTCGTCGGCGGTGCGGACATCGGTGAAGACGGCCATCAGGTACGGCGGTTCGAACGCCGGTACGGGCTGGATGCTCATGCCCACCACCCTCTGCGGCGGGCCCCCGGGATGTCCACCGGAAAGCCGCCCACGAGGCCAAAGGGATCCAAGACTTGACCATGGGCGCCTCGCGGCGCAGCGCGCTCGACCGGCGGCGGCTCGCCGGTGCGCGCCCGGTTCGCCGGCGGGGCTCGACCGCGGTCGGCTCGCCGGTGCGCCGGTCAGAACAGGCCGTCCTGCCCGACCTCCGGGGGCGGCGGCGCGACGGTGGCCGTCGGCACCTCCGCGCCGCCGGCCTCCCCCGGTGCGACCAGCTCCCAGCCGGCCAGCAGTCGGGTGTCCACCACCAGCCCGTCCGCGAAGTGCAGATCCGGTCCGGCCGCGCCCACGAGGGTCCCCGTCACCGTCCCCTCGGGCACCATCTCGGTGACCACCCGCGCGGGTCGGGGCAGCCGGTCGAGGCCGAACGGGACGGCGTGATCGACGACTTCGCACCCCAGCCGCTCCAGCGACTCCGGCCATCCCGGCAGGGCCGCGGCCCGGGCGTGCAGCTCCGCCACCTCCCCGGCCCGCTCCGCGCGCGGCGGCAGGTGGGCCCGTACGGCGCGCTTGCGTGCGTACGCGATCCGGTCGGGCACCCCGAGGGCGGCCCGCAGCAGTTCCTCGGTGCGCCGGGTCGCCATCAACGGCCCGCGCCCGAGCCAGGTCCAGGTCACCGCCCCCTGCTCCAGCAGCCGGGTCGGGCCGCGCTCCTCGGCGGTGATGCCGACCTTGAGCAGGCCGGGCCCGAACCACGCCAGGTACACCCGGTACGTGCGCGGATCGGCGACGTTGGTGTCGGCGGCCACCGAGAAGGACCGGTCCAGCCGGGCGCACTCGGGGCACTGCGCGCTCCCCGTCCGGCCCGGCACCGGCCGGCCCGTCGGACACACGGTCCGCCTGCCGGCCCGCCACACGCCCAGGCAGTGCCGCTCGCCCCGGGCGGCGAAGGCCAGCCGGTTCCCGTACCCGAGCAGGCCGGCGCGCTCGGCGCGCCCCGGCTCGTACCAGCCGATGGACGGGATGCCGTCCTGCCCCGCTTCCTTCCAGCGGATGCCGGTGCACCACCAGGTCACAGGGGGAGCGGCCGTTCGAAGAAGGTGTCCAGGACGACGGTGGCCTGCGTCCCGCTGACCCCCTCGATGGCGTAGAGGCGGCGCAGTACGTCCTGCAGCTGCACGGTGGTGGCGGAGCGCACCTTGACCAGCACCGACGCGCTGCCGGCGATGACGTGCGCCTCCTGGATCTCCGGGATCGCGGCGAAGGCCTCGGCCGAGTCCCCCATCCAGGCGTTGGAGTCGACCATCACGTAGGCCAGCACCCCGCTGCCCACGGCGGCCGGATCCACGTCCACGGTGGTTCGCCGGATGACTCCGCGCTCGCGCAGTTTCCGTACGCGCTCGTGCGTGGCGCCGGCCGAGAGACCGACGGCCGCGCCGAGCGCCGCGTAGGACTGGCCCGCGTCCTGCTGGAGGCGCAGGACGAGCGCCCGGTCGATGTCGTCCACGCGATCTTCCTCTCATGTGCCCGTCGGGCCTTGCGAAGACGGTACCTGATCCTGCAATCCCCCTATCATGCCGAACATCATTCGACACAACGGGCACAGGAACAAATGGGCTCACCCACGACCGCCCTCGACTCGTACGAGGTTCGGACGATCGCCTCCGCTCGGGCCGCCGGGCCGGCGGCTACCGGGCCACGAACTGCGTCAGGATCGCCTGCACCTCGTAGATGTCGACACCCTTGGTGAAGGTCTTCTCCACGGCGGGCGTCGGGCTGCCCGATATCCAGATCTTCAGCTCGGCATCGAGATCGAAGTGACCGGCGGTCTCCACCGAGAAGTGCGTGATGCTGCGGTAGGGGATGGAGTGGTACTCCACCTTCTTGCCGGTGATGCCCTGCTTGTCCACGAGCACCAGCCGCCGGTCGGTGAACAGGATGGTGTCGCGGATCAGGAGGTACGCGGCGTGCACCTGCTCCCCCTGCCCCAACAGCCGCTCGTAGTCCCGCTGCGCCGACACCGGATCGACGGTGTGCGCGTTCCCGAACAGACCCATGGAACTTCCCTTCGAAGACTCAACGACCCTCGAAAGGCTAGCCAGACCCTCCCCCCGCGGCGTCGTCCACCAGGGCGACCCGCACCCGGAGATCCCCCGGAGACACCACGACCCGGGAAACGCCAGAGGCCCTCAGGATTTCTCCTGAGGGCCTCTGGCCTGCTGTGCACTCGGCAGGATTCGAACCTGCAACCTTCTGATCCGTAGTCAGATGCTCTATCCGTTAAGCTACGAGTGCTTGGGCTTCCCGGGGTTTTGCGCCCCGTTGGCCTTGCGAGAACAACAATACATGGACCTCGGCGGGACGCGAAATCCATTGGCTCCACCGCCGCTGACCTGGGAAAACGACCTGGAAGAAGATCATCCGGGTAGGTCCGGGAAGTGTCCCGGGCCGGGTTCCCGAGGGGGCCGCGGCGTGATCACCGGGCCGAACCCGACCTCCGGGCGCCAGGTCCGGGGAGCGGCCGGAAGTCGTCAATCAGTCGTCCGAAAGACGGCCATGCGAAGAAGCCACCCGATGGCGGCACGTCGAGCCGGCCGCACGAACCCGAACGTACCGAAGCCCGAACGCACCGAAGCCCCGGTCCTGAGGACCGGGGCTTCGGTGAGGTGCGGAGGCGGAGGGATTTGAACCCTCGATGGGGGGTAAGCCCCAAACCGCATTAGCAGTGCGGCGCCATAGACCGGACTAGGCGACGCCTCCAGCACACCCTCGCGTACGAAGGTGCGTGCAGATGATGACACAGGCTCGGGGCCGGTCACCAATCCGCTCCCACGGTACAAGGAACGAGAGGTCCAGGGCAAAGGCTTAGGGCCCCGCGCGCGGCACCCGTCCCGGTACCCGTCCCGAGGGGTGACGCGTGGGCACCGGCGGGCGCGGCGAAGGCGTCGGCAGGCGTCCCGGAAGGAGTGGCGGGCGCCCGGCACGTACACACGCACGCCACGTACACGTACACACGCACGCCGTGCCCCGCGCGCAACGTCGGGGCCGGCGCGTCGTTGGTGGGGGGTACGACGTACGGACGACCTGGAGTGCCACATGCTGCGTCTCGCCGCCTTCGCCGTCACCTCCGCCCTGGCCGCAGCGGCCGCCGGACCGCTGCCACCGCTGCCCCTGAACCTGCTTTCGGCACCGGTTCAGGCTCCCGACCGGCTGACCGTCGCCGTGTCCGACACCGGCAACCCGCTCGCCGACGGCGAGTACTCCCTGGAGTGCGACCCGGCCGGCGGGAACCACCCCCGCGCCCAGGACGCCTGCGCCCGTCTCGACACCTTCGCGAAGAACGGCGAGAACCCCTTCGCCCCCGTCTCGAAGCGGCAGTTCTGCACCATGGTCGACGGCGGGCCCGCCACCGCCCGGATCACGGGAACGTGGGACGGCAAGAAGGTGGACGCCACGTTCCAGCGAACGAACGGATGCGACATCGCCCGTTGGAACAACATGGAACCTGTGCTTCCGAGTGGGCGTTCCTGACCTGGGAGGATGCGAAGGATGGGCGGAATACACCGCACATCCGCCACCCCGCCGGGGGACCGTGCCCTTAGACTCCTCCCGTGACATGCCGGTAGTCGTGGTCAGGGAGGAAGCTCGTCGTGAGCAGCAGGCCATCCCGAGGCGCTGCTCGCCTCGCAGCAATACTCGACGCACTTCCCGACGCGCTGTTGCTCGTCAACGCCAACGGCACGGTCGTCAACGCGAATTCGATCGCCCTCGAAATCATGGAGAGTCCCGGCACCGGGCTCGTCGGGCGCGGCGTGCTGGACCTCCTGCCCGAGTTCGACTCCAAGTTGATCCCCGGCTCCATGCGCCGGCCCGGCGACGACGAGGGCGGGCGGGCCAGGCCGAAGCGGATGACCGCGCGGCGCACCGACGGAACCGAGTTCCCCGTCGAGGTCACCAGCGCCCACCTCGACGGCCGCGACGCCTACCGCGAGCCGGCCCCGTCCTACACCGGTGACGAGCTGCTCATGCTGGTCGTACGGGACCTCTCCGAGACGGTGGACACCGAGGCCGAGCTGGCCCGTTCCCAGCGGCAGACCGAGATGATCCTGCGCGCCGCCGCCGAGGGCGTGGTGGGTACCGACACCGACGGGCGGGTCGTGCTGGTCAATCCGGCCGCGGCGCAGATCCTCGGGTACCGCGCCACCGATCTCGGCAACCGCGAGCTGCACGGGCTGATCCAGCACTCCCGGGCCGACGGCTCGCCGTTCCCCTTCGAGGAGTCCCCCCTCGCCGACACCCTGCGCAGCGGACGCAAGCACCGGGTGCGCGGACAGGTCCTGTGGAACAAGTCGGGGCAACCCGTCGCCGTCGACCTGACCACCTCGCCCGTACGGGACGGGGAGCTGCTGGTCGGCGCCGTCATGACGTTCACGGACCGCCGGCCGTACGACGCGCTCGCGGCCCGCAACGCCCAGTTGTTGGCGCTGCTGGACGACTCCCTGCGCGGTCCGCTGGCCGAACTGCGCCGGGAGCTGGCGACGCTGGCGGCCGACGACGCGGGTCAGCTGTGGCCGGAGGCCAATCAGCTGCTGCACCACCTGGCCGCCGGGTACTCGCGGATGACCACACTCGTGGACAACGTGCTCGGCTTCCAACGACTGGACGCGGGCAACGACAAGCTCGACAAGAAGAAGGTTCTGATCAACACGGTCGTCGCGGCCGGTGTCGACGGCGCGGTCGAGCTGATCGGGCCGGGCCGGGCGCAGTTCGCCGTGCACGCGCCGACCATCGAGGCCGAGGTGGACGGGGACCGTGTCGCGGCCGCCCTCGCGCATCTGGTCGCCGACGTGGCCGGGGTGGACGCCACCGGCAAGACCGCGCAGGGCAGCGGGTACGCCGACTCGACGATCGTCGTGGCCGCCGCGCAACGTGGTGACGTCGTACGGATCGAGGTGCGCGGGCCCTACGAAGGCGGCAACCCGGTGCACGAGCCGATCGTGCGGGGCATCGTGGCCGCGCACGGCGGTGTGTTGCAGACGGTCGAGGTCCCGGGCGCGCCCGGCGGTGCGTACGTGCTGGAGTTCCCGCTGGGTTCGGGGGCCGGCACGGTGACCCTGCCCGAGCCGGCGGAGGAGCCCGAGGGCAAGGCCCCGGAAGGCAAGCCCGACCGCGAAGGCAAGGGCGAGTCGGGGGGCCGGCGCGCACGGCGCAGCGGCGTGGACGCGTTCCTGGACGACGAGGCCGAGGAGCCGAAGGCCCCCGAGGGCCGCGGCCCCGCCCAGGGGGGCGGCGGGAGCGCGCTCGCGCTGCCGTCCGGGCGGAGGCGGGCCGACGGCAGCCCCGCCGACTCCGGTCCGACGGGATCCGGGCTGGCGCAGTCCCCGGTGAACCCGGCGGGCCTGGGCACCGGACGCCGCCGAGGTCGGGACGGCGACGGCAGCGGGAACGGCGCCTCGGCCGGCCCCGCCCGAGGTCCCGAGAACGGCCCGAACGGCGGGCAGGGCGGCTCCGGTCGGCCCGTGCCCCCGCAGGGCACCGCGATGGCGCCGGGCACCGCGATGCCCGCGCTGCCGCCCGTACCGCCGGTCCCGGTGACCGAGCACCCCGCCGGACGGCGCCGGGCGCTGGGGCCCGCGGGTCCGCCCGCGCAGCCCGGCGGGCCCGTGCCGGCGACCGGTCTCGTGCCGCCCGTACCGCAGCGCCCCATCGCCCCCGAGGGCGGCTTCGCACTGCCCGCCGGCCCGACCCCGGCGGCGAGCCCCGCGCCGGGACCCGTACCGGCCGCCCCGCAGGCGCCCGCGATGGCCGGTCCCGCGCCCGCTCCCGCCGAGGCCGAATCGGACGCTCCGGGCGGCCGCCGCGGCCGGCGGGTGCTCGGCGCGCCGGCGTCGGAGCCCGAGACCCCCGACGCCGCGCCCGAGCCCGGTGCGCAGGAACCAGTGGATCCGGCTCACCCCACCGGTCGGCGTCGCGCGCTGCCCGCCACCCCGGCATGGCCGGTACCCGCCGCCCGGACCGCCGTCGAGGACGACGAGGCCGCGGCACCGGCCGCCGTACCCGGTGCCCGGCAGCCGCAGGACGCCCCTGCGGAGGCCGCGCAGCCGATCAGCGTGCGCGCCCTCGGCACCCTGGGCCAGGGCATCTCCGTGGACGCGAGCGGCTCCGGTCGCAGGCGCCGGCTGGCCGAACCCGCCGCGCAGGGACGCGCCTTCGCCATAGGGGCACCCGAGGCGGGCTCCGCCGAGGGCCCCGAGCCGCTGGACGGCCCCGGTGGGGCCGTCGAGGTGGTCAACCGGCCCGTGCCCCGCCCCGTGGACGACGAACTGCCGCCGGAGCCGCTGGACAACCCGCGCCGGCTGCTCGTGTGGCCCGCTCCCGACGTGCAGACGCAGCAGGCCCTCAGCGAACGCGGCTACCGCCCGGTGATCGTGAACTCCCGCGAGGAGGTGGACGCGCAGATCGCCGCCTTCCCCGCGGCGCTGTTCGTCGACCCGCTGACCGGGCCGATCACCCGGACCGCCCTTCAGTCGCTGCGTCAGGCCGCGGTGGCCGCCGAGGTC
Organism: Streptomyces sp. NPDC102278; assembly: GCF_044766345.1. Classification (NCBI taxonomy): domain Bacteria; kingdom Bacillati; phylum Actinomycetota; class Actinomycetes; order Kitasatosporales; family Streptomycetaceae; genus Streptomyces; species Streptomyces sp. NPDC102278. The sequence goes on along the minus strand of NZ_JBIWLV010000005.1, from coordinate 317,013 downwards.
CCGGTCCTGGTCACGGCCGGGCTGGGCCACGCCACGCGCGAAGCCGCCTACGGCGCCGATCCGGCCGTCCTGCTCAAGGCGCTCGCGCCCCGCGACAGCGAGCAGCACCCGTCCCGGGTCCTGTTGATCGAGGAGCACGAGGAGATCGCCATCGCCTTGAGCGCCGCCCTGGAGCGGCGCGGGATGCAGGTGGCACGGGCGGGCGCCGACACCGACGCGGTGGAGCTGGCGACCCGGATGCGCCCCAACCTGGTGGTCATGGACCTGATGCAGGTCCGGCGCCGTCGGGCGGGGATCGTGGACTGGTTGCGCGCCAACGGGCAGCTGAACCGGACCCCGCTGGTCGTCTACACGACCGCCGGGATCGACCCGGCCGAACTGCCGCGGCTGGCCTCGGGCGAGAGCGTCCTGTTCCTCGCCGAGCGGGCCACGACCGCGGACGTGCAGGGCCGCATCGTGGACCTGCTGGCGAAGATCGGCACCAACTAGTCATCCTGGCCGCATGGCCATCACCGACACGACCGAGCACACCGTTCCCGCCGACAACGGGGAGGTGAACCTGCTCATCGCCCGTCAGGTGGAACCGGGTCACGAGGAGACGTTCGAGGCCTGGGCCCACGGGATCCTGGAGACCGCCGCGGGCTTCCCGGACCACCTCGGGTACGGGCTGTTCCGCCCGGCCTCGGAGGGCGGGCCCTGGTTCCTGGTGCACCGCTTCCGCAACGAGGCGGCGTTCCAGCGGTGGCAGGACTCCACCGAGCGGGCGCAGTGGTTCTCCAACTGCCTCGGGCACCACCACACCGAGATAGCCCGGCGGGAACTCCACGGCATGGAGACCTGGTTCGCCAAGCCGGGTACGACCCGACCCGCGCCGCCGCGCTGGAAGATGGCGATCAGCTCGGGGCTGGCCATCTTCCCGATCTCGCTGGCGGGCAACGCGCTGCTCGGGCCGTACCTGGTGGACCTGCACTTCGTGGTGCGCACGGCCGCGTTCGCGGTCGTCTTCAGCACCCTCATGACCTACGTGGCCATGCCCGCCGTCAGCAAGCTGCTGCGGCCCTGGCTCACCCGGGGCTGACTCCGGCGACGGCGCGTTCTCCGGCCCGCCGCGGGAGACCCGTTGGTCGCGGGAGATCCGGTAGCCGCAGGAGATCGTTCGCCGTCGCCGAGGGGCTCTAGCCGAGCCTGGTGACCTCCAGCGCTCCGTCCGCGTACTGCTTGCGGATCACCTTCTTGTCGAACTTGCCGACGCTCGTCTTCGGTACCGCCTCGACGAAGGCCCAGCGCTCCGGCAGCTGCCACTTGGCGATCGACTGGGCGAGGAAGGCGTGCAGCCCCGCGTAGTCGATGCTCGCGCCCTCGGTGCGGACGACCGTGGCCAGCGGACGCTCGCCCCACTTCTCGTCGGGGACGGCCACGACGGCCGCCTCGGCCACCTCCGGATGCGCCATCAGCGCGTTCTCCAGCTCGACGCTGGAGATCCACTCGCCGCCGGACTTGATGACGTCCTTGGCCCGGTCCGTCAAGGTGAGGAAGCCGTCGGCGCTGATCACGCCGACGTCGCCGGTCTTGAGCCAGCCGTCCGCGCTGAACTTGTCCTCGGGACGCAGCGGCTCACCGTCCGCGCCGCCGTAGTAGGCGCCCGCGATCCAGGTGCCGCGCACCTCCAGCTCCCCGGCCGACCGGCCGTCCCACGGCAGGTGGTCGCCGCCGGGGCCCACCAGGCGGCCTTCGACCCCCGCGGGGAAACGACCCTGGGTGATCCGGTACGGCCACTCCTCCTCGGCGGTCAGACCGGCCGGCGGGTGCGCCATCGTGCCGAGCGGCGAGGTCTCCGTCATGCCCCAGGCGTGACAGAGGCGGACGCCGAGCTTCTCGTACGCCTCCATGAGGGAGGGCGGACAGGCCGCGCCGCCGATCGTGACCTGCTTCATCGAGGTCAGGTCGCGCGGGTTGGCGGTCACCTCGGCGAGCAGCCCCTGCCAGATGGTGGGGACGGCCGCGGCGTGGGTGGGCCTCTCCCGCTCGATCATCTCGGCGAGCGGAGCGGGCTGCAGGAAGCGGTCCGGCATCAGCATGTTGATGCCGGTCATGAACGTGGCGTGCGGCAGCCCCCACGCGTTCACGTGGAACTGCGGAACGACGACGAGCGAGGTGTCCCGGTCCGTCAGACCCATCGACTCGGCCATGTTCACCTGCATCGAGTGCAGGTAGACGGAGCGGTGCGAGTAGATGACGCCCTTGGGGTCACCGGTGGTGCCGGAGGTGTAGCACATGGCCGCGGCCTGGCGTTCGTCCAGTTCGGGCCAGGCGTAGGTGTCCGGGCGGCCCGCCAGCAGCTCCTCGTACTCGTGCACGCGCACGTCGAGGCCGTCGAGCCCGGAGCGGTCCCCGATGCCCACGACCACGACGTGCTCGATGGTGGGCAGGTGCGGCAGCAGCGGGACCAGGAGGGGCAGCAGGGTGCCGTTGACCAGCACGACCCGGTCGGCCGCGTGGTTGACGATGAAGACCAGCTGCTCGGGGGGCAGTCGCAGGTTGAGCGTGTGCAGAACGGCGCCCATGGAGGGGATCGCGAAGTACGCCTCCACGTGCTCGGCGTTGTTCCACATGAGGGTCGCGACCCGGTCGTCCTGCCGGACGCCGAGTTCGTCGCGCAGGGCGTTGGCGAGGCGGGTGGCGCGGGTACCGATCTCGGCGAAGCTGCGACGATGCGGCTCGGCCTCCCCGGTCCAGGTCGTGACCTGGGACTTCCCGTGGATCGTCATCCCGTGCTGGAGTATGCGGGTGACGAGGAGCGGTACGTCCTGCATCGTGCTCAGCAAAGCGTCCTCCCGGTGAGCGCTGCGGCGCTGCGGCGGCTACGGATGCTGCCGATTCTGCGCACGTACCGGTCGGCATGTCACTACCTCACGGGTGGAAACCCTCGCGATGTTTCACGTGAAACAGCGCCCGGCGCCACGCGTCCCGTGTTTCACGTGAAACACGCTGGCAGGCGCCCTCATCGGACGACGGTGAGTTCCGGGTCCTCGCGCAGTTTGACCAGGGCGCGGGAGACCGCGCTCTTGACCGTGCCGACCGAGACCCCGAGCAGCTCGGCGGTCTGCGCCTCGCTCAGGTCCTCGTAGTAACGGAGCACCACCATCGCCCGTTGCCGGTCGGGCAGCCGGGTCACCGCGCGCCACATGGCGTCGCGCAGGGCCTGGGCCTCCGCGGGGTCGGTGGCCGGCGGCTCCTCGCTCTCCGGAAGCTCGTCGCAGACGAACTCGTCCACCTTGCGCTTGCGCCACTGGGAGGTGCGGGTGTTGACCAGCGCCCGCCGTACGTAGCCGTCGAGGGCCCGGTGGTCCTCGATGCGGTCCCAGGCCACGTACGTCTTGGCCAGGGCCGTCTGCAGCAGGTCCTCGGCGTCGCAGGGGTTGGCGGTGAGGGAGCGCGCGGTGCGCATCAGGACCGAGCCGCGGGTCCGGACGTACGCCGAGAACGACGGGTACGACGTCGGATTCGAGGCGAGTGTGCACACAGGCGTGGTCATGGCTCCACGCTAGGAGCGGAGCGGGCTCCCCGGATCGGCCGCAGGTGCCGAAGCGGGGTCCATCTCAGGTTGTAGGGCCGTGCCGTGCCCCACCTCCTGAAGGTGGAGGAGGCGGCGCCCGCCCTCGGCCGCCCCCGGGCGCCCCCTCAGCCGTCGGAGCCGAGGATCAGGGCGGAGGTCGGAACCCCGGTGCCGGCGGTGACCAGGGTGTGCGCGGCGCCCGGAACCTGGTTGACGGAGGTGCCCCGCAGCTGACGGACGGCCTCCGCGATGCCGTTCATCCCGTGCAGGTACGCCTCGCCGAGCTGGCCGCCGTGGGTGTTCAGCGGCAGCGCGTCGGCGGCCACGAAATCGGCGGCCTCCCCGGGGGCGCAGAAGCCGAACTCCTCCAGTTGCATGAGCACGAACGGGGTGAAGTGGTCGTAGAGGATCCCGACGTCGATGTCCGAGGGGCGCAAGCCGCTGGTCCGCCACAGTTGGCGGGCGACCACGTTCATCTCGGGGAGCCCGGTGAGGTCGTCGCGATGGAAGGAGGTCATGGCCTCCTGGCGTCGACCGGCGCCCTGGGCCGCGGCGGTGATCACGGCGGGCTTGCGGCGCAGGTGACGGGCCCGCTCGGTGGTGGTGACGACGATCGCCTGTCCGCCGTCCGTCTCCTGGCAGCAGTCCAACAGGCGCAGCGGTTCGACGATCCACCGCGAGGCGGCGTGATCGGCGAGGGTGATGGGCTTGCCGTGGAAGTACGCGGCGGGATTGTTGGCGGCGTGCCGGCGGTCGGTGACCGCGACGTGACCGAAGGCCTCGGGGGTCAGGTTGTAGGTGTGCAGGTAGCGCTGGGCGGCCATCGCCACCCAGGAGGCCGGGGTCAGCAGCCCCCACGGAAGCGACCAGCCCAGTGCCGCGCCTTCCGCCGAGGGCTCGCGCTGCTGGACGCCGGAGCCGAAGCGGCGGCCGGAGCGTTCGTTGAAGGCCCGGTAGCAGACCACGACCTCGGCGACGCCGGTGGCGACGGCGAGGGCGGCCTGCTGGACGGTGGCACAGGCCGCTCCGCCCCCGTAGTGGATGCGCGAGAAGAAGGACAGGTCCCCGATGCCGGCCGCCTGCGCGACGGTGATCTCGGGACTGGTGTCCATGGTGAAGGTGACCATGCCGTCGACGTCGGCGGGGCTCAGTCCGGCGTCGTCGAGGGCGGAGTGCACGGCCTCCACGGCCAGCTTCAGTTCGCTGCGGCCGGAGTCCTTGGAGAACTCGGTCGCGCCGATGCCGACGATGGCGGCGCGACCACCGAGACCGTCGCGGGTACGGACGCTCATGCCGTGGCCCCCAGGGTGACGGTGACGGTGCCCGTGACGTGCAGGCCGACGCCGTTGGCCCCGACGACGCGGAGCTCCGCGGTGTCCCCGTCGCGGGCGACGACGGTCGCGGTGAGGGTCATGGTGTCGCCGGGGTGGTTGGGGGCGCCGAGCCGGATCGCCACCTTGCGCAGTACCGCGGACGGCCCGAGGTGGTCGGTGACGTACCGGCCGACCAGGCCGTTGGTCGTCAGGATGTTCATGAAGATGTCCGGGGAGCCCTTCTCGCGCGCGAGCTCCGCGTCGTGGTGCACGTCCTGGTAGTCGCGGGAGGCGATCGCACCCGCGACGATCAGCGTGCGGGTGACCGGGATCTCCAGCGGCGGCAGCGTGTCGCCGACGTTCATGCGTCGTCCCCCTCGGGTGTCGCGGCGCCGGCGGTCACCGGGTCCGAAACGAGCGCGCCCAGCTCGGCGAGCAGTTCGCTGCCGCAGCCCAGGTACGCGTCCAGTTGGCGCCCCCACAGGAAGTGCCGGTGTACGGGGTGGTCCAGGTCGGCGCCCATGCCGCCGTGCAGGTGCTGGCCCGCGTGAACGACCCGCTTGCCCGCCTCCGACGCCCACCAGGCCGCCGTGAGCGCGTGTTCGCGCGCCGGCAGGCCCGTGTCGAGTCGCCATGCCGCCTCGTAGGCGGTGACCCGGATCGCCTCGGTGTCCATGTACGCGTCGGCCGCGCGCAGCATGACCCCCTGGTTGGTGGAGAGCGGCCGGCCGAACTGTTCCCGGGTGGAGGTGTACTCGACGGCCCGGGCCAACGACCCGGCGCAGACGCCCGCCTGGAGGCCCGCGAAGGCGGTGCGTGCGGCGGACAGCACCTCGTCGTGGGCCCGCGGACCGCCGAGCCGCTCTCCCCGGGCGCCGGTCAGCGTCAGCGCGCCGGCCGCCCAGGGCGCGGTCGTCTCCACCGCCGAGATCGCCACGCCGGGCGCGTCCGTCGCCACGAACCACAGCGACCCGTTCGCGTCCGGCACCAGGACGTGCGTCGCGTCGCGCAGCCAGGGCACGGCCGGAGCGGTTCCGGTGAGCCGGCCGTCGGGGGCGGCGGTGATCCGGCCGCGTCCCGGGAAGGCGCCGGTGGCCACCGCCTCTCCGGTTCCCAGGGCGGGCAGCAGGCGCGCGCGCTGCTCGGGACTGCCGTGGCGGGCCACGGCGAGGACCCCGTACGCGCAAGTGGCGGCGTACGGAACCTGCGCGGTCGTGCGGCCCTGCTCCTCCAGCAGCAGCACCAGACCGAGCAGACCGACCTCCTCGACGGCGGCGATCAGCCCGGCCGCGGTCAGGGCCTTCCAGAGTTCGGCGTCGCTGTCGGTGCCGGCGGCGGCTAGGCGTTCGTGGGTGGCGAGGTCCCGGAAGATCCGCGCGGCGAGACCGACGGCGGCGGACTGCTCCTCGGTGGGGTGGAAGTCCATGTCAGCCGGCCTCCGCCCGGAAGACGGGGAGTTCGAGCGTGTCGTCGACGCGCAGGAACTCCAGTCGGACGGGCAGGCCGATGCGGACCTTGTCGTACGGGACGCCGGTGATGTTGCTGATCATCCGTACTCCCTCGGCGAGTTCGACGAGCGCGACCGCGTACGGGGGATCGAAGGCCGGGAAGGGCGGGTGGTGCATCACCACGTACGAGAAGACCGTGCCGGCGCCGCTCGCCGGGACGGTGTCCCAGTCGGGGGAGGCGCAGGCGTTGCAGCCCGGGAGCCAGGGGAAACGGAGGGTCGAGCAGGCCGTGCAGCGCTGGATCAGCAGGGTGTGGTCCCGGACGCCGTCCCAGAACCCCTGGTTGTCGCGGTTGATCACGGGGCGGGGGCGGGCGGGGCGGCTGGAGTGGCCTTCGTGGCGCGGCCGGGCGGGCTGCTTCGCCGACCCGGGCCGCTTCGGGGCGGGGGCGTACTTGAGGATGCGAAAGCGATGGGTCCCGGCGGGTTGGCCGTTCGCGTGGACGTCCATCCGGGTCGTCACGAAGTACCCCGTGCCCAGCTTGGTCGTCTTGCGCGCGGACACCGACTCGATGACGGCGTCGAAGGTGACGCGGTCGCCGGGGCGCAGCGGACGGAGGTACTCCTGCTCGCAGTCGGTCGCCACCACGGAGGTACAGCCCACGCCGTCGAGCAGCAGGAGGAGCTCGTCGTAGGCGGAGGAACGGTCGGTGTGCCCGGAGAGCCCGCCCATCGTCCAGGCCTGCAGCATGGTGGGTGGGGCGATGGCGTCCGGTCCGGTGTAGGCGGGGTTGGTGTCCCCCATCGCCTCGCACCAATGGCGGATCATCGGCTCGTTGACCTTGTCCTTGGCCCGGCCCCCGGTGGCGGCGGGCTTCCCCTCGAAGGCCGTCAGCCGGGAGTGGAACCGGGCTTCCGCCGCCTCTGCCTCTGCCTCTGGCTCTGGCTCCGATTCCACTCCTGTCCGTATGTCTTCCCGCGCCGCTGCCCGTGTCGGGGCGTGCGGGGGCGTGTCCACCGTCCCCTCGGCTCCGTCGGCCGTCATCGCTTCCTTCCCTTCATGCCGAGCCGCATCATGGCGACGATCTCCCGCTGGACCTCGCTGACCCCGCCGCCGAAGGTGTTGATCTGGGCGGCCCGGTTCAGGCGCTCCAACTCGCCCCCGGCGAAGGCCGAGGGCCCCCGGATCAGCGCCTCCTCACCGACGACCTCCTGGCACATCCGGTACACCTCGACGGTCGACTCGGTACCGAGGAACTTCACCCCGCTCGCGTCGCCCGGGGCCAGGTCGCCGCTGCCCACGTCCTGGACCAGCCGCCAGTTGAGGAGGCGTACGGCGGCCAGCCGGGCGTGCGCCTCGGCGAGGCGGGAACGCACCCAGGGGCGGTCGGCGGGGCGTTCGCCGGTGACCGGATCGGGGGTCCTGGCGTGCGCGAGGGCCTGGTCGTAGAAGTCCTCCGCCTGCATGCCGATGGCGGCCAGGGCCACGCGTTCGTGGTTGAGCTGGTTCGTGATCAGGCCCCAACCGCCGTGCTCGGGGCCGACCAGGTTGCCGGCGGGAACCCTGATCGAGTCGTAGTACGTGGCCGTGGTGGTGAGGCCACCGACGGTGTCGATGGGGGTCCAGACGAAGCCGGGGGCGTCGGTGGGAACCAGGATGATCGAGATGCCCTTGTGTTTGGGGGCGTCGGGATCGGTGCGGCAGGCGAGCCAGATCCAGTCGGCGTTCTGGGCGTTGGACGTGAAGATCTTCTGACCGTCGATGATCCAGTCGGTGTCGCCGGCGTCACTGCTGCCACGGCGATCGCTGTCATCGCTGTCGTCTCGCTTGGCGTCTCGTTTGGAGTCTCGTTTGGCGTCTGCGGCGCGTACGGCGCGGGTGCGGAGCGAGGCGAGGTCGGTGCCGGCTTCGGGCTCCGAGTAGCCGATGGCGAAGACGACCTCCCCGGCGAGGATCCGGGGGAGGAAGTAGTCCTTCTGCTCCCGGGTGCCGTACTTCATCAGGGTCGGGCCGACCGTGTTGAGCGTGACCATGGAGACGGGGGCACCGGCCCGGTAGGCCTCGTCGAAGAAGACGAACTGCTCGTCGGGGCCCCTGGCTTGGCCTCCGTACTCGACGGGCCAGCCGAGGCCGAGCAGCCCGTCGGCGCCGATCCGGCGCAACAGGGCACGCTGCGCGGCCGGATCCCCGGGGAGCCCGTCCGGCATCAGGTTTCCGAAGTACTCCCTCACTTCGGCGCGGAGCCGAAACTGGCCTTCGGTCGGGGCGAGGTGCACGGCTCGGGCCTCCCGGCGTCACATCAACGAGGAAACCTGACTGTCCGTCAGATTCACTGTGGATGTCAAGGTCCACCGGGGAACCGCCGAAGCGGCAGCGAGTGCCCGGCGCGCCCGGCCGGCACCCCGGCCCCGAAACGCCCGAGGGCGCCCGCGCTACCGGACCCCAGCCGGTCCGGTCACGCAGACGCCCTCAACACTCATCGCGGCTCATCGCCGCCATCGCGGCTCAGGCCGCATTCGCAACGATCAGAACAAGGGGAAGAAATTCACCGCCAGGTTCGCGTTGTGCTGCTCGATAGCGGTGAAGGCCGACCCGTTGACCTGCGCCGTGTTGTTCTGGTTGGACGCGCCGGAGCCGGTGGCGACCTGCTGCGACGTGGAGGAGTTGCCGTTGTTGTTGCCACCCACGCCGCTGCCGATGATGCTCGCGACGCTCGCATTCGATCCGTCGTTCGCGAACGAGCCGTTGTCAGCCGTGGCACCCCGCCGAACAAGGCGACGGCGAGCGGGAGAGCGGCGACGGCGGCGATGACGCGGGCGGTACGGATGCTTGCCATGTCTTTATCCTCCAGAAAACCGAAGTGGGCTTCACACCAGGGCAGTTGGCCGACCGACCCGGTCATTACGCGTGGTGACGACGTCGCGACATCAGAGTTGCCCACCGAATCCCCGGCGAACCACCCCGGAGCCGGTGATTCCCCCGCAAGCATGAGCAACATCGGATAAACCCCATTCGCGCCCCGAGCGCCCCAGGTCAGCGACCCCCCGCCGCCCGAAACCCCTGCGACACCAGTGCGGAATCGTTCCGCCAAACCACCGCACCCTGGACATGCCAAAACGGGCCGCGCCGTTCGGGAGTCCCACTGCCCCCCGGGTCCGCGAACCTGTGTCACCTGGCGACGCCAAGCTCTGCGCCCCCTGCACGCCCCCGGCGCCCGCCGGGGTGAATCCATCCGCGCCCCGCTCGGGGGCACGTCATGGCGCGATCCGCGGTCGCATACCGACCGGGCTCCAGCGCCTACCGTTCCACGTGCTGTTGCCGTACCACCGCGCCGGATGCGGTCGTGCCGCGGCGCTCGGGCCACCGCGCTGACACTCCGTCGCGCCGTCGTGTTGTCGTTCGCCGTGTGGTGCGTCCTGCCGTTCGACCTCGGGGCCGCACTCCGCACAGCCTTGCCGCCGGCACGAGATCGGTGCCGTACCACCCTGCTGCCTTGCGGCGTCGGCGCGCTGCCGCCGTCCTGCCTTGGCGACGCTCGTCCGTACCGCCGACTTCACGGGCTGCCGCCCTGGCCTCTCGGCGTCTCGCCGAATGGCCGCGCTGCCGTATCACCGTGCTGCCGTGCGCCTGTGCTGCCGTGCTGCTGTGCTGCCGTGCGCCTGTGCTGCTGTGCTCCTGTACCGATGTACTTCTGTGCTGACCTGATGCTGTGCTGCCACATCGCTGTGTCGTACTGCCGTACTGCCCTACCGCTGCATTGCCGTACTGCTTCGCTGATCCGTCTGCCCGGCGTAGGCGCGTACGCCTGTCCCTCCGGGCGGTTGCCGTTCCGTACCCACGATGCCCGCGGTTCCTACCAGGGCCACGTGGTCGCGCAAGCACGACTACTACGCCGCGAGCGCCATGCCCCGGGCGGCGGTTCCGGCAGAGGTGGCCGCGGCGACCGCGGTGACGGGTGCGACAGGGGCGAGCGGGGTGACACCGTCGACGGGGCTGACAGCGGTCCCGGCGTTCCCGGCGGCGAGGGCGGTGGTCGAGCGACGAACGGACGGGGTCTTGCCGTGCGCCTCGGCGCGGATCCGCTGCTTGATGGTGGGCGGGAGCGAACCTCCCCGCATCATCGCCCGCCACGTCCGCCGGGCCATCACGGCCGGCCGGCGCACGGTGGCGGTCGGGGCCTCCGGAGCGGAGACGGTGGCGGGGGCGGCCGGGGCCACCTTGGCGCCGAGACCGAGGGCGGCGAAGAGTGCCACGAGTGCGGCGAGGACGGCGGTCCAGATGGACGTGACGCTGCTGCGGTGTGCCATGACGGGTTGCCTCATTTCGCGATGTTCCGACGGGCCGATCTGAATACATTCGCCATGATGTGTGCGCAACCGGAGCGCCTCCACCACGCGCGCCGATCTTCCGACAAACACCACTCGGAAGGCCTAGACCGCCCTTTACAGCCTGCGAATCGCGCAGGTGGGAGGCCCTTGCGGCGACGGCACATCGCAGCCGTGGGAACACGGGAAACCAGGGGGCGGATGAGCCGGAAGACGCGAACGACCCCTGACCGGAACACTCGTCAGGGGTCGTTCACCGGCGGTGGGTGTGGGATTTGAACCCACGGTGACATCGCTGCCACGACGGTTTTCAAGACCGTTCCCTTAGGCCGCTCGGGCAACCCACCTGGTCGGTACAGAGTACCGGGCGGTGGGGGTGTGCGGGGCTGGTCAGGCGGTTTGTGCCTGGTCGTACGCCGCCTTGGCCTCATTTCCGAAGTACGGGCCGAACATCCGGTTCGGCAGGAAGGTGTATCCGAAGCTGTTCACCGAGACCTGCGTGCCGAGGCCGGTCGCCTCGTTGAAGTCCTGGAACCAGGGGCCTCCGCTGGAGCCGCCGGTCATGTTGCAGGCCAGCCCGTGGTCCTTGGTCAGCAGGAAGTCCTTGCTGCTGTTGCCACTGCAGTAGACGAGCTTGGTGCCGTCGTATGGAGCGGCGGCGGGGAAGCCGAAGGAGTACATCCTCTTGTTGTAGCCCCCGTTGAACAGGATTCCCTGGGCCCCGACGACCTGGCTCAGCTTCTGGCCGTTCAGCGGGGCGACCACGGCCAGGCCGACGTCCATGTTCATGTCCTCGCTCGCCGCCCACTGCGCCGTGGCGAAGGTGCGCGTCGCCGACCACTGGCCGAAGGGCGCGCTGCCGTTGTCGTACGCCGGGACGAAGACCCAGTTGGTGTGCCAGGCGCCCTGGTACTTCACGCAGTGCCCGGCGGTGATGACGGTGCTCCCGTTGGCGCCGGCGATCGAGTCACCGGAGCAGGACGCCGTCCGGTCGCCCATGGTGAAGAACACCCGCCCGGACGTCTTCACCACGGCCCCGCCGCCGGTCCACGCGCCGCCCGCCTGCGGGAACGCGGTGGGTGAGGCGGGAGCGGCCATGGGGGCCACACGGGTGGGTCGGTCCGCCGGGGAGGGCGCCGTACGCATGCTCCCCGGCGTCGCCGTGACGTCCAGCGGGACGGCGGACCGCATGCGCTCCGCGGTCCAGAAACCCTGGCTGTGCTGCTGTCGGAACGAGACGGGGGCGTCGGCGGCGACCGACGGCGTCGCCGCGGTCAGTGCGCCGGCCAGCAGGGCGCCCGCGGCCAACAGAACCGATAGGGCCGTGCGATGACGATTCACGCAGGACTCCTTCTGCCGTGCCCGGCCTGTCGGGTCCGGGCAGGGTGGGGGTGAAGAGTTTCCGGTGCGGATCGGATGCAGGGTTGCACGGGCCGTATGAGATGTCAGGCACCGGTCGGAACGTTCGGTCGGTTCCGGCCAGGAAATGGCCAACTCCCCTCCGTTCCCCGGTACCCGAAGCCAGCCGGCACCCGAAATCTCGGGCCGGGAGCCCGGAGCTGAGGGCCCGGAGCTGAGGGCCCGGAGCTGAGGGCCCGGAGCCCGGAGCTGAGGGCCCGGTCAAAGCGTGAGCAGGACGCCCGCGTACGAGGCCCCGGCGACCACCGCCCAGGCTCCGAGCCCCAGGAGCGCAGCCCGTCCGCCGGTCCGGGCCAGGGTCGGCAGGTGTACGGCGCTGCCCAGGCCGAACAGTGCCGCCGCCAGCAGCGCCTCCTGCGCGGTGTGCGCCCACTCCAGCGCCGCGTCGGGCAGCACGTTCGTCGCCCTGAGCGCGGCGGCGGCGAGGAACCCGGCGACGAACAGGGGCACCGGGGCCGGCCGGCGTCCCGAGGCCGTACGCACTCCGCGCCGCCGGGCCCGTACGGAGAAGGCCACCGCGGCGACGAGCGGGGCCAGCAGCGCCACCCGCATCAGTTTCACCAGGACCGCTTCGCCCAGGGCGTCGGGACCCGCCGTCTGGGCCGTCGCCACGACCTGGCCGACATCGTGGACGCTCGCGCCCACCCAGCGCCCGAAGGCGAGGTCGGACAGCGCCAACGGATCCTGGAGGAGCGGGAGTACCGCGATGGCCATCGTTCCGCAGAGGGTGACCAGGGCCACCGACGAGGCCACGTCCTCCTCGTCGCTGCCGGAGACCTGACTGACGGCTCCGATGGCCGAGGCCCCGCAAATCGAGTACCCGGTCGCGATCAACAGCGGCTGATCACCGGGGAGTCCGAGCCGCCGACCCAACCAAAGGGTCCCGAGGAAGGTGGCCGCGACCACCCCGGTCACCATGGCGACGGTCGCCCAGCCCAGCCCGAGCACCTGGTCCAGGCCGAGACCGAGCCCCAGCAGGACGATGCCGATCCGCATCAGGCGGCGGCCCGCCAGGGAGAGACCCGCCCGCGCGGGACCCCGTACGACGGTCCGCAGACGCGGGAGGTGGGCGACCGCGATGCCGAGCACCACCGCCGCGGTCAGCATCGGTACGGCCGGCGCCAACCGGTGGACGCACCAGGCCACGAGGGCGCCCCCGACGGCCAGCCCCAACCCGGGCCAGGGGGAGGCTGTTTCACGTGAAACATCGCGCGCCCGCCCGGGTCGGTGGACGGGGCGGTGCAACAGCGCCATCAGTCGGTCGGGAGGGTGTAGACGCGGCGAACGCTGCTGCCCAGGCGGGAGACGTCCGCGCCGTAGACGTGGAGGGATATCGCCGTCGTACGACAGGAGTTGCGGACCTGGTGGATGTCCCCGGGCGGGGCGAACCCGCAGACGTCCCCCTGGCCGTTGACCACCTCCTCGGTGGGCACCAGCCGGGCGCCGTGCGTACCCGCCGCCGGGGCGAGCCGGTAGCGGCGCTCGCTCTCCGCGCCCTGGTGGACGCCGGCCACGCACCACGAGACGTGATCGTGGATAGACGTCTCCTGCCCGGGCAGCCACACCAGTGCCACCACCGAGAAGCTGCCGTCGGGCTCCGCGTGCAGGATGTGCTGCCGGTACCGATCCGCATGCCCCTCGCACTGTTCGGGGGCGAGCAGATCGGACGTACCCAGGTGCGGGGCGAGCCGCTCGCCGACCAGGTACGCGGTCAGGTCGGGGGCGAGCCCGCGCTCCACTACCGTACGGATCTCGCTGACGAGGGCGGCCATCCTCGCGGTCGTTCGGGCCGGCGTGGTGGTGGTCATACGGGCAGCGTCGAACAGCCCACCGATCACGTCCAACGACAGTTTTCACCCGAAATCCCAAGCTCTGCTTATGGGTTGGCTCGGGCGTTCGCGCCGGCGGTCAGCAGCCGATCCGGTTCGACGCCACCCGCTTCAGCTCGTCCAACACCACGGCCGTCGCGGGAATCCTCAGGTGGTCCCGGTACACGTACGCGGAGATGTGGCGGCGGGCGGCAGGCTGGAGGGCCCGACCGCAGACCCGGGTGAGGGCCAGCGACGGCAGGACGAGCGCGGGCATCATCGCGACGCCCAGGCCCTGCGCGACGAGGCTCTGGACCACCAGGTTGTCGTCGGTCGCGAACCGGATGTCGGGGACGAAGCCGAGTTCCGCGCACTCGTGCAGCAGGTTCGCCCTGCAGCGGGGGCAACCGGCGATCCACCGCTCCTCGGCCAGGTCGGCCAGGTGTACGGCCCGGCGCCGGGCCAGCGGATGGCCGGTCGGCAGGAGCACCGTCAGCTGGTCCTCCAGCAGCCTGACCTCGTCGACCTCCTCCGGAACCTCCTCGCGCAGGCCGGGGTAGGTGAAGGCCAGCGTGATGTCGCACTCGCCGCGTTGCAGCCTGCGCAGCGATTCCGGCGGCTCCCCCTCCAGCAGTTCGACCTGGATGCCCGGATGGGACGAGGCCAGCCCGCTGAGCGCTTCCGGAACGAGGGTGACATTGGCGCTGGGAAACCCGCAGACCCGGACCCGGCCGGTGCTCAGACGCGCGTACGCCTTCAGTTGGGCCTCGGCGGCGGAGAGGCTGCCGAGAATGGAGTCGGCGTGTTTGGCCAGGGACCGGCCGGCCTCGGTGAGTTGCATCGTGCGGCCGATACGAGTGAACAGCGGCGTGCCGACGGCCCGTTCGAGGGCCTTCATCTGTTGGGTGATCGCGGGCTGGGTGTATCCGAGGGCCCGCGCGGCGGCCGAGTACGAACCGGAGGCGACCACTTCATGGAATGTCCGTATGTGCCGGGAATCGAACACCAGCAAAGCATAAGCGGACGTTGGGAGGGGCCGCAGGCGTAATCGCGCCTGCGGCCCCTCTCCATCAAGCCGGCGTCCAGCACCTGTCGAGCAGGTCCGGGCCCGGTCGTGGGTGCTACTTGTCCCCGGTCCGCGAGCCGAGGGTGATGTCCACGGTGCTCGGCTTGCCGCCGCGCAGGTAGGTCAGCTTCACCGTGTCGCCCGGCTTGTACGTCCAGATCTCGCTGATCAGGGTCGGGCCGCTGTCGATCGGCTTGTCGCCGAGCTGGGTGATGATGTCGCCGGGCTTGAGGCCCGCCTTGCCCGCCGGCCCGTTCGGGTCGACCAGTTCGTTGGCGGGGGCGCCGGACTCGGAGATCTTGGCGCCCTCCGTCTTGGCCTGGAGGTCGACGGAGACCGAGATCACCGGGTAGACCGGCTTGCCCGTCTTGATCAGCGACTGGGCGACGTTCTTCGCCTGGTTGATCGGGATGGCGAAACCGAGGCCGATCGATCCGGCCTGACCGCCGCCGAAGCCGCCGTTTCCGGCCGACTGGATCGCCGAGTTGATGCCGATGACCGCGCCGCGGCCGTCGAGGAGCGGGCCGCCGGAGTTGCCGGGGTTGATCGAGGCGTCCGTCTGCAGCGCGCTCATGTACGAGTTCTTGCCGCTGGAGCCGTCTCCGGAGGCCACGGGGCGGTTCTTGGCACTGACGATGCCGGTGGTGACCGTGTTGGACAGGCCGAAGGGGGCGCCGATCGCGATGGTGGAGTCTCCGACGGCCACCTTGTCGGAGTCGCCCAGGGCCAGCGGCTTGAGGCCGGCCGGCGGGTTCTTCAGCTTGAGCACGGCCACGTCGTAGCCCTCGGCCCGGCCGATGACCTCGGCCTCGAACCGCTTGCCGTTGGAGAAGGTCGCGGAGAGCTTGCCGCCGTTGGCGGCGGAGGCCACCACGTGGTTGTTGGTGAGGATGTGGCCCTGCTCGTCGTAGACGAAGCCGGTGCCCGTGCCGCCCTCGCCGTCACCGGCCTTCGCCTCGATGGTCACCACGCTCGGCAGTGCCCCCGCCGCCAGGCCGGCGACGGAGCCCGACTCACGCTTGAGGTCCTTCGGGGTGCTGGCGCTGATGGTGGTGGAGCCCGAGCCGTCGTGCGAGCGCTCCGAGGCCCAGTAACCGATGCCGCCGCCGACACCGCCCGCGATGAGGGCGGCCGCGAGCACACCCGCGATCAGGCCGCCCCTGCCCTTGGGCTTGGGCGGGGGGCCGTCCGTGGTCAGGGGCACGCCCCAGCCGCCACCGCCGTGGCCGCCGTCGGCGTACGCGGGCACCGTGGGCGGCGGCGGGGGCCAGCCCTCGGCGCCGTGGGCGGCGGTCGGCGGCTGCGCGTAGGGCGGCGCCTGGGCGTATCCCTGGTCCTGGGCATAACCGGGGGCCTCAGGCCCGCCCGGGGTGTGCGGAAGCCGCTGCGTCGGCTCGGGACCAGGGGCGCCGACCGGGGGCGGCGGAGTGGCGGGAGCGGGGGGAGCGGCGTCGGCGGGCCGCGACGCTGTGGGCTCGGCGGCCGGGCCGGGGGTGGAGGCGGGCACGGGCGCAGGCGGTGCGGAAGGGGCCGCGGGGGGCGTCTGGGCCGCGGTGCCCTCGTTCTCGGTGCTCACAGCGCTCTCTCCTCGTCACAAACACGGCTTCTGGTTCTTGAATATCTGGCGATACCGGTCCGACTGAACGTTCGACGTGCCGCACAAGTTCCAGTGCAAAGCCTTTCCCATGACCCGTCAGAGCACTGTAAGCCGGACCTGTGCGTCTCCCCCCATCCTTTATCCCCGGCATTTCGGGCGCATCCGCAAGCTCGCCACGCCGTGGGGGGCCGCCTCGGTGGCACCATGACCCCGTGACCCACGCAACGCCGCTCCCCATCCAGGTCGTCGCCCACCGCGGTGCCTCGGAGGACGCCCCCGAGCACACCCTGGCCGCGTACCGGAAGGCCATGGAGGACGGGGCCGACGCCCTCGAATGTGACATCCGGCTCACGGCCGACGGCCATCTGGTCCTGGTGCACGACCGCCGGGTGAACCGGACCTCCAACGGCCGCGGCGCGGTGTCCGCCCTGGAGCTGGCCGATCTCGCGGCCCTCGACTTCGGCTCCTGGAAGGACCGCGAGGAGTCGCCGGACTGGGACGCCGATCCCGAGCGCACCTCCGTGCTCACCCTGGAGCGGCTGCTGGAACTGATCTCCGACGCGGGGCGGCCCGTACAGCTGGCGATCGAGACGAAGCACCCGACCCGCTGGGCCGGACAGGTGGAGGAGCGGCTCCTCTTCCTCCTCAAACGCTTCGGACTGGACGCCCCGCCCGCCGAGGGACCGCACCCGGTCCGCGTCATGAGCTTCTCCGCGCGTTCGCTGCACCGGGTGCGGGCGGCCGCGCCGACGATCCCGACCGTGTACCTGATGCAGTTCATCTCCCCGCGCCTGCGGGACGGCAGGCTGCCGGCCGGCGTGAGCATCGCCGGCCCCGGGATGCGCATCGTGCGCAACCATCCCGGCTACATCCGCAAGCTCCAGGCGGCGGGACATTCGGTGCACGTATGGACCGTGAACGAACCCTCGGACGTTCAGCTCTGCGCTGACCTGGGTGTAGAAGCGATCATCACGAACAGACCCCGCCAGGTTCTGTCACAGCTGGGGCGCTGACGTCCCGATTTGCCCACCCGCCACGGGCGTCCCATCCGTCACAGGGTGTGCCCCGGCGCATCCGCTCCGCAATTGTCGTCGTGAATGCGCCAGAGGGCTCTTCATGAACGGTTTCCGGTCCAGGCCATTGGGGCATCCAGACCTTGGCGTGGGGCTAAGGAGGTTCCGGGGGTGGCGTTGGTGATGGCACATGAAGTGCCCACGTCGTCGTGCGTGGACGTACGCCATGGTCCTGCGGGCGTGGGCGAGGCGAGGCGCCGCATGCGCGAACACCTGCGCATCGGCGGACTGTCCGAATCGGTCGTGGACGATGCCGTACTCATCCTTTCCGAACTGCTCAGCAATGCCTGCCGGCACGGCCGGCCGCTGGGCTCGCGGGAAGTCGGAGACGGGGAGATACGCGCCGCGTGGCGCGTCGACAGGGCAGGACGACTGACCGTCGAGGTCACGGATGGCGGCGGGCCCACCCGCCCGGTCCCCTCCACACCGTCGGTCACCGCGCGCGGCGGCCGGGGGCTGAACATCATCAGCGCGCTGGCCCAGGACTGGGGCGTCCGGGACGGAGCGGGGGGTGAGGTCACCGTATGGGTGGTCGTTGCCTGTGGGACCCGGCACGAGGATTTCGCTACGCGCGTCACTGCCCCGGCGATCGACTTCGGCACGTCCTTCGACGACTTGGACCACTGAGGCCCCGGGAGTCCCGTCCCACGTCGGATCGGAACGGCCGTCGGGAGCGCACGCCGACCGCGCTCCCGGCCGCACCCCACAGGTTCGGGCGGTGTGAACGGCTAGGCTCGCGCCCAGAAAACCGCCGTACCGCCGCAACCGGGAGACACCCACGATGGCAAAGAAGCGCCCCGCCGCGAAGAACGCGAAGTCGCAGCGCACGCCGCAGCTCAACAACGGGGAGATCCCCGTGGTGGGTGCCCGCGAGCCCTGTCCCTGCGGATCCGGGCGCCGCTACAAGGCCTGCCACGGCGCCGCCGCCGCGCACGCCGTGACCGAGCACGTGCGGCGCCCCTTCGAGGGCCTGCCCGGCGAGTGCGACTGGGTCGCCCTGCGCGAGCTGGTGCCCGCCGCGACCATCCCGCTGACCCTCAAGGGCGGCCTGCCCGAGGGCGTCCCCTCGGTCACGCTGGTGACCGTACTGCCGATGGCCTGGCCGGCCCTGCGCCGCGAGGACGGTTCCGTCCTCCTCGGCCTGCAGAACGACTCGACCACCGGGGACCTCGCCCGGGACATGGCCGACACCCTGGAGCGCGCGCTGGTGGCGGAGCCGGGTACTCCGGTCCCCGCCCGCCGGGTTCCGGCCGAGGGTCCGCGACTTCAGGATCTCCTGGACACGGACAGCGTTTTCGAGCCGGTTGTCCACAGTGGCTTCGAATTCTGGATTCCGGATGCGGAGAACGCCCAGAACGCCTCTCCGGAGATCGCCGCCTCGCTGGAACGCGCCAACGCCGCCGCCATTCCCACCGTCAAGCTGGCCGGCGTGGACGCGGCCTACTGGTGCGAGACGCCGGACAAGAACCACCTGCGCTGGGTCATGCCGCACCCCGAGGAGAAGCTGCTCGACGCGCTGGCACGACTGCACGCGGCCGGCACCTCCTCCCTCGGTGAAGGCACCAAGCTCGTCGGTTCCTTCCGCGCCCACGGCCTGATGGTTCCCGTCTGGGACCTGCCCACCGGCGTCTCGGCCGACGATGTCGAGAAGCCCGCCGCGGAACTCGCGGAGCGCCTGGCCGCGGCCCTCGCCACGGACGCGCCCCTGACCACGGAGGAGCGTCGGGCGCGCGCCGGCCTCACGAACCGCCAGGTGACGCTCAGCTGACCACCGCGCGTCCGCAGGGCCGGTGACTGGGGTCACAACTCCCGCTAATCGCCTGCAAATCCGTGTCCGAATATCAGAGATCGAATTTGCGAACAGGCGATCTCTTGTTACCGTTCTTGTAGCCCGGTCGCTGGTGCATCCCCCGTCGCCAGCGACCGGGCCCTTACATTTCAGGCGATGTTCAACCATCTCCCGGTGCCGGTGAGTTGCTCCCGGACCTCAGCAGCAACGCCCCTTCATCATCCGGAACTGCAAACTCCGCCACGGCCGAGTAGCCTTCCGGGCCTCCCGCCAAGTCGTCACGCGGTGTTTCGCACAGCCCCGGCTCGTCACCCGGTCCGACGACGCAGCGGATCTGCACGGTGCGCCCCGCCGGACCCATCACGGTCAGCACAGCGTCCAGTGCGCGGCCACTGGTGTTGCGGTAGTAACTGCGGCCCCACGTACTGCCGTCCCCGACCAGGACGCAGGTCTGCGCCTCCACTCCGTGCGGCGAGGAGACCTCGGGGCCGCACCGGGCATCCGTGCGTGGCTGTACGGGTGGTCCGGGCTGGGCGGGGCGGGCGGCGGGCGACGCCTCGTCCTTGCTACGGGACGAGTCCGAAAGGCCGAGCGTCGAGAGCAACCCGCCGCCCTTTCCGTCATCCTGACCGGCGAAATCCGGCCCGGCGATCGCCCCCGCGAGGGGAAGCGACAAGATGATCAGCACACCGGCGCCGATACCGATCAGGCGGAGATTCATTCGCCGAAGATAGCGATGCGGGAAAGGGGCGCGGAGATCCCCGCGCCCAATTCCCTTGGAAACTCGTCCCGCCGGCACCCGTACGAGTGATCTCCCGGGCAGGGATCGGCGGTCGGGAAGGCGATGACGGTCAGTACGCCAACCGGCTGCCGCCGCCCGGCGCCCCACTGCTCGCCTCGACCAACGCGTCCACGACCGCCTCCACCTCGGGCAGCCAGATGCCGTCGGGACCCGCCTGCGGCTCCCGGTTCCAACAGACCTGTCCGCCACCGGACGCGACGGACGGAGGCAGCAACAGGTAGCCGCCCTCGCCGTGGAAGCGCAGCGAGGAGGGCACGTGGTCCTTGGCGTACAGGAGTTCACCGAGCCGTTCCAACGAATACGGCTCCACCAGCAGGGACCACCTGGTCGGCGTCGCGACGATCGGACCGAGCCGCATGCCCTGCGCGTTCAGCCGCGCGACGGCACGCGCGGCGGCGGTGGCCGGCAGGCTCACCGCGCACGGAGCGGCCCCTCCGGTGGCCATGAGCACGGGAGCGGCGGGACGCCTGGCCCACCACCAGGCCACCATCCGGGGGTCGGTGGTGGCCGCGAGCAGCCCGGGGTCGAAGGGATGGGCGCCTGGCACCACACAGTCGGGATCGGGGCAGGCACAGCGCACGCCGTCGGCGCCGGCCCGGCCCACACCGGGCAGCACGGGCCACCGCCACTCGGCGGCGCAGACGAGCGCCGCGTCGAGGAGCGAGGGTGGTGTGCCGCCGTCCGGGATCCGGTCGGAGGGGGAGGTCGGTCGCAGGGATTTCAAGCGATCGCGGAGCCGCTGGAGACGCCTTCCGAGGATCTCGCGCATGAGCGCTCGTTCCTTTCCGTTGAACGCCGAGGGCCACATCACACCAGGTAATCGGTGTCTCACCACACGTACACGTTGCGCGTCACTGTCCGCCAGAAGCAGGTTCACACGGGTTCGTGCAGTTTCTTACGGGTCCATCAAACGTCCGGCGGGGGCGGAACGCGACCCGCGCCGGGTCGAGACCGGCTGCCGCCGCTAAGGACGACGGGCTGCGCCGGGTGGTTCCCGGTGGGCGCCGGAAGGGGTCAACTCGCCCCGGCCACCACCGATTACGTACCCGAGCCCACAGGGACGCCCGCCCAGTCGATCGCAAAAACCGTCCGGTTCCCGCTTTTTCCGGCCAAGTTTTAGCCTTGGCCGCACAGTGAGTTGCAGTCTCACGGACACCAGGATTCCCACCTGGGCAATGCTGGACATCGATCCTCGTGTGCGTGTAGATGTGGATCCATTGATGGCGGCGCAGCACGATCTGGGGGTTTGCGATGCTACATGGCGAATCGCACCAGGTGGAAAGGCGGACGCCATGAGCGCCCCGCATCTGCCGAAAGTGGCTGGAATCGATCCAGCAGTTACAGCGTCACCGCACACTGCGGCGCCCACCGCGCCCACACCCGCACGCAGCACCCCCGCCCAGGCCCCTCCGCCTGCCGCGAGCAGCGTCATCCAGGACCGCCTGGCGGGCATGGTCTCCGACCTCACCACCCTCCACGAACTGACCGAGCGGCTCGCCCGGGCCGTCGACCTCGACTCCTCCCTGCGGGAGTTCCTGCGCGCCGGGGCCGCGCTGGTCGGCGCCCGACGCGGCCTGGTCGTCCTGGAACCCTCCGACGGGCTCGGCCCCACCACCACGATCGGCCTCGGGCTCGGCCACGCCGACCTCGGCCACATCGAGACGGTGCCGCGCAGCGCCACCTCGTACGGCCGGATCCTGGACGGGCTCCCGGACGCGCACGGTGGCTCCGAGGTGCTCCCCGAACCCGGCGAGGCCCCCGGCACCGGCGGGTTCGGCGTCCCGGTCGACCCGCGCCACCGCGAGGTCGCCGCCCGACTCGGCTACGCGGCCAGTTACGCGCTGCCGCTGACCGCCGAGGCCACCGGCCGACTCGGCGCGGCCGTCTGGCTGTACGACGAGCAGGCCGAACCGGGCGACCGCCAGCGCGACCTCGCGGGGCTCTACGTCCGGCACGCCGCCGAGCACCTGGCCCGCATGGTCGAGGTGGAGCGGTCCCGCTCCCGCCTGGCCATCCTCGCGGAGGAGCTGCTGCCCAGCCGACTGCCCCGGATCCCCGGCGTGCAGCTCGCCGCCCGGCACCACACCGGCCCGCGCGGCGGGGGCGACTGGTACGACGCGCTCCCGCTGCCCGAGGGCGCCATGGGCCTGGCCGTGGGCTCCGTCACCGGCGCCGGCCCGAGCGCCGTCGCCGCGATGGGTCGGCTGCGGGCGTCCCTGCGCGCGTACGCCGTCATGGAGGGGGAGGATCCCGTCGCGGTCCTCTCCGACCTGGAGCTGCTGTTGCGGCTGACGGAACCCGCGCGCTCGGCCACCGCGCTCTTCGCCTACTGCGAGCCGGCAGCCCGGAAGATCATCCTGGCCGGCGCGGGGCACACCCCGCCCCTGCTCATCGGCGAGCGGCGGACCGAGTACGTGGAGACCTCGCTCTCCGCGCCACTGGGAATGCTGGCCTGCTGGGAGGCGCCGAGCGTGGAGATCGAACCGGCCGCCGGAGAAACGGTGCTGCTCTACACCGACGGACTGCTGCGGCGCACCGGCGACCCCATGGACCGCGCGTACGCCCGGCTGCACGCGGCGGCCGCCGGGGTCCCCCGTGCCGCTCGCGACGATCCGGCGGCGATCTGCGACCACATCCTGCGCACCGTCCTGCCGGAGGGGGAGGCCGCCCCGGTCTCCGGGGAGGACGCCACCGAGGACATCGTCCTGCTCGCCGCCCGGTTTGACTGATTTGTCACATAGTTCGCCGGGCATCTTCCGCTCACACATACGATGGACGGGGTCCATACCCGGCCCTTGCATGTCGTAGCTGAGGAGATGACGTGGCTGACGAGCTCACCCCGGAGACCCCGGAAGAAGAGCAGCCCAAGAAGAAGCACAAGCAGCGCAAGAACGGGCTGTACCCGGGCGTCAGCGAGGAACTCGCGGAGAGCATGCGCACCGGCTGGGCCGACACGGAGCTGCGTGGACTGGAGCCGATCGCCCAGGCCGCGCACACCGCCGCCCGTCGCGCCGCGCTGTCCGCGCGCTTCCCCGGCGAGCGCCTGGTCGTTCCCGCCGGCCGGCTCAAGACCCGGTCGAACGACACCGAGTACCCCTTCCGTGCCTCGACCGAGTACGCGTACCTCACCGGCGACCAGACCGAGAACGGCGTCCTGGTCCTGGAGCCCACGGGCGAGACCGGCCACACCGCGACCGTCTACCTCCTGCCCCGCTCCGACCGCGAGAACGGCGAGTTCTGGCTGTCCGGCCAGGGCGAGCTGTGGGTCGGCCGCCGCCACTCCCTCACCGAGGCCGAACAGCTGCTGGGCATCCCCGCCAAGGACGTCCGCGAACTGGCCGAGGCCCTCACCGAGGCCGACGGTCCGGTCCGCAACGTCCGCGGCCACGACTCCGTCATCGAGACGGCCCTGACCGACAAGGTCACCAAGGAGCGAGACGAGGAACTGCGCGTCTACCTCTCCGAGGCCCGCGCGGTGAAGGACGAGTTCGAGATCGGCGAGCTGCAGAAGGCCGTCGACTCCACCGTCCGCGGTTTCGAGGACGTCGTGAAGGTGCTCGACAAGGCCGAGGCCACGTCCGAGCGCTACATCGAGGGCACCTTCTTCCTCCGTGCCCGCGTCGAGGGCAACGACGTCGGCTACGGCTCCATCTGCGCCGCCGGCCCGCACGCCTGCACCCTGCACTGGGTCCGCAACGACGGCGACGTCCGCTCCGGCGACCTGCTGCTGCTCGACGCCGGCGTGGAGACCCACTCCCTCTACACCGCCGACGTGACGCGCACCCTGCCGATCAACGGCACGTACACCGACATCCAGCGCAAGATCTACGACGCGGTCTACGAGTCCCAGGAAGCCGGCATCGCCGCCGTCAAGCCCGGCGCGAAGTTCCGCGACTTCCACGACGCCTCGCAGCACGTGCTCGCCGAGAAGCTCGTCGAGTGGGGTCTGCTGGAGGGCCCGGTCGAGCGCGTCCTGGAGCTGGGCCTCCAGCGCCGCTGGACCCTGCACGGCACCGGCCACATGCTCGGCATGGACGTCCACGACTGCGCCGCCGCGCGCACCGAGGCGTACGTGGACGGCACGCTGGAGCCCGGCATGTGCCTCACGGTCGAGCCCGGTCTGTACTTCCAGGCCGACGACCTGACCGTGCCCGAGGAGTACCGCGGCATCGGCGTCCGGATCGAGGACGACATCATCGTCACCGAGGACGGCAACCGGAACCTCTCGGCCGGGCTGCCCCGCACCTCCGTCGACGTCGAGGCCTGGATGGCGCGCCTCAAGGGCTGACACCGCCTCACGCCGGTGGGCGGGATCCCTCACGGGGTCCCGCCCACCGGCGTGTCCCGGGCTGCTACGACGCCGTCACCAGGGCGCCGTCACGCCACTTGAGGATCTTGTCGAAGCTGACCACCGCGCCCCGTCCCGGTCCGTTGCCGAAGCGGACGTGGTCGGCGAGTTCCGTGATCAGCCACAGGCCGCGGCCGTGTTCCTTCTCCGAGGGGACGACCGGCGGGGTTCTGTGGCCGGCTACCGTCGTGGGCGGGAAACCCGGGCCCGAGTCCGTCACCTCGATGCGGCAACGATCGCCGTCCAGGTAGGCCGTGACCCGATACGCCGCGCAGTCCTCCGGGACCGATCCGCCGCCGCAGCCGGCGACGGACACCGGGCCACCGTGCTCGACCGCGTTCGCACACGCCTCGCTCAGCGCCACCGACAGGTCGAAGGAAATGTCCGGATCCACCCCCGCGGTCTCCATCGTCCCCAGCAACAACCGCCTGGCGAGCGGCACGCTCGCGGCTTCGCGCCTCAAGTGGAGAGACCACCAGATGCTCATACGGTTACCTATTGCCGCCCGAGGTCGGCCGTAAGCCCCCGAGAGCGGACAGAGCGCTCATTCGGCCGATCTGGCACTCCCGGGCAGCGGTGTACGCCGTGGCGACCAGGCGCCGCCACACGCCCTCTGCGACGCCCGCACCTCGTCCCGCGGGGGACGCATGGGACCTTCCGGACCTGCCGTATGTCCGGCCCGCGGGCAGTGCGATGATGACCGGGCCATGACTGCCCCCCACACGACGCAGGCCGGAACAGGCCTCCGGACGATCCGGGCCGCGGTGTTCGCCGCGGTCTGCGTCGTGCTGTCCGCCGTCGGGCACGCCCTGGCATCCTGCGCCACCGTTCCCTGGTGGGCCATCGGCATCGGCTTCCTCGCCGTCCTCGCGGTCGTGACGCCGCTCGCCGGCCGCCGGCGCTCACTGCCCGGCATCGCCGCCGGGCTCACCGTCGGCCAGTTGGGGCTCCACGGCGTCTTCGGTCTCGGCCAGCACAACGCCGCCTCGGCCGCGGACCCCGCCCTGTCCGACTCCTCGCTTGCGGCGCTCGCCGCCCGGCTGGTCTGCGGCGGCAACTCCGTTCCGATCAACCCGGCCGACGCGCGGCAGATCCTGGTGAGCGCCGGACTGGATCCGGCCGCGATGGCCGAGCAGGCCGCCGCGCAGGGCCACATGGCCCACGCACACGTGACCCAGAGCGCCGCCGTCCCGGCGACCGGACTGTTCAGCCCTGCCATGCTGCTCGGCCACCTGCTGGCCGCGCTCGCCGCCGGCTGGCTCCTCGGACGCGGCGACGCCGCGCTGTTCCGGCTCGTCGAACTGTCCCGGCTCTCCGCCGAAGCCGACCCCGTACGTCCGCTGCGCGCCGCGCTGGCCCTCGTACGCGCCCTCGGCAACGGGCTCCTCGGGACGTGCTCCGGCGCTCCCCGGACCCGTCGGACCGCGGCCACCCCGGCCACGGCGACCGGACGGGAAGCCCTCCAGCACACGGTGATCAGGCGCGGCCCGCCCGGCGGCCTCGCCCTCGCAGCCTGACGCGGCATCCCCACCTCCCCGAGACACACGGCGGGAGCACCGGTGCCGCGAACTCCGCGCGCGCCCGTGCGCGGGGCCACCGTCACACCGTCTCCCCGTGGAGTGTTTCTGCCATGAAGGCCTCTCGCGTCTCCTTCGCCGCCGCCCTCGCCGCCGGTACCGTCCTGGTCCTCTCCGGCACCGCCTTCGCCCACGTCGGCGTACAGCCCGGCGAGGCCACCAAGGGCGGCTACGCCGTCATCAACTTCAAGGTCCCGAACGAGCGTGACAACGCGTCGACGACCCAGCTGGAGGTCAACTTCCCGATCGACCAGCCGCTGACCTCCGTCATGCCGCAGGACGTCCCCGGCTGGACCGTGAAGGTCGAGAAGTCCAAGCTCGACAAGCCGCTCACCGTGCACGGCAAGCAGATCAACGAGGCCGTCACGAAGGTGACCTGGAGCGGTGGCAAGATCGAGGCCGGCAAGTTCCAGCAGTTCCCGGTGTCCGTCGGCAAGCTGCCGGAGAACGCGGACCAGATGGTCCTCAAGGCGATCCAGACGTACG
Source organism: Streptomyces sp. NPDC102278 (assembly GCF_044766345.1). NCBI lineage: Bacteria > Bacillati > Actinomycetota > Actinomycetes > Kitasatosporales > Streptomycetaceae > Streptomyces > Streptomyces sp. NPDC102278. Next base: position 290,406 of record NZ_JBIWLV010000005.1, on the reverse strand, counting down.
ACAACAACGAGGTCGTCCGCTGGATCGAGGAGGCCAAGGAAGGCGCCGCGGAACCGCAGAACCCGGCGCCCGTCCTGAAGCTGGTCGCCGCCAAGGCCGGCGACGACCACCACGCCGCGGGGGACGCCAAGACCGGCGAGGCCAAGAGCGACGACACGGCCCACGACGAGGCCGCGAAGAGCGGCTCGGACACGACCGCGCGCGCCCTCGGCATCGCGGGCATCGTGATCGGGCTCGGCGGCGTCGCCTTCGCAGTCGCCTCGCGTCGTCGCGCCTCCTGACCGGACGCACCCGCAGGCCCCAGTCATTCAGACCATCCGCACCCTCCCCGATCCCAGGGACACCTCTCCATGCGCACCACACGTGTGACGGTCGCCGCGCTCCTCGCGGCGGCCGCCCTCACCCTCACCGCCTGCGGCGGTGAAACCGCCAAGACCGGCGATTCGATCAAGCAGATCAGCGGCCAGGCCAAGGCCGGCGCCGCGACGATCCTCGACCGCCCCTTCGACAAGCCGGACCTGGTTCTCACGGACACCACCGGCAAGCCGTGGAACCTGCGCGAGCAGACCAAGGGCCGTCCGACTCTCATCTACTTCGGCTACACCCACTGCCCCGACGTGTGCCCGCTGACGATGAGCAACATCGCCGTCGCCCGCAAGGCGCTTCCCAAGGAGGACCAGGACAAGCTCCAGGTCGTCTTCGTCACCACCGACCCGGAACGGGACACCCCCGACTCCCTCGGCTCGTGGCTCAAGGCCCAGGACCCGTCCTTCATCGGGCTGACCGGGGAATTCGCCACCATCCAAGCCGGCGCACGCGCACTCGGCATCGGTATCGAGGCCCCCACGAAGGCGGCCAACGGCGACGTCGTCTCCATGCACGGCGCCCAGGTCATCGCGTTCTCGCCCAAGACCGACGAGGGCTACGTCCTCTACGGCGAGGGCACCACCGTCGACGACTACACCAAGGACCTGCCGAAGCTCGTCAAGGGAGACACCCCGTGAACGCCCGCACCACCCGCACCCTCGCCGCCGCGCTCTCCCTGACGGCAGCGCTCGCCATATCGGGCTGTTCCTCGGACTCCGACACCAAGGCCGACGGCGCCAAGGCGGACGGCGCCAAGCCGGCGATGACCGTCAGCGGCGCCTTCATGCCCGAGCCGGTCAACGACCAGATGGCCGGCGCGTTCATGGTCATCAAGAACGACTCGAAGACCGCGGACAAGCTCACCGGCATCACCAGCCCCCTCTCGGACGATCTTCAGATCCACGAGACCAAGAACCAGAAGATGCAGCAGGTCGCGTCCATGGACGTGCCCGCCAACGGCGAACTGAACCTGGAGCGCGGCGGCAACCACGTCATGTTCATGGGACTCAAGAGCAAGCCGAAGGTCGGTGACAAGGTCACCATCGAACTGCGCTTCGAGAAGGCCGATCCCGTCAAGGTCGAGCTGGACGTGAAGGAACGGACGTACAACGCACAGACCTCCAACGCCCACTGACGGACCGAGGAACTGACACGCCATGACGGCCACCGCCCCCGCCCCCGCCCCGGTCCGCGCGCACATCCCGGCATTCGTGCCGCGATTCGCGCTGGTCCTCGCAGCCCTGCTGGCAACACTGTTCGCCGCGGCCGCACCGGCCACGGCACACGCCGCACTCACCGCGAGCGACCCCAAGGACGGGGCGGTGGTCGCCACGGCGCCCGCCCAGGTCACCCTCTCCTTCTCGGAGCAGGTCGCCATGGGCGACGACTCCATCCGCGTGATGGACCCGCAGGGCAAGCGCGTGGACACCGGTGAGCTGCGCGACATGTGCAGCGGATCCACCATCCGCTACGGCACCGCCCTGCACTCCGGCCTGCCCAACGGCACGTACACCGTGGCCTGGCAGGCCGTCTCGGCGGACAGCCACCCCATCTCGGGCGCCTTCACCTTCTCCATCGGCGCCCCGTCGGCCACCCAGGTCGCCCTTCCCACGCAACAGGCCGGCGGTGGTCCCGTGGGCGTCGCCTACGGGCTCGCCCGGTACGCCGCCTACGCGGGCTTCATCGTGCTCGTCGGAGGCGCCGCGTTCATCCTGCTGTGCTGGCGACGGGGGTCCGCCGAGCGTCCCCTGCAGAAGCTGGTGCTGCGCGGCTGGGTCACGTTGACCGCCGCCACACTGGCGATGCTCGCACTGCGCAACCCGTACACCGGCTCGGGCAAGTTCGCCGACGTCTTCGACCTCGACGGCCTCAAGGCCGTACTGGAGACCAAGACAGGCGCCTCCCTCGTCTCCAGGCTGCTGCTCCTCGGCGCGGCCGCGCTCTTCATCGCCGTGTTGTTCGGTGCCTACGCGCGCCGCCGGCAGGTGGCCGAAACCGCGAGCTCCCCGGACCCGGCCGGGGAGGACACCGCGGCACAGGATCGCAAGGACACCACCGATCTCGCATTCGGGCTCGGGATCGGCGGTTCCGTCCTGGCCGCCGGCATCGCCGCGACCTGGGCGCTGGCCGAGCATGCCTCCACGGGGATCCAGCCGGGCATCGCGATGCCGGCGGACATCCTGCACCTCCTGGCCGTCGCCACCTGGCTCGGTGGACTCGCCGCCCTGCTGGTCGCCCTCCACAAGGTCCCCGACATCGAGCGCGAGGCCGTCCGACGCTTCTCCAAGGTCGCCTTCATCAGCGTCCTGGTGCTCACGGTCACCGGGGTCTACCAGTCCTGGCGCCAGCTCGGAAGCTGGTCCGCCCTGACCGACACCAGTTACGGGCGGCTGCTGCTCATCAAGGTCGGCCTCGTCGCCGCCCTCGTCGGCATCGCCTACGTCTCGCGGGGCTGGACCGCCCGACTCGCCGAAAGCCGGGTGGGGAGCGGGGTGGCCGGGGCGAAGGGCCGTGTTTCACGTGAAACAAGGAGCGGGGTTTCACGTGAAACAACAACCGGGGTTGCACGTGAAGCGAAGGCCCGTGAAACGAAGGCCCGTGAAACGAAGGGCGATGTTTCACGTGAAACATCGCGCGAGACGGTTCCCGAGGCAACGCTTGAGACGGTTCCCGCCGACCCCAGGCGCGCCGCCCAGCTCGCCCGACAGCACGCCGCCCGCGAGAACGCGCGCGAGAAGCAGGTCCGGGACTCCGATCCGGGCCGTGCCGGCCTGCGCCGCTCCGTTCTCGCCGAGGCGTGTGTGGCCGTGGCACTGCTGGCCGTCACCACCATCCTGACGGGCACCGAGCCGGGCCGCGCCGTACAGCAGGAGACCGGCCGCAACGGTTCGGCCACCGCCGTCCCCGATCGGGCCGTGAAGATCACCCTGCCCTTCGACACCGGCGGCCAGAACGGCAAGGGCACCGTGCGACTGGAGCTGGATCCCGGCCGGGTGGGCGCCAACACCCTCCACCTCTGGGCCGACGGCCCGGACGGGCAGCCCGTCGACCTTCCCGAGATCAAGGTCGCCTTCACCCTCCCGGCCAAGGACATCGGCCCGCTGCCGCTCGCCCCGGACCGGGCCGCTCCGGGACACTGGTCGTCGTCCGGGGTCCAGCTGCCCCTCGCGGGCGAGTGGCGCATCGACGTGACCGTCCGTACCTCCGACATCGACCAGACGACCGTCCAGAAGAACGTGAAGATCGGCTGACCAGCGTGACCGAGAGCAGCGACAACCACCCCGACATCGAGATCTCCCGGCGCCGGCTGCTGGGCACGGTCGGCGCCGCGGGCGCCGCCGGGCTCGCGCTCGGCGGCGTCGGTGGCGCCCTCACGCACTCGGCACTGTCCGACACCCCGACCGGCGGCGCTCCCGGCGCCGCGGGGGCCCTCAGCTCGCTCGGCGCCACGGAGGTCTCCTTCCAGGGCGACCACCAGGCCGGCATCACCACGCCGCTCCAGGCCAAGGGCCACGTCGTGGCCTTCGACCTGGCCCCCGGCGCCGGCCGCCCCGAGGCCGCCGCGCTGATGCGCCGCTGGTCCGAAACGGCCCGGCGGTTGATGGCGGGAGAGACCGCGCCACACGCCGACAGCGGGATCGCCCTCGACGCGGGGCCCTCGTCCCTCACGATCACCTTCGGCTTCGGCCACTCCTTCTTCGAACGCACCGGCCTGGCCGCGCGCCGCCCCACGGCCCTGGACCCGCTGCCGAACTTCTCCTCGGACCGGCTCGACCCGCAGCGGAGCAACGGCGACCTCTGGGTCCAGATCGGCGCGAACGACGGGCTCGTGGCCTTCCACGCGCTGCGCGCCCTGCACAAGGAGGCGGGCGAGGCCGCCCGGGCGCGTTGGCAGATGAACGGCTTCAACCGGTCTCCCGGCGCGACCCTCTCCCCGATGACCGCCCGCAACCTGATGGGCCAGATCGACGGCACCGGCAACCCGAAGCCCTCCGAGCCGGACTTCGACAAGCGGATCTTCGTGCCGGCCGGCGGGCCCGGGCCGGCGGAGCACTCCTGGATGGCCGGGGGCTCGTACGCCGTCGTCCGCCGGATCCGGATGCTCCTGGACGACTGGGACAAGCGGTCCACGGCTCAGCAGGAGCAGGTCATCGGTCGTACGAAGGCCACCGGGGCGCCCCTGACCGGGGGCGGCGAGACCACCGAGATGGACCTGACCAGGATCGGCGGCGACGGCAAGCCGGTGATCCCGTCCAACGCCCACGCGCGGATCTCGGCTCCCGAGCAGAACGGAGGAGCGGCCATGCTGCGTCGTCCGTTCTCCTTCCACGACGGGATCACCGCCGACGGCGCCCCGGACGCCGGGCTCCTCTTCATCTGCTGGCAGGCCGATCCGCTGCGCGGATTCGTACCCGTGCAGCGCAAGCTCGACCGCGGTGACGCCCTGTCCGAGTTCATCCGGCACGAGTCCAGCGGGCTGTACGCGGTCCCGCCCGGACCGCGTGCCGGGGAGTACGTGGGACAGCGGCTGCTCGAAGGGTGAACAGGCCCTCGGGCGCACGGCCTGCGGCATTAGGCTGATCACATGTCGGCCACACGTTTCACCTATCTCGGTCCCGAGGGCACTTTCACCGAAGCAGCCCTTCGTACCCTGCCGGAAGCCGCCACCCGGGAGCTCGTCCCGATGGTGTCCGTGCCGGCCGCGCTCGACGCCGTGCGGGGTGGTGAAGCCGCCGCCGCGCTGGTCCCGATCGAGAACTCGGTGGAGGGCGGGGTCACCGCCACCCTCGACGAGCTGGCCTCCGGCGAGCCGTTGATGATCTACCGCGAGGTGCTCCTGCCCATCGCGTTCGCGCTCCTCGTGCGACCCGGAACCAAGCTGTCGGACGTCAAGACGGTCACCGGGCACCCGGTGGCCCAGCCGCAGGTCCGCAACTGGCTGCGGGCGCACCTGCCCGACGCGTTGTGGGAGTCGGCCGCGTCCAACGCGGACGGGGCCCGGCTGGTGCAGGAGGGCCGGTTCGACGCCGCCTTCGCGGGCGAATTCGCCGCCGCCACGTACGGGCTGGAGGCCCTGGTCACCGAGATCCACGACGCGGAGAACGCCGAGACCCGGTTCGTGCTCGTCGGCCGGCCCGCGCGCCCGGCGGCGCCGACCGGCGCCGACAAGACGTCCGTGGTGCTGTGGCTCGGTGACGACCGCCCCGGTGCGCTGTTGGAACTGCTCCAGGAGTTCGCCGTGCGTGGCGTCAACCTGATGTTGATCCAATCCCGGCCGACGGGCGCCGGCATCGGCAACTACTGCTTCGCGGTGGACGCCGAGGGCCACATCTCCGACCGTCGTGTCAGTGAGGCGCTGATGGGACTGAAGCGGACGTGTCCGCAGGTCCGTTTCCTCGGTTCGTACCCGCGCGCGGGCGTCGCTCTGGGTGACGTGCGGGCCTCGCGTCCCGGCACCTCCGACGGCGACTTCACGGCGGCCTCCGATTGGCTGACGCGCTGCCTCGACGGCCGCGGGTAGGGCTTCGTCCACTGTCCACAGAGTTATCCACAGGACGAGATGGTGACCTGGGGACAAGTCGACAGAGCAGCATGACAAGGTCGACAAATCGGTCGGGTGGTCCGGGTTTCGTGCTGGAGAGCGGGAGGTGAACGGCGTCACCCGTGCATCGCAGATCAACTCGTTGGGGCGAGTCATTCCCACCCGAATGAGTGTGTGAGGGCGGTTTGAACCCCGATTCGCCCCGCTCGACCGCGGATCGCGAATGAACTGTTGGCGTTTCCACAGATGCGGCACACAGCCTGTGGATAAGACGGCTCTGGCAGGAATTCCTGTGGACAAAGAACGGCCCCGGGCCGATCCAGGAGCCGCTCGCAGCCCGGAGTTTGCCCCTTTTCAGGGAATGGGACGCTTTTATCGGCCCTCCGTGGAGCGATCGCATCAGGCCAACGGTCGACCGTTTAATATTCGCGACAATTAGGGCATAGCGACACGCAGCGTGATATCGGTGTGATGCCGGGAACCCCAGCCCGGTAGCCTGGAGGGGTGATTGACCTCCGGCTGCTCCGTGAAGACCCTGACCGTGTCCGCGCCTCGCAGCGCGCTCGTGGAGAGGACGTCGGCCTCGTCGACGCACTGCTCTCCGCCGACGAGCGCCGCAGGTCCTCCGGCATGCGCTTCGACGAATTGCGCAACGAACAGAAGTCGCTCGGCAAGCTCATCCCGAAGGCCTCTCCGGAGGAGCGGGCGCAGCTCCTCACAAAGGCCGAACAACTCAAGCAGGACGTGAAAGCGGCCGAGGCCGAGCAGAACGAGGCGGACGAGGCGGCAAAGCGGCTCCTCCTCCAGCTCGGCAACATCGTCCACAGCGACGTCCCCGTCGGTGGCGAGGAGGACTTCACCGTCCTTGAGACGCACGGCGTGATCCGCGACTTCGCCGCCGAGGGCTTCGAGGCCAAGGACCACCTGGAGCTCGGCGAGTCGCTGGGCGCCATCGACGTCGAACGTGGCGCCAAGGTGTCGGGTTCCCGCTTCTACTACCTCACCGGCGTCGGCGCGCTCCTGGAGCTGGCACTGGTCAACGCGTCGATCGCGCAGGCCACCGAGGCCGGCTTCATCCCGATGCTGACCCCCGCGCTGGTCCGTCCGCGCGCCATGGAGGGCACGGGTTTCCTCGGCCAGGCCGCGGAGAACGTGTACCACCTGGAGAAGGACGACTACTACCTGGTCGGCACCTCCGAAGTACCGCTCGCCGCGTACCACATGGACGAGATCATCGAGGCCGACAAGCTGCCCCTGCGCTACGCCGGCTTCTCGCCGTGCTTCCGCCGCGAGGCCGGCACGTACGGCAAGGACACCCGCGGCATCTTCCGCGTCCACCAGTTCGACAAGGTCGAGATGTTCTCGTACGTCGCGCCGGAGGAGGCCGAGGCCGAGCACCAGCGGCTCCTGGAGTGGGAGAAGCAGTGGCTGACCAGCCTGGAGCTGCCCTTCCAGGTGATCGACGTCGCCACGGGCGACCTGGGTGCCTCCGCCTCGCGCAAGTTCGACTGCGAGGCCTGGATCCCGACCCAGGGCAAGTACCGCGAGCTGACCTCCGCCTCGAACTGTGACGGCTTCCAGGCGCGTCGTCTGTCGATCCGCTACCGCGACGGCAAGAAGACCCAGCCGCTCTCCACGCTGAACGGCACCCTGTGCGCCGTCCCGCGCACGATCGTCGCCATCCTGGAGAACCACCAGCAGGCCGACGGCAGCGTGCGAGTGCCCCCGGTGCTCCGTCCGTACCTGGGCGGTCGCGAGGTCCTGGAGCCGATCGCCAAGTGAGCCCGGCCCCCTTCCCCTACAAGCTCGTCGCGACCGACCTCGACGGCACGCTGCTGCGTGACGACGACACCGTCTCGGAACGCACCCGTGAGGCCCTCGTCGCGGCCACCGCCGCGGGCGCGGCCCACATCATCGTCACCGGCCGGGCCGTGCCCTGGACCCGCCACGTGCTCGATGATCTCGGTTACCAGGGGATCGCCGTATGCGGACAGGGCGCCCAGGTCTACGACGCGGGATCGCACCGACTCCTGACCTCGGTGACGCTGGACCGCCAACTGGCCGGTCTGGCGCTGTCGAAGATCGAGGCGGAGATCGGACCGCTGGCGATCGCGGCCAGCCGGGACGGGGTCGACGGCGAGGTCCTGTTCGGGCCCGGCTACCAGGTCCAGGAAGGGCTGCCGGCCCTCTACCTGGAGGACACCGCGGCCATCTGGACCGCGCCGCTGAACAAGCTGTACATCCAGCACCCGGGGCTCGGCGACGACGAACTCGTCAAGGCGGCCCGCGCGACCGTGGGCAGCCTGGTGGACATCGTGATGGCGGGACCGGGCGTGGTGGAGATCCTGCCCTTGGGCCTGAGCAAGGCCACCGGCCTGTCGCTGGCCGCGCGCCGGCTGGGAGTGAAGGCGGCGGAGACGATCTCCTTCGGCGACATGCCCAACGACATTCCGATGTTCGGTTGGTCGGCGCACGGTGTGGCCATGGCCAATGCCCACCCGGAGCTCAAGGCAGTGTCCGACGAGGTGACGACCTCCAACCAGGAGGACGGCATCGCGGTGGTGCTGGAACGTCTGCTGGGCGCTGCCTGACCGTAGGGCCCCAAGCACGCGAAGAGGAGAAGGGTCCGGGAGCAGCCCGCGCCGCGAGGCGCGCTCGAAGTGGCTGTCCCGGACCTTCCTGTTGCTCCCCGCACCACTCACTCTGCCCCGGCAACACGCCCCTTACCAGTCATTTTCGGCGCGCCGGCCGGGTGTCCGACGACGCCTCCAGTAGCCGATCGTCACGATCGCGAGCAACGGCCCCCACAACAGCAGGGGCGCGTAGGACAGCGTGAAGAACCAGTAGCCGAAGCCCTCGCTCGGCTGGTCCGGGTCCGCCGCGATCACGTCGTTCCACGTGGAGGCACCCAGCAGGGTGATGCCGATCAGCGCGATGGCGCCCAGTGACGCGGGGACGAGGGCCACGAAGGGCGGAAGGCGACAACCGCCGATCCGGGGCACCCACCTCGGCACGATCTCACCCCAGCGCAGCACGAGACCGAGAGCGAGCAGGCCCAGACATTCCTGGAAGACGCTGAGCGCGAGCAGGTAGAGAGAACCCCAGCCCGGATAGTGCGAGTGGTGCAGTTGGTTGCCGGCGCCCCAGCCGACGGGGATGCCGATCGCGATCACCAGCCGCCAGACGCAGTTGGGCAGCACGGTCAGGGCAGCGGCCTTCGCCGTCAGCCGCATGGCTCGGGAGGCTCCGACGGCGGGCGTGGTGTCGAGGAGAGGCATCGTCCAAGTCCCTTTCGGCAGGCGTCGTGCGGGTCTCAAGCCTCGTTCTCCGCCCTTGCGCGGACCATGGGCCGATGGAGGGAGCCCGCGACCGCACGCAGTCGTCCCTCTGCCGAACGGCAGATGGCCGGCGGGCGGGGGGATTCGTAGGCTCGGCCGGTGTTCCTGAAACTCCGCGGCCTCCACGCCCCGCTGCTGGTTGCCGCCGCCCTCTTGTCCCTGGTCGCCTCCTGGCTGCGGGTGCCCGCGCCGTGGACGCTCGCGGGGATGGGCGTACTCATCCCCCTGCTCGCGCTGGCGGCCCGCTGGGCGGCCGTACGCGACGCCGTCGTCTCCTGCGTGCTGGGCGGTGCGGCGGTCGCGCTGTGGCCGGTACCGCTCGTGTGGGCCCGGAGCGCCGGCCTCGGGGCGTGGTGGGAAGCCGCGGAGGCCGCGGCGTTCTGGGCGCTGCCCGCGCTGGGAGCCGTGGGGTGCGGGGTGTTCCTGCGGCGGCAGGCCGCCGGCAGACGGCGTGCGATCCACGACGCACGGCGTGAGCAACAGCTCCAACTCGCGCGGGATCTCCACGACTTCGTGGCGCACGACGTAAGCGCGATCGTGATGCAGGCCCAAGCGGCCCGGTTCGTGGCGGACAGCGATCCGCGCCAGGCCGCCCGGGCCCTGGAACGCATCGAGGCCGCGGGACTGAGCGCGTTGGCGTCGATGGACCGGACGGTGCACGCGCTGCGCGACGCGGGCGACGGGCCGACGGCCCCGACCCCGGGCCTCGCCGAACTCCCGGAACTGCTGGCCCGGTTCGAGGGCGGTGCCGTACTGGAAGCCGACCCCGAAGCATTGGCCGCGCTGTCCCGGGCGGCAGAGACCACGGCCTACCGGGTGGTCGTGGAGGCCCTCACCAACATACGTCGACACGCACCCGGAGCCGAGGCGGTACGGGTGACCTTGCGCCGGACCCGGGCGGGCCTGGACCTCAGCGTGGCCAACGGGCCCGCCCCGCGCCGGGGTCGGGCCCTTCCCCTGCGACGGCGGCACGGCGGCGGGACCGGGCTGGAGGGGCTGCGCAGCCGGGTGGAAGCGGCGGACGGCACGCTGACGGCGGGTTCGGACGGAGTCGGCGGGTGGCGGGTTTCGGTGGTCTTCCCGGCGGCCGGACCCTCCCAAGGGTGATCATGGCGGCGTGACCACACGCATCCTGATAGCCGACGACCAAGAGGACATCCGCAACGGGTTCCGACTGATCCTCGATTCCCAGCCCGACATGACCGTGGTCGGGGAGGCCGCGGACGGCGAGAAGGCGGTCGCGCTGGCGCGGGAGCTGCGGCCTGACGTGGTGTTGGCCGACATCCGGATGCCACGGCTGGACGGCCTGGAAGTCACCCGACTGCTGTCACCGCAGACACGCGTGCTGGTGGTGACCACCTTTGACCTGGACGAGTACGTCCACACCGCCCTGCGCAACGGCGCCTGCGGATTCCTGCTGAAGAGGTCGGGGCCGGCGCTGCTCATCGAGGGGGTACGGGCCGCCATGCAGGGGGACACCCTGATCAGCCCGCAGATCACCGTACGGCTGTTGAGTCGGCTGACACAGGAGGGACCGGTGCCGCCCCGCGCCCCGCACCCTCTGACGGAGCGCGAGGTGGAGATCGTTCGGCTGGTGGCACGGGGGTACACGAACGCGGAGATCGGGTCGGAGCTCTTCATCAGCGCCGGCACCGCCAAGACCCACATCGCCAATGTGCAGGGCAAGCTGCGGGTCCGGAACCGGGTGGGCATCGCCTCCTGGGCCTGGGAGCACGGCGTGGCGAAGCCGGAGCGTTCCTGAACTCTGTTTCACGTGAAACGCGGCCCATGTTTCACGTGAAACAAGGCTGCTTCTCACGTGCAACAGAGCACGTGGAACAGACTCATGTTTCACGTGAAACACGAGTGGGTTGGGGATGCCAGGTCAGCGGCCAGGCCAGTAGTCCGACGGCGAGCGCGATGGCGTGTCCGAGGTCGGTGAAGGTTCCACCGCTGATCAGCGGGATGCCGAAGAAGGCGACGACTCCCGCGAGGTAGAACCATCGCCACGGGCCGGGCAGCCGGTAGGTCAGGACTCCGGCGGCCGCGGCGAGTCCGTAGCTGACGCCGATGTCGACGACGTGGACCATGCTGCGCGGGGCCCGGTGGTCCTGGATGGCCATCAGCACCAGCTTCTGGCTGACCAGGGTGGCGGTGATGTGGGCGGTCGCGATGATCACGAGCCAGCGCAGGGTGCCGAGCCAGCGTTCGACGGGAGCGTGGAAGAGCTCGAAGAGCACGGCGTACAGGGCGAGCGAGGCCGGGTTCTCGATCCAGAACGCGCTGGAGAGCAGGGCTCGAAGGGGGTGCCGGGTGAGCTCGTGGATGTTGCTGCTGTTGCGGTGCAGCAGGACGTGGTCCAGGTGGTCGGGGGCGATCACCACGACCACACTGGTGACGGCGATGATCAACAACCAAATGTGCGTGCCGGGCGAGGAGCGTATCCAGGACCACAGCGGCCTGGAGGGCTCGGGCTCGGCGTGCGGCATCATGCACCGATGATGACCCGCGAAGCTGTGCCCCGCCCGGCCGGTGGGCCGGGCGGGGCACGGTGGGTGACGGCGGCGGCGTCGGTCCTACTCCTCGCCCGCGAGGGTGAGGCGACGCAGCTTCTGGCCCGCGTAGACGGTGGCTCCGACGGTGACCGCGACGAGCAGCACCGCGGCGGTGGGCAGGCCCACGGTGGCGTCGACGTATCCCTCGCCGGCGACCTTCTCGGCCAGGGCCAGGGACCACTGCTGGACGCTCAGCGTCTTCGCCCCGGACACCAGGCTGCCGAAGAGCGACTCCCAGATCAGGGCGTAGACGAGGCCGAAGACGACGGCGTGCCGACTGACGGTGCCCAGCAGCAGGAACAGCGCGCTGTAGGCGATCGAGGCGACGAGCGCGGCCACGGTGTAGGCGACGGCGATCTGCTGACCGTTGCCGTTGAGGATGAAGCCCGCGATCAGGGTGGGGATCGCGGAGAACACCATGGTGACCGCGATGGCGACGATCAGCTTGGTCATGATGATCGTCGGGCGCTTCACCGGCTTGGAGAGCAGGTAGACGATCGAGCCGTCGTCGATCTCGGGGCCGATGGCGCCGGTGCCGGCGATCACGCCGATCAGCGGGACCATCGTCGCGAGGGCGAATCCGCCGAGGAGATCGGCGGCGACCTTGTCGTCCAGGCCGGTGAAGGCCCGGACGGCGATGCTGAGGACGATCAGCAGGGCGGGCAGCGCGAAGAGGATCAGCGCGCGGCGGCGGCCGAGCAGGGCCCGGTAGGTGAGCCGGGCGACAGTGGGGTTGTACATGGGTGCCAGCTCCTTCAGGCCGCGACGAGGTAGGAGAAGACCGACTCGAGGGACTCGTCGGAGGGCGAGACCGTCAGCAGCCGGATGCCGTGCGCGCGGGCGACCCGCGGCAGCAGCTCGGTGAAGCGTCCGAAGTCGACGGCCTGGACGCGCAGGGCGCCTTCCTTCAGGTCGACCTCGATACCGGCGGTGGACGGGTCGGCGATCAGGGCCGCGGCAAGGGCCCGGTCGTCGGAGGAACGGATCAGGTAGCGGTGCGGACGGTCCGTCATCAGGCGACGGATCTTGCGGAAGTCTCCGGAGGCCGCGTGCCGGCCGGCCACGACCACCTCGATGTGGGAGGCGAGCTGTTCGACCTCCTCCAGGATGTGGGAGGAGAAGAGCACGGTGCGGCCCTCGTCGCCCATGCGCCTCAGCAGATCCATGAGCTGCATGCGCTGACGGGGGTCCATGCCGTTGAACGGCTCGTCGAGGAGCAGCACCGACGGGTCGTGGACGAGGGCGGAGGCCATCTTGACGCGCTGACGCATGCCCTTGGAGTACGTGGCGATCTTGCGGTCCTGGGCGTACTCCATCTCGACGGTGGCCAGGGCCCGCTGGGCGGCCGCGTCGTCGAGTCCGTGCAGTTCGGCGTTGGCGACGACGAACTCGCGGCCGGTGAGGAAGTCGTACATGGCCTCGCGCTCGGGCACGACGCCGATCTGCTTGTAGACCTGCTCGTTGCGCCAGATCGGCGTCCCGTCAAGGGTGACCGTGCCGGTGGAGGGAGCCAGGAAGCCGCCCATCATGTTGATGAGCGTGGACTTGCCGGCGCCGTTGGGACCGAGGAGGCCGGTGACACCCGGACCGATGCGCATGGTCACGTCGTTGACGGCGACGACGTTCCCGAACCAGCGGGAGGTGTGGTCGATGTCGATGATGGTCACAGCCCGGCCTTCCGGTAGCGGGCCATCAGGGCGGCGTAGGAGCCGGCGATGAGCCCGAGGGCGACGAGCAGGTAGACGAAGCCGATGCCGGCCGTGGGGCCTTCGCCGCCGGGGAAGGCGGAGGTGCCGTTGAGGAAGGCGGTCTGGATGCCGTCGATCAGGGTGATCGGGGAGAACAGGCCCAGCCAGTCGATGGCGCCGGTGGATCCGGTGTTGTACGCGATGCCCTGGACGGCGGTCACGGCGCCGTACGGGATCAACAGCACCGCGATGATCGCGGCGACACCGAACCCGCGGCGCGGGGTCAGCGCGGCCATGACCAGGCCGAGGCCGGCGAAGAGCAACGACAGGAGAAGGACGGACGCCAGTCCCTGCCCGAAGCCCTCGGTCTGGTCCCCGAAGTCGAACTTCGCGAGCAGCGAGCCGATGTACATGATCAGCAGCGGGGTCGCGGTGAGGATGAACAGGGCCGAGGCCATGGCGGCGAACTTGGCCACGACGTAGTCCACGCGCTCGATGGGTCGCGAGAAGTACAGCGGCACCGTCTTGAAGCGCAGGTCCCGGGAGACCGACTGCGGCGCCTGGGAGGCGAGGTACAGGCCGATGATCACCTGGGTGGTCAGGGCGTACGTCGTGTACTTGATCGGCAGGTCGGTGGAGCCGGGCACCGCGATGGCGACCGCGACGATGATCAGCGCGGGAACGCACATCACCGCGAAGAGGATCATCGGCAGCACTTTGGACTTGGCCGAGCGACCGAGTCCGTACGCGCCGCGCAGCGACTGCGAGAACAGCGACTTGCGCGCGTAGGCACGGCCGAGCCGGGGGCCGTCGTAGGACCGGTAGCCGATGTTGTGGATCTGGGTCGAGGTGTCAGGCGCCATCGGAACCGGCTCCCTTCTGCTGGGTGGGCCGCACCTGCGGGGCGGGCGGCGCGGACGGGTCGTTGTCGCGGAAGACCTCCGCGATGTGGTGGCGGCGCTGCTCCATGCGGACCAGGCCGATCCCCAGGTCGGCGACGGTGTCGCGGACCGTGTCGTACGTTTCCTCGCCCATGGCCTCGACGAGGAGGACGTGGCCGGCCCCGGGCAGGCCCTGTTCCTCGCCCGCGTGCAGGGTGATGCCCGCCTCGGTGAGCGCCTTGCGCAGGGCGGCGGTGCCGTCCGGGTGGACGTCGGAGTCGGTGACCTCGACCGCCAGGGTCGTGGTGCTCTGCATGAAGTCGCTGGTGGAGCTGGAACGCAGGAGCTTGCCGCCGTCGACGACCACGACGTGGTCGCAGGTCCGCTCCAGTTCTCCGAGGAGGTGGGAGGTGACCAGGACCGAGATCCCGAAGTCGGTGTGGATGCGGCGGATCAGGCCGAGCATCTCGTCGCGACCGACCGGGTCCAGGCCGTTGGTGGGCTCGTCGAGCAGCACCAGCTGGGGGTCGTGGACGAGCGCCTGGGCCAGCTTGACCCGCTGCTTCATGCCCGTGGAGTAGCCGCCGATGGGGCGGTAGCGCTCCTCGTACAGGCCCACGTGGCGCAGGGTGTCGGCGGTCCGTTCACGGGCGGCGGTCGGGGGCAGCCCGGACATGCGCGCCATGTGCACGACGAACTCGGTGGCCGAGACGTCGGGGGGCAGGCAGTCGTGCTCGGGCATGTATCCGACGCGCTCACGGATGGCGCTGCCATGCGTGGAGACGTCGAGTCCGAGCACGGCGGCACGGCCCTCGGTGGCGGGGGACAGTCCCAGCAGAATCTTGATCAGCGTGGACTTGCCGGCTCCGTTGGCACCCACGAGCCCGGTGACGCCGGGCCCGATGTCCAGGGAGAGCCGGTCGAGGGCGGTCACTCGGGGGTACCGCTTGCTCAGGCTTTCGGTCGCGATGACAGTCACAGGCTCGACGTTAGTGGCGCGGGCGGCGCGGATCGTCAGACCAGGAGCCGGATCCCGTATCCGCCTTGAGGACTACAGGGCCCGCCCAAAGGCTGATGTGGCCCGGACAAGTTTGTCCACAGGTGCATGCACGGGCCTTGACGTGACCGCCGGTCATTGTCACATTCATCAGTGTCAAGTTACGGGCGCGTACGGCTACACGGACACGGACGGACGGCTGGCATGGCTGGGGAAACCAAGCGACGCACGACGCGACGCTCCGCATTCACCGGAGCGACCGGAGCCACGGGGGTCTCCGGGCTCAGCGCCGAACTGCGCGGGTTCAGAGAGGTCCAGCGCCTCGCCTACGAGTGCGCCGAGGCCGTGGCGGCGCAGCTCCGCCCGGGTCTGACGGAACGCGAGGCGGCGCGGATGCAGCGCGAGTGGCTGCGCGAGCGCGGGGTGCGGGACTGGTTCCACATGCCCTTCGCGTGGTTCGGCGACCGCACCGCCTTCGCGAACTTCAAGGTCCCCCTGCAGTTCTTCCCGACGAACCGGAGGCTGGAGCCGGGGATGCCGTTCATCCTCGACATGGCCCCGGTCCACAACGGCTACGCCGCCGACGTCGGATACTCGGGGAGCCTCGGTCTGCATCCCGTCCAGGACCGCTTGATGGCAGACCTGCGACCGCACCGCGAACTGATCCTGCGGCAGGTCCGTGAACGCCGTTCACTGCGCGAGATATACGAGAACGTCGAGCGGCTCATGACCCGCCAGGGCTACGCCAACCGACACCGGGCCTACCCCTTCGGCGTCATCGCCCACAAGCTGGACCGGGTCAAGGAGCGGCGCTGGTCACCGACCGCGTTCGGGTTCGGCACCCAGTCCCTGAAGGGTCTGGCGAGCGATGCCCTGCACGGGCACCGAGAGGGCTGGTCACCGCTGTGGAGCCCCTACCACTTCTCCGATCACGTGCCGAGGCCCGGCCTGTGGGCGGTGGAGCCGCACCTGGGCTTCCGCGGGACCGGCGCGAAATTCGAGGAGATCCTGGTCGTCACCGACTCCCGGGACCCCGAGGAAAGCGCCTTCTGGTTGGACGACGATCTGCCGCACGTGCGGCGCTGGGCTGAGGAGAAGGCGGCATGAGCGGCATCGGCGGGACGGGTCTGGAAGGCGCGCGCGAGCGTCGGGTGAGCACGGGCGGCATCGAACTGTGCGTCGTCGAGCTGGGGGAGGCTGACCGGCCGACCGTCGTGCTGGTGCACGGCTACCCGGACAGCAAGGAAGTCTGGTCGGAGGTCGCCCGGCGGCTGGCCGAGCACTTCCACGTCGTGTTGTACGACGTACGGGGTCACGGCCGCTCGTCGGCCCCCGTCCCCCTGCGCGGCGGGTTCACCCTGGAGAAGCTGACGGACGACTTCCTGGCCGTCGCGGACGCCGTGAGTCCGGACAGGCCGGTGCACCTGGTCGGCCACGACTGGGGCTCCGTACAGGGCTGGGAGTTCGCGACGGTCTCCCGCACCGAGGGCAGGATCGCCTCGTTCACCTCCATGTCGGGGCCCTCCCTCGACCACTTCGGGCACTGGATCAAGAAGCGGCTGGCCCGGCCCACCCCGCGCCGGGCCGCCCAACTCCTCAACCAGGGTGCGAAGTCCTGGTACGTGGCCATGCTGCACACTCCGGTGCTGCCCGAGCTGGCCTGGCGCGGACCGCTCGGCAAGCAGTGGCCCCGGATCCTCCAGCGCATGGAGAGAGTCCCGGCCGGCGACTACCCGACGGCGTCCCTGCCCTCGGACGCGGCGCACGGGGCCTGGCTCTACCGCGACAACGTACGGTCCCGGATGCGCAGGCCGCGCGCCGACGCGTACGCGCACGTGCCCGTGCAGCTGATCACGCCCACCGGGGACGCGTTCCTGTCCGAGCGGCTCTACGACGAGCTCGAACTGTGGGCCCCGGACCTGGTGCGGCGCACCCTGCCCGCGAAGCACTGGGTACCGCGCACCCGACCTGACCAACTGGCCTCGTGGATCACCGAGTTCGTCAACGGGCGGCAGGAGCCGGCGACGCGCGCCCCCGAGCAGAAGGCGCCCGGCCGGTACGCCGACCGGTTCGGCGGCCAACTGGTCCTGGTCACCGGCGCCGCGAGCGGCATCGGACGGGCCACCGCCTTCGCCTTCGCCGAGGCCGGAGCCCGGGTCGTGTGCGTGGACCGGGACGCGGAGGGCGCGGCGCGCACCGCCGACATGGCCCGCCTGGTGGGGGCTCCGCAGGCCTGGGGCGAATGCGTGGACGTCAGCGACGAGCAGGCGATGGAGAAGCTCGCGGCGAAAGTGGCCGCCGAGTACGGAATCGTGGACGTCCTGGTCAACAACGCCGGGATCGGACTCTCCGGGGCCTTCCTCGACACCAGCGCCGAGGACTGGAAGAAGGTCCTCGACGTCAACCTGTGGGGCGTCATCCACGGCTGTCGGATCTTCGGCAAGCAGATGGCCGACCGCGATCAGGGCGGGCACATCGTCAACACCGCCTCGGCCGCCGCCTATCTGCCCTCCAAGACCCTGCCCGCCTACAGCACCTCCAAGGCGGCGGTGTTGATGCTGTCCGAGTGCCTGCGCGCGGAACTCGCCTCGAAGTCGATCGGCGTCTCGGCCATCTGCCCCGGCATCGTCAACACCAACATCACCGCCACGTCCCGCTTCGCCGGGGTGGACGAGGCCGAGGAGAAGCGCCGCCAGGAACGCTCCTCCCGGTTGTACGGCCTGCGCAACTTCCCGCCGGAGAAGGTCGCGGACGCGATCTTGCTGGCCGTGGTGAAGAACCAGGCCGTGGTACCGGTGACGCCCGAGTCCAAGGGCGCCCTGTTGCTGTCCCGCCTGGCGCCGGGCGCCCTGCGGCGGATCGCGAGGCTGGAGCCCCGGCTGTGAGCGGGCCGGAGCCCGGGTGGTGAGCAGCGGGATGGTGGGAGCGGGCGTGGGAGCGGACGTGGGAGCGGACGTGGGAGCGGACGGCCGGAGGGGTCGCTCGCTCCCGGAACGGCCGCGGCCCGGGCCCGAGGTCCCGCCGGCGGGGGCCGATCGAGACTTCGGCGAAAGGGCACGGGGAGCGCTGCCGACGCGGAGAGAGCACGGCAGGGCCATACCCCGCTACCTGAGGCGGTCGTACCATCCCTCGCAGGAGGGCTCGCTGCGCAGGGCGGTGGAGTACCTGGCGGCGCCACCTGCCGCCCGGACCGCGGCGGGCGCGGTCGGCCGAGCCGCCATGTCGTAGGGAGCCGGGATTGTCCGATCAGGCGGTAGCCGAGTACCGGATCGAGGATCTGGCACACCACAGCGGCGCGACGGTGCGCACGATCAGGGCGTACCAGGACCGCGGTCTGCTGCCGAAGCCGGAGCGACGCGGCCGTTCCAACGTCTACCGGGACACGCACCTGGCGCGGCTGCGCCAGATCGCGGACCTGCTGGACCGCGGGTACACCCTGGCCTCCATCAAGGAACTGCTGGAGGCATGGGACGCGGGGCGCGGGCTGGGCGGCGTCCTGGGCCTGGTGGCCGAGGTGCACGGGCCGTGGACCGACGAGGAGGCGGACCGGATCAGCCGGTCCGAGCTCAACGAGCGGTTCGGCGGGCGACCCGACGACGACGCGGTGGGCGAAGCGTGCGAGCTCGGGGTGCTGGAACGCATTCCGGGGCGCCCGGACGAGTTCCTGGTGCCATCACCGCAGGAACTGGCGGTGGCCTCGGAGCTGTACGCGGCGGGGGTGCCGCTGGTGGCGATCACCGGACATCTGCGGGAGCTGCGCGGGCAGGTCGAGCACATCGCGTCGCGCTTCCTGGAGTTCACCACCGAGCACGTCTTCGCCCGCTACCTGGGGCACGTACCGCCCACGGACACGGACGCGGCGGAAGCGGCGGCGATGGTCCGAAGACTGCGGCCGCTGGCCCAACAGACGGTGGACGCCGAGCTGGCACGGGCGATGAGGCTGCTGGCGACCCGCCACCTCCAGCAACACCTGGGTGCGGCCGGGGTCGAGCAGCCCTCGGGGCCCACTCCGGTGGCGTTGCCGGCCGGGACGGTCCGGGCGGTGCAGGAGCTGGTGGGTCCCGACCACGTGGCGGAGTTCGTCCGGGCGGCGACGGAGCGGGAGATCCAGGCCCGGACCATGAACGAACTGGTCGGCAGGAGCGGCCGGTAGTACTCGATCAGTAGTCCACAGGGCGAATCGCCCTCTTGCCTGCAAAACTGATCGAATCGGCTGTGGACAAGTCGGGTTTTCCTGTGGGCAACTCGTCCTGGGCTCAAGCGGTCATCCCCAACTGGGTATTGGGGCGGGGAATATCGGCCATCGTCGTCTCCGGCTCGATCTCGACTCCACCGATGGCGACGCCGGCGCCGGTGCCGGGTGCGACGCCCAGGCCCGTGTCGGGTGCGGCGTCGCGGCCTGCGCCGACGCCTGCGTCCAGGCCGCTGCCGGGGGCGGGATCCGGGGCGGCGTTCGGGTCGGCATCCTGCTTCGCGACCGGACCGACGTCCGTACCAGCGCCGGCGTACCGCTCACCGCCCGGGGCGGCGTCCGCTCCGGCTGCGCTCCGGGCGGCACGGGCGGTCCGGTCGGTGCCGTAGAGCGCGCCGGCGAGGACCAGGCCGAGGACCCCGCCCAGCAACTGGGCCGCCACGAACCCGGGCAGCGACTGGGGGGCGATCCCGGTGAACGAGTCGCTGAAGGCGCGGCCGACGGTGCCCGCGGGGTTGGCGAAGGAACCCGACGAGGTGAACCAGATCGCGGCCGCTATGTAGGCGGCGACGGCGGCCGGGATCAGCTTGGCCCGGCCGATCCGGCCGAGCCCCTGGATGACCAGCACCAGACCCGCGGTGGCGACGATCTCGCCGATCAGCAGGTGCCCGCCCCCGCGGACCTGGGTGGCGAAGGCCCCCGGCACGCGCCCGAACATCGCCTCGGCGAGGAGCGCGCCGGCGATGGCGCCCACGACCTGGGCGGCGGTGTAGACGAGGGCGTCCCGGCCGTCGAGCCCCTGGCCTCCGGTGCGACGGGCCCACCAGGAGGTGAGCGTGACCACCGGGTTGAGGTGGGCGCCCGACAGCGGGCCGAAGAGCGTGATGATCAAGCCGAGGCCGATGGCGGAGGCGAGCGAGTTGGCGACGAGGGCGACACCGGTGTCACGGCTCAGGGCGGTGGCCTGGATCCCCGAACCGATCACCACCACGAGCAGTCCCGCGGTACCGATGAGTTCGGCGGTCGCGCGACGCGGCAGCGAAGCATCGATTGTCATGACTTCTCCCCCATGGACATCAGTTCAGCGGAAAATGTATTCCGTATCTTGGAATCGCGATAGAGGGAGTCCAGGGTCGACGGTGCCGCCGAAAATCGCTGCCGGAAGGGCCCGCGAACCGGCACGCTGGGGCCATGGATGACAGACGCACCGTGAAGGTGTCCAAATACGTCTCGAAACACCTGCGACATCAGCCGGAACGGATCGGACTGGTGCTCGATCCACACGGCTGGGTGGAGATCGACGACCTCCTGAACGCCGCGGCCGGCCACGGATTCCCCATCACCCGGCCGGAACTCGACCACGTCGTCGCCGCCAACGACAAGCAACGCTTCGCCATCGACGGCACCCACATCCGGGCCAGTCAGGGACACACGATCGCCGTGGACCTGGACCTGCCCGAAGCGGAACCGCCCGCGTACCTCTACCACGGCACCGTCGGCGCGACCCTGGACGCCATCCGCGCCGAGGGCCTGCGGCCCATGGCCCGACACCACGTACACCTGTCCCCGGACCGGGAGACCGCGACCCGGGTGGGCGCGCGCCGCGGACGACCGGTCGTGCTCAGCGTGGACGCGGGCGCGATGCGGGCGGCCGGACACGTGTTCCGGATCAGCGCCAACGGGGTGTGGTTGGTGGACGCCGTGCCACCGGAGTTCCTGCGGTTCCAGTGACGCGCGGGCACGCACAATTCACAGGGAGAATGTCAGATCATCCCCCTAACCTGTTCCCACTCCGGGATCGGTGAGGGGGGCACCTCGCGATCGCCGAACCATCCATGCGAACACGTGAGGTGACACCCCATGACGTCCGACACCCCATCCGAAGCTCCATCGGCAGACCTGTCCCAAGCTCCTTACTCGGCTCCGCTGTCCTCGGCTCCGCTGTCCTCGGCTCCGCTGTCCTCGGCGCCGCAGTCCTCGGCTCCGTCCGAACCCCCGGTCAACAGTTTCCAAGTCGACCTGCGCGGCCTGGTGGACCTGCTCTCCCACCACCTGTACTCCAGCCCGCGCGTCTACGTCCGCGAGCTGCTCCAGAACGCCGTCGACGCCATCACCGCCCGGCACGCGCTCGAGCCCGACGCGCGGGTCCACATCCGTCTCACCGCCTCCGCCGGCCGGGTCACCATCGAGGACTCCGGCATCGGCCTGACCGCGGCCGAGGCCCACTCCCTCCTCGCCACCATCGGCCGCAGCTCCAAGCGCGGCAACGGTGGGATCGAGGGCCACGGCTTGGAGGACACCCGCCGGCAGTTCCTGGGCCAGTTCGGCATCGGACTGCTCGCCTGCTTCGTCGTCGCCCGTCAGATCCGCGTCGTCACCCGATCCGCACGCGACCCCCTCGCGGCACCCGTGGAGTGGCTGGCCACGGACGACGGTTCCTACACCGTCCGCGAGCTCCCCCACGAAGCGCGCCCGGAGCCCGGTACGACCGTCCACCTGGAGACCCGCCCCGGCGCCGAGGAGTGGACCGAGCCCGCCAGGGTCGAACGCCTCGCGCGGGACTACGGCTCACTGCTCCACCACGACATCACCTTCGACGACGGCGCGGGCGGCGAGCCCCGCCCGATCACCGATCGGCCCGCGGTGTGGGACCGGTCCTTCCCCACCCCGGCCGCCCGTCGCGTGGCGCTCGCCGGACACTGCGCGCAGCTCTTCGGTTTCACCCCGCTCGACAGCATCGACCTCGATCTGCCGGTCGCCGGCGTGCGCGGGGTCGCCTACGTCCTCGCCGAGCCCACCAGCCCCGCCCACCGGGCCGGGCACCGCGTCCACCTCAAGGGCATGCTGCTGACCGACCAGGCGGACAACCTGCTGCCGGAGTGGGCCTTCTTCGTCCGCGTGGTGCTCGACACCGACACCCTGCGGCCCACCGCATCCCGCGAGAACCTGTACGACGACGAAACCCTCGCCGCGGTCCGCGAAGCCCTCGGTGCCCGGATCCGGGCCTGGCTCGCCGAACTCGCCGCGAGTGACCCGGAACGACTGGCCTCCTTCCTGGGCGTCCACCACCTCGGCGTGAAGTCCCTGGCCCGGCACGACGCCGAACTCCTCGATCTGATGCTGCCCTGGCTGCCGTTCGAGACCAGCGAGGGGTCGATGAGCCTGGAGGAGTTCGCCGCCGCGCACACCGACATCCATTTCACGCGCACCGTGGAGGAGTTCCGTCAGATCGCCCCGATCGCGGCGGCCCACGGCCTCGGCGTCATCAACGCCGGCTACACCTATGACGCCGACCTGCTGGCCCTGCTTCCCGCCGTACGACCGCAGCTCAAGGTCACCGAACTGGACGCCGGAGCGGTCACCGAGCGTCTCGACCCGGTACCGACCACGGTCGAACTGGCCCTCGCCTCCTTCCTGGCCACCGCCCGTACGCGTCTCGAACCCCAGAGCTGCGACGTGGTGCTGCGCGCCTTCCAGCCCGCGTCCGTCCCCGCGCTCTACCTCGACGACCGGCAGGCCCGCCAGGAACGCGACCGGACCGCGGCCCTCGACAGTGCCGATTCCCTGTGGACCGGCATCCTCGGCGCGCTGCGCGGCTCCGCGCCGCGCGCCCGCCTGGTCCTCAACCACAACAACCCGCTGATCCGTCGCATCGCGAACCTTCCCGACACGACCCTGACCGCAACCGCCGTCGAATCGCTGTACGGCCAGGCGCTGCTGATGTCCCAGCGACCGCTGCGTCCCGCCGATTCCACGCTGCTCAACCGCGCCTTCCTGGGCCTCCTGGAGTGGGCGACCCACTCCACCGACACGCGGGAGAACGAGAAGTGAGCAACCTGACCCCGGAAGAGATCCGACAGGCGCTGCACGAGAACCACCGCCTCCCCCACGGCGCCGCGCGCAACGCGCAGGCCGAGGCGCTGGCCGCGGCGGCCGAGGTCTGCGGCGACCGGGCCCTGTTCCGCAACGCGCTGGTGACCCAGATCGACGCGTACGAGTACAGCTCCGAACGCACCCGCATGATGGTTCCCTTCGCCCGGCTGCTCCAGGAGTACGACCGCGATCCCGGTGCCTTCGATCGGGGCGAGACCCACTCCCTCTTCTGGCGCTTCAAGTGGGTCTCCGGCCAGATCATCAACTCTCCCGAGATTCCGCTGGCTTCCGCGGCCGGCTACCTGGCGGACATGGAGCGCCGCTACCGCCTCGCCGGATACAGCGAACGCGCGGTGCGTCAGTCGGAGTACTACCTGGCGGACGCCATCGGCGACGACGAGCGGGCGGAGCGGGCGGTCGCCGCATGGCAGGCCATGGAGCGCGACGAGATGAGCGACTGCCACGCCTGCGAGACCAACAGCCAGGGCACGTTCTGGGCCACGAAGGGCGACGACGCCAAGGCGATCGAGATCTGGGAGCCGGTGCTGTCGGGAAGGCAGACCTGCCAGGAGGAACCGCACCGGGTACTCGCACGATCCTTGCTGCCCCTGCTGCGCCAGGGCCGCGCCGACGAGGCCCGCGCCCATCACCTGCGCGGCTACCGCCTGGCGCGCGGCAACGAGAGCCTGCTGCGCTCGATCGGACAGCACATCGAGTTCTGCGCCCTCACCGGCAACGAGGCACGCGGACTGGAGATCCTCTTCGATCACGAGACGCACCTCAAGCCGCTCACCGACGTCAAGGCCCAACTCGATTTCCACGGCGGCGTACTCGTCCTGTTGGAGCGGCTCATGACGCTCGGCCACGGCGCCGGGACCTCCGTGCGTTACGAGGGAGCCGCCCACTCCGTCGACGAGCTGTACGCGGTGTTGCGCGCCGGCTGCCTGGACATCGCCCGCCGGTTCGACGCGCGCAACGGAAACAGCCGCGTCTCCGGCCGGTTCCTCGCCCGGCTCGGTCGGGCCCCCCTGGTCGACGTGCTGCCCCTGGGAGTACGAAGTTCGGCGCTGCCGCGGGCCACCCCGGCCGCGGCTCCAACCGCGACCGTCCCGACCGTCCCGACCTCCCCGGCTGCCCCGGCGCGGGCCGGGCTCGACGCGACGGCGGAACGGGCCCGTCACGCCCGCGACCAGGGACACCCGGGCGCGGAGGCGCTCTGGTCCGAACTCGCCGTACGCGTGGCAGCCCTCCCGGACTCGCAGGTGGACCCGTTGCTCTCCGCCGACCTGGCTGACCACCGGGCCGTATCCGCGGCGCGTGCCGGGGCCGCCGACGCGACGGAGTTGCTGACAGTCGCCCGGGACCGCTACCTCGCGCTGGGGCTGGCGGAACGTGCCGCGCTGGCGGAGCTGCGCCTGGCGGGCGTCGCGGCGCAGGCCGGGGCGGATCCGGCGAAGACGCGGAGCCTGCTCGCGAGTGCCGTCAGGGCCGCCGAGGCTCTGGACCCGACCGACCCCGCGCGGCGCCGTCGCATCGCACGCGCCGAGCTGACCACGATCCGTCTGGAGCCGTACCTGCGGTCGATCGAGGCCACCCACGAAGACGAAGAGACCGGAACCGGGCACGGCGCCGGGCACGGGCATGGCCACGACCACGAGCAGGACCACGGGCACGCGGAGCTGTCGGCCGAGCTGGACTCCTTCATCGCCTCGTACGCGGGGACGTTGCCCGATGTCGTGGCGGAGGCGGAGGAGATGCTGGGCCGGGTGATGCTCACGCAGGGCGACCCGGAGCGGGCCCTGTCGTCGCTGTCCTCGTCCGCCGACCGGGCCGTCGAGGCCGGTTGCCCCTGGCAGGCGGTGGACGCCCTGGTGCTGCGGGCCGGCGTGCTGCTCTCGTTGGACAGGCCCGAGGAGGCGGAGGAAGCGGCCCGGTCCGGGCTCGAACACGCTGCCGAGGTGACCGACCCCGAGGAACAGGGCGTCGTACGACTCACCTTGGCCGACACCCTGCTGCGCCGGCGCGACGGGGCCGAGGAGGCCGCCGAGCACGCGCTGACGGCGGCGCACTGGTTCGACCAGGCCGGGCTGAGCGCGGACGGTGGCGCGCAGGCGCGGCTGCTGCTGGCACGGGCGTACGCACGGACCGAGCGGTACGCCGACGCCGCGGAGGTGGTGCAGTCGACGTTGCCCGATCTGTTGGAGCACGGTGAGCAGCAGGCCGTCTTCGTGAGGGAGTTCCTCGGCGACCTCCTGCATGAGGTACGGGACCTGTCGGCCTCGGCGGAGCAGTACCTGCACGCGGCGGAGCTCACCAAGGGTTGGGAGGACCCGCGTCCTCAGGCGCGTTTCGCGCAGGCGGCCGCCGACCAGCTCGCCGGCACGGAGCTGGTGCGGGAGGCGATCGCCGCGTACGAACGAGCCCTGGAGCTGCATCGACAGGCGGGCGGTGCGCCAGTCGCGGAGGCGCGGATCCTGCGTTCGCTGGCCTGGCTGGCGCTGCGCGAGGAGACCACCGTGGAGACGCTGACGGCGGCCCGGACCCTGATGGACGAGGCCGCCGGAGTGCTCGAAGCGGCGAGGGCCACCGATCCGCAGGCCCCGGAGCTCCGGTCCGAACTCGCGCAGACCTGGCACCAGTCGGCCCAGGTGCTGGACCGCCAGGTTCAGGCGATGGAACGGCCCGACGAGGAGAACGGGGACGAGGGTGGGGCGGACGGCGGTGCCTCAGCCCTTCCCACCCTCGGTGAGTCCCGGAGCACGGCGCTGCGACTGGAGGAGATCCGTCTGTGGGACCGGGCCGCGGTCGTCTACGCGGAGCTCGGCCATGACCATCTGGAGGACCGCTTCCAGTGCGTGAACAACGCCGCCTGGACCGAACAGGAGCTGGGCCGCCCGGAAGCGGGCATCGAGCGGATCACCACGCTGATCGAGGAGATCCAGGCGCTGCCCGAGGGCGTCGCACAGGAATGGATGCTGCCGAACGCGGAACGGATCGTTGCGCGTCTGCGGGACTGACAGCCTGACGGACTGTGACCTGATGGCCTGAGGGACTGCGACCTGAGGGATTGAGTCCCCGATTGAGACCACGGAAACTGCGGCCCGCCAGCGCAGCGTCTGCCGTCCCCGCCCCGCCGTTCATCGCGGCGGGCCGGGGGCGCTCCCGTACCAGGGGTGGGCCGGAAGCCTCAGCCGTTGAGCTGGGCGGGGGCCTCGGTGGCGATCCGCTCGAACACGGCCTGGTCAGCGGCGAAGTCGGAGTCCGGAATCGGCGCGTGGACGACCAGCTCCGTGAAGCCGAGCTCCTGATGGCGGCCGGCGAAGTCGACGAACGCGTCCACGGACTCCAGCAGCGTGTTGCGCTCCGGGGTAAAGCCCGTCAGCAGGACCTTCTCCATCGAACCGGAGTCGCGCGCGATCTCCGCACAGGCCTTCTCCAGCTTGCCGAGCTGTCCGCGCAGGGCTTCCAGCGACTGCTCGGGGGTCCCCTCGAAGACCTTCGGATCGCCCGCCGTCACCCACGCCTGGCCGTGCCGCGCCACGACCTTCATGCCCCGGGGCCCGGTCGCGGCGACCGCGAACGGCAACCGCGGCCGCTGGACACATCCGGGGATGTTGCGGGCCTCCACGGCTGAATAGAAGGTGCCGTCCCCGGTCACGGCGCCCTCGGTCAGCAGCCGGTCCAGGAGCGGCACGAACTCGGCGAAGCGGTCGGCCCTCTCTCTGGGGGTCCACGGCTCCTGGCCCAGCGCCGTCGCGTCGTAGCCGTTGCCACCGGCGCCGATACCGAGGGTGACGCGCCCGCCGGAGATGTCGTCCAGGGACATGAGGTCCTTGGCCAGGGTCACTGGGTGGCGGAAGTTCGGCGAGGTGACGAGCGTGCCCAGCCGGATCCGCTCGGTGGCGCAGGCCGCCGCGGTCAGGGTGGGAACCGCGCCGTACCAGGGACCGTCACGGAAGGTCCGCCAGGTGAGGTGGTCGTAGGTGTAGGCGGTGTGGAACCCGAGCTCCTCGGCCCTCGACCACTGGTCGCGGCCTCCTTCGTGCCACGGACGTACGGGGAGGATCACAGTGCTCAGACGCAGACTCATACACGCGAGCCTAAGGCGGGCCCTCCTGTTTCACGTGAAACATCCCGGGCTCCTGCCTGCGACTGGACTCGGTTTCACGTGAAACATCGCCCCGGACGGGCGGCGACACCACAAAGCAGCGCGAATCCCACACGGCAGGCCGGCCGATCTTGGTCCAGTGCCGGGGGCTCATGGGCGAAGATGGGACCGTGACCTCGGCTCCCCAGCGCCCGGACGGGCCAACCCCCACTCCCCGGCTCATCGCCACCGACCTCGACGGCACCCTGCTGCGCGACGACATGACCGTCTCGCCCCGCACCATCGCCGCACTCGCCGCCGCCGAGGCGGCCGGGATCCAGGTCTTCTTCGTCACCGGGCGCCCGGCCCGCTGGATGGACGTGGTCAGCGACCACGTCCACGGTCACGGCCTGGCGATCTGCGCGAACGGCGCGGCCGTGGTCGACCTCCACGCGGGCCGCGAGTTCGTACAGGTCCGGGGGCTCCCCCGGACCACCGCGCTCACGGTCGTGGACGCGCTGCGGGCCGCCGCCCCCGGTACGACCTTCGCCGTGGAACGCACCACCGGGATCAATTACGAGCCGGCCTACCCGCCGTTCTTCCAGGACCCGGGTGCCACGGTGGCCACCGTGGAGAAGCTGCTGCGCGAGGACTTCGACGACAGCGATACACCCGTGCTGAAGCTGCTCGCGCACCATGCCGAACTGGCACCTGACGAGTTCCTGATCCTGGCCCGTTCCGTCGCCGGCAGGCACGCCTCGATCACCCGCTCCAGCCCGACCGCCCTGCTGGAGATCAGCGGGCTCGGCGTCTCCAAAGCCAGCACCTTGGCCCTGTGTTGCGCCGAGCGTGGGATCTCCGCCGCCGAGGTGGTGGCCTTCGGTGACATGCCGAACGACGTGGAAATGCTCAGCTGGGCAGGCACCTCGTACGCCATGGGCAACGCGCACCCGGACGTGCTCGCGGCCGCGTCCGGCCGCACGGTCGCCAACAACGAAGACGGGGTCGCCCTTGTCATCGAGCGCATCCTGACCGAACGCACCGCATAGGAGCAGGACCGGAAGCGGCGGGACCAGGAACAGGGCCGGTCCCGCCGGCCGGCGGGACCGGCGCCGCGCTCTCAGAGCGGGGCCTGCCACACCACGGTGGTCCCGCCGCCGTCCTCGCCGATTCCGGGGCCGTACGAGCTCGACCCGCCGAGGGACTCGGCCCGGCGGCGCAGGTTCCGCAGCCCGCTGCGACGGCCGCCCTCCGCGATGCCCACCCCGTCGTCCGCCACCTCCAACCGGACCCCGGGCCGGCCGTCGGCCAGGTGGATGGTGGAGTCCAGGACCACTTCGATCCGGGACGCCTCGGAGTGCCGGAACGCGTTCGACAGGGCCTCACGGAGGGCCGCGATCAGGTTCTTGCCGACCAGTTCCCCCACGACCGCGTCGATCGGGCCGAGGAAACGGTGCGCGGGCTTGAAGCCGAGGGGGACGGCGGCCATGTTGATCTCTCGCAGTACCCGGGTGCGCAACCCCGAAGGGGCCTCCGCCGGGCCCTGCTGGAGGGCAAAGATCGCGGTACGGATCTCCTGGATCGTGACGTCCAGTTCGTCCACGGCCTTCCCGACCCCGTCGCTGACCTCCGGGACGACGGACCGGCGCTGAGCGCCCTCCAACATCATTCCGGTGGCGAACAGCCGCTGGATCACGAGGTCGTGCAGATCACGGGCGATGCGGTCGCGGTCCTCGAAGACCGCGAGCCGCTCCCGGTCGCGCTGAGCCTCCGCCATCATCAACGCGAGGGCGGCCTGGGAGGCGAACTGTGTCGCCAGGGTCCGCTCGGACTCGCTGAAGGGCCGCTTGCCGCGTGCCCGCGGGGTGACGAGGGCACCGAGCACCCGTCCGCCGCTGTGCAGCGGCAGCATCATGCAGGGCCCGAACTGGCTGGTCAGCTTGCTGATCATGCGAGGGTCGCAGGACGCGTCGTCCACGAAGACGGGCTCGCCCCGCAGCAGGTTGTCCACCACCGGGCTCTCGGCGGGGATGACCACTCCGAGCGAGGTGGCCGGGTTCTCGGCGGACACGGCGACGATCTCCATCCCCCCGTCCTCGGCCGGCAGCAGCACGATCCCGGCGGCGGAGTCGGCCAACCGGCGGGCCTGCTCGGCCACCACCGCGAGGGCGTCGTCCGCGTCCCCGCCCGACAACAGGGCCGTGGTGACGGCCACCGAGCCGTCGATCCAGCGCTCGCGCTGGGTGGCGGCCTCGTACAACCGGGCGTTGCCGATGGCGATGCCCGCCTCGGTGGCCAGCACGCGCACCATGTGCACGTCGTAGTCGTTGAACTCGCCGCCGCCGTTCTTCTCGGCGAGGTACAGATTGCCGAAGATCTCCCCCTGCACCCGGATCGGGACGCCGAGGAAGGTCTTCATGGGCGGGTGATGCGCCGGGAAGCCCGAAGATCGGGGATCCTTCGTGAGATCGGCCAGCTGCACGGTGTCGGGGTGGGAGATGAGCGCGCCGAGCAGGCCCTGCTTCCCGTCCGGACGGTGGCCGATCTGCCGCGCCGTCTCGGCACTGATGCCGAAGGTGACGAAGTCCGACAACCCGCGGCCCTCGGTGTCGACCACGCCGATCGCCGCGTAGCGGGCGTCCGCCAGTTCGGCGGCCGTCTCGCAGATCCGGTCGAGGGTGGAGTGCAGTTCAAGGCCCGTACCGACCGAGCGCATCGCCTCCAGCAGTTGCGGCACCCGGGCGGTGAGCTCGGTGGAGAGCCCCTGCAGACTCCTGGTGGCCCGGGTGGCGGCCTCCAGCGGGTCCGGCGTTCCCCGTGATGGATCCGGTGGTTCCTGAGACTCCTGCACTGACATGCCCTTGAGCCTAGTTAGTCCCCTTTATTGGTGAAAGTCGGCCTGCGGTTCCCGGCCGCCATGCCGTCCGCCTCGCGTTCCCGTTCCAGCAACCGCCGCAGTGGGCCATCGACGAGGGCCAGCTCCTCGTACCCGCCACGCTGCACGACGGCGCCCTGATCCAGGACGAGCACCTCGTCCACCGCTTCCAGGCCGGCCAGCCGGTGTGTGATCAGCACCGTGGTCCGGCCCTCGGTGGCCGCCAACAGGTCCCCGGTCAGCGCGTCCGCGGTCGCCAGGTCGAGGTGCTCGGCCGGCTCGTCCAGGACCAGGATGGGGAAGTCGGCGAGCAGCGCCCGGGCCAGGGCCAGCCGTTGCCGCTGACCGCCGGAGATCCGCTCCCCGTGTTCGCCGACCAGGGTGTCCAGGCCGTCGGGAAGCCCGTCGGCCCAGTCCAGCAGCCGGGCCGCGGCGAGCGCCTGCCTCAGCTGCGCCTCGGTCGCGTCGGTGCGGGCCAGGCGCAGGTTCTCCCGTACCGAGCTGTCGAAGATGTGCGCGTCCTGGGCACACAGGCCCACCGAACGCCTCACCTGGTCGCTGTCGAGCGAGCGCGTGTCGATCCCGCCCAGGGTGTACGAGCCTTGGCTCTGGTCCAGGAACCGCAGCAGGACCTGTGCCAGCGTGGTCTTGCCCGAGCCCGACGGCCCGACGACCGCGACACGGCGGCCGGCCTCCAGCGTCAGGTCGAGTCCCGCCAGCGCGTCCCGCTCCTGGCCGGGGTGGCGGGCGGTGATCCCCGTCAGCCGCAGGGGGAGGGGCGAGGCGGGCATCGCGTGCGGCCGGTCCGGTTCGGTGACCGGAGCCGGCGCGTCGATGACCTCGTAGACCCGTTCGGCACTGCGGCGCACCCGCTGCCGGTACTGCACCGCGAGCGGGAGTCCGGTGACGGCCTCGAAGGCGGCCAGCGGAGTCAGCACGACCACCGCCATCGTCACCCCGGACAGCCGACCCTCCACCACGGCGTTCGCGCCGAAGAGGGCGGCGACCACCACGGTCAGGCCGCAGACGAGGGCGGACAGTCCACCACCGAGCCCGGTCGCGGCGGCGCCCCGCGCGGCGATGTCGGTCAGTGCCCGGTCACTCGCGCGCACGGCGGCCTTCCGCCCCGCCAGCGCACCGGCGACGGTCAGCTCCGCGGTACCGGTCAACAGGTCGGCCACCCGAGTCGCGAGGCCGCCCCGGGCGGGGGCCAGCCTGCGCTCGGCGCGACGTGCGACGGCGCCGCTGACCAGGGGCACCCCGACACCGGCCGCGAGCAGTCCGAGGGCCAGCGCGGCCCCGGCTTCGGGCAGCAGCCAGGCGGTGAAGGCCACCGAGCCGGTGCCGACGAGCACGGCCGTGCCGACGGGAAGCAGCCAGCGCAGCCAGTAGTCCTGCAGGGCGTCCGCGTCGGCCACCAGCCGGGACAGCAGATCCCCGCGCCGCTGTTCGCGCAGTCCGGCCGGCGCGATCCGCTCCAGCCGCCGGAACACCGAGACCCGCAGATCCGCGAGCATCCGCAGGACGGCGTCGTGCGACACGAGCCGCTCGGCGTAGCGGAAGACGGCCCGTCCGATACCGAAGGCGCGGGTGGCCGTGACCGCCATCATCAGATAGAGGACCGGCGGCTGCTCCGAGGCCCGCGAGATCAGCCAGCCGGAGACGGCCATCAGGCCGACACCGCACCCGACGGCCAGCGCGCCGAGCAGCAGCCCGAGCCGGAACCGGCCCTGCCAGGCCGCGGCCACCTCGCGTACCCGCCGGAGCGGATCGCGCCCGCCCGCGTCGGTGCCCGCTCGTTTCGCCGCGCCCTCGGAAGCGACGCCGAGGATCCACTCCCCGGGATCGGCCGGCCCGGGTTCCGGGTCCCGAACCGGTCCCGCTCCCCGCGGGAACCGTACGAGCAGGGAGGCGTCCGGCCCCGCCACGGGGGAGGGGCCCGCCGGCCCCGCGCCCACGGTCACGACCCGGTCCGCGACGGCCAGCAGCGCCGGCCGGTGCACCACCAGCAGGACGGTCCGCCCGACCGCGAGCTTGCGTACCGCCTCGACCACGCCGGCCTCGGTCTCCCCGTCCAACGCGGCGGTCGGCTCGTCCAACAGCACTACGGGCCGGTCCGCCAGGAAGGCACGGGCCAGCGCGAGGCGCTGCCGCTGCCCGGCGGACAGCCCCACCCCGCCCTCACCCAGCACCGTGTCCGCGCCGCGGGGCAGCGCGTTCACGAACTCCCGGGCCCCGGCGTCCGCGAGTGCCTCGGTGATGGCCTCGTCGGACGCGTCCGGCCTGGCCAGTCGCACGTTCTCCGCGATCGTGCCCGCGAACAGGTGCGGCCGCTGCGGCACCCACGCGATCCGCTCCCGCCACTGCTCTGGCGCCAGGTCGGCCAGGTCGACGCCCGCGACCGACACCCGCCCGGCGGTCGGCTCCACGAACCCCAGCAGTACCTGCAACAGCGTGGACTTGCCCGCGCCGCTCGGCCCGGTGAGCGCCACGCACTCGCCCGGTTCGACCACCAGGGAAACCGGTGCCGGCGAGTCCTCGCCCCGGCCCTCGTACCGGACGGCCACACCGTCCAGCGCGATGCGAAGCGGAGTACCCGCCGCCGGGACGGCCGAACCGCCGCCCCGCGCGACCGGGGTCTCCAGCACCTCGAAGATCTCCTCGGCGGCCGCCAACCCCTCGGCAGCCGCGTGGTACTGCGCTCCCACCTGGCGCAGCGGCAGATACGCCTCCGGGGCCAGGATCAGGATGACGAGTCCGGTGTACAGATCGAGGTCCCCGTGCACGAGCCGCATGCCGATGGTCACGGCCACCAGCGCCACGGACAGCGTGGCGAGCAGTTCCAGGGCGAAGGAGGAGAGGAAGGCGATGCGCAGCGTCCGCATCGTGGCCTGCCGGTAGTCATCGGTGATCTTGCGGATCGACTCGGCCTGGGCCTTGGCCCGACCGAAGACCTTCAGGGTCGCAAGCCCCTCCACCACGTCCAGGAAGTGCCCCGACAACCGCGAGAGCAGCCGCCACTGGCGGTCCATACGGGATTGGGTGGCCATGCCGATGAGGATCATGAACAGCGGGATCAGAGGCAGGGTGACGACGATGATGGCCGCCGACACCCAGTCCTCGGTGACGATCCGGGCGAGCACCGCCACCGGCACGACGACCGCGAGTCCCAGTTGGGGCAGGTAGCGGGAGAAGTAGTCGTCGAGGGCGTCCACGCCCCTGGTGGCCAGTGCCACCAGCGATCCCGTGCGCTGCCCGCTCAACCATCCGGGCCCCAGGTCGGCGGCCCGGTCCAGCAGCCGCCCCCGCAGCTCGGACTTGACCGCGGCACTGGCCCGGTGGGCGGCCAGCTCCGTGAGCCAGGCGATCAGCCCGCGCCCCAACGCCACCGCAGCGAGCAGCAGCAGTGGCGTTCGGAGCGCCTCGCCGTCCAGCCCCTCCTCGAAGGCGCCGACCACGATCTCCGCGATGAGCATCGCCTGACCGACGACCAGCCCCGCCCCGGCCAGCCCGAGGGCCACCACCGCGCCCAGGAAGAGACGGGTGGAGCGGGCGTACCGCAGCAGGCGCGGGTCGATCGGTTTCACGTGAAACATCCCCTCGGCAGGGTCAGGCAGGCACGGGCTGTTCCCGACTCGAAGAGCCCGGGACGGTCAGCGGCTCAGTGCGCGTCAACGATGTGCTGCGTACCGATGCGCTTGCGGAACACCCAGTAGGTCCAGCCCTGGTAGAGCACGACGACCGGGGTGGCCACCACCGCGAGCCAGGTCATGATCTTCAGGGTGTACGGCGTGGACGAGGCGTTGGTGACGGTGAGGCTCCAGGCATCGTTCAGCGAGGACGGCATGACGTTCGGGAAGAGCGTCAGGAAGAGCATCGCGAAGGCGGAGGCGATGGTGACCCCCGACTGGGCGAACGCCCATCCCTCCCGGCCGGCCCGGTTGAAGCCGAGCGCCGCGAACAGCGCCACGACCGCGACGGCCATGACGATCAGGCTCTTGCCGTCACCCCGCGAGAGCTGGGTCCAGGTCAGGAAGACCAGCGCCAGCACGGCGGTGACCACGCCCAGCCGGGTCGCCAGGCGCCGCGAACGGTCCCGGATGTCGCCGACGGTCTTGAGCGAGGCGAACACCGCGCCGTGGAAGGTGAACAGGGTGAGGGTGACCAGGCCGCCGAGGATCGAGTACCCGTTGAGCAGGTCGAGGAAGGTACCGACGTACTCCTTGTGCTCGTCGATCTTCACGCCCCGGACGATGTTGGCGAAGGCCACGCCCCACAGGAACGCGGGAAGCAACGAGGTCCAGAAGATCGCGTGTTCCCAGTTGGTCTGCCACTTGTCCTCGGGACGCTTGTGGCGGTACTCGAAGGCGACGCCGCGGACGATGAGGCAGACCAGGATGATCAGCAGTGGCAGGTAGAAGCCGGAGAACAGCGTCGCGTACCACTCGGGAAAGGCGGCGAAGGTGGCACCGCCCGCGGTGAGCAGCCAGACCTCGTTGCCGTCCCACACGGGCCCGATCGTGTTGATCAGGACCCGCTTCTCCGTGCGGTCACGGGCGAGCAGCTTGGTGAGTACGCCGATCCCGAAGTCGAAGCCCTCCAGGAAGAAGTAGCCGATCCACAGGACGGCGATGAGCACGAACCAGACGTCTTGAAGTTGCATGGTGTGGTCTCCTCCAGCCTCAGTACGAGAAGGCCATCGGCCGGTCGGAGTTCTTGTCGTCCCCGCCGATCTTGATGGGCGGGTTGAGGTCGGCTTCCGTGAGCTCGGGCGGGCCCGTCTTGACGTACTTCACGAGCAGCTTGACCTCGATCACGGCGAGTACCGCGTAGAGAGCCGTGAAGACGAGCATCGACGTGATGATCTCGCCCTGCGAGACGCTGGGGGAGACGGCGTCACGGGTGCGCAGGACCCCGTAGACCACCCATGGCTGGCGGCCCATCTCGGTGAAGATCCAGCCCCAGGAGTTGGCGATCAGCGGGAAGCCGAGCGTCCAGATCGCGGTGAGCCAGTACAGGCGGGTGAAGCGCGGGCTCAGCGCTGTCCTGAAGAGGACCAGGTGTGGCCGTTCGTCCTCGCCGGTGCGCAGGGCCGGCGGCAGCATGAACTTGCGTCGCGTCAGCCAGAGGCCGATGGCCCCGATGGTGAAGGAGGCCATGCCGAAGCCGATCATCCAGCGGAAGCCCCAGTACGCGACGGGGACCTCCGGCCGGTAGTCGCCGGGACCGTACTTCTCCTGCTCGGCCTTGTTCACGTCGTTGATGCCGGGCACGTAGGAGTCGAAGGTGTTGTCCGCGAGGAACGACAGCAGTCCGGGCACCTCTACGGCGACCTTGTTGTGGCCCTTGTCGACGTCGCCGTAGGCGAAGATCGAGAAGGGGGCTCCCTTCTCCCCGTCCCACAGGGCCTCCGC
Organism: Streptomyces sp. NPDC102278; assembly: GCF_044766345.1. Classification (NCBI taxonomy): domain Bacteria; kingdom Bacillati; phylum Actinomycetota; class Actinomycetes; order Kitasatosporales; family Streptomycetaceae; genus Streptomyces; species Streptomyces sp. NPDC102278. The sequence continues at coordinate 254,598 of NZ_JBIWLV010000005.1, read as the reverse complement.
GGCCGCCATCTTCATCGGCTGCTGCTTGTACATGATCTTGGCGAGGGTGTCGCCGCTCACCGCGGTGAGCAGGCCACCGACCACGACGGCGATCAGGCCCAGCCGCAGCGAGGTGCGCATCACCGGGATGTGGTTCTTGCGCAGCAGGTGGAAGGCCGCGATGCCCACCATGAACGCGCCACCGGTCAACAGGGCGGCGGTGAGGGTGTGGAACACCTGCGCCAGGGCCGTGTTCTGCGTCAGGACGAGCAGGAAGTCGGTGAGCTCGGCCCGCCCGGTCTTCTCGTTGATGCGGTAGCCGACCGGGTGCTGCATCCAGGAATTGGCCGCCAGGATGAAGTACGCGGAGAGGATGGTGCCGATCGACACCATCCATATGCAGGCCAGGTGGATCTTCTTCGGCAGCTTGTCCCACCCGAAGATCCACAAGCCGATGAACGTGGACTCGAAGAAGAAGGCGATCAGGGCCTCGAAGGCCAGCGGCGCCCCGAAGACGTCCCCGACGAACCGCGAGTAGTCGGACCAGTTCATGCCGAACTGGAATTCCTGGACGATGCCCGTGACGACGCCCATCGCGATGTTGATCAGGAAGAGCTTGCCCCAGAACTTCGTGGCCTTGAGGTACTTCTCCTTCTCCGTCCGCACCCAGGCGGTCTGCAAGATCGCGACCAGCGCGGCGAGCGAGATCGTCAGAGGGACGAAGAGGAAGTGGTAGACGGTGGTGATGCCGAACTGCCATCGCGCCAGGGTCTCTGGCGCCAGAGCTTGGTCCACGTCGTCGTCTCCTTCGTGTCGCCGTGGTCACAGCCGCAGTTTGTCTGTTGTGTACTGCTCATAACGGGACGAAGCAGGACACGCTTGTGAACGCGTTCACATTCACAAGCATTATGGCGCATGCGATTTTCGGACGCTTGAGCGGGGTCCCCTCTAGCCAAGACATTCAACAGATTGTTGAATGCGCCCCATGAGGATTCGAATCTCCTGGCCTGCGGGCCAGCTCACCGCGACGCTCGACGAGACCCCGACCAGCAAGTCCCTGGCGGAGGCACTCCCGATTTCCGCCTCCGCCAACACCTGGGGAGAGGAGGTCTACTTCGACACCGGAATCTCGGTGGCCCTGGAACACGACGCCAGGCAGGTGGTCGACCCGGGCACGGTCGCGTTCTGGACCGACGGCGACGCACTCGCGCTGCCCTACGGCCCGACACCCATCTCGCGCGAAGGCGAGAGCCGCCTGGCGAGCCCGTGCAACGTGCTCGGCTCGATCGACGGCGACCCCCGCCTGTTGGCCACCGTCCGCGACGGCGACCCCATCCGCGTGGAACTCGCGTAGTCGAGTACCACCGGCTTCGTACGGCCCGTAGGGCTCGTACGTCCCACCGCCTTACAGCTCCTTGAGGAACGCCTCCGCCGTGTGCAGGAAGAGGTCGTTCGCCTCGGTCTCACCGATCGTGACCCGCAGGCCCTCGCCCGCGAAGGGCCGGACCACCACACCGGCCTTCTCGCAGGCCGCCGCGAACTCGGCGGTCCGCTCCCCCAACCGCAGCCACACGAAGTTGGCCTGCGTCTCGGGAACCACCGTCCAACCCTGCGCGAGCAGGGTGGCGTGCACCCGCGCCCGCTCGCCCACCAGCGCGCCGACCCGGCCCATCAGCTCGTCCTCGGCGCGCAGCGAGGCCACCGCCGCGTCCTGTGCGAGCTGGCTGACACCGAACGGAACCGCCGTCTTGCGCAGCGCGGCGGCGACCGGCTCGTGCGCCACCGCGAAGCCGACGCGCAGGCCGGCCAGGCCGTAGGCCTTGGAGAACGTACGCAGTACGCACACGTTGGGGCGGTCGCGGTAGAGCTCGATGCCGTCCGGTACGTCCGTGTCACGCACGAACTCGCGGTAGGCCTCGTCCAGCACCACCAGGATGTCCGAGGGCACCCGGTCCAGGAACCGCTCCAGCTCCGCCCGGCGCACCGCGGTACCGGTGGGGTTGTTGGGGTTGCAGACGAAAATCAGCCGGGTCCGGTCGGTGATCGCGGCGTACATCGCGTCGAGATCGTGCACGTCCCCGTCGGTCAACGGCACCTGCACGGACCTGGCGCCCGAGATCTGCGTGATGATCGGGTACGCCTCGAAGGACCGCCAGGCGTAGATGACCTCGTCGCCCGGGCCGGCCGTCGACTGGATCAGCGACTGCGCCACGCCGACCGAGCCGGTGCCCGTCGCGATGTGCTCGACCGGTACCCCGAACCGCTCCGCGAGCTCGTTCACCAGACCCGTGCAGGCCATGTCCGGGTAGCGGTTGAAACGACCGGCCGCCGCGACGGCGGTCTCCAGGACCCCGGGCAGCGGCGGGTACGGATTCTCGTTCGAGGACAACTTGAACGCGACGGGCCCACCCGCGGCCGCGGGCTTGCCCGGCTTGTAGGTGGGGATGCCGTCCAGCTCGGCACGCAGCCTCGGGCTCTTCTCGCTCACCGCAGGTCCTCCTCGACCGTCCCGTCGACGTCGCCGCCGACTTAATGCTGCTCACCTTATGAGGATTCCGCCGATCCGAGAATGGCAGGCGCCAGGATCACAGGGGGAGCGCGCGCATATATGCGCGCGCTGGTGGCCTGCGCCGTGGCGCGCATCCCTCGTGCAGGTGAGTTGCGACCCGCCGGACAGCGTCCCGTTTTGGCATGCCCGTACCCGCCGACAAGCCTCACCCTCGCTCAGAACGGCCACAAACCTTTCTTTCCAAGGTCATTGGGGGTGGCGAACCACGCAGAAACGTGCCTGTCAACGCGTGCATATGCACCCGGACCAGCCGCCCCAACGAGCCCTACTATCGGCTCGCCATGACAGCAGCAGGGAAGCATCAGGTGAGCCGGACCGAGACCACCCGGCGGACCGGCGGCCGACAGGGCCGGGCCGGCATCAGAGACGTGGCCGCCGCGGCGGGCGTCTCCATCACGACCGTCTCCGACGCACTCAATGGCAAGGGACGGCTGCCCGACGCCACCCGTCGCCACGTTCGCGAGGTCGCCGACCGGCTGGGCTATCGCCCGTCCGCCGCCGCCCGAACCCTCCGCACGGGCAAGTCGGGCCTCATCGGCCTGACCGTGACCACGTACGGGGATGAACCTTTCACCTTCACCGAATTCGCGTACTTCGCGGAGATGGCGAGGGCGGCGACCTCCGCCGCGCTCGCCCGCGGCTACGCCCTCGTCATCCTGCCCGCCACCTCACGACACGACGTCTGGTCCAACGTGGCCCTCGACGGCACCGTCGTGATCGACCCCTCCGACCACGACCCCGTGGTCAGCGAGCTCGTCCGCCAGGGCCTGCCCGTGGTCTCCGACGGCCGACCGGCCGGTTCCCTCCCCGTCACCGCCTGGGTGGACAACGACCACGAGGCCGCCGTACTCAACCTGCTCGACCACCTCGCCGCCGCGGGCGCCCGCCGGATCGGGCTGCTCACCGGCACCACCACCGACACCTACACGCGGCTCTCCACCACCGCCTACCTCAGCTGGTGCGAGCGCGTCGGCCAAGACCCCGTCTACGAGTCCTACCCCGCCCACGACCCGTGCGCGGGCGCGGTCGCCGCCGACCGGCTGCTCGCCCGACCCGACCGACCCGACGCCGTCTACGGGCTCTTCGACCCCAACGGCACCGACCTGCTCGCCGCCGCCCGGCGCTACGGGCTACGCGTCCCCGAGGACCTGTTGCTCGTGTGCTGCAGCGAATCCACCGTGTACGCGAACACCGAACCGCCGATCACCACCCTGTCCTTGAAACCGCGGCGCATCGGCACGGCCGTCGTGCAGTTGCTCATCGACGCGATCGAGGGGGTCGACACCGGCCGGCCCGTCGAACAGGTCGTTCCGACCGAACTGATCATCCGTACCTCCTCCCAGCGCAGGCAGCCCCGCATGACCGTCAGTCCGCCGCGCTCACCTGCCCAGGACTGACCCCTCGACCGACCGAATCGGCCGCACCGGCCGCCACACCGGCGGGGCCGACGGCCCCGCCAAAGATTTCAACCTCACCGATATCGGTAGAAAGTGGCAGGAAGGACCGGCTCCGGCCAGGATTCACCACCCCTGGTGCGTCACAGAGCGCGAGCCGCATTCCTATGATGGGCGCACGACATCACGGACCCTCCGACCCGGAGGTCAGAGGGTCCGCAGGTGTACGGCAGCGCGACGGTGGTGGAGGGGTCGATGACTCAGGGGGCCGGTCAGGGACCCGCGATGCGGACGGACACGCTGCGAGACTTCCGCGTGCCGGTCACCGAACCCGCCCCGTACGCGGCGTCCGTCGGCTTGTCCGGCGAGCAGCCCGTATACGGCGAGTACCCCGCGTACTACGGCGAAGGCGTGCCCGGACACGCGCAGCCCGAGTACCGGGCGGAGCCGCTCACGCGTCCGATGGACCACGTCGCGGCGCCCCCGGAGGCTGAACACGTGCCCCATCAGCGGGTCTCCGAGCACCGGGACTTCGCACCCGTCGCGTCGGACGTGCCGGAGGCACCCGCCCCGGCCGACGACGAGGAACCCGACGGCTACACGCCCACGCAGCGCGACCTGCCCGTCATCGGGCGGGGTGCCCAGGGTGGACCCGGCGACACGGTCCAGGTCCACTACGTCCCCCAGGAGACCCCCGCGGCAGGGCCCGGCCCGCTGTACGTCGTGGGCGACGTACACGGCTACCTGGACGAGCTCGTCACCGAACTCCAGGCCCAGAACCTCATCGACGCCGACCGGCGCTGGTCCGCGGGCAACGCCCGGCTCTGGTTCCTCGGGGACTTCACCGACCGGGGGCCCGACGGCATCGGGGTCATCGACCTGGTCATGCGGCTGTCCGCCGAGGCGGCCGCAGCGGGCGGCTACTGCAAGGCCCTCATGGGCAACCACGAGCTGCTGCTCATCGGCGCCAAGCGCTTCGGCGACACCCCGATCCACTCCGGCGCCGGCACCGCCACCTTCCAGGCCGCGTGGCTGCTCAACGGCGGTCAGCGCACCGACATGGAGCGGCTGGAGGACGTACACCTCCAGTGGATGTCGCGGCTCGACGCGACCACGCTGGAGGACGGGCACCTGCTGCTGCATTCCGACACCACCGCCTACCTCGACTACGGCAGCTCCATCGAGGACGTCAACGACACCATCCACGAGCTGCTCAACCGCAACGACGCAGACATCACGTGGGACCTCTTCCGAAAGTTCACCAAGCGGTTCGCCTTCCGTGACGAGGAGACCGGCCCGCAGGCCGTGCGGGAACTCCTGAGCACCTACGGAGGTGGCCGCGTCGTGCACGGACACAGCCCCATCCCGTACCTGCTCGGCGAGGTGGGCACCGAGGACGGCGACGAGCCGCGCGGTCCCGAGGTCGTGGACGGCCCGCACGTGTACGCGGACAGGCTGGCCATCGCGATGGACGGCGGGGTCACGATGGCCGGCAAGCTCCTGGTCGTACAGCTGCCTCTGCGCGACTGAGCGTTCGCTGAGCGGGGTATTTCCGGAAAGCCCCTGTCACGGCGTGGCATGGGCGCTCTACCATCGCTCTATCCGCAGCAGGCTCTCCTCCGTTTGTGCCGGCGCCCGGGTCTACGCGGGCATACCGGCTTGTACGGAGCATCGGGGGATGCACATGACCAGCGCTCCGCACCTGCTCACCGAAGATCGACCGGAATTCGATCGGCTCCTCGACGAGGCGCTGCGCACGGCGAACGAGCGGCCCGAACTCGCCGCCCTGGGCGAACGACTGAACGCCGAACAGTTGCGCACCATGGCCATGGGGGCCAGTGCGATCCTGACGGCGGCCGCCGCCGCCGAGTACGACCACTTCGTGAAGGTCCGCGAGGACCTGCGCGACGAGGCCCTGACGGGCTCGGGAAGGACCGGAGAGGGCCAGGACAACGGTCAGGACGGCGGGGCGGGAGTGAGCGCCATCGTGGCCGTCCTGGCGCCGGTCCTGGCCGGCACCGCCATGCTGATCTTCCTGCTGGTGGGCTACAGCCTCAAGATGCTCGACCCCGAACCCGCGTTCGCCAAAACGATGCTGACGGCCGGTTGGCTCTTCGGCGCCCTCACCGTGGCCGCGCTGTTGTTCGCGGTGATCGGGCTGCTGGTGACGGCGATCCGCAACAGCTCCACCGAGGTAGCGGCCACAGAGACCGTCGCGATACCCGACGAGCTCTCCCGCGCCCGGGAGGCCTGGCGCAACGCCCTGCTGGAACGCGGCATCATGCCGTTCCTGCGGGACGCGCTGGCCGATCCGAGCACCCGCCCGGGCTCGCCCGTCCGACGACTTCCCTCCAGCCGGATGCCCAACCTCGGTTACACCGCGCCGGACTTCACGAGCCCCGGCACGTCCGGAGGAGCCGCGCGGCCCGGCTACTCGCCGCCGGACTTCACCAGCCCGGACTTCGGAGGCGCGGAACACGAACGGGAGTGACCTGATCGCCGCCCGCCCGTGTTGGGCGGAACGGCCCATCGGACAGGACCACTTGGCGGCGCCCCGGGGACCACCCCGGCCGCACACCGGCGTGCCGTCCCGCGGCCCCGCGAACCCCTCCCTAGGGTCAGCGGCCGTGAATCCGACCATTTGCCTCTGCATGATCGTGAAGAACGAGGCCGCCGTCATCGAACGCTGCCTCGACTCCGTACGGCATCTCATCGACACCTGGGTCATCTCCGACACGGGCTCCACGGACGCCACCCCCCAGCTGATCCGCACGGCCCTGCACGGGATCCCCGGCGAGCTGCGCGAGGACCCGTGGGTCGACTTCGGGCACAACCGGAGCCTCAACATCGGTCACGCCCGCGGCAAGGCCGACTACCTGCTCCTCCTCGACGCGGATCACGTCCTGCGCCCCGACGGACCGCTGCCCCCGCTCACCGCGGACTCGTACATGCTCCGCCACCTCGGCCCGACCGAGTACCGCGTCAAACGCCTGGTCCGCAGCGACCTCCCCTGGCGGTACGAGGGCGTCACCCACGAGTACCTCACCTGCGATCGGCGCGACGAGAACGACAGACGCCCCGGACTCCAGGAGAACCTCGACGCCCTCGCCATCGAGGACCATGCCGACGGTGGCTCCCGGCACGACAAGTTCGAACGGGACGCCCGCCTGCTGGGCGCCGAATTCCAGCGGGACCCGTCCAACACCCGAACCGTCTTCTACCTCGCCCAGACACTGCGCGACATGGGCGACACGGCGGCCGCCGTCCGGCTCTACGAGCGACGCGCGGCCATGGGCGGGTGGGCCGAGGAGGTCTACTGCGCGCTGCTCCAGGCCGGCATCCTGCGCGGTGACTCCGGCGACACCGCCGACTGGCCCGCCGCCATGGACGCTCTCTCGCGGGCCTGGGAGTCCCGGCCCGAGCGCCTGGAAGCCTGCTACGAACTCGCCTCAAGGCTGCGCCTCCAAGGCCGCCACCACGGCGCGCACGCGATCACCGGCGCCGTCCTCGACCAGCCGGCCCCGGACGACCTGCTGTTCGTCCAACCCTGGGTGTACCGGTGGGGTCTGCTCTTCGAGCACTCGATCACCGCCTACTGGGTGGGAGATGTGGCCGGGTCCCTCCGCGCCTGCGACCGACTGCTCGCGATGCCCGACCTTCCGGAGACCTACCGTCGGCAGACCGAGATCAACCGCGGGTTCGCCGTCTCCCGTGCCCAGCTCCGGTCCGTGATGCCTGTTTCACGTGAAACGGGCCTGCCTGTTTCACGTGAAACATCCGGGTCTGTTTCACGTGAAACCTCTGCTTCTGTTTCACGTGAAACGTCGCACGGCTCCGGCCTCTAACCCGCCGAGCGGTCCCCGAGCGCCCGCCGTCGCTGCGCCACCTCCGTCAGCGCCGGCGGGCGCCAGACACCGTCGGGCTGGTAGAGGTTGTGGCCCGGCGGCACGATCTCGTCGATCCGGTCGAGCACCGCGTCGTCGAGGACCAACCCAGCTCCGTCGACCAGCGACTCCATCTGCTCCATGGTGCGCGGGCCGATGATCACCGAGGTGACGGCCGGGTGCGCCACCGGGAATGCCACCGCCAGTTCCGGGAGTGAGCAGCCGATCTCGTCGGCCAACTCGACGAGCCGCTCCACGGCTTCCAGCTTCGCGACGTTGCCGGGAATCGCCGGGTCGAACCGAGCGGGCGTCAGTGCCGCCCGCCCCGATGTCAGGTCGACGGATCCACCGAGCCGGTACCTGCCGCTCAGGAATCCGGATGCGAGCGGACTCCAGGTCAGCACACCCATGCCATGGCGCCGGGCCACGGGGAGCACGGCGGCCTCGATGCCGCGGGCGAGGATCGAGTACGGCGGTTGCTCCGTGCGGAACCGCGGCAGCGCTCGGCGCTCGGCGACGTGATGCGCCTCGACCAGTTCGTCGGCCGGGAAGGTGGAGCACCCGAAGGCCCGGATCTTGCCTGCCCGCACCAGGTCACCGAGTACGGCCAGGGTCTCCTCGACGTCGGTGCCGTGGTCGGGCCGGTGCACCTGGTAGAGGTCGATCCAGTCGGTGTCCAGCCTCCGGAGACTGTCCTCCACGGCCCGGACGATCCACCGCCGCGAGTTTCCGCTGCGGTTGCGTCCCTCCCCCATCTGGAAGTGCACCTTCGTGGCGAGCACGACGTCGTCGCGGCGCCCCTTGAGTGCCTTGCCCACGATCACCTCCGACTCGCCTGCGGAGTACATGTCCGCAGTGTCGACGAAGTTGATCCCCCGGTCGAGCGCGGCGTGGATGATCCGTACGCACTCCTCGTGATCCGGGTTCCCCACGGCCCCGAACATCATGGTGCCGAGGCAGTGAGCGCTCACCTCTATGCCGGTCCCGCCCAGATTTCTGTATCGCATGGTCATGGCGGTGGACTCTAGGAGTTGAAGCACACTCGAACGCAAGGGATTCGGGCGCGAGGGATTCGGGCGCCAGGGATTCGAGCGCCAAAGATTCGAGCGCTGGGGATTCGATGCCCGAACGTCGCGACGAACGGACGAAGGTGCCACCGCTGTCCGATCCCCCCGGTCCGGACAACGACGGCACCGCGTCCCGCGTCAGTCCGCCAGTGGCAGGTAGACGCGGTTGCCCGAGGCGGCGAACTCGGCGGACTTCTCCGCCATGCCCGCCTGGATCTCATCCGCCTTCAGGTCACCACCGTGCTCACGGCGGATGTCCTGGGAGATCTTCATCGAGCAGAACTTGGGCCCGCACATGGAGCAGAAGTGCGCGGTCTTGGCCGGCTCCGCCGGGAGGGTCTCGTCGTGGAAGGAGCGAGCCGTGTCCGGGTCGAGGGCCAGGTTGAACTGGTCCTCCCAACGGAATTCGAAACGGGCGTCCGACAGCGCGTCGTCCCACTCCTGGGCACCCGGGTGTCCCTTGGCCAGGTCGGCCGCGTGAGCGGAGATCTTGTACGTGATGACGCCGGTCTTCACGTCGTCCCGGTTGGGCAGGCCCAGGTGCTCCTTGGGCGTCACGTAGCAGAGCATCGCGGTACCCCACCAGGCGATCATGGCGGCGCCGATGCCGGAGGTGATGTGGTCGTACGCGGGAGCGACGTCGGTGGTCAGCGGCCCGAGCGTGTAGAACGGCGCCTCCTCGCAGATCTCCTGCTGGAGGTCGATGTTCTCCTTGATCTTGTGCATCGGGACGTGGCCCGGGCCCTCGATCATCGTCTGGACGTTGTGCCGCTTGGCGATGGTGTTCAGCTCGCCCAGCGTCCGCAACTCCGCGAACTGCGCCGCGTCGTTCGCGTCGGCGATGGAGCCGGGGCGCAGGCCGTCACCCAGCGAGTACGTGACGTCGTACGCCGCCAGGATCTCGCAGAGCTCCTCGAAGTTCGTGTAGAGGAAGTTCTCCTTGTGGTGCGCGAGGCACCACGCGGCCATGATCGAGCCACCGCGCGAGACGATGCCGGTCTTGCGGCGGGCGGTCAGCGGCACGTACGGCAGCAGCACGCCGGCGTGCACCGTCATGTAGTCGACGCCCTGCTCGGCCTGCTCGATGACCGTGTCCTTGTAGATCTCCCACGTCAGGTCCTCGGCACGGCCGTCGACCTTCTCCAGCGCCTGGTACAGCGGCACGGTGCCGATCGGGACGGGGGAGTTGCGCAGCACCCACTCACGCGTGGTGTGGATGTTGCGGCCGGTGGAGAGGTCCATGACCGTGTCGGCGCCCCACTTGGTCGCCCAGGTCATCTTGTCCACCTCCTCCTCGATGGAGGAGGTGACGGCCGAGTTGCCGATGTTGGCGTTGACCTTCACCAGGAAGCGCTTGCCGATGATCATCGGCTCGATCTCCGGGTGGTTCACGTTCGCCGGAAGCACCGCGCGACCTGCCGCGATCTCCTCGCGGACGACCTCGGGGGAGACGTTCTCGCGGATCGCGACGTACTCCATCTCCGGGGTGATCTCGCCCCGCCGGGCGTACGCGAGCTGTGTGACGGCGGCGCCGCCGCGGCCCCGGCGGGGCTGACGCGGCCGGCCCGGGAAGACCGCGTCGAGGTTCTTGAGGCCGCCGCGGGGCGACGTGTGCTTGATGCCGTCGTCCTCGGGACGCACGGGGCGGCCCGAGTACTCCTCGGTGTCGCCGCGACCGATGATCCAGTTCTCGCGCAGCGGAGCGAGGCCCCGGCGGACGTCCGTCTCGATCTGGGGGTCGGTGTACGGACCGGACGTGTCGTAGAGCGTCACGTCCTTGCCGTTGGTGAGGTGGACCTGGCGGACCGGTACCCGGATGTCGGGCCGGGATCCCGCCAGGTATCCCTTGTGCCAGCCGGGCTGGCGCTCGGTCTGGCCGTCGGCGTCCTGGCTGACGGCAGGCGTGCGTGCGTCCTGAATGGTCATGAGACCTGATCTCCCTACGCCGGCATTACCCGGTAACAGGTTCGGCGGTCGACGCAGCCTCTTCCCGTACGTCGTGACGACGTGCGTACGGTGATCAGCGCCCTCTCAGCCCGGTGCTCCGAGCTCCCGCGTTGTGCAAAGGTGCCCCCACGCTAGCGTCATCTGTGGCGTGCTGAACAGTGGGCCCCCTCATCTCTTGCGATGATCGGCCGGTGACGACCTCGCCGCAGCCCCCCACCGAACCCGTAGAGCACCCCGGTCACGCCGGCCACGAACACTCCCCACACGGCCATGTGCCAAGCCCCTCCCACGGACATTCCCACAGCCACAGCCACGGCCCGGCTGCTCCCGTTTCCAAGCACCTGCGCAAGGTCATCGCGGCCGTACTGATCCCCTTCGCCACCGCCGTCTTCATCGGCATGGTGGTGCTCTGGCCGGGGGGCGCCCCCGCCCACGAACGCACCGGAGTCGGGTTCGACCGCCAGACCCAGCAGGGGAAGGTCGTCGCCCTGGCCCAGGTCGACTGCAAGTCGGTGAACGCCTCGCAGGTCCCACCCACCGGCGACACCTCCACTCCCGAGGGCCGTGAGGCCCAGGCGGCGCAGACCGGCGAGTGCAAGAAGGCCACCATCGAGGTCACCAGTGGCTCCGACGAGGGCCGGACCTTCTTCGAGATCGTCCAGCCCGGCGCTCCGCGCCAGTTGGCGAACGGTCAGGAAGTGGTGGTCGCGTACGCCCCGGACGCGCCCCGAGACCTCCAGTACTCCGTGATCGACGTCAACCGGAAGTTCCCGATGGCGCTGCTCGCCGGGATCTTCGCCCTCGCGGTCGTCATCGTCGGGCGGATGCGTGGACTGTTCGCGCTGATCGCCCTCGCCGTCAGTTTCAGCGTCCTGACCCTCTTCATCCTCCCGGCGATCCTCCAGGGGTCCAATCCGCTGCTCGTAGCGGTCATCGGAGCCAGCGCGATCATGCTGATCGCCCTCTACATGTGCCACGGGCTGACCGCGCGCACCTCGGTCGCCGTCCTGGGGACGCTCGTCTCGCTCTTGCTGATCGGCCTGTTGGGGTCGTGGTTCATCGGCTGGGCCTTCCTCAGCGGGAACACCGACGACAACACCGGCCTGATCCACGGTCTTTACCCGGAGATCGACATGAGCGGCCTGCTGCTCGCGGGCGTGATCATCGGGTCCCTGGGCGTCCTCGACGACGTGACGGTCACCCAGACCTCGGCGGTATGGGAACTCCACCAGGCAGACCCGAAGATGGGTCCGCGAGCCCTGTACCGGGCGGGCATCCGGATCGGCCGCGACCACATCGCGTCCGTCGTCAACACGCTGGTGTTGGCGTACGCGGGCGCGGCCCTGCCCCTGCTCCTGCTGTTCTCGATCGCGAACAGCAGCATGGGCGCGGTCGCCAACAGCGAACTGGTCGCGGAGGAGATCGTACGCACCCTCGTGGGCTCGATCGGGCTCGTGGCCTCGGTACCGGTCACCACGGCACTGGCCGCGCTGGTGGTCTCAGCCGACCGCCCGGGCGCTCCGGGCGCCACGCCGGCCGCGGGGCCGGTACGCGGCGGCCGGGGCCGGCGACGCAAGCGCTGAACATCGGGGCGGGACCGGACAGGGGCGACGGCGGGTGGGCGCGACGAACGGGGGAGCCGCTCAGCCCGCGTTCCGCTCGTTCTGCTGGGACGAGTCCAGGATCTTGCCGAGCGCCTCGTCGAGGTTCCCCTCGAAGTCACTCAGAGTGCGCTCCTGACCGAGCGGAACAAGCCGGTCGGTCCGGTCGAGGAACGCGACGAGCGGCGCCGCGCCGGCACGGAACAACGCGCGGTCTCCCCCGACCTGCAGACGGATGTGGACGTCGGACAGCTCTTCCGGCTCGGTGGGAGCGATGTGCACATCGCCTTCACCACAGGACTTGTTGATGCCGTCGAGGAGCAGCTCTCGGCCGAATGCCCAGGTCACAGGGGCGTCGCCGGGGAGGTGGAAGGTCAGGCGTACCGCGTAGGGGTCGTGAGCGTCGTATCGGAGTTCCACCGGGATCCGGAACGAAAGCTCCTCGGAAACGAGGAAGTTCATCATGACCTCTGCCTGTACGGACTCGCGCATTGCCTACCCCGCTGTCGTGGAAGTGGCCAGGAATGGTCCCTCTAGGCCTCTTGACAAGAGTGGTGGAAGCGCTTGCGGATCACAAGGAGTGAGTTTTCAGATACTGATAGAGAAGGAGAGGGTGCTCAACAGCGCGCCTACTTCACTCCGTAGTCGATTGACTACATAGAGCAACTCGCCCTCTTGGTGTAGGGGGAGGGAAATGGCCATCGTCGCGGCGGTGTCCCCCGCGGTGATCGGAATGGCCGCGCACACCGTGCCCAGGGAGTACTCCTGCCGTTCGACGACGGGTTGCATCCGGCCCAGGGCTGCGATGCGCTGCTCCAGGGAGTGCATGTCCCGCACCGTGTACGGGGTGATGGCCTCGACCGGGTGCCGCTCGTAGTAGTCCTTGCGCGTCGTTTCGTCGAGCTGGCCCAAGAGGCACTGACCGATGGCGTGGGCGTGGCCGGTCTCCCGAAAGTCCGCCCATTCCTCGCACGCCGGGCTGGCCTGGGTGTCCGAAACACCCACGACCTCGATCTCACCCTCGCGGAAGACCGCGAAGTAGACGGGTGCCCCCACGGCTTCGCGGAAGTGCGCGAGCGAGTCGAGGATCATGCTGCGACGTTTCTGCTGAAGTCCCCCAACGGCCAGCCGCCCTGCGGCGTCGCCGAGTACGAAGACTCCGCCCTCTCTGCGCAGATAGCCCTCGTGGGTCAGTGTGCGCAGCAGGTGATACGCGGTGGGGAGCGGAAGTCCGGCCTCGCGGGCCAGTTGCTTCGCGGGCGCTCCCCCACTGTGTGAGGCCACGGCTTCGAGCAGTCTCAACGCCCGCTGCACCGAACCGATCAGAGTCGGCACAGCGGAATTGTGAACCGAAGACAAAGCTCACCCCCAGGCATGGCACGGGCCTTGAGGGGCCCGCTCTGCGGGGGCCACCCCCGCACATGCCGTGATCCTGGGGGTCACACGTGTCGGCTAGGCGTCATAGCCGCAGGTCAGAGCGGCAGTACCGGCTTTTTCGGTGCCCCGGGAACGGCACAGATTGCCACTCTATCCATCGATTCCGTGGGTATGGATGGTTTCACGCGTCACGTTCCCTCTGCTGGCTCAATCCCGGTGCCGGTCGGAGGGGGCGTTCTACCAGTCCGTTCTACCAGTCCTGGGAAGAGGACTTCGAACCGTTGCCGGTGAACTTCTTGACCACGAAGATCAGCCCGCCGACCAGGGCGACGAAGAGCAGCAGCTTGAAGACGAGCGCGATCAGCGTGCCGAGGACGGTGGTGATCACACCGCCGAAGACGACCAGGGCCAGCAGTGGAACGGCGATCCACTTGACCCACCACGGCATGCCCTCGAACATCGCTCGGATCCCGTCCATGTCCCCTACCTCTTCCTCGTCCGTGACTTCCTGCTCTCGATGCTAGGAGGACACGGCTTCGCACGGGGCCCCGCGAGCCCTCGGAACCCCCTGATCCGACCCCTAGGGGGATCAGGGGGCCGACCCTCAGCCGTCAGCCTTCCGGCGGGGAGAACACCACCAACACCTTCAGCGGCTCGGTGATGTGGTGGAACTTGTGCGGCACTCCGGCCGGCACGTAGACGACGCTGCCGTTGGCCACCGTCTCGGTCTCCTCCCCGACCGTGATCGAGGCCCGGCCGCTCACCACGTAGTACACCTCGTCCTGCCGGTGCGGCTGTTGCGGGTCGCTCTGCCCCGCGTCGAGCGCGTACAACCCGACCGACATGTTCCGCTCCCGCAGGAATTGGAGGTAGGCGCCGTCGTTGGCGGCCCGCTCCGATTCGAGTTCGTCCAGCCGGAAGACCTTCATCGTTCCTCTACCCCTTGCTCCGTGGTGCCGCGGGATCCGCTGATCTGCCGATGTCCCGCCAGGACCTTCTCTGCAACGATCGGACGCATGACGAATTTCGTAGTCAAGACTCTCGCCAACGCGGCGGCCCTGGCCGTCGCCATCTGGCTGCTCGCCGGCATCACCCTCGACGACGGCAGCAGCACGGGCCGGCGGGCGCTCACGCTGATCCTGGTCGCCCTGGTCTTCGGCCTGGTCAACTTCATCGTCAAGCCCGTGGTGAAGCTGCTCTCGCTCCCCCTGTTCGTCCTCACTCTCGGCCTCTTCACCCTTGTCGTGAACGCCTTGATGTTGCTGCTGACCTCCTGGCTTGCGAAGCAGTTCGACCTCAGCTTCCACGTCGACGGATTCTGGACCGCCCTCCTCGGCGGTCTGATCATCTCCATCGTCTCCTGGGCCGTGAACATGGCCCTGCCCGACAAGGACTGAACGGACGCCCATGTACCGCGTGTGCTTCGTCTGCACGGGCAACATCTGCCGCTCTCCCATGGCCGAGTCCGTCTTCCGCGCCCACGTCGCCGAAGCGGGGCTCGCCCACCGGATCGCGGTGGACAGCGCCGGCACCGGTGGGTGGCACGAGGGCGACGGCGCCGACCCGCGCGCCGTGTCCGTGCTGGAGGCGTCCGGGTACGAGCAGGACCACCGTGCCCGACGCTTCCGGGCCGCGTGGTTCGACCGGCTCGACCTCGTCATCGCGCTCGACGCCGGTCACCTGCGGGACTTGCGCGCGCTCGCCCCCACCCCCGAGGACGCCGCCAAGGTCCGGCTGCTACGTTCCCACGACCCCGATGCCACCGGCGCGGATGACGAGGGGCTGGACGTACCGGACCCCTACTACGGCTCCCTCGACGGGTTCGAGGAGTGCCTGGAACTGATCGAGGCCGCGAGCCCCGGCCTGCTGAACGCCGTACGCGCGGCGGTAAAGGAGCCCACCCCGTGAACGACCCGCACACCCCCGGAAGCGACGGGTACGGCGACGGCACCCGGGCCGTCCGCGCCGGCCTGCCCGAACCGGTCAAGAATGAGCCGACCCTCCCCGGGCCAGTCTTCGCCGCGCACTTCCACCTGCCCGGCGACGTCGAAGGGCCGTACACCTACGGCCGCGACACCAATCCCACCTGGACCCTGCTGGAGAAGGCCATCGGGGAACTGGAGGCGCCCGGCCGCAGCGACGCCGAGACGATCGTCTTCGCCTCCGGCATGGCCGCGATCTCCGCCGTCCTGCTCTCCCAGGCACGCACCGGCGACACCGTCGTCCTCCCCGACGACGGCTACCAGGCGCTGCCGCTGCTCCGCGAGCAACTGGAGGCGTACGGAATCCACGTGCGCACCGCCCCGACCGCCGACGAGGCCCAGCTGGGCGAGCTCCACGGAGCCCGACTGCTGTGGATCGAGACCCCGTCCAACCCGGGGCTCGACGTCTGCGACGTGCGGCGCCTGGTCGCGGCCGCGCACGCCGGCGGAACCCTGGTCGCCGTCGACAACACCCTCGCCACCCCGCTCGGGCAACGGCCCCTGGAACTCGGCGCGGACTTCTCCGTCGCCAGCGGCACCAAGGGACTCACCGGTCACGGTGATCTTCTCCTCGGCTACGTGGTGTGCCTCGACCCCGCGCTCGCGGCGGCCGTCCGCCGCTGGCGCAAGATCGTCGGAGCGATCCCCGGGCCCATGGAGGCCTGGCTCGCCCACCGCTCCCTCGCCACCATCCAGTTGCGCGCCCAGCGCCAGTGGGCCAACGCCCTGGCCGTCGCCGAAGCGCTGGCCGAACGCGGCGACGTGAGCGGACTGCGCTACCCGGGCCTTCCCTCGGACCCGTCGCACAAGACGGGGGCGCGCCAGATGCGGGGCTTCGGCTCGGTGGTCTCCTTCACCCTGGCGGACCGCGGACGAGCGGAACGGTTCATGGACGCCCTGCGACTGGTGGAGGACGCCACGAGTTTCGGGGGAGTACGGTCCACCGCCGAGCGTCGTGGACGGTGGGGCGGCGACGCCGTGCCGGAGGGGTTCATCCGCTTCTCCGCCGGCGCCGAGGACACCGAAGACCTGGTCGCCGACGTGTTGCGAGCCCTTGACCGCGCCGGTCAGGGCCACTGAGCGGCACCGAAAAGGCGGTCCGAGCCTCCCCCCTGGTGGCTCGGACCGCCTCTGGTTCCTCGTGTGAAGAACCACGTCGACAAGGCTAGTTGACTGTCTGTCAGAGTCCAATCACGGTAACGACAGGGGCCTATCGGCATATTTATAGTTGAAGGCCCCCACCGAGAGGGGCCCTCATGGACCTGGCCCTGCTGCGTACCTTCGTCGCCGTGCACCGAGCGGGCTCGTTCACTCGGGCCGCCACGCTCCTCGGGCTGTCCCAGCCGGCCGTCACCTCGCAGATACGAACCCTCGAACGCCAGCTGGGGCGGCCCCTGTTCCACCGGCGTGCCCGGGGCGTCACTCCCACCGCCGTCGGCGACGAGCTCGCGCACAAAGCCGCCCCGCACCTGGACGCGCTGCTCCGGATCGCCGAAACCGAACGGGAGGCCACCGGGGCCTTACGCACACTGCACGTCGCCGGGCCTCCCGAGTTCCTGAGCCTTCGCGTGCTCCCCGCCCTCGCACCGCTGGTCGGCCAGGGCCAGACCCTGCGCACCGCCCTGAGCGCCGACGCCGAGGAGACCCTCGACGGCCTGGCCTCCGGACAGCACGACCTCATCGTCACGACCTCCCGCCCGCGCGGCTCCCTGTTCACCGCCACCGCTCTCTGCGACGAGGAACAGGTCCTGGTCGCGGCCCCCTACTGGGCCGCACTCGTCGATGCGGAACCCCTGCGCGCCAAGGGGCCCGGCGCATCCGGCGCACTCGACGGAATCCCCGTGGTCGAGGTCCACGAGAGCCTGCCCCTCGTCACCCGCTACTGGGCCGCCGTGTTCGACAGCCTGCCCGACACCGCCGCCACCGTGATCGCCCCCGACCTGAGGGCGGTACTGGAGTGCGTCCGCGCCGGCGCGGGACTCGCCGTCCTGCCCCGCTACCTGTGCCAAGACGCCCTCGACAGCCGGCGGATCGTCTCGCTGCTGGAGCCCGCCGTGCCACCGCTGCGCACCTGGTTCCTCGTCGTACGCACCGGAAGCCTGGCCCTCGCCCATCTCGCCCGGGCCCACGACCGGCTCCTGCACACGGCCACGGACTGGTGAGCCGACCGGCCCGGGGCGGGGCCGTTTCACGGGCCCGCGTTTCAGAAGCGGAAGTCTGGGCCACTCTTCTCCCATGACCGAACGCCCCGTGGTCAAACGCACCGCCCGCGCGATCCTGCTCGACGGTGACGACCTGATCCTCATCAAGCGCACCAAGCCCGGCGTCGACCCGTACTGGCTGACCCCAGGCGGTGGAGTGGAGTCCTCGGACGCCACCGTCGTCGACGCGCTCCATCGCGAGGTCCACGAAGAACTCGGCGCGAAGATCACCGACGTGGTGCCCTGCTTCGTCGACACCGTCGAGCACATCGCCGACGGTGGAGTCACCGGAGTGAAGGTGCAGCACTTCTTCGTCTGCCATCTCGAATCCATGGACCCGGACCAACGCCACGGCCCCGAGATCGACGAGCCCGAGGGCGAGTACGAGATCGTCCGCGTGCCGTTCAGCCGGGTCGGCATCGCCGCCGTCCACCTCGTCCCGCTGTCCCTGCGCCACTACCTCGACGGCAACATCGAGGGCGTGCGCGCCATGCACGCCCCCGACCTGGGCTGAGCCTCCCGACGAGCCGGCAGGCGTCCCCCGGTCTCAGCCCGCGACGCCCGCCAGCTCCTCCACCGCGTCATAGCGGATCCGCTCCCCGGGGATCCCGATGCGCTTGAGCGCGTCCACACCGCTGCGGATCATCGCGGGCGGGCCCGAGATGAACGCGTCGTACGAGCTCCACGGTCCGTGCTCTCCGACGGCCTGCGGCAACTGCCCGTCCAGCCCCCCGCCGATCACGGGACGCACCGACAACCAGGGGTGCGAGCGCTGGAGCCCGAGCAGGGTGTCCTTGTCGTACAGGTCGTGGTCGCTGCGCGCGCCGAAGAAGACCTCCATCGGGCGGCGTTCCCCGTGCTCGGCCACGTCCTCGATCAGCGCCTTGATAGGGGCGATCCCGGTGCCGCCGCCCAGACACAACATGCCGTTGTCCGTCGTGTGGTCCACCACCATCGAGCCGGCCGGAGGCCCCAGGCGCAGCACGTCGCCCGGTCGGGCGTGCCGTACCAGGGCGTTGGAGACCCAACCCGCCGGAACGGCCTTGACGTGGAAGGAGAGCAAGCCGTCCGCGCGCGGGGCGGAGGCGAAGGAGTAGTGCCGCCACACCCGGGGCCACCACGGGGTCTCCAGGCTCGTGTACTGCCCTGCGACGAACGGGTACGGCTGGTCGGGCCTGACGGTCAACACCGCGATGTCCGAGGTGCGCAGGTCGTGGGAGACCACCTCCGCGTGCCACCAGGCCGGTGCCTTGGCCTCGTCCTCGGAGGCCGCGTCGATCATGATCTGGGAGATCGTCGTGTACGCCCGCACCCACGCCGCCTCGGTCTGCGGCCCCCACGTCAGCTCGGCGTACCGGGCCAGCGCGCCCAGCAGGGCCTCACCCACCGCGGGATAGTGGGCCGCCATGGTGCCGTACTTGCGGTGTCCGGTTCCCAGTCGGCGCAGATACGGGCCGAGCACATCCGGGTTGTCGATGTGCTCGGCGGCGGTCAGCAGGGCTTTCAGCAGGCGGTCGCGCTGGGTGTCCATCGCCGCGGGGAACATGCCCCGTACCTCGGGATGCCCCGTGAACACCAGGGCGTAGAAGTACGAGGTCACTCGGTCGGCGACGGGCTCGATCTCCGCCAGGGTCCGGCGGATGAGCACGGCGTCGGGAGACGGCTCGACCTCACCTTCCCCGGACGGTATCCGGCCCGTCCGCCGTCTTGCCGATCTGGTGGACGGAGCGTCCATGCGGTGCCTCGCTTCGAGAATCTCGGTAGGTCTGCACACGCCACGGCCTCGAATCCGTGGTTCCGGGCTTCACAGCGTGCCGGCCACCCAACAGCACTGCGCGGGAATGGGGAAATCCCGAGTTTCGAACCCCCTTTCCCCTTAAGATGCCTGAACTCCCGGGCGTGCCGACCCCAGGAGCTGGTAGGCCTCACGAAGATCCCGGCCCTCGTAGACGTAGGTCGCGCGTTCCGCCAGATACGGCCTGGCATTGACCGCCACGGACCTCGGCACCGCCTCGAAAAGCACCGCGTCGGTCAGGGAATCCCCGTACGCGACGCAGTCGCTCCGACTCACCCCGAACCGCGCGCACAGTCGGTCGGCGACATCGACCTTGAGCTCGGGTGTCAGGATCCCCGCCACATCGAGGGGCCCGCTGAACGGCACCGCCGGATAGATCGAGCCGTGCGCGGCATCCGCACCCCACTCCAGCAGCAGCTCCACGAAGAAGGACGGCGACAGGGAGATCACCGCGCAGTGGTCCCCGCGCTCTCGGATCTCCTGCCATACCTCCCGGATCCCCGCCAGCCACGGGGCTCCGTCGAAGGCGGCCCGGACGTGCTCCGACGTCAACCCCGACCACAGGGCGTGAGCCGCCACGGAGAACTGCTGCGGTCCGATCTCACGCGCGGCGAACGCCCGCTCAAGCTCGGCGATCTCCTCGCCGACACCGAGCTGCCGGGAGATCTCCACCGGCGCGGCCGAACCGTACATCAGGGTGCCGTCGAGATCGAAAAGGTGGAGAAGCTTCATAGCCGTCGAGGCTAACCCGTGTGTTTCACGTGAAACACCCTGTTTCACGTGAAACGAACTCCGCCGCCATGGAGTCGCGTCACGTTTCACGTGAAACATCGAGCCGTTTCACGTGAAACATCCCCGTCGGCCCCGCCCCGGCGTCCGCTCCCTCGCACCCGCTCCCGTGCCCAGCGTCCCTTCTTGATCCGAGTTCCGGAATCCCCTGGACTCCCCACCGGCTGATGATCCAGTCTGGTCCGGTGACACCACCACAGCTCACCGACCTGCCGATCCGCGCACTGACCATGGACGATCTCCGTCGTTGCGCCGACCTCTCCGAGGACCGCGGCTGGCCCCGCGAGGAGCACAAATGGGGGCTGCTCCTTGCCGCAGGGGACGGCTACGGCATCGACGCCCCCGACGGGCGCGGCCTCGCAGCGGCCTGCGTGGTCACCCGGTACGGCGGCAACCCGGCCGCACCGGAACTCGCCGCCATCGGAATGGTCCTCGTCGCCGACCGGTACGCACGCCAGGGCATCGGCCGCCGCCTCATGACGCACGTCTGCGACGACGTGCTCAAGGGCGTCGCGCTCACCCTCCACGCCACCCCCTACGGCCGCCCGCTCTACGAGGAGCTCGGTTTCGACACCACGGGCCGCGCCGAAATGCTGATGGGCACCTTCCGAGCGGAGTCCCCGGAGACCGAGGGTCCAGAAGCCGCCTCGATCAGGACCGCCACCGCCGAGGACATCGCACGGATCGTCCGGTTGGACACCGAGGTGTTCGGCGCGGATCGGACCCACGTGATCACGCGGCTGCCCGCCTTCGCGGATCGACTGCTCGTGGCCGAGGACGACTCCGGCGAACTCATCGGCTACGCGGCGCTCTGGCCCAACATGGAGACCCATGTCATCGGGCCGTTGATCGCCCACGACACCCTCGTGGCCCGGTCCCTCGTGACCGCGCTGGCCGGCGCCACCGAGCGACCCCTGCGCACCGATGTCGACGTACGCCACGAAGAGCTCCTCGCCTGGCTCAAGGATCGCGGGCTCGACTCGATCGCCTTCAACGCCGTCATGACCCGCGACGTCCCCGGTCTGCCCGGTGACTGGACCCGACGCTGGGCACCGCTCACCGTCGCCGCGGGCTGAGGAGGGAACCACCGCACATGACCGACCCCACCGCCGAACTCGCCATCCGCCCCGCCACCGAAGCCGACCTGCCCGCCATCGTCGCCATGCTGGCCGATGACCCGCTGGGGGCGACCCGTGAGTCCCCGGACGATCTCGCCCCGTACATCGCGGCCCTCAAGCGCATCGACGACGACCCCAACCAGCGGTTGGTGGTCGCCGTACGTGAGGACCGGATCGTGGGCACGCTCCAGCTCACCATCGTCCCGGGGCTCTCCCGCAAGGGAGCCTCCCGTTCCATCATCGAAGGCGTGCGCGTCCACGCCGACGAACGGGGCAGTGGCCTGGGCACTCGTTTCATCGAGTGGGCGATCGAGCAGTCCCGTCTGGAGAACTGCCAATTGGTCCAGCTGACCTCGGACGTGACACGGATCGACGCCCACCGCTTCTACGAGCGGCTCGGGTTCACCGCCTCCCACGTCGGGTTCAAGCTCCAGCTCTGACGGAACGAACCGGAAGGCCGGGCCGTCCGCGGCGGTCCGGCCTACGATCGGGAGGATGAGCCCCGCCCTCCCCCTCGTCACCACCGCGGAACGCCGCCACCGCCTCGGCCGCCGGCACCGGCTGGCCCCCTCGGCCCGTGCCGCCCGCGTGCACGAGGCTGCGGACGCCGTCGTCGCCCTGCACGCCACCGACGCCGCGACCGTGTTCCTCTCGGCCCGCGCCCGCCTCACCGGGGCGGACCCCGCAGCCATCGAGCAGGCGCTGTACGAGGACGTCAGCCTCGTACGACTGCTGAGCATGCGCAATACGCTCTTCGCCGTCTCCACCGAACTGGCGCCCCACGTGGACGCGTCCACGGCCCGGGGGATCGCCGCCAAGGAGCGTCGTACCTTCCTCAAACACCTCGACGAGGACGGCCAGGGACTCGACGCCGACTGGCTCGCCCGGGTCGAGTCGGCCGCGCTCGACGCCCTCGATGGGCTCGGTCCCTCCACCGGCAGCCAACTCTCCGCCGCCGTGCCCGCTCTGCGGCAGAAGATCACCCTGGGACGGGGCAAGAAGTACGAGACCGAGACCGGTGTCGCGACCCGCGTCATCAGGCTCCTGGCCGCGGACGGCCGGATCCGCCGCGACCGCCCGCGCGGCTCCTGGACCTCCAGCCAGTACCGCTGGGTCCACACCGACCCCTGGCCGCCCCTGCCGACCGCGGAAGCCCGCGCCGAGATCGCCCGCCGCTGGCTGCACGCGTACGGGCCGGCCACCGAAGCCGACCTCAAGTGGTGGACCGGCTGGACCCTCACCGACGTACGCAAGGCACTGGCCGTCGTCGGCCCCGATCACGTCCGTCTCGACGACGGCACCGGCGCCCTCGTCAGCCCCGGTGACATCGGACCCGAGCCGGCGCCCGAGCCCTGGGCGGCGCTGTTGCCCGGGCTCGACCCGAGTGCCATGGGATGGGCCGACCGCGGCTTCCACCTCGACCCCGCCCACCGGATCGTCCTCTTCGACTACGCCGGCAACGTCGGCCCCACCGTCTGGTGGAACGGCGAGATCATCGGCGGTTGGGCCCAGCGACCCGACGGCGAGATCGTCTGGCGGCTGCTGGGCGACCCCGGCCGCGCGGCCGAAGAGGCGGTCACCACCGAAGCCGCCCGGCTCTCGGAGTGGATCGGCGCGGCCCGCATCACTCCCCGCTTCCGCACCCCACTGGAACGAGAGCTGGTGGCGTAGCGGCGGCTCAGATGCCGCGCCAACCCCGCGGATCCACCCCGCCGGGCACCGGAGCCTGGACGTCGTACGGTTCCCGCGTGAACACGAAGGAGCCCAGGTCGAGGTGGCTCACGGAGCCGTCCGCCCGGCGTACCGCCCGGAGCGTCTCGCCCGCGTAGTAGCCGTTGAGACCCGTCCAGCTCCCGTCCGACTCGGCGCGGAAGCGCGCGGTACGCCCCGTCGCTCCGACCGGTGCCAACTCCAGGACCCCGTCGGAGGTCAGCCGGACCACCTGGGCCGAAGTGCCCCAGTACCAGGGGCCGCAGAGATCCAAGGCCACCGGATCGGCCTCGCGGAAGGGCCGCCACGGCTCCGGGAACCGGGGCTCCGCCTCCGCCACGATCGCCACCAGGTCCACGGCCACCGTCGTGGCCGGCAGGCCCGACGTGCAGTTGGCCAGCACCACCGCCGCGACGTCTTCCGCCTCGCTCAGCCAGAGAGCCGCGACGAAGCCGGGCAGCGATCCCCCGTGCCCCACGAGCCGGCGCCCAGGGCCGTCCATCAGCTGGAGTCCGAACCCGTAGCCGGGCTCGGCGACACCCTCCACCGGGGCGGCCGATGTGCTCATCTCCCGCAGTGACGCGGCACTCAGCACCCGCTCGTCACCCCGCACGAGGAACGTCGCGAACCTGGCCAGGTCTCGTGTCGTGGACCAGAGTTGACCTGCCGAAGCCATCAGGCCCAGGTCCTCCAGCGGCTCGGGCATCATCACGTCCGCCCACGGATGGACCGCCCAGCCGCCCGCGTGCGGAGCCGACGGCCCCGCCGTCGTACGGGCCAGCCCGAGCGGCTCCAACACCTCGGCGCGGAGCGCGTCCTGCCACGGCTTCCCGCGCACGGCCTCCACGAGGGACCCCAGCAGCGTGTAGCCCGGGTTCGAGTAGTGGAAGCGCGTACCGGGCTCGTGCAGCAAGGGCCGCTTTCCCAGAACGTCCGTGAGCTCCGGGCGCAGGGCGGCAGGCGTCCGCTCCCACCACGCGCCCGGGGTCTCGGCGGCCAATCCCGCCGTATGTGCCAGCAGTTGCCGCACCGTCACCTCACCGACGCCCGTCCCCGGCAGGTACTTCCCCACCGCGTCCCCGAGGCTCAGCAAGCCCTCGTCGCGCAGCCTCATCACCAGCACGGCGGTGAACGTTTTGGTGATCGAACCGATCCTGTACTGCACGTCCCCGTCGGGGCCATGGCCCTCGACGCTCGTACGAGAGCCCTCCCAGACCACCTCACCGCCCCGAACGACGGCCGCCACGACCGACGGGGCGCGCCCGTCGCGCTGGGCGACGGCGATCCGGTGCCTCAGCGCGCGTCGGGTCGCGGGAAGCAGTTCCAGGTCTTCGGAGAAGGTGTCCATGATCCCCAGGCTCTCAGGTTCCGCGCCCGGGGGAATTTCCCTCCGTCGATATTCCCAAGTGATGGCGAACATCTCGGCATCGGCGGGAGACTCGGGCGGTGACTTCGAACTCTGCCGACCCGAGCCGCCGCGTGCCGTCGCCCACGGAGCCCGATCCGTATCCGGACCTGACGTCCGCCGGCAGCCTCGCCGCGGCATTGGAGTCGGTGGCCGCCGGGCTCGGGCTCGGCTGGGATCCGGTCCTGGTGAGCGAATCGGATCCATTAGGCTCCGCCGGCGTCGCGAGCGAGGTCGTCGACCGGGAAACGTGCTGGATCACCCTCGGATCCGCGGAACGGCAGTTCATCCTCAGCGGCTGGTGCAGGGGAGTTCGGCTGATCTCCGGCTCGACCCCGGACCTCGGCGACATGGCCTTGGCCCTGGAGGGTTGGCGAAAGGGCGCGACGCTCAGGGAGATCCACGAGGCGGCCCCCTTCGTCACGGTCACCGAACTGGCGCGGGCCCATGAGCGCGGCCCCGCCGCGGCCGTCGCCGTCGGATGGCGCCTGCTCCTGGAAGGCCTCCGGCAAAAGGAGGACCTGTTCTCCTACGCGCGGTCGACCCTGAGGATCGCCGAGGCCGCGTACGCCGAGCCGAAGCTGCGCCGGCTCTATCCGTTCACCAGTCACCGCTCGCTGCACTTCACCACGTGCGTCGGGATTCCGTACTCGCGGGACGTGCCGCACGTCGATCCGCTGAGCGACGGCCGGTACCGGGTCCACGCACCATCCCGCGGGGCCGTCATCGGCGACGCCGACACCCCGGAGGCAGCCGTCGCCCTGGTCGTCTCGGGCCTGCCGGCGGGCTGTGGACCGGCCGTCGCCGGGACATCCGGGGATCGATGAACCAGCGGCCACCTGCGGCGCGCCGTCCGGGGGAGCGGCGGTTTGGCCCCTCCCCCCTGGCGCCTAGGTGTTGGCCATGTCCACGAAGCGCGAGTAGTGACCCTGGAAGGCCACGGTGATGGTGGCCGTGGGGCCGTTACGGTGCTTCGCCACGATCAGGTCCGCCTCACCGGCACGCGGGGACTCCTTCTCGTACGCGTCCTCGCGGTGGAGCAGGATCACCATGTCCGCGTCCTGCTCGATCGAGCCCGATTCACGCAGGTCGGAGACCATCGGCTTCTTGTCGGTGCGCTGCTCGGGACCACGGTTCAGCTGGGAGAGCGCGATCACCGGGACCTCCAGCTCCTTGGCCAGCAGCTTCAGGTTTCGGGACATGTCCGAGACCTCCTGCTGGCGGCTCTCTGGCCGGCGCGAGCCACCCGACTGCATCAGCTGGAGGTAGTCGATGACGACGAGCGACAGGTCGTTGCGCTGCTTGAGCCGGCGACACTTCGCCCGGATCTCCATCATCGACAGGTTGGGGGAGTCGTCGATGTACAGCGGGGCGGCGGACACGTCCGGCATCCGGCGGGCCAGCCGAGTCCAGTCGTCGTCGGTCATCGTGCCCGAGCGCATGTGGTGCAGCGCCACGCGGGCCTCGGCCGAGAGCAGGCGCATCGCGATCTCGTTGCGACCCATTTCGAGGGAGAAGATGACGCTCGGCAGGTTGCTCTTGATGGAGCAGGCGCGGGCGAAGTCCAGCGCGAGCGTCGACTTGCCCATGGCGGGTCGGGCAGCGATGACGATCATCTGACCGGGGTGCAGGCCGTTGGTCAGCGAATCCAGGTCGGTGAATCCGGTCGGAACTCCCGACATCTGGCCGCTGCGGGAACCGATCGCCTCGATCTCGTCGAGGGCGCCTTCCATGATGTCGCCGAGCGGCAGGTAGTCCTCCGAGGTGCGCTGCTCGGTGACGGCGTAGATCTCCGCCTGGGCGCTGTTGACGATCTCGTCCACATCGCCGTCGGCCGCGTATCCCATCTGCGTGATCTTCGTGCCGGCCGCGACGAGGCGCCGCAGTACGGCTCTCTCGTGGACGATCTCGGCGTAGTACTCGGCGTTGGCCGCGGTCGGCACGGACTGGACCAGCGTGTGCAGGTACGAGGCCCCGCCGACCTTGCTGATCTCGCCGCGCCGGGTCAGTTCCGCGCCGACCGTGATCGGGTCGGCCGGCTCGCCCTTCGCGTACAGGTCGAGGATGGCCTGGTAGATCGTCTCGTGGGACGGCCGGTAGAAGTCGTGGCCCTTGAGGACCTCGACGACGTCGGCGATGGCGTCCTTCGAGAGCAGCATGCCGCCGAGCACCGATTGTTCGGCGTCGAGGTCCTGCGGGGGGACCCGCTCGAAGCCGCCGCCCCCGCCGTCCCAGGAGCCTCCCTCACGGCCCTGGTCCTGCTGGTCGTCCCCGCGGCCGCGACCCTCTCCCTTACGGCGCGAGCGGGCGGGCAGACGGTCACCTGGACCGCTGTCGGCCCAAGGGTCGTCCATGGGCTCGGGCATGCTCACCGGGCCGCCTCCTCCCGTCCGCTGCGCGGACCTCGCCGTGTCACTCTTTCTACGACACGGCTCTGACATTTGGGGTACCCGAATCGGCTGTCGGCGCGTCGGGGCAACGCACCACGGTAGGGCCGCGAGCGACGTCAGCCAATCTTGTTATCCACAGGGTGTGTGGATGAGATGTGGACGACGGCGCCAATGCTGTGGGTAACTGCCTCCAAGCTGTGTACGGACCGGGGGACGACGCTGTGGACAAAATCACCCGACCTCCCCCCACACCCACTCTGAGCTGCGGTTTCTCTCTTGTGGAGCCGTGGGGAAGAAATTTCTTCGCCACTGTCTCAAGATCGCCCCCAACGGGGTGCGGAGAACACCCAAGTCAGCGCTTCGGTAAGGCCCCAAAGACCCTTGCATCCATTACCTGTGGAAGATTAGATTGAGCACATGACACAGGCCTCCACAGCAACGAAAGCTGCGCCGAGACGACACGACCGCGAGATCCTCGCCCTGGCCGTCCCCGCGTTCGGAGCCCTCGTCGCCGAACCCCTGTTCCTGATGGCCGACAGCGCCATCGTGGGACACCTCGGCACACCTCAGCTGGCCGGCCTCGGCGTCGCCGCCGCCCTGCTCACCACCGCGGTGAGCGTCTTCGTCTTCCTCGCCTACGCCACCACCGCGGCGGTCGCCCGCAGGGTGGGTGCGGGCGACCTCCAGGCGGCGATCCGCCAGGGCATGGACGGCATCTGGCTCGCGCTGCTGTTGGGCGGGGCCGTCGTCGCCGTCGTCCTGCCCGCGGCCCCCTGGCTGGTCTCCCTCCTCGGGGCCTCCGACAACGTGGCGCCCTACGCGATCACCTACCTGCGGATCTCCGCCTTCGGGATCCCCGCGATGCTCATGGTGCTGGCCGCCACCGGTGTCATCCGTGGCCTCCAGGACACCCGGACCCCGCTCTACGTCGCCATCGGCGGTTTCACGCTCAACGGCGTCCTGAACGTCGCTCTCGTCTACGGGGCCGGTTTCGGCATCGCCGGCTCCGCCTGGGGCACGGTCATCGCCCAATGCGCCATGGCCGCCGCGTACCTCTTCGTGGTCGTTCGCGGAGCCCGCAGGCACGGCGCCTCCCTGCGCCCCGACCCGGCGGGAATTCGGGCCTGCGCCCAGGCCGGCGTACCGCTGCTGGTCCGCACCTTGTCACTGCGCGCCGTCCTGATGATCGCCACCGCCGTGGCCGCCCGGCTCGGCGACGCCGACGTCGCCGCCCACCAGATCCTGCTCTCCCTCTGGAGCCTGCTCGCCTTCGCCCTGGACGCCATCGCGATCGCCGGCCAGGCGATCATCGGGCGCTACCTGGGAGCCGGGGACACCGAGGGGGCCAAAGCCGTCTGCCGTCGGATGGTCCAGTGGGGCATCGCCGCGGGCATCGTCCTGGGGCTGCTGGTGGCTTTGGCCCGCCCGGTCTTCATCCCTTTGTTCACCGGCGATCCTGCGGTCGAGGCCGCCCTGCTGCCCGCGCTGCTGGTCGTGGCGATCTCCCAACCGGTGTCCGGCATCGTCTTCGTCCTGGACGGAGTCCTGATGGGCGCCGGAGACAGCCGCTACCTCGCCTGGGCCATGCTGCTGACCCTCGCCGTGTTCGCTCCGGCCGCTCTCCTCGTCCCCGCCCTCGGAGGAGGCCTGACGGCCCTCTGGTGGGCGATGACCCTGATGATGCTGGTCCGCATGGTGACGCTCCAGCTCCGCGCCCGCTCGGGCCGCTGGCTGGTCGCCGGGGCCACCCGCTGAGCCACCCGGCCATCGGCGTCGCCGGATGGCGGGTCGCGGCTGATCGGTGTTTCACGTGAAACACCGGTGAGCGGGCCAGTCATGTGAAACCCCGTTTCACGTGAAACATCGCGCCACCCGGCACCCGCCGGACACGATGTTTCACGTGAAACACCGCGCCGCGCTGCGCCCGCCAAACACGATCCCGTGGTCATCCGGAAACGACGAAGGGCCGCACCCCCGAGGGGGTGCGGCCCTTCGTGCGCAGCACTTAGGCGGCGACGACCTCGACGCCCACGTTCGCGAGGACCTCCGTGTGCAGACGCACGGAGACCTGGTACGAACCGAGGGTCTTGATCGGCGAGCCCAGCTCGACGCGACGCTTGTCGACCTTCGGGCCACCCGAAGCCTCGATCGCCGTGGCGATGTCGGACTGCGTGACGGAACCGAAGAGACGACCGGCGTCACCCGAGCGGGTGGCCAGACGGACCTTCACGGCCTCGAGCTTGGCCTTGATCTCGTTGGCCTGCTCGATGGTCGAGATCTCGTGGATCTTGCGGGCGCGGCGAATCTGCGCCACGTCCTGCTCGCCACCCTTGGTCCAGCGGATCGCGAAGCGACGCGGGATCAGGTAGTTGCGAGCGTAGCCGTCCTTGACGTCGACGACGTCACCTGCGGCACCGAGGCCATTGACCTCGTGGGTCAGGATGATCTTCATTGTTCGGTCACCCTTTCCTTATCGCGCGGTGGACGTGTAGGGCAGCAGCGCCATCTCACGGCTGTTCTTGACGGCCGTGGCGACGTCACGCTGGTGCTGCGTGCAGTTGCCGGTGACGCGGCGGGCACGGATCTTGCCGCGGTCGGAAATGAACTTCCGCAGCATGTTCGTGTCCTTGTAGTCCACGTACACGGTCTTGTCCTTGCAGAACGCGCAGACCTTCTTCTTAGGCTTGCGCACAGGCGGCTTCGCCATTGTGTCTCTCCTGTGTGATCAAGAAGTGGGGGTGCGAGCTGCCCTTAGAAGGGCGGCTCGTCCGAGTAGCCACCGCCGGAGCCGCCGGAGCTTCCGCCCCAACCGCCCCCGCCGCCGCCCTGCTGCGCCTGGCCACCGGCCGGCGCGCTGGACGCCCACGGGTCGTCGGAGGGAGTTCCGCCGCCCTGCGGCGCGCCGCCACCGGGGGCTCCGCCCCAGTTGCCACCGCCGCCACCCTGCTGCTGACCGCCGCCGCCGTACCCACCCTGGCCACCGCGACCGCTGGTCTTGGCGACCTTGGCCGTGGCGCTCTTCAGGCTGGGGCCGACTTCCTCGACGTCCAGCTCGTAGACCGTGCGCTTGACACCCTCACGGTCCTCGTACGACCGCTGCTTCAGCCGGCCCTGCACGATGACGCGCATGCCCCGCTGAAGGGACTCGGCGACGTTCTCCGCCGCCTGACGCCAGACCGAGCAGGTCAGGAACAGGCCTTCGCCGTCCTTCCACTCATTGGTCTGCTTGTCGAAGATGCGGGGAGTGGACGCGACACGGAACTTCGCGACCGCCGCACCCGAGGGGGTGAAGCGCAGCTCGGGGTCGTCGACGAGATTGCCGACGACCGTGATGACGGTCTCGCCTGCCATGGATGAACCTCTCGGCGGGGATTGCTGCTGGGCTGCTGTGCTACTCGGTCCCGATTACCGCTGAACCGAAGTTCAGTGGGTCTCGGGGCGAAGGACCTTGGTCCGGAGAACCGACTCGTTCAGGTTCATCTGTCGGTCAAGCTCCTTGACGACCGCAGGCTCGGCCTGAAGGTCGATGACCGAGTAGATGCCCTCGGGCTTCTTCTTGATCTCGTAAGCGAGACGACGACGGCCCCAGGTGTCGACCTTCTCGACCTTTCCGTTGCCCTCACGGACGACGGAGAGGAAGTTCTCGATCAACGGGGAGACAGCGCGCTCCTCGAGATCGGGGTCGAGGATGACCATCACTTCGTAGTGACGCATGTGGAACCCACCTCCTTTGGACTCAGCGGCCACGGTCGTTCCGTGGCAGGAGGGTCGTGATGCGTACGCACGGCGTCCACAGAGCAGACACCGCGCAGACCGTACAGACTACCTGCTCGACTCCTTCCGGTTGAAATCCGGCGGGAGAGGGCCACACTCTGTATGCATCGGGTGTGCTCGGTGCTATGCCCCCGGCTCCGCCGGAGGAGGCCCCGCAGCACCGCTCTGCTTCAGCCAGGAGGTGCCCACCGATGGCACAGGCAACGCGGCCCCAGTCCGCCATCTCGCTCTTCGCGACCGACGGCAAGCCCCATCCGCTGCAGGACACCCTGATGGCGGCCACCCTGATCCTCGGCGCCGTGGCGTTCGTCACGGGCTTCTTCGACAATCTGCACCTGCTCAGCTCGTGGACCGGGCTGGTCGGGATCCTCACGGGCGCCTACGGACAGTTCATCTCGGTGACGACACGCGAGCGCTTCGCGCTGATCATCGGGCTTGGCGCCTCGGCCGTCGGCTTCTACCTCGGCATGGCGCACGGCGGTCTCTTCGGCGGCTGGCTGAGCTGATCGGGGTACCTCCGCGACAGGGGCACGGACCGCCATCGGCCCGGGCCCGGCCCGTCCCCCAGAAGGGTGGTGCCCCCGTCGCAGTAGGCTTCGCGCCATAGCCAGCGAAGCCGCCGGAGGAGCACCCCGCATGAGTCTGTCCCTGAGGACCATCAGCCGAGAGCAGCATCTGGGTTTCCTCCAGAGCCTGCCCTCCGCTAGCCACTGCCAGGTCCCGGCGTGGGCCGACGTGAAGAACGAGTGGCGCTCCGAGAACCTCGGTTGGTTCGACGGATCCGGCGAACTCGTCGGTGCCGCGCTCGTGTTGTACCGCCAACTGCCCAAGGTGAAGCGGTACCTCGCGTACCTCCCCGAGGGCCCGGTCATCAACTGGTACGCCCCGAATCTGGAGGAGTGGCTCCAGCCGATGCTGAGCCACCTCAAGCAGCAGGGCGCCTTCACCGTGAAGATGGGTCCGCCCGTCGTCATCCGTCGCTGGAACTCGGCGGCCATCAAGGCCGGCATCCAGGACCCCGACGTCAAGCGCCTGCGCGACGTGGAGGCCTCGGTGATCGAACCCCGGGCCTTCGAGGTGTCCGACAAGCTGCGCCGCATGGGCTGGCAGCAGGCCGAGGACGGCGGCGCCGGATTCGGCGACGTCCAGCCCCGCTACGTCTTCCAGGTACCGCTGGCCAACCGCTCGCTGGACGATGTCCTCAAGGGCTTCAACCAGCTGTGGCGCCGCAACATCAAGAAGGCCGAGAAGGCCGGCGTCGAGGTGGTCCAGGGCGGCTACGACGACCTGCCGACCTGGCAGCACCTGTACGAGATCACGGCCGAGCGCGACAAGTTCCGCCCGCGGCCGCTCAGCTACTTCCAGCGCCAGTGGACGGCCCTCAACTCCGAGGACCCCAACCGGATGCGGCTGTACATCGCCACGCACGAGGGCGAGCCGCTGGCCGCGGCCACGATGATCACCGTCGGCCAGCACGTCTGGTACTCGTACGGGGCGTCCGCCAACCACAAGCGCGAGGTACGACCCTCGAACGCGATGCAGTGGCGCATGCTCCGCGATTCGTACGCGCTCGGCGCGAGCGTCTATGACCTGCGCGGCATCAGTGACACGCTGGACGAGAACGACCACCTGTTCGGCCTGATCCAGTTCAAGGTCGGCACGGGCGGCGAGGCCGTCGAGTACGTCGGCGAGTGGGACTTCCCGCTCAACAAGGTGCTGCACAAGGCGCTCGACATCTACATGTCCCGCCGCTGACCCGCACTTTCGCCCCACCCCCCATACACAGCACCGCTGTACCAAGCGGCTTTCCAGAGAGGCTCCGGACGGGCATGGCGCTCACGCTCTACGTCGACACCGCGCGCTGGCGTGCGCACCAGAAGCAGGTCGCTGACCGGTTCCCCGGGTTGATCCCGGTCTGCAAGGGCAACGGCTACGGCTTCGGCCACGAGCGGCTCTGCGAGGAGGCGACCCGGATGGGCGCCGACATCCTCGCCGTCGGAACGACCTACGAGGCCGCGAACATCAAGGACTGGTTCGGCGGTGACCTGCTCGTCCTCACCCCGTTCCGGCGCGGCGAGGACCCGGTGCCGCTGCCGGACCGGGTGATCCGTTCGGTCTCCTCCGTGGACGGGGTCCGCGGTCTGGTCGGCGCCCGCGTGGTCATCGAGTGCATGAGCTCGATGCGCCGCCACGGTGTCTCCGAACAGGACCTGGGGCAGCTCCACTCCGCGATCGAGGACGTCCGCCTGGAGGGCTTCGCCCTGCACCTGCCGCTGGACCGCCCCGACGGCTCGGACGCCGTCGAGGAGGTCATCGGCTGGATGGACCGGCTGCGCGCGGCCCGGCTGCCGCTGCACACCATGTTCGTCAGCCACCTCAAGGCCGAGGAACTGACGCGGCTCCAGCAGCAGTTCCCGCAGACCCGCTTCCGGGCCCGCATCGGCACCCGGCTGTGGCTGGGCGACCACGAGGCGACCGAGTACCGCGGCGCGGTCCTCGACGTCACCCGCGTGGCCAAGGGCGACCGGTTCGGCTACCGGCAGCAGAAGGCCGCGTCCGACGGCTGGTTGGTCGTCGTCGCCGGCGGTACGTCGCACGGAGTGGGCCTGGAGGCTCCCAAGGCCCTGCACGGGGTGATGCCGCGTGCCAAGGGCGTCGCGCGCGCGGGCCTGGCCACCGTGAACCGCAACCTGTCCCCGTTCGTGTGGGCGGGCAAGCAGCGCTGGTTCGCCGAGCCCCCGCACATGCAGGTGTCGATCCTGTTCGTGCCCTCGGACGCGACCGAGCCGAAGGTGGGCGACGAGCTGGTGGCGCACCTGCGGCACACCACCACGCAGTTCGACCGGGTGCTGGACGCCTGATCCGGTCCGGTCAGCGACCGGGGTCCTGACCCCAGTCGACCCGCTGTCCCGCCGAGGGCGTCGCGTTGCGCGGCGCCCTCGCCGCGTCCGACAGCACGAACACGTCCTTCGCCCCGTCCAGGACGCCCCCGGAGGGGTCGTCCGATCCGTCGCGCCGCACGACGTCGCGCTCGGGCAGCAGGATGTCCCGTACCACCACGGCGCAGAGGTAGAGCGTCGCCAGCAGGTGGGCGGCGATCGCCACCTGGTAGCCCTCCACGGGCAGGCCCTGGTGCTTGTCCCCGCTGGAGGTGTAGGCGAGGTAGAACCAGATCCCGAGGAAGTAGACGACCTCGCCGGCCTGCCAGATCAGGAAGTCGCGCCAGCGCGGTCGGGCCAGCGCGGCGAGCGGGACGAGCCACAACACGTACTGCGGCGAATAGACCTTGTTGGCCAGGATGAAGGCGGCGACGACGAGGAACGCCAGCTGGGCGAAGCGGGGGCGTCGGGGGGCCGTCAGGGTGAGCAGCGCGATCCCCCCGCAGAGCAGCAGGGTCAGACCGGTGGCGTACGTGTTCGCGTCGTCCAGCGGGTTCCCGGAGCGCTGGGAGATCAGCAGCCAGACGGAGCCGAAGTCGATGGGCCGCTCCTGGCTGAACGTGTAGAACTTCGTCCACCCGTCCCAGGCGAAGATCATGACCGGCAGGTTCACCACGAGCCAGGCGCCGACCGTGCCGAGGAGGGCGCAGGCGAACGCGCGCCACTTCCCGGCCCGCAGGCAGAGCACGAAGAGCACCCCGAGCAGCAGTACCGGGTAGAGCTTGGCCGCGGTGGCCAGACCGACGAAGACGCCGAAGAGCACCGTCCTGCCGCGGGACCACATGAGCATCGCGACCGCGGTCAGGGCGAGGGCGAGCAGATCCCAGTTGATCGTCGCGGTGAGCGCGAAGGCGGGCGCCAGGGCCAGCAGCAGCGCGTCCCACGGCCGGCGGCGGTGGGTGCGGGCGACGCACACGGCGATGACCGCGGCGCAGACCATCAGCATGCCCGCGTTGACCATCCAGTACATCTGTTCGCGATGCTGCATGGAGCCGCTGCCGGGCGTCAGCCAGGAGGCCACCTGCATGAAGAGCCCGGTCAGCACCGGGTACTCCAGATACTCCATGTCACCGGTGAGCCGGTCCCAGTAAGGGACGAGACCGTCGGAGAAGCCGCGTACGACGTACAGGTGCGGGATGTCGGAGTAGCAGGCGTGCGTGTACTGCGAGCCCGCCCCCCGGAACCACGCCCAGTCGTAGCAGGGCAGTTTCTGCGCCATGCCCAGCGCGAACATCCCCAGGGCCACGAGGACCACCACCCGTACCGGGCTCAGCCAGTGGCCGCCCAGGCGGGCATGGCGGCCCAGCGGGCCGCCGATGAGCTCGCTGCCGGCCGCGGCGACCTCGTCCTGCTGGGTGGGCAGTACGGGCCGGTCCTCGTGCACCTTCGTCATGCGCTCATCCTGCCGTACCGGGCCGGGCACGGACGAGGGCCGCCGCACAGTGTGCGGCGGCCCTCGTCAGGACGGCGGGGGTGGACCGGTCAGCCGCCGACACCGGTGGTGGTGCCCCAGCTGCCGCCTCCCGGGCGGCCCGGTTTACCCGAGGTGGGGGACGACGGGTCTCCGCCGGCTCCACCGTCGGCCCCCGCGGTCCCGCCTCCGTCGGCGCCGCCGGCGCCGTTCCCACCGCCGGCGCCGTTGCCTCCGTTGCCGCCGCCGATCAGGCCACCGATGTCATTGCCGTTGGTGGTGCCGCCGTCGGGATCCGGCTCACACACCTGCCAGGGCCGGCAGGTCGGCTTGGCGGGGCCCTTGGACGGGGACGGGGACACCTTGGGCGGAGAAGTGGACGGGGAGGGCGAGGGGGAGGGGGAGATCGACGGGGAGGGCGCCGGCGGCGTGGGGCTCGGCGCGCCGGAGGCGTGGGCGATCACGCCGATCTCGTCGGGCTCGGGGAACTGCTTGATCGGCGCCCCCTTGAGGGCCTCGCGCATGTACTCGGTCCAGATCACGGTCGGGATGTCACCACCGTGGATGGAGTCGATGCCGCCGACGCCGTTCATGGACTGCAGCGCCTGCCCCTTGGCGTTGGGGTCGCTGCGGAACAGGGTGACGGCCGTGGACAGTTCCGGGGTGTAGCCGACGAACCAGGCCGACTTGTTCTTGTCGGTGGTTCCGGTCTTGCCGGCGGCGGGCCGCTCCAGCTTCTTGGCCTTGATCGCGGTGCCGTTCTGGACGACGTTCTCCAGGACCTTGGTGATGTTGTCCGCGATGGCGTCGTCCATGGCCCGCTGCGGCTTGGGCGCCTCGAAGCCGGGAAGCTCCACGCCGTCCTTCTTGACACTGGTCACGGAGAACGGTTCGTGATGGGTGCCCGAAGCGGCGAAGGTGGCGTACGAGTCCGCCATCCGGATGGCGCTGGGAGTCGAGGTGCCCAGCGCGAACGACGCGTTGTCGTTGGGGTCCATCGAGTCCTTGAGGATGCCGGTGGACTCGGCCACCTCGCGGACCTTGTCGTGGCCGACGTCGAAGACGAGCTGGGCGAACGGGACGTTGATGGAGCTTTCCATCGCCTTGTTCAGGGTCACGTACCCGTAGGGCGTGGTGCTCTCGTTCTTCTGCTTGAACGGCTCGCCGTTCTTGCCGCGCAGCGGCTTGCCCGCACGGTTGTTGATCACGGTGAGGTCGTTGGCCATGTACTTGCTGTCGACCGAGATGCCCTCGCCGTCGGAGTTCTGGGTGCCGTACTCCATCGCGGCCGCCAACACGTACGGTTTCCAGGTCGAGCCGACGGGGACGCCCTGGGTGTCGGCGTTGTTGGTGAAGTGCTTCTTGTCCATGCCCGGCCCGCCGTACAGGGCCACGATCGCCCCGGACTTCGGGTCCACCGACGCGGCGCCGAACTGGACGTGGGTGTCGGTGTCGGGCCGGCGCTTCTCGTCGAGGAAGTCCTTGCGGGTCTCGTCGACGGCCTTGGACAGGGCGTCGACCTTCGCCTTGTCGAAGGTGGTACGGATCTGGTAGCCGCCGAGGGCCATCTTGTCCGCGCTGATGTGCAGCTTCCTCATCATGTACTGCTTGGCCGTCTCGACCAGGTAGCCGGTCTGGCCCGACAGCCCGCGCGCCTGTTCCGACTCGACGCGTGCGGGGAACTCCGTGTACTTGGCGCGCTCGGACTGGTCCATCCGACCCACCACGACCTCGCGGTCCAGGACCCAGGCCCAGCGCTGGCGCGCGCGTTGTTCATTGAGCTCGGGGGTGGCCGCCGCGCCGAGGCCGCCGTCCGGGTTGTACAGGTTCGGCCCCTTGAGGACGGACGCCAGGAAGGCGCTCTCCGAGGGGGTCAGGTTCTTGCAGTCCTTGCCGAAGTAGGCGCGTGAGGCGGCCTGGATGCCGTAGGCGTCGCGCCCGTAGTAGGCGGTGTTCAGATAGCCCGCGAGCACCTCGTCCTTGGGCGCGGTGAGACCGAGCCTTATCGAGATGAAGAGCTCGGTCACTTTCCGCTTGAGCGTCTGCTCGGAGTCCAGGAAGTTGTTCTTCACGTACTGCTGCGTGATGGTCGAGCCGCCCTGGGTGGAGCCGCCCTTGGCCATGTTCACCACGGCACGGGCGATGCCCATCGGGTCGACGCCCTTGTCCGTCTCGAAGGACTCGTTCTCCGCGGCGATGACGGCGTTGCGCATCGAGAGCGGGATCTCGTCGATCTGGACGATCTGGCGGTTCATCGAGCCACCGGTCGCGACCATCTGACTGCCGTCGGCCCAGTAGAAGACGTTGTTCTGCGCCTGGGCCGCCTTGTTGGCGTCCGGCGTGCTCACCATGGCGATGCCGATGCCGGCGCCCGCGATGATCACCGCGAAGAACCCCAGCGTGGTGCCGCTCACGAGCTTCCAGGACGGGACGAACCGTTTCCACCCGTTTCGGTCGGAACGCGGGTAGTTGACGAGCCGCCGGTCCGAGCGGCTCGCTCCGGTTCCGGATCTGCCCGACTGCGCCCCGCCTCGGCCGCGACCGCCCGGGCCTCTCTGGGCGGCTCTTCGGGCCTCGACGCGACTGTTGGAGGGGGACTGCTCTGCGTACGAAGCACTGGGGGACGCCGCGCGGGCGTCATGCCCCGCCCCGGCGCCGCGGCCAGGGCGCTGCTGCGCCGGCCGGCGGGACGCGGCGCGGCCGCCGCCCTGGGCTTGCTGCGGCGGTTTACGGCGATGCTCGCTCATCGAACGACTACTCCTCGGGCAGGCGAGTGGCCTGGCAGCGGCGGTGCATTCCGGTTCCCCCCGGTGTCATGCCGCACAGACTACGCACGGTCAAAACCCAATCAGTGCCGAAGTTCACCCCAAATCAGGCAACTTGCGTACGTCGAATTAGTGATGTGACGCCGGTCACCACGTCACCCCTTGTCGCGGGAGGCCGCCCGTTCTATCGTCTGGATGTATCGAGTCGATACATCAGCTCGGCATAAACTCAGGGGCAGAGGAGAGGCAGGCGGATGAGCAGGCGCTCAGGCATCCTCGAATTCGCCGTCCTCGGCCTGCTTCGCGAATCCCCCATGCACGGCTACGAGCTCCGCAAGCGGCTCAACACCTCGCTGGGGGTGTTCAGGGCGTTCAGCTACGGAACCCTGTACCCCTGCCTCAAGACGCTCGTCGCCAACGGCTGGTTGATCGAAGAACCGGGCAACGCCCCGGAAGACGCTCTCGCCGCTTCACTCGCAGGGCGCCGCGCCAAGATCGTCTACCGGTTGACGGCAGCAGGTAAGGAGCACTTCGAAGAGCTCCTCTCCCACACCGGCCCGGACACCTGGGAGGACGAGTCCTTCGCCGCCCGCTTCGCCTTCTTCGGTCAAACCGAACGAGAAGTGCGCATGCGGGTGCTGGAGGGTCGCCGCAGCCGGCTGGAAGAGCGTCTGGAGAAGATGCGCGCCTCGCTCGTCCGTACACGGGAGCGGCTCGACGACTACACGCTCGAGCTGCAGCGCCACGGAATGGAATCCGTGGAGCGCGAAGTGCGCTGGCTGAACGAGCTCATCGAGAGCGAGCGGGCGGGACGGGATCAGAGACGACCCGGTCCGTCCGACGAAACTGCAAAGTGAGGCCTGCATCTCGCAGGCCTCGTCCGAGAACAAACAGGGAGCAACCGGAATGGGTTCGGTTCGCGTAGCCATCGTCGGCGTAGGCAACTGCGCCGCCTCGCTGGTGCAGGGCGTCGAGTACTACAAGGACGCCGACCCGGCGGCCAAGGTCCCCGGTCTGATGCACGTCCAGTTCGGCGACTACCACGTGAGTGACATCGAGTTCGTCGCCGCGTTCGACGTCGACGCGAAGAAGGTCGGCCTCGACCTCTCGGACGCCATCGGCGCCAGCGAGAACAACACCATCAAGATCTGCGACGTCCCGAGCGCGGGTGTGACCGTGCAGCGCGGCCACACCCTGGACGGCCTCGGCAAGTACTACCGCCTGACGATCGAGGAGTCCGGCGAGACTCCGGTCGACATCGTCCAGGTCCTCAAGGACCGTGAGGTCGACGTCCTCATCTGCTACCTGCCCGTCGGCTCCGAGGAGGCGGCGAAGTTCTACGCGCAGTGCGCCATCGACGCCAAGGTCGCCTTCGTCAACGCTCTCCCGGTCTTCATCGCCGGCACCAAGGAGTGGGCGGACAAGTTCACCGAGGCCGGTGTCCCGATCGTCGGCGACGACATCAAGTCGCAGGTCGGCGCCACCATCACGCACCGCGTGATGGCGAAGCTGTTCGAGGACCGCGGTGTCCGTCTTGAGCGCACCATGCAGCTCAACGTCGGCGGCAACATGGACTTCAAGAACATGCTCGAGCGTGACCGCCTCGAATCGAAGAAGATCTCGAAGACGCAGGCCGTCACCTCGCAGATCCCGGACCGCGACCTGGGCGAGAACAACGTCCACATCGGCCCGTCCGACTACGTCGCCTGGCTCGACGACCGTAAGTGGGCCTACGTCCGCCTCGAAGGCCGTGCCTTCGGCGATGTCCCGCTGAACCTCGAGTACAAGCTCGAGGTGTGGGACTCCCCGAACTCCGCCGGTGTCATCATCGACGCCCTGCGCGCGGCGAAGATCGCCAAGGACCGCGGCGTCGGCGGCCCGATCCTGTCGGCTTCGAGCTACTTCATGAAGTCCCCGCCGGTGCAGTACTTCGACGACGAGGCCTACGCGAACGTCGAGAAGTTCATCAAGGGCGAGGTCGAGCGCTAAACCGCTCGCCGCGTCCGCGCGACGCGAAGCGAAGCACCAAGCGTCCTTCCGGACACCTGGACTTCGGCTGCTCTTCCACCGAGGGTCCCCGGGCAATGTGCCCGGGGACCCTCGGTGTGTGTGACCCTTTCCCTCATGCCTGTCGTACGTGATCTGCGCGTACTCCTGCGCCTGAGGGACTTCCGCAACCTGCTCGCCGTACGGCTGTTCTCCCAGGCCGCCGACGGGGTCTACCAGGTCGCGCTCGCCACCTACGTGGTGTTCTCCCCGGAGAAGCAGACCTCGCCCGCGGCCATCGCCTCGGCCATGGCGGTACTGCTGCTGCCCTACTCCGTGATCGGTCCCTTCGCCGGCGTACTGCTGGACCGTTGGCGGCGACGCCAGGTCTTCCTCTACGGCAACCTGCTGCGGGCCTTCCTCGCCTGTGTCACGGGCGTGCTGATCGTCGCGCACGTGCCCGACTGGCTGTTCTACGCCTCGGCGCTGTCGGTCACCGCCGTCAACCGCTTCGTCCTGGCTGGACTCGCCGCCTCCCTGCCACGGGTCGTCGGCCCCCACCAGTTGGTCACCGCGAACGCCCTGTCACCCACCGCCGGCACCCTCGCGGCGACCGCCGGCGGTGGCCTGGCCTTCCTCGTACGCCTGCTGGCCGTCGAGTCCAACGCCCTCGTCGTCCTCCTCGGCGCCGCGTTCTACCTCTGTGCCGCGCTCGTTTCCCTGCGCCTGGCCGTCGATCTCCTCGGCCCGGACCAGCCCCCCAGTCGGGTCCACCCGTCCATCTCCGAGGGGGTGGCCCTCACGGTGCGCGGCATGGCCGAGGGCCTGCGCCACCTCGCCGCCCGCCGGGACGCCCGCCAGGCGCTCACCGCGATGACGATGATGCGGTTCTGCTACGGCGCGCTCCTGGTGATGCTGCTCATGCTCTGCCGCTATTCCTGGTCGGACAACGAGTCCGACGGGCTGGCCCTGTTGGGGATCGCGATCGGGGTCTCCGGTGCCGGGTTCTTCGCCGCCGCCATCGTCACACCCTGGATCGTCGAACGTCTGGGCAACCTGGGCTGGATCACCGTCTGCGCCGCGACGGCGGCGTTGCTCGTGCCGGCCCTCGGCCTGTTCTTCGCCGTCGGACCGATGCTCATCGCCGCCTTCGTGTTGGGACTCGCCACCCAGGGCGCCAAGATCTCCACCGACACCGTCATCCAGTCCCGGGTGGACGACGAGTTCCGCGGCCGGGTCTTCTCCGTCTACGACGTGCTCTTCAACGTCGCCTTCGTCGGCGCGGCCGCCGTGGCCTCGCTCATGCTTCCCGCGGACGGGCAGTCCGTCGCCCTGATCGTGAGCGTGGCCCTGCTCTACGGCCTCACCGCGGCGCTGCTGCGCCGCCAGGACCGACGTTTCACGTGAAACATCACCCGTGACGAGCCGGCTCGGCCCCGTGACCGAGTCGGGGCGGGCGATGTTTCACGTGAAACATCGCCCGCCCCGGTACCTCAGGCCTGGCCGGCCCACCACTCCTTGAGGGCCGTGACGGCGGCGCCACGCTCCATCGGGCCGTTCTCCAGCCGCAGCTCCAACAGGAACGCGTAGGCCTTGCCGATCACCGGGCCGGGACCGACCCCCAGCACCTGCTGGATCTCGTTGCCGTCCAGATCGGGCCGGATCGAGTCCAGCTGCTCCTGCTCCTGGAGCTGGGCGATGCGCTCCTCCAGACCGTCATAGGTACGGGAGAGCGCGTTGGCCTTGCGCTTGTTCCGGGTGGTGCAGTCGGACCGGGTCAGCTTGTGGAGCCGCTCCAGCAGGGGCCCCGCGTCGCGTACGTA
Organism: Streptomyces sp. NPDC102278; assembly: GCF_044766345.1. Classification (NCBI taxonomy): domain Bacteria; kingdom Bacillati; phylum Actinomycetota; class Actinomycetes; order Kitasatosporales; family Streptomycetaceae; genus Streptomyces; species Streptomyces sp. NPDC102278. Next base: position 212,692 of record NZ_JBIWLV010000005.1, on the reverse strand, counting down.
GCGCCGCACGGCCGAGTCGGTCCACTCCCCGTCCCCGTATCCGTGGAAGCGCAGGTGCAGCTCCACGAGCCGGGACACGTCCTTGATCATGTCGTTCGAGTACTTCAGCGCGGTCATCCGCTTCTTGGTCATCTTCGCTCCGACCACCTCGTGGTGGTGGAAGGAGACCCGACCGTCGCTCTCGAACCGGCGGGTGCGCGGCTTGCCGATGTCGTGCAGCAGGGCGGCCAGCCGCAGGACCAGGTCCGGGCCGTCCTCCTCCAGGTCGATCGCCTGCTCCAGCACGATCAGCGAGTGGTCGTAGACGTCCTTGTGACGGTGGTGCTCGTCACTCTCCAGCCGCAGGGCGGGCAGCTCGGGAAGCACCCGGTCGGCCAGCCCGGTGTCCACGAGCAGGCCCAGACCCTTGCGCGGGTGGGCGGACAGCAGCAGCTTGTTCAGCTCGCCCTGCACCCGCTCCGCCGAGACGATCTCGATCCGCTCGGACATCTCCTTCATCGCCGCCACGACCTCCGGAGCGACCTCGAAGTCCAGCTGCGCCGCGAACCGGGCCGCACGCAGCATGCGCAGCGGGTCGTCCGAGAAGGAGTCCTGCGGCGTGCCGGGGGTGCGCAGAACGCCCTCCCGGAGGTCCTCCAGGCCCCCGTGCGGGTCGACGAACACCTTCTCGGGCAGCGCGACCGCCATGGCGTTCACCGTGAAGTCCCGGCGGACCAGATCCTCCTCGATCGAGTCGCCGTAGGAGACCTCGGGCTTGCGCGAGGTCCGGTCGTAGGACTCCGAGCGGTAGGTGGTCACCTCGATCTGGAAGCCGAGTTTCTGCGCTCCCACGGTGCCGAAGGCGATGCCCACGTCCCAGACCGAGTCGGCCCACGGCCTGATGATCTTCAGGACGTCCTCGGGGCGGGCGTCGGTGGTGAAATCGAGATCGTTGCCGAGACGCCCGAGCAGCGCATCCCGAACGGACCCTCCGACCAGGGCGAGGCGGAAGCCGGCCTCCTGGAATCGGCGGCCGAGTTCGTCGGCGACAGGGGCGACCCGCAGCAGTTCACTGACCGCGCGGCTCTGCACCTGACTCAGGGCACTGGGGCTGTCTTCATTGGCGTTCGGCACAACAGAAAAGGGTACGTGGCCCGCCCGGCCCGGGCTGCCGTGTTTTGCGGCCCACCCCGCCCCACACCGGCCCGGAGGCGGAGCCGATCATGTGGAGCAAGGCGCGGCACTCGCGCACAGCGGGCCTCGTTACCATGCGTGGACGCACAAACGACGACCACTGACACTTCGAGGACGGGCGAAACGCGTGGCCGAGGCGGCAGAAATCCAGGGGGCGGTTCCGGCCCCTGCCCGGCGCCGCTGGCTGCGGCGGGCAGTCGTCATGCTCGCCGGGACACCGGTCCTGGCCGCTCTGGTCTATGCCCCCGCGCCATCGGCCCAGGCCGCCGAGTCCCCGGTGGACGTCCAGCTGAACGAGGTGGCACCCAGCGCCCCGGTCAAGACGGACACGCTGACCATCTCGGGCACCGTGGTGAACAACGGCCGCGAAACGATCAAGGGCGCACACGTCGGCCTGCGGGTCGGGCCCGTCGTCGGTGACCGCGCGGCGATCGACGACGTCGCGGACCGCAGCGGCTTCCGGCCCGGCGCGGATCCGGCCGAGATCGACTCCGCCTTCGCCGTGAAGATCGACTCGCTGCCGTCCAAGGTCAGCCGGGAATTCACGATCAAGGTCCCGGTCAACAAGCTGGACCTGGGCAAGGACGGCGTCTACCAGCTCGGCGTCTCCGTCTCCGGGGAGACCACGGGCCGCCAGTACGAGCAGGTCCTGGGCATCCAGCGGACCTTCCTCCCGTGGCAGCCCGAAGCCGCGGCCAAGCGCTCCAACCTCACGTACGCCTGGCCCTTGATCTCCACCACCCGTGTGACGGCGGAGACCGGCTCGGACGAGACGCAGACCCCGGTCTTCATCGACGACTCCCTCGCGGCCGAGCTGGGACCCGGCGGACGCCTCGGGCAGATGGTCTCGCTCGGCAAGGACCTCCCCATCACCTGGGTCATCGATCCCGACCTGCTCTACACGGTCGACGCGATGGCCAAGGGTTACCGGATCCGCAACCCCGACCCCGCCGGCAAGCCCCTCCAGGGCAAGAACAAGGCCGTCGCGGAGAAGTGGCTGAGCGATCTCGAAGCCGCGGTGCAGGGCAAGAAGGTCGTCGCGCTGCCCTTCGCCGACCCCGACATCGCCTCCCTCGCCCATCACGGCAAGGACGTGTCCGGCACCCTGGGCCAACTGCGGCCGGCCACCGACAAGGCGAGGCAGGCCGTCGAGACGGTCCTGCACGTCACCCCGTCCACCGACTTCTCCTGGCCCGTGGACGGTGCCATCGACCCCTCGATCGTCAACGTCGCCACCTCGGCCGGCGCGCACAACGTGCTCACCCGCAGCGACAGCCTCCAGGAGAACGGCTCCCTCGGTTACACGCCCTCGGCCGCCCGCCCCATCGGCGCGGGCACCACGGCCGTCGTCGCCGACGCCCAGTTGTCCACCGCCTTCCAGGGCGACATGCTCAGCGCCGGCAACTCGACCCTCGCCGTGCAGCGGTTCCTCGCCCACACCCTGGCCCTGAACCTGCAGAACACCGAAGAGCAGCGCAGCTTCGTCGTCACCCCGCAGCGGATGCCGACGGTCAGCCAGGTGGGGACGATGGCCGCCGCCCTGCGCGGGCTCCAGAACGGGCGCTGGGCCCAGCCCTCGGACCTGGAGGCCGCGGCGACCGCCAAGCCCGACCCGGGCGCGGCCACGCAGGTCCCCGGTGCCGGCCAGTACCCGGAGGCGCTGAGCAAGCAGGAACTTCCGGTCTCGGCGTTCGAGAAGATCCGCACCACGCAGAACACCCTCGACCACTTCAAGGTCATCCTGGCGGCGCCGGAACGCGTGGAGATCCCCTTCGGCAACACCACCAACCGGGAGATGTCCACATCCTGGCGCGGCCGCCCCGAAGAGGCGCGCGTGTACCGGGACCAGGTGCAGGAGTACCTGCTCGGCCTGACCGACAAGGTCAAGGTCATCCCCAAATCGGACGCCACCCTGTCCGGACACAGCGCGACCATCCCGGTCAGTGTCCAGAACAGCCTGGTCCAGGACGTCCACAACCTGGTCCTGCGCGTGCGGTCGGCCAACCCCACCCGTCTGATGTTCGGCGACAGCGGGATCGACGAACAGGAAGTCACCGTCCAGGCCGACCACAGCCAGACCCTGAAGTTCACCGCCAACGCGACCGCGAGCGGTCCCGTGGAGGTCACCGCGCAGCTCTTCACCAAGCAGGGCGTTCCCTACGGCAAGGAACGCAAGTTCACCGTCGAGGCGACCGAGGTCACCCCCACCGTCATGCTCGTCATCGCGGGTGGTGTGCTTCTCCTCGTGCTGGCGGGCATCAAGATGTACGCCAGCCGCAAGCGCGTGGCGGCCCGCACCGCGGCCGAGGAGAGCACGCAGCCGAGTGACGAGTCCCCGGACACCGAACCGCAAAGCACCGGCGGGTCCGGCGCGGGTGAGACAGTGGACCGTTGATGCGATGCCGTGGCCGGTCGGCCTGGGGACGATGAGGTGGGGTTTCGATGAACGCGCCGTACGACGGTGACCGCGCGCAGGGCACTGGTGGGCCATCGCCCACGCAGGGCGCTGCTCCGGGTGCCCCGGTGCCCGGGCAGGTCCCTCCGCCCGCACCCGCGCCGGATCACGACCCGTATGTCCAGGATGCCTACGACTACGACCCGTACCGGTCGCAGGACCTGTCCGCGCAGGACCCGGTCACCGAGGTCATGTACGACAGGGCCTCCCACCCCCCGCCGCCGCCGGGTACCTACCAGGAGGCCGGACCGCTCTACGCGGCCCCGCAGGCGCCCTCCCACGGCCCGGACCCGCGCGTCTGGGCCCAGACCCCGCCGCCCGAGCCGGACGGTCCGTCCCGCCACATGCCGTACGGGGACCACGCCACGACCACCCGCTTCGTCGGAGTCGACTCGCTCGTGACCGAGGCCGCGGACGATCAGCCGGCACCCGACGCCTTCGCGCACCTCTACCGGGACCAGGAAGCCGCCCCGCGGACGGTCACCGAGGAGGCGCCCGTCGCGACCCCGGCGCCCACCAAGCCCGCCGGGAAGGCCTCCGGCCTGCTCAAGTCCAGCGCGCTGATGGCCGCCGGCACGATCGTCTCCCGCATCACCGGTTTCCTGCGCACCCTCGTGATCGGCGGCGCCATCGGCGTCGTCACCCTGAACGACACCTACCAGGTCGCCAACACGCTGCCGACGATGATCTACGTCCTCGTCGGCGGCGGCGCGCTGAACGCCGTCTTCATCCCGCAGCTCGTCCGCGCGATGAAGAACGACGACGACGGCGGCGAGGCGTACGCCAACCGACTGCTGACCCTGGTCATGGTCCTGCTGGGCGCCGTCACCGTCATCTGCGTGCTCGCGGCGCCGGTCTTCATCACGATGATGTCGCCGACGATCGCCGACAACCCGGACCGGATGGACGTCGCGGTCTCCTTCGCCCACTACTGCCTGCCCACCATGTTCTTCATGGGCGTGCACGTGGTCCTCGGTCAGATCCTCAACGCCCGCGGCCGGTTCGGCGCGATGATGTGGACGCCGGTCCTCAACAACGTCGTCGTCATCGCCACGTTCGGCGCCTTCATCTGGGCCTTCGGTGGATTCACCTCCACCGGCATGAACGAATCCGGCATCACCCCCGAGGGCGTGCGCCTGCTGGGTCTGGGCACCCTGCTCGGCCTCGTGGTCCAGTCCCTGGCGATGATTCCGTACCTGCGCGACGCCGGCTTCAGGCCGCGCCTGCGCTTCGACTGGAAGGGTCACGGCCTGGGCAAGGCCGCGGGCCTGGCCAAGTGGACGTTCTTCTTCGTCCTCGCCAACCAGATCGGTCTCGTCGTCGTCACCCAGCTAGCCACCTGGGCCGGCGAGGTGGCCGCCAAGCAGGGTCACGGCGGTACCGGCATCACCGGCTACAACTACGCGCTGCTGCTCTGGCAGATGCCCCAGGCCATCATCACCGTCTCGGTCATGACGGCGGTCCTGCCCCGCATCTCCCGGTCCGCCCACGACGGCGACGCCGCCGCAGTCCGCGACGACATCTCCTACGGCCTGCGCACCTCCGCCGTCGCGATCGTGCCCTGCGCCTTCGCGTTCCTCGCGCTGGGCGTCCCCATGGCCACGCTGCTCTACGCCGGCTCCGGCGCGGACGACGCCCAGAACATCGGCTTCATCCTCATGGCCTTCGGCCTGGGCCTGATCCCGTACTCCGTGCAGTACGTCGTCCTGCGTGGTTTCTACGCCTACGAGGACACCCGGACGCCCTTCTACAACACCGTCATCGTCGCCGCCGTGAACGCGGGCGTCTCGGTCATCGCCTTCCTGGTCCTCCCCGAGCGCTGGGCCGTCGTCGGCATGGCCGCCGCCTACGGCCTCGGTTACGCGGTCGGTGTCGGCGTGGCCTGGCGCCGACTGCGCACCCGGCTCGGCGGCGACCTCGACGGCGCGCACGTGATGCGCACCTACACCCGTCTCATCGGAGCCTGCGTCCCGGCCGCCGTCGTGGCGGGCGCCGTCGCGTACGGCGTCACCCAGTGGTTGGGGAACGGAGCCGCGGGTTCCCTCGCGGCACTCGTCACCGGCTTCATCGCCCTGGCCGCCGTCTTCCTCGTCGCCGCGAAGCGGATGCGCGTCGAAGAACTCAACTCGATGGTCGGAATGGTCCGCGGACGTTTGGGTCGCTGATGCGCACAACCGTCGGGCCCCATCGCGTGTCGTGCATAGCGTCGGACTGTGGGCACAATTGGCATGGCTTCGCAGACTGGCCGACAGCGCGCAACGGATGGGGAGGCAGGGACGACGGTGGCGGAACGTAGCACAGCTGCCGTCGACGTGGCCGACAACGGCGGCGACGAGCCGCCGGCCGCAGATGCGGCCAAGGCCACGGCCGACGGGGTGGACACGCAGAACGGACGAGCCGCGGACGGTTCCATGCCCGAAACGGATGGCGAACGCATCAACCCGGCCCCGGTGGCCGCACCCGAACTACACAGCGGTCACAAACTCGCCAGACGCTACCGGCTCGAGGAGTGCGTCACCCGTCTGGACGGATTCAGCAGTTGGCGCGCGATGGACGAGAAGCTCCGCCGCGCGGTGGGCGTCCATCTGCTGCCCGCCGACCACCCCCGGGCGCGTGCCGTCCTGGCCGCCGCCCGCTCCTCCGCCCTCCTCGGTGACCCCCGGTTCGTCCAGGTGCTCGACGCCGTCGAGGAGAACGACCTGGTCTACGTGGTGCACGAGTGGCTGCCCGACGCCACCGAGCTGACCTCGATCCTCGCCCTGGGACCGTTGGAGGCCCACGAGGCCTACCAACTGGTCAGCCAGGTCTCCCAGGCCATGACCGCCGCGCACCGCGAGGGCCTGGCCCATCTGCGGCTGACGCCCAGCGCGATACTCCGCACCTCCTCGGGCCAGTACCGCATCCGCGGGCTCGCCGTGAACGCCGCCCTGCGCGGCATCACCAGCGACACCCCGCAGCAGGCCGACACCGAGGCCGTGGGCGCGCTCCTGTACGCCGCCCTCACCCAGCGCTGGCCGTACGAGAACGACGCGTACGGTCTCGCGGGTCTGCCCAAGGGCGTCGGACTGATCGCTCCCGACCAGGTGCGCGCCGGCGTCCACCGGGGCCTCGGCGAGCTCGCCATGCGGGCCCTCGCCAACGACGGGGCCACGGCCTCCCGCCAGGAGCCCGCCTTCACCACCCCGGAGGAGCTGGCCAAGGCCGTAGCGGCTATGCCCCGCATCCGGCCGCCGGAGCCCGCCTTCACGGCGCCCCCGGAGTACCAGCACACCACCTATCAGCAGGGCAGCTACGGACGGCCCACGCCCACGGGGCTGCCGACCGTCCAGAACCACGCCGTCGCGCCCCCTCCGCCCCCGCTGCAGGGCCGTACCGGCCGCGCTCTCAAGTGGAGCGTCGCCGCACTGCTGATCGTCGCGCTCGGCCTGGGCAGCTGGCAGCTCGCCGACCGACTCCTGGGCCGCAACAACCAGGGCGGCAACAACGGCGGCAACACGAACACGCAGACGGACACGACCGACGACACCCCGAAGAAGCCGGAACCCGGCAAGCCGCTGCCCATCTCCCTCGCCCGCGTGATCGCCCCCGGCGGGGACGCGGTCAAGCCGGAGGACGCCGGCAAGACCGTCGACGGGGACCTCGATTCCGCCTGGATCACCCCCAAGTACGTGGGCTACGCCAACTTCGGAAATCTGGACAACCGCAAGAACGGCAGCGGCATCATCGTCGACCTGGGCAGCGTCCGGAACGTCACCGGCGTCGACCTGGACCTCCACGTGGCCGGGCAGCGGATCCAGGTACGCGCCGCGGCCCCGGACGCCTCCTCACCCGACTCGTTCTCCGACTTCTCCCAGCAGGTCACCAAGCTGGAGAAGGCCGGGAAGAAGCTCCAGAGCACTTTGGAGAAGCCGGTCCGCGCCCGCTACCTGCTGGTCCACGTGACCGAACTGCCGCCCGAGAGTTCGGACAGCTACCGGGGTGGCATCAGCGAGATCAAGATCCTCGGTGCCGCCTCCTGACCCTCCGCGACCGGACGAAGCCGCCGCGCCGCACGGGACGCACCCCGTCGGCCGCGCGGCTTCCTCATGTCCGGCCCCTCGTCCTCATCTGGCCCCTCGTGCTCGATCGACTCAGGCCCTAATCTCCATCCCGGAAGGGAGCGAGGTGTGACGCACGAAGCAACGGCAGACGGCCACAGCGACCAGGAACTCCTGGCCCTGCACGTCGACGGGGACCCCGACGCCTTCGGCGAGCTCGTACGCCGTCACCGCGACCGGCTGTGGGCGGTCGCCCTGCGCACCCTCGGCGACCGCGAGGAAGCGGCCGACGCCGTGCAGGACGCCCTGGTCTCCGCTTACCGGGCCGCCCACACCTTCCGGGGTGATTCGGCCGTCACGACCTGGCTGCACCGGATCACCGTGAACGCCTGCCTCGACCGCGCCCGCAAGGCCGCCAGCCGCAAGACATCTCCGCTCGACGACACGGAGCGGCTGGAGCGGCTCCTAGAGCCCCACGAGTCCGCCGAGGCGCCCGCGGAGCGCCACGACCTCCATCGCGAGCTGCTGGCCGCCCTCGGCACCCTCCCGGCCGATCAGCGGGCCGCGCTGGTCCTCGTCGACATGCAGGGATACCCCGTCGCCGAGGCCGCCCGCCTCCTCGACGTGCCGACCGGCACCGTCAAGAGCCGCTGTGCGCGGGGCCGCGCGAAACTCGTCCCGATGCTCACTCATCTGCGCACGAATGCCGGGGATAACACCGCCACCGAGCGGGGAAGGAACCGGACGCCGGGCACATCCGTCCCACCAGCGGCAGACCCCAGGCATCCAGACCCAGACGCAGTGAAGGGCGGAGGTGGACGTCCGTGAGCCCCACAACCGGCACGATCCGGCACCCGGACGTCTCGGAGATCTCCGACCTGACCGAAGGGCTTCTCTCTCCGTCGCGCACCGCGGAGGTACGTCGTCACCTCGGCACGTGTGCCCTGTGCGCAGACGTCCGTGCCTCCCTGGAGGAAATCCGCTCCCTTCTCGGCACTCTTCCCGGTCCCCCTCGGATGCCGTCCGACGTCGCGGGCCGGATCGACGCGGCACTCGCCGCCGAGGCACTGCTCGGCTCCACCGCGCACCGCACCGAGCCCGCGGCCCCGACGACGCCCGACAGCGACAGCGACAGCGATGTTTCACGTGAAACATCGCCCTCCCGGGCCGCCGGAACCGAGGCACGACGACCAGGTGGTCACCCGACCGGCCCAACCGGACCCGGCCGTCGCCGCGCCCGCCGCCGGATCGCGGTCCTCGCCGGGCTGGCCGGAGCGGCCGCCTGCGCTTTCGGAATCCTCCTCGTCAACGGCCTCGACGGCAGCCGTCCCCAGAGCACCGCCGGTCGCAGCGACGCGGCGACCTCGACCGGCCGGTCCGACGAGGGCACCTTCACGACCCAGGGGCTCCAGGACAGCGTTCGGCAGCTGCTCGCCTCCAAGAAGGAAGACCCGGGCGTACAGGGGGAGAAGAACAACACGTACGGAATGGAGAACGCTCCTCCTTCCGGGGAAGCGCCCTCCGACCGTCGGGCCGTACCGGTCCCCCCGTGCGTACAGGCTTCCATCGGCCGCCCGGACACCCCGATCGCCACCGAACGCGGCACCTACCGGGGAACCGACGTCTACCTGGTCGTCCTCCCGCACGCCGGCGACCCCGCCAGGGCGGACGCCTATCTGGTCGACGCAGGCTGCGCTGACGGCGCTGCGGTGGCCCCGGCGAAGTCCCTCCTGACCAGGACGTACCCGCGGACCTGACACGTTCGGGGCGGCACGGGGAAAAGTGGGGAATGCGCGCGCCGTAGGATCCGTTGGGTGGGGTGAAGGTCCGCACCGGCCCCCGGTAGGCAGCACGCAGTCCGCAGAGACGAGGAAAGAACCCGTGAGCGACGTACGAAACGTGATCATCATCGGCTCCGGGCCGGCCGGTTACACGGCCGCCCTGTACACCGCACGCGCTTCGCTCAACCCCCTGGTCTTCGAGGGCGCCGTCACCGCCGGCGGCGCGCTCATGAACACCACCGAGGTCGAGAACTTCCCCGGGTTCCAGGACGGCATCATGGGTCCTGACCTCATGGACAACATGCGCGGTCAGGCCGAGCGCTTCGGCGCCGAGCTGGTCCCCGACGACATCGTGGCCGTGGACCTCACCGGCGAGATCAAGACCGTCACGGACACCGCCGGCACCGTCCACCGTGCCAAGGCCGTCATCGTCACCACCGGTTCCCAGCACCGCAAGCTCGGCCTGCCGAACGAGGACACCCTCTCCGGCCGCGGTGTCTCCTGGTGCGCCACCTGCGACGGGTTCTTCTTCAAGGACCAGGACATCGCCGTCGTCGGCGGCGGCGACACCGCGATGGAGGAGGCGACCTTCCTCTCGCGCTTCGCCAAGAGCGTCACCATCGTCCACCGTCGCGACAGCCTGCGCGCCTCTAAGACCATGCAGGACCGCGCCTTCGCCGACCCGAAGATCAAGTTCGCCTGGGACAGCGAGGTCGCCGAGATCCACGGCGAGCAGAAGCTCTCCGGTCTCACCCTGCGCAACACCAAGACCGGTGAGACTTCCGCGCTGCCCGTCACGGGCCTCTTCATCGCCGTCGGCCACGACCCGCGTACCGAGCTGTTCACGGGGCAGTTGGACTTGGACGACGAGGGTTACCTGAAGGTCTCCGCGCCCTCCACGCGCACCAACCTCACCGGTGTCTTCGGCGCCGGGGACGTCGTGGACCACACCTACCGTCAGGCGATCACCGCCGCCGGCACCGGCTGCTCGGCCGCCCTCGACGCGGAGCGTTTCCTCGCCGCCGTCGCGGACGCCGAGAAGGCCCACGCGGCCGTCTGATCCAGCACTGCCCCACCCCCCGCACACCCCGCAGAAGGAAATAAGGAGGCCGTTGTGGCCGGCACCCTCAAGACCGTGACCGACGCCAGCTTCGATCAGGACGTCCTGGCCAGTGACAAGCCCGTACTGGTGGACTTCTGGGCCGAATGGTGCGGCCCGTGCCGCCAGATCGCCCCGTCCCTGGAGGCCATCGCGGCCGAGTACGGCGACGAGATCGAGATCGTCAAGCTGAACATCGACCAGAACCCGGGCACCGCCGCCAAGTACGGCGTCATGTCCATCCCGACGCTGAACGTCTACAAGGGCGGCGAGGTCGTCAAGACCATCGTCGGCGCCAAGCCGAAGGCCGCCATCCTGCGCGACCTCGATGGCTTCGTCACCATCAAGCCCGCCGGCTGACCACCGCTTGTTTCACGTGAAACGGGGCCGCTCCCTCAGGGGGCGGCCCCGCTCGCATACCCGGTTCGCTTCGCATACCCGGTTCGCTTCGCGTAGCCGGTTCGCTTCACGTAGCTGGTCACAAGGGACGCAGCGCCGGCTCCTTGCGCGCCCGGGCACCGCCCAACAGCCGGTCCAGCGCCAGCTCCACGTCTTCCTTCCACGACAGCGTCGACCGCAGCTCCAACCGCAACCTCGGGTGCGCCGGGTGCGGCCGTACCGTCTTGAAGCCCACCGACAGCAGATGATCCGCCGGCAACAGACAGGCCGGGCGCTCCCAGCGTGCGTCCCCAAACGCCTCGATCGCCCGGAAGCCCCGCCGCAGCAGGTCCTTCGCGACCGTCTGGACCATGACCCGCCCCAGGCCCTGGCCCTGGTATCCGGGCATGATCCACGCCGTGATCAGCTGTACCGCGTCCGGAGAGACCGGGCTGGTGGGGAACGAAGCGGCCCGCGGCACGTACGCCGGTGGCGCGTACAGCACGAAGCCCACCGGCACTTCGTCGACGTAGACCACCCGGCCGCAAGAGCCCCACTCCAGCAGGACGGCGGAGATCCACGCCTCCTTCTCCAGCTCCGGATTACCCGCCTTCACGGCGGCCTCACCGGTGACCGGATCGAGCTCCCAGAACACGCAGGTGCGGCAACGTCGGGGCAGGTCCTGGAGGTTGTCCAGCGTGAGCGGCACCAACCGACGACCCATACACGCATCGTATCCGCTGTGACAAAGGGGCGGGTCGTACCGGACACCCGGCACAACCCGCCCCTCGGCTCCGTTGTCGAAGCCCTGCTCCTACTCCCCGGAAAGCCCCTGATCAAGCACCCGGCCCTCGCCCGGCGCGAGCGTCCCGAGGATCCGCTCCAGATCCTCCATCGAGGCGAACTCGACGGTGATCTTGCCCTTCTTCTGACCCAGGTCCACCTTCACCCGGGTCTCGAACCTGTCCGACAGCCGCGTCGCCAACTCGCTGAGCGCCGGAGCCACCCGGGCACCCGCACGGGGGCCCTTCGGCTTCACGCTGCTCGACGGCTCCGAGGCCATCAGCGTCACGATCTCCTCGACCGCGCGCACCGACAGCCCCTCGGCCACGATCCGGTGCGCCAGCTTGTCCTGGACCTCGGAGTCCTCCACCGACAGGAGCGCCCGAGCGTGACCGGCGGACAGGACACCCGCCGCCACCCGGCGCTGTACCGAGGCGGAAAGCCTCAGCAGTCGCAGCGTGTTCGACACCTGCGGACGCGAGCGCCCGATCCGGTCGGCCAGCTGATCGTGCGTGCAGTTGAAGTCCTTGAGCAGCTGGTCGTACGCGGCAGCCTCCTCCAGGGGATTGAGCTGCGCCCGGTGCAGGTTCTCCAGGAGCGCGTCCAGCAGCAGCTTCTCGTCGTCCGTGGCCCGGATGATCGCCGGGATGGAGTCCAGGCCGGCCTCCCGGCACGCCCGCCAGCGCCGCTCGCCCATGATCAGCTCATAGCGACCCGGCGCGGACTGCCGCACCACCACGGGCTGGAGCAGACCCACCTCCTGGATGGAGGTCACCAACTCCGCCAGCGCGTCCTCGTCGAACACATCGCGGGGCTGCCGCGGGTTCGGCACGATCGCGTCCATCGGAAGCTCCGCGAACGTCGCCCCGGCCACCTCGTTGACCGCCGGCGTCGCCTGCTCCGGCACGCGCACCGGCCCCGCCGCCTCCGATGTTTCACGTGAAACATCGGCCTGCGCCAGTGCGGCGAGCTTCGCCGCCGCGATTCCGCGATCAGACGTCAGCACCTGACCGGCCGACGGAGACGTCGAACCGTCCCCGGCCGACGGCGTCCTCTCCTGCGGAGCCGCGGGAATCAGTGCGCCGAGCCCCCGTCCCAGCCCCCTGCGTCGCTCACTCACTGGATCCCCTCCGCCATGCTCTGCGTGCTGTTCGTACCCGCGCCCAGATGGGCGTGCTGGGCGTCGTAATGGATTCCGGCCCCCCGCAACGCGATCTCCCGCGCGGCTTCCAGGTAGGAAAGGGCTCCGCTGGAACCCGGGTCGTACGTGAGAACCGTCTGCCCGTAGCTCGGGGCCTCGGAGATGCGCACCGAGCGCGGGATGCTGGTCCGCAGCACCTCCTTGCCGAAGTGCGTGCGCACCTCGTCCGCCACCTGCGAGGCCAGTCGGGTCCTGCCGTCGTACATCGTCAGCAGGATGGTCGACACGTGCAGTGTCGGGTTCAGGTGCGCCCGCACCAGGTCGACGTTGCGCAGCAGCTGCCCCAGGCCCTCCAGGGCGTAGTACTCGCACTGGATCGGGATCAGTACCTCGGCGCCCGCGACCATGGCGTTCACCGTCAGCAGACCGAGCGAGGGCGGGCAGTCGATCAGGATGTAGTCCAGCGGCTGCTCGTACGCCTGGATCGCCCGCTGAAGTCGGCTCTCGCGCGCCACCAGCGACACCAGCTCGATCTCCGCACCCGCCAGGTCGATCGTGGCCGGGGCACAGAACAGGCCCTCCACGTCCACCACCGGCTGGACGACCTCCAGCAGGGGCCGGCTGTCCACGAGCACGTCGTAGATGGACGGCACGTCCGCGTGGTGGTCGATGCCCAGAGCCGTGGAGGCGTTGCCCTGCGGATCGAGGTCGATCACCAGCACTCGCGCACCGTGCAGGGCCAGCGAGGCCGCCAGATTCACGGTCGTCGTGGTCTTGCCCACGCCGCCCTTCTGGTTCGCCACCACCATGACCCGCGTCTGCGCGGGTCGGGGCAGGCGCTCACCCGCACGGCCCAGCGCGTCGACCGCGATCTGGGCGGCTCGACCGATGGGTGTGTCTTCGTTGTCCACTAGGGGCGGAGGCGATGTTTCACGTGAAACATCCTCCCCCGGCGATTCAGAGCGGGGACCAGGGACCGGATCGGCCATCGGCCCCGCGAGGTTGGCGTCGGACCGCACGGTGTCACTCTCCTCGACATCAGGCTCGCGATGAACAGAGCCTGCCATGTCACCGGGGCCACGAACCAGCGGGACCCGAACTCCTGTGGATGAATCCACCGATGTGGACAACTCCGTCCCCCCTGCGGCCTTGCGTTCACGAGGGGGCGTAGCCGCACGACCGCGGCTGATGATTCCGTGCAGCAGAGAGCGACGTTTCACGTGAAACACGATGCCCGGACGGAGTCACAAGCCCCCTCCGACACTCCGGCGCTCCTGCCGATAGGGCCTCAACACGCCTGAAATCCCCGCAGAACGCACGGGGATTTCAGTGGTCGGTGGCGCTCGACGTCGTCAGCGTCGCCGGCGCGTACGGCTCGTCCGGGCGGCCTTGGCCCGTTTGGCCGCGAACCTCACCCCACCGGGGCTCTCGCCCACCTCGACCCGCACGACCGTGGACATGGGGTCCACGACACCCTCGCCCACGTGCAGCACCGAGGTCTTCACCACACCGAGCTTCGCCAGTGCGACCTTCGCCGCCACCAGCTCCTCCTCGGCGGTGTCACCCTTGAGCGCCAGCATCTCGCCGTACGGGCGCAACAGGGGAACACCCCAGCCGGCCAGGCGGTCCAACGGAGCCACGGCGCGCGCCGTCACCACGTGTACCGGCTGCACCTTGCCGAGGACCTCCTCGGCGCGACCGCGCACCACGGTGACGTGGTCGAGGCCCAGCAGCTCCACGACTTCCTGGAGGAAGTTCGTCCGACGCAGCAGCGGTTCCAGCAACGTGATCTTCAGATCCCGACGCACCAGCGCCAGGGGGATACCGGGGAGACCGGCGCCGGAGCCCACATCGCACACGGTGACGCCCTCGGGCACGACCTCGGACAGCACCGCGCAGTTCAGCAGGTGCCGCTCCCACAACCGGGGCACCTCACGCGGGCCGATCAGACCGCGCTCGACCCCGGCGTCCGCCAGCAGCTCCGCGTACCGCACGGCCTCCGGGAAAAACTCGCCGAATACCGCACGCGCCTCTTCGGGCGCCGGGGGAAGCTCAGCTGCCTCCGTCACGGGGACCGTCCTTCCGTACAGAACTCACTCTTCGAACAACGGGCACTGCCAGGCTTACAAACATCGGCCCCGCCTGCGACACAGACGGGGCCGACCTCACGCTTCTCCGGTCAGGCCGGAAGCACAACGACGAAGCGCTGCGGCTCCTCGCCCTCGGACTCGCTCTTCAGACCGGCGGCCGCCACGGCGTCGTGGACGACCTTCCGCTCGAAGGGGGTCATGGGAGCCAGCTTCAGCGGCTCACCGGACGCCTTCACGTCCGCCGCGGCCTGGGCACCGAGCACGGCCAGCTCCTCGCGCTTCTTCGCGCGGAACCCGGCGATGTCCAGCATCAGCCGGCTGCGGTCCCCGGTCTCGCGGTGTACGGCGAGGCGGGTCAGCTCCTGCAGGGCTTCCAGGACCTCGCCGTCGCGGCCCACGAGCTTTTGCAGGTCGCGGCCGGCGGAGTCGCTGACGATCGACACCGCGGCGCGGTCGGCCTCGACGTCCATGTCGATGTCGCCGTCCAGGTCGGCGATGTCCAGCAGGCCCTCAAGGTAGTCGGCCGCGATCTCACCCTCCTGCTCGAGGCGGGTCAGGGTGTCGCCACCTTCAGCGGCGGCGGTGGTGGTGCCTTCCGTCACGGGAGGGGCTCCTTCTACTTCTTGGAGGGCTTGCTGGGGGGCGTCTGACGCTTCGACTTCGTCTGCCGCTTGGGCTGCTGCCGCTTGGTCGCGACACCGCCGCTCGCCGCGTCCTCATCGGCCGTGGCCTCAGAACTCTTGATCACGGAGCCGTCCGCCTGGGCGGCCATGCCCTGCTTCGTCAGCGCGGTGATGAACTTGCGCTCGTTGTCGTTGCGGTCCGGGCCCTTGGCCACGATCGCGGCGACGATCTTCTTCTTGCCGCGGCCCTTGATGGCGCCGTGCGTGGTGACGTGCTTGACCAGGCGGGTCAGGTACTGGTCCTGGGCCTTGCTGCCCGGCGTCGGGTTCTGGTTGATCACGTACATCTGCTGACCCATGGTCCACAGGTTCGTGGTCAGCCAGTAGACGAGGACACCGACGGGGAAGTTGATGCCCATGACGGCGAAGATCACCGGGAAGATGTACATCAGCATCTTCTGCTGCTGCATGAACGGCGTCTTGACCGAGAGGTCGACGTTCTTCTGCATCAGCTGGCGCTGCGTGTAGAACTGCGACAGCGACATCATCACGATCATGACCGCGGTCACGACGCGAACGCTGGTCACCGAGGCGTCCAGGCTGGCGATCTTCTCCGCGCTGTCCGTGAACTTCGCGGCGAGCGGGGCTCCGAAGATGTGCGCCTTCTGGGCGCTCACCAACAGCGACTCGTTGATGTAACCGATCGGCTTGCCGTTGGCGATGTTCGCGAGCACGTGGTAGAGCGCGAAGAAGAACGGCGACTGCGCGAGGATCGGAAGGCACGAGGAGAGCGGGTTGGTACCCGTCTCCTTGTACAGCTTCATCATCTCTTCGGACTGGCGCTGCTTGTCGTTCTTGTAGCGCTCCTGGATCGCCTTCATCTTCGGCTGGAGCGCCTGCATGCCACGCGTCGACTTGATCTGCTTCACGAAGAGCGGGATCAGGCAGATACGAATCAAGATCACCAAGGACACGATGGACAGGCCCCAGGCCCATCCACTGTCTTCGCCGAAGATCGCGCCGTACACCGTGTGGAACTGGACGATGATCCACGACACGGGTGTGGTGATAAAGCTGAACAGACTGGCAATCGTGTCCACTAATCAGGCTCCTTGAGCATTGCGAGATCTACGCAACGCACTGCGCAGCTGCTCGTGCCAACGCGGGCGTTTCCGGGGTGGGACATGATCCACACCGCCCGGGGACCACGGATTGCACCGCAGGATCCGCCAGGCGGTCAGAACCGTCCCCTTCACCGCACCATGCCGGTCGATGGCCGTGAACCCGTAGTGCGAGCACGAGGGGTAGTAACGGCACACCGGTCCGAGCAGCGGACTGATCGTCCACTGGTACAGCTTGATCAAAGCGAGCAGCGGGTACTTCATCGAGCCGCGCCTCCCAGTAGCCGCTGCATGGCGGCATCCAGGTCACGGGCCAGCTCGTCGAGGCCGGCATCACCCGAACCGGGCAAGGCCCGCACCACCACCAGGCTACCGGCGGGGAGCTGGGGCAACCGTTCGCGGACAAGATGGCGCAAACGGCGCTTGACCCGGTTGCGTACGACAGCGTTGCCGACAGCCTTGCTGACGACGAAACCCGCACGCGTCGAGGGATCGATCTCCCCCGGCTCGTGCGGGTCCGTTGCACCGCTGGTACGTAGGTGTACGACGAGAAGCGGGCGTCCTGCCCGCCGACCCCGTCGTACCGCGCTCGCGAAGTCCTCGCGCCGCCTCATCCGATTTTCGGGAGACAGCACGACGTCACGACCTGCGTGTGGGTTACGCGGAAAGGGCGGCGCGGCCCTTGCCACGGCGGTTCGCGAGAATCGCGCGGCCGGCACGGGTACGCATCCGCAGGCGGAAGCCGTGGGTCTTGGCACGACGGCGGTTGTTCGGCTGGAAGGTGCGCTTGCTCACTCGGGGGCTCCAGAGAATGAATCGTTGTGGCGGGACATCGCCTGGCTGTCACCGTGCGCCCACGAGGAGATGAAACTCGCGTGTTCGCCCGAGTGGCACCGCTACATGATCACTATGTGTGATCTTCGCCCATCGGTAGGCAGGCGGCAGCAGCCATCGACAACTCGACCTCGTTACGGTACGCGCGGCTACGCCATCCGGTCAAACCGAGCCTCGGTGGCCCCACACTGTGCACAGGCTGTGGACAACGACTTGAACCCTACCCACCGGCCTGACTACCGTTGCCTGATCCCGGATTTTTTTGTCCCGACCGTCCCAAAGAACCACACATTCGTGGGACCGGGACCTGTGAGAGAGCGTGCTCTGTGGCTGACGTACCTGCCGATCTTGCCGCAGTGTGGCCACGCGTGCTCGAGAAGCTCCTCGGAGAGGGGCAGCAAGGTATCGAGCCGAAGGACAAGCAGTGGGTCGAACGCTGCCAGCCCCTCGCGCTCGTCGCCGACACCGCCTTGCTGGCCGTCCCCAACGAATGGGGCAAGCGCGTTCTCGAAGGCCGCCTCGCGCCGCTCATCAGCGACGCGCTCAGTCGCGAGTGCGGTCGCCCGATCCGGATCGCCATCACGGTGGACGACTCCGCCGGTGAGCCGGCGCCCGCCCCCTCCTCTTCTCAGCAGCGCGATTCCTACGAGCCGTACGGCGGCCAGCGCCCCGGCGGCCACACCGGTCATACGGGTCACACCGGCCCCGGGGGCCACACCGGCCCCGGCGACGACCAGTTGCCGACCGCCCGGCCCGCCTACCCGGACTACCAGCAGCAGCGCCCCGAGCCCGGCGCCTGGCCCCGCGGCGGCCAACAGGACGACTACGGCTGGCAGCAGCCGCGTCTCGGCGGCTTCCCCGAACGCGACCCGTACGCCTCCCCCCAGCCCGGCTACCTCCAGCAGCCGGAGCCCTCGGGATACGACCAGGGCGGCTACGAGCAGCAGAAGTACGAGCAGTCCTCGTACGAGCAGCAGGACTCGCACCAGCAGCACGGGTACGAGCGCCAGCAGTACGAGCAGCCCCCACAGCGCCAGATCCCCAACCGGCCGGCTCCCTCGGCCCCGTCGGGCGGCTCCACCTCGGGCCCGCTGGAGCCGACCGCGCGGCTGAACCCGAAGTACCTCTTCGACACCTTCGTCATCGGCGCCTCCAACCGCTTCGCGCACGCCGCCGCGGTGGCCGTCGCCGAGGCGCCGGCGAAGGCGTACAACCCCCTCTTCATCTACGGGGAGTCGGGGCTGGGCAAGACGCACCTGCTGCACGCCATCGGGCACTACGCGCGGAGCCTCTATCCCGGCACCCGGGTGCGCTACGTGAGCTCCGAGGAGTTCACCAACGAGTTCATCAACTCCATCCGCGACGGCAAGGGCGACGCCTTCCGCAAGCGCTACCGCGAGATGGACATCCTGCTGGTCGACGACATCCAGTTCCTCGCGAGCAAGGAGTCGACGCAGGAGGAGTTCTTCCACACCTTCAATACGCTCCACAACGCCAACAAGCAGATCGTGCTGTCCTCCGACCGGCCGCCCAAGCAGCTGGTCACCCTGGAGGACCGGCTGCGCAACCGCTTCGAGTGGGGCCTGATCACCGACGTCCAGCCGCCCGAGCTGGAGACCCGCATCGCGATCCTGCGCAAGAAGGCCGTGCAGGAGCAGCTCAACGCCCCGCCGGAGGTGCTGGAGTTCATCGCCTCCCGCATCTCGCGCAACATCCGCGAGTTGGAGGGGGCGCTGATCCGGGTCACCGCGTTCGCCAGTCTGAACCGGCAGCCGGTGGACCTGGGTCTGACGGAGGACGTGCTCAAGAACCTGATCCCGGGCGGCGAGGACAGCGCGCCCGAGATCACCGCCTCCGACATCATGGCCGCCACCGCGGACTACTTCGGGCTCACGGTCGACGACCTCTGCGGCTCCTCGCGCAGCCGGGTCCTGGTCACCGCCCGACAGATCGCCATGTACCTCTGCCGGGAGCTCACCGACCTCTCCCTCCCCAAGATCGGGGCGCAGTTCGGCGGCCGCGACCACACCACCGTCATGCACGCGGACCGCAAGATCCGCGCCCTGATGGCGGAACGACGCTCCATCTACAACCAGGTCACGGAGCTCACCAACCGCATCAAGAACGCCTGACGCCGGCTCTCCGGAGCCGTGCGCGGGCCCCACGACGGTCCCGTGAGGGCCCCTCAAACCCGTTTACAGGGCGCTCCCGGACCACAGCGGGGGCGCCCTTCTTCGTCCGTGCGCCCCTGACTTGTTCGAATACGCCCCCGAGAGAGGGCGTCATCCACAGATTGGCCGACTTTCTTCCGTCCACAGCCTGGGGACGGGTTCCGTCACCCACAATCTGTCCACAGGGGTGCAGGTTGAGAGCCCATCAGGCCAGCTCAGCCGCCTGTGGAATTGTGAGCAAGAGTCATCCACAGCCTGTGGACAAAAAAAGTATCCACAGCACCGTCCACCTCTCTGTCCACCGCCGACCCACAGGTTCCCGCATCCTGTGCACAGGCGTGGATGACTTCTCCACACCGTTGTCCACTGTTCGGCAACGAAGGACCCCCTGTCACCGTCCGGAGTGAAAGCGGTCACACGGATGTCGACGTTTGGTCTGTGGAGTACTGGGGAAAAGCTGGGGACGCACCTGTGGAGTAGTGAGGGTCATCTGGGGATGGCCTGTGCAGAACTTTCCGTTCTCCACAGAGACACCGTGTTGTCCACCGGTGTCGCCCACAGGGTGTGGGGATAAAAAACGCGGGCTGACCTGCGAGAACGGGCTTATCCACCGTTTCCACAGGCCCTACTACTACCCCCATAGAGAGTTAGCTCGGATTCGGTTTTCAAGCAGGACCTGTGCACAACTCGGAGGACACCCGCCCCAACGCCTCGCTCCCGACTTGACCGCCGGCAGCAACGAGTGTCGGCGCCGTACGTCAGACTGGTCCCCGGCATCGAGGCCTCGGTCCGTCGGGACAGCGAGCCATCGAGCCGACGACGAAGGCCGGCAGACGAGCGAGCAACAGCAGGAGGCGGTTCCGGTGAAGATCCGGGTGGAGCGCGACGTACTCGCGGAGGCGGTGGCTTGGGCGGCCCGCAGCCTCCCGGCCCGGCCGCCGGTGCCCGTTCTCGCGGGCCTGCTGCTGAAGGCCGAGGAGGGCACCCTGTCCCTCTCCGGCTTCGACTACGAGGTCTCGGCCCGCGTCTCCGTCGAGGCGGACGTCGAGGAGGACGGCACGGTCCTGGTCTCCGGCCGGCTGCTCGCCGACATCTGCCGCGCCCTCCCCAACCGCCCGGTGGAGATTTCCACAGACGGTGTACGGGCGACCGTGGTCTGCGGCTCCTCGCGATTCACACTCCACACCCTGCCTGTGGAGGAGTACCCGGCGCTGCCGCAGATGCCGACCGCGACCGGCACAGTGCCCGGCGAGGTCTTCGCCTCCGCCGCCGCCCAGGTGGCCATCGCCGCCGGCCGTGACGACACGCTGCCCGTGCTGACCGGTGTCCGCATCGAGATCGAGGGCGACCGCGTCACCCTGGCCTCCACCGACCGCTACCGCTTCGCGGTCCGCGAGTTCCTCTGGAAGCCGGAGAACCCGGACGCCTCGGCCGTGGCCCTGGTGCCCGCCAAGACGCTCCTGGACACCGCCAAATCCCTGACCAGCGGCGACACCGTCACCCTGGCCCTGTCGGGCTCCGGCGCCGGTGAGGGCCTCATCGGCTTCGAGGGCGCGGGCCGCCGCACCACGACCCGACTGCTCGAAGGCGACCTGCCGAAGTACCGCACGCTCTTCCCGACGGAGTTCAACTCCATCGCGGTGATCGAGACGGCGCCGTTCGTCGAGGCCGTCAAGCGCGTCGCCCTGGTCGCCGAGCGCAACACCCCGGTCCGCCTGAGCTTCGAGCAGGGCGTGCTGATCCTGGAGGCCGGCTCCTCCGACGACGCACAGGCTGTGGAGCGCGTCGACGCGAAGCTGGACGGCGACGACATCTCGATCGCCTTCAACCCGACCTTCCTGCTGGACGGCCTGAGCGCGATCGACTCGCCCGTCGCGCAGCTCAGCTTCACCACGTCCACCAAGCCGGCGCTGCTCAGCGGCCGCCCGGCGATCGACGCGGAGGCCGACGAGGCCTACAAGTACCTGATCATGCCGGTGCGCCTGTCCGGTTGAGCGCGTCCCGTCGGGCCCGGCCTCGCCACCGCGAGGCCGGGCCCGACGGCGTCCGGCGCCGCGTTCGGGGCGTCCGTGGCGCCCCGGGGCGCAGCCCGGCGTAGGCTCGGATCCCGGGGCGGACCCCGGTCTCCAGGGCCCCCGGCACAGACGACCACAACGCTTAAGGAACCACCTGATGGAGCTTGGTCTCGTCGGTCTCGGCAAGATGGGCGGCAACATGCGCGAGCGCATCCGCCGCGCAGGCCACACCGTCATCGGATACGACCGCAACCCTGACCTCGCCGATGTCCACAGCCTGCGGGAACTCGTGGACAGCCTGCAGGCCCCCCGCGTGGTGTGGGTGATGGTCCCGGCAGGTGCGGCGACGCAGTCCACCATCGACGAGCTCGGTGAGCTGCTCTCGCCCGGCGACGTCGTCGTGGACGGCGGCAACTCCCGCTGGACCGACGACGAGAAGCACGCCGAGGAGCTGAAGGCCAAGGGCATCGGCTTCGTCGACTGCGGCGTCTCCGGCGGTGTCTGGGGTCTGGCGAACGGCTACGCCCTCATGTACGGCGGCGACAAGGACCACGTCGCCGCGGTCCAGCCGGTGTTCGACGCACTCAAGCCCGAGGGTGACTTCGGCTCCGTGCACGCGGGCAAGGTCGGCGCCGGCCACTTCGCGAAGATGGTCCACAACGGCATCGAGTACGCCATGATGCAGGCCTACGCCGAGGGCTGGGAGCTGCTGGAGGCGGTGGACTCGGTCACCGACGTCCGCGAGGTGTTCCGGTCCTGGCAGGAGGGGACGGTCATCCGATCCTGGCTGCTGGACCTCGCCGTGAACGCGCTGGACGAGGACGAGCACCTGCAGCAGCTGCGCGGTTTCGCGGCGGACTCGGGCGAGGGCCGCTGGACGGTCGAGGCGGCCATCGACAACGCCGTGCCGCTGCCCGCGATCACCGCGTCGCTGTTCGCCCGCTTCGCGTCCCGGCAGGACGATTCCCCGCAGATGAAGATGATCGCCGCGCTGCGCAACCAGTTCGGCGGCCACGCGGTCGAGAAGGTCTAGTCGGCAGGGTCCGGCGGCCCGGTTCGGCCGTGCCACCGGACCACACCACACGACCACAGCACCACAGCGAGAAGCAGGAAGCCGGGGGAGGTCGGCGCCACATGCACGTTTCGCATCTCTCACTGGCCGACTTCCGCTCGTACGCCCGGGCCGAGGTCCCCCTCGGTCCGGGCGTGACCGCCTTCGTGGGCCCGAACGGCCAGGGCAAGACCAACCTCGTCGAAGCGATCGGCTACCTGGCGACCCTGGGCAGCCACCGGGTGTCCTCGGACGCCCCGCTGGTGCGGATGGGCGCGGAACGGGCCGTCGTCCGGGCCGCGGTGATCCAGGGCGAACGGCAGCAGCTCGTCGAACTGGAGCTGAACCCCGGCCGTGCCAACCGGGCCCGGATCAACCGGTCCTCGCAGGTCAGGCCCCGGGACGTGCTGGGGATCGTACGGACCGTGCTGTTCGCGCCCGAGGACCTGGCGCTGGTGAAGGGCGACCCCGGCGAGCGCCGGCGTTTCCTCGACGAGCTGGTCACCGCCCGCTCGCCCCGCATGGCGGCCGTCCGCTCCGACTACGAGCGCGTGCTGAAGCAGCGCAACACCCTGCTGAAGTCGGCGGCGATGGCGCGCCGGCACGGCGGCAGGTCCATGGACCTGTCCACCCTCGACGTGTGGGACCAGCACCTCGCCCGCGCGGGCGCGGAGCTCCTGGCCCAGCGGCTGGACCTGATCTCCACGCTGCTGCCGCTCGCCGACAAGGCGTACGAGCAGCTCGCGCCCGGCGGCGGGCCGCTGGGGTTGACGTACAAGTCCTCGGCCGGCGAAGCGGTGGACAGCGGGGAGGCGCGCACCCGCGAGGCCCTGTACGAGGTCGTCCTGGCGGCGCTGGCCGACGTGCGCAAGCAGGAGATCGAGCGGGGCGTGACCCTGGTGGGGCCGCACCGCGACGACGTGCTGTTGCGGCTCGGCGAACTGCCGGCGAAGGGGTACGCGAGCCACGGCGAGTCCTGGTCGTACGCGCTGGCGCTGCGCCTGGCCTCCTACGAGCTGCTGCGCTCGGAGGGCAGCGAGCCGGTGCTGATCCTCGACGACGTGTTCGCGGAGCTGGACAGCAGGCGCCGGGAGCGGCTGGCCGAACTGGTGTCCCCGGGGGAGCAGGTCCTGGTGACCGCGGCGGTGGACGACGACGTCCCGGGGGTGCTGGCGGGGACGCGCTTCGGGGTGTCCGGTGGTGAGGTGACCCGACTGTGAGCGACCACGAGAAGCGGCCCGGGGAGAAGCGGCCGGAGCAGAGGCAACCGGAGCGCAAGGCCCCGGAACCCTCCGGGGTGGACCTGGCGCGGCAGGCGCTGGCGGCAGCGCGCGAACAGGCGCGGGCCCGCGGCAACGCGGCGACGGGGAAGAAGCGGCAGCAGCAGCCGGGCCTGCGGTCCGGCGCCCGCGCCGACGGCCGGGACCCGATGCCGTTGATGGCCGCGCTGGACCGGCTGCGGACGGAGCGCGGCTGGGAGATGCCGATGGCGGTCGCGGGCGTCATGGAGCGCTGGCCGGAGATCGTCGGCCCGGAGATCGCCGCGCACTGTGAACCGGATCGCTACGAGGACCGTGAGCTCCTCGTGCGGTGTGATTCCTCGGCGTGGGCGGCTCAGCTGAAACTGCTGGCTCCGCAGCTCGTGGCGCGGCTGAACGCCGAGCTGGGGCAGGGCACCGTCCGGATGCTCAAGGTGTCGGGTCCGGGCGGCGGGCCGAAGCGGTACGGGCCCTGGCGCGCGCCG
The DNA here is from genome assembly GCF_044766345.1 of Streptomyces sp. NPDC102278. Lineage (NCBI taxonomy): Bacteria > Bacillati > Actinomycetota > Actinomycetes > Kitasatosporales > Streptomycetaceae > Streptomyces > Streptomyces sp. NPDC102278. The sequence goes on along the minus strand of NZ_JBIWLV010000005.1, from coordinate 188,196 downwards.
GGCAGTACGGGGCCGGGCGACACCTACGGGTGAGCCGGCGGTTCCCCCCGCCAGCAGCGGGGCGGGCCGCGGGCTGCCGGGCGGCGGCGAGTGGTGGCGGTGTTCCTCGCGCGCCCTCGCGCGCCCGCGCGGTGTGACCGGCCGCGCACGGTGATCACGGCTCGGCGACGGTCCGGCGACAGGCGGGTTTCGGTCGCGTCGGAGCCGGGGCTCGAACGCACCTGCGGGCCCTCCCGCGGGTGGTGTCCCTCACCGTAGCGGGAGGTTGACAGGCCGAAGCGCTCAATGCCCGTGTGAGCCTCTTTGAGCCCCTCCCCGGATATGGGGAGTCGGAGAGAGGAGGTTCAGGGCGGCACATGCGGACTCAGGTACCCGCAAACCCCCATTCAGGTCCGTGGTACCGGTAGACTGAAGCGAATCCCGCGCGTTCGCGGGATCTAGCTGATACACGCTGACAACGCAGATCGACGCAGCCGCTCCTGCTTGCATGCCTGCTGGCCCGGAGTACGGCCTGTGCTGTGCCAGAAAGGGCGCTTCGTGGCCGATTCCGGCAACCCCAACGAGAAGAACGAGTCCACAGCCGGCGAGAACGGCGAGGTAACCGCCTCGTACGACGCCAGCGCGATCCAGGTCCTGGAGGGCCTGGACGCGGTACGTAAGCGGCCGGGCATGTACATCGGCTCGACCGGTGAGCGCGGGCTGCACCACCTTGTCTACGAGGTTGTGGACAACTCGGTCGACGAGGCCCTGGCCGGGCACGCCGACACCATCGACGTGACGATCCTCGCCGACGGCGGTGTGCGGGTCATCGACAACGGCCGCGGCATCCCGGTCGGCATCGTGCCGTCCGAGGGGAAGCCGGCCCTGGAGGTCGTGCTGACGGTCCTGCACGCGGGCGGCAAGTTCGGCGGCGGCGGCTACGCCGTCTCCGGCGGTCTGCACGGCGTGGGCGTGTCCGTCGTGAACGCCCTGTCGACCAGGGTCGCGGTCGAGGTCAAGACGGACGGCTACCGCTGGACCCAGGACTACAAGCTCGGTGTCCCGACGGCGGCCCTCGCGCGGAACGAGGAGACCGACGAGCACGGCACGTCGGTGACGTTCTGGGCCGACGGCGACATCTTCGAGACGACCGAGTACTCCTTCGAGACGCTCTCGCGCCGCTTCCAGGAGATGGCCTTCCTCAACAAGGGCCTGACCCTGACGCTGACGGACGAGCGCGAGTCGGCGAAGGCGACCGTCGGTGCGGACGACCCCGACGTGGACGCGGTCGAGCCCCCCGCGCGCACGGTGAAGTACTACTACGAGGGCGGCATCGTCGACTTCGTGAAGTACCTCAACTCGCGCAAGGGCGAGTTGATCCACCCGACCGTCATCGACGTCGAGGCCGAGGACAAGGAGCGCCTCCTCTCGGTCGAGATCGCGATGCAGTGGAACTCGCAGTACACCGAGGGTGTCTACTCCTTCGCCAACACGATCCACACCCACGAGGGCGGAACGCACGAGGAAGGCTTCCGCGCGGCCCTGACGGGTCTGGTGAACCGTTACGCGCGCGAGAAGAAGCTGCTCCGGGAGAAGGACGACAACCTCGCCGGCGAGGACATCCGCGAGGGTCTGACGGCGATCATCTCGGTCAAGCTGGGCGAGCCCCAGTTCGAGGGCCAGACGAAGACCAAGCTGGGCAACACGGAGGCCAAGACCTTCGTGCAGAAGGTCGTCCACGAGCACCTCAACGACTGGTTCGACCGCAACCCGGTCGAGGCCGCGGACATCATCCGCAAGTCGATCCAGGCCGCCACGGCCCGCGTCGCCGCCCGCAAGGCCCGTGACCTCACCCGTCGCAAGGGTCTGCTGGAGAGCGCCTCGCTGCCGGGCAAGCTGTCCGACTGCCAGTCGAACGACCCGACCAAGTGCGAGATCTTCATCGTCGAGGGCGACTCGGCCGGTGGTTCCGCGAAGTCCGGCCGCAACCCGATGTACCAGGCCATCCTGCCGATCCGAGGCAAGATCCTGAACGTCGAGAAGGCCCGGATCGACAAGATCCTCCAGAACACCGAGGTCCAGGCGCTGATCAGCGCCTTCGGTACCGGTGTGCACGAGGACTTCGACATCGAGAAGCTCCGCTATCACAAGATCATCCTGATGGCGGACGCCGACGTCGACGGCCAGCACATCAACACCCTGCTGCTGACCTTCCTGTTCCGCTTCATGCGGCCGCTGGTCGAGGCCGGGCACGTGTACCTCTCGCGCCCGCCGCTGTACAAGATCAAGTGGGGTCGGGACGACTTCGAGTACGCGTACTCCGACCGTGAGCGCGACGCCCTGGTCGAGCTCGGCAAGGGGCAGGGCAAGCGGATCAGGGAAGACTCGATCCAGCGCTTCAAGGGTCTGGGCGAGATGAACGCCGAGGAACTGCGCGTCACCACCATGGACGTGGACCACCGCGTGCTCGGCCAGGTCACCCTGGACGACGCCGCGCAGGCGGACGACCTCTTCTCGGTGCTCATGGGCGAGGACGTCGAGGCCCGACGCTCCTTCATCCAGCGCAACGCCAAGGACGTTCGGTTCCTCGACATCTGAGTCGGCCTCCGCTGACCGCCTGAAAGGACTTCTGACCAGCAATGGCCGATGAAACCACCCCCACCACCGAGAACCCCGCGGCGGAGCCGCCGCAGATGCGGATCGAGCCCGTCGGGCTCGAGACGGAGATGCAGCGCTCCTACCTCGACTACGCGATGTCCGTCATCGTCTCCCGCGCCCTGCCCGACGTGCGGGACGGCCTCAAGCCCGTCCACCGCCGCGTGCTGTACGCGATGTACGACGGTGGCTACCGGCCCGAGAAGGGCTTCTACAAGTGCGCCCGCGTCGTCGGTGACGTCATGGGCACCTACCACCCGCACGGCGACAGCTCCATCTACGACGCCCTGGTCCGTCTGGCCCAGCCGTGGTCGATGCGGATGCCGCTCGTGGACTCCAACGGCAACTTCGGCTCCCCGGGCAACGACCCGGCGGCCGCGATGCGCTACACAGAGTGCAAGCTGATGCCGCTGGCCATGGAGATGCTCCGGGACATCGACGAGGAGACCGTCGACTTCCAGGACAACTACGACGGCCGCAACCAGGAGCCGACGGTCCTGCCGGCGCGCTTCCCGAACCTCCTGGTCAACGGTTCGGCCGGCATCGCCGTCGGCATGGCCACCAACATCCCGCCGCACAACCTGCGCGAGGTCGCGGCCGGTGCCCAGTGGGCGCTGGAGCACCCCGGTGCCTCCCACGAGGAGCTCCAGGACGCGCTCGTCGAGCGGATCAAGGGCCCGGACTTCCCGTCGGGCGCCCTCGTCGTGGGCCGCAAGGGCATCGAGGAGGCGTACCGGACCGGGCGCGGCTCCATCACGATGCGCGCGGTGGTCGAGGTCGAGGAGATCCAGAACCGCCAGTGCCTGGTGGTCACGGAGCTTCCGTACCAGACCAACCCGGACAACCTGGCGCAGAAGATCGCCGACCTGGTGAAGGACGGCAAGGTCGGCGGCATCGCCGACGTCCGCGACGAGACCTCCTCGCGGACCGGCCAGCGCCTGGTGATCGTCCTCAAGCGGGACGCCGTCGCCAAGGTCGTGCTGAACAACCTGTACAAGCACACCGACCTCCAGTCGAACTTCAGCGCCAACATGCTGGCGCTCGTCGACGGGGTGCCGCGCACCCTGTCGATCGACGCGTTCATCCGCCACTGGGTGACGCACCAGATCGAGGTCGTCGTCCGGCGCACGCGCTTCCGCCTGCGCAAGGCGGAGGAGCGCGCCCACATCCTGCGCGGTCTACTCAAGGCGCTGGACGCGATCGACGAGGTCATCGCCCTCATCCGGCGCAGCAACACGGTCGAGATCGCCCGCGAGGGCCTGATGGGCCTGCTGTCGATCGACGAGATCCAGGCCAACGCGATCCTGGAGATGCAGCTCCGCCGCCTGGCGGCCCTGGAGCGGCAGAAGATCGTCGCCGAGCACGACGAGCTCCAGGCCAAGATCAACGAGTACAACGCGATCCTGGCCTCCGAGGAGCGCCAGCGTCAGATCGTCAGCGAGGAACTGGCGGCGATCGTCGAGAAGTTCGGCGACGACCGGCGTTCCAAGCTGGTCCCCTTCGACGGCGACATGTCCATGGAGGACCTGATCGCCGAAGAGGACATCGTCGTCACGATCACCCACGGCGGCTACGTCAAGCGGACCAAGACCGAGGACTACCGCTCGCAGAAGCGCGGCGGCAAGGGCGTGCGCGGCACGAAGCTGAAGCAGGACGACCTGGTCGACCACTTCTTCGTGTCCACCACGCACCACTGGCTGCTGTTCTTCACGAACAAGGGCCGCGTCTACCGCTCGAAGGCGTACGAGCTCCCGGACGCCGGCCGCGACGCGCGCGGGCAGCACGTGGCGAACCTGCTGGCCTTCCAGCCGGACGAGAAGATCGCCCAGATCCTCGCGATCCGCGACTACGAGGCGGCGCCCTACCTGATCCTGGCCACCAAGGGCGGGCTGGTGAAGAAGACGGCCCTCAAGGACTACGACTCGCCCCGTTCGGGTGGTGTAATCGCCATCAACCTCCGCGAGACGGAGGACGGCAGCGACGACGAGCTCATCGGCGCGGAGCTGGTGTCCGCCGACGACGACCTCCTGCTCATCAGCAAGAAGGCCCAGTCGATCCGCTTCACGGCGACGGACGACTCGTTGCGCCCCATGGGACGCGCGACCTCCGGCGTGAAGGGCATGAGTTTCCGAGGCGGGGACGAACTGCTCTCCATGAGCGTGGTGCGGCCGGGTACGTTCGTGTTCACCGCGACCGACGGCGGCTACGCCAAGCGGACGGCAGTGGACGAGTACCGCGTCCAGGGTCGTGGTGGACTGGGCATCAAGGCGGCGAAGATCGTGGAGGATCGCGGTTCGCTCGTCGGCGCGCTGGTGGTCGACGAAACGGACGAGATTCTCGCCATCACGCTCAGCGGTGGTGTGATTCGTACGCGAGTCAACGAAGTCAGGGAGACCGGCCGTGACACCATGGGCGTCCAGCTGATCAACCTGGGTAAGCGCGACGCCGTGGTCGGCATCGCGCGCAACGCGGAGGCCGGTCAGGAAGCTGACGAGGTCGACGAGATCGAGAACGAGATCGGGACCGAGGCGGCCGACGGACAGGTCGCCGAGGCCGCCGAGGGCACGCAGCCCTCGGCTGGGGAGCACGAGGAGTAAGTCGTGAGTGGAGCCGCGGGCGCCGGACCGGCCAAGACTGGAGCGAACGGTGCCCGTGGCCCCGCCGCGGACTCCCAGGGGGGAACCGTGACGGATACCCGAGGATCGCAGCCGAAGTCACCGACCGACGCCGGTCAGAACCGGGGCGGTCAGCCCTACCAGCCGCCGCAGGCCTACGCGACGCCCTCGGGCGCCGGGGCCGCTCGCGGGGGCCAGGGTGGGGACACGCAACGCCGGCCGCGCACGGGGGCCCGTACGGCGCCCCGGACGCGCAAGGCGCGGCTGCGGGTGGCCAAGGCCGACCCGTGGTCGGTGATGAAGGTCAGCTTCCTCCTGTCGATCGCGCTCGGTGTCTGCACGGTCGTCGCGTCGGTGGTGCTGTGGATGGTCATGGACGCGATGGGCGTCTTCTCGACCGTGGGCGGCACGATCAGCGAGGCGACCGGTTCGAACGAGAGCAACGGGTTCGACCTCCAGTCGTTCCTCTCGCTGCCCCGCGTGCTGATCTTCAGCTCGGTGATCGCGGTCATCGACGTGGTGCTCATGACGGCGCTGGCGACGCTCGGCTCGTTCATCTACAACCTGTCGGCGGGCTTCGTCGGGGGCGTCGAGCTGACGCTGGCGGAGGACGAATGACCGACCGGTTCGAGGGCCGGCCCACCGGCTGACTGACCTGCGGGGACGCCCTTGCGGCGTCCCCCGGGACGGCCTCCGCGGGGCCCCCGGGAACGGATTTTGGACCTACCGGGTGTGTGCGCTAACCTTCAGGAGTCAGCGCGCAGCGCGGATGGGGCTATAGCTCAGTTGGTTAGAGCGCATCCCTGATAAGGATGAGGCCACAGGTTCAAATCCTGTTAGCCCCACCAGCACAAAGACCCCCAACCGATCACGGTTGGGGGTCTTTGACATCTACGGCTGACATCAGCCGATGAGTGGATCTTCCAGCAGATCTGCGAGAAGGCCGGCCGCCTCGCGCTGATCCTCATCCACAACGTGCGTGTAGATATCCATCGTCATGCTGATCTGACTGTGTCGAAGGATCGCTTGGGCGACCTTGGGATGCACCTTCAGCGAAGCCAGCAGCGTTCCGCACGTGTGCCTCGCCAGCCGCACGGTGACCGGCCGCACGCCAGCCCGCTTCACCAAGGCCTCGAACGTCCGGGAGAAGCCCCGCGGCTCGATCATCCCTCCGTGGGCCGACGAAAAGATCAGGTCCGCATTCGACGCCTGTTTCCAGTCGGTGCCGGCGTTCTTTCGCTCCAGACTCTGGAGGTATCGCCGTTCTTCAAGAGCGTCGGCGCAGAACTTCGGCAAGGGCAGCACGGCGTTCGAGGACTCCGTCTTGAGGTCCTTCAGGACCAACTTGCCTTCTGCCCGCTGTACCTGCTTGGCCGGGGTGAACTGTCCGGCCTCGAAGTCGATGTCCTGCCAGCGCAGCCCCAGCACCTCACTCCGTCGCAGCCCCAGAACCAGCACCAGCACGCAGGCTGCGTAGAGCCGGTGGGCCCGCGCGGTACGTAGGAAGACAATCGCCTCCCGCGCGGTCCATGGCTTGCGCTCCTGCTTCTTGACCGTGGGCATGTCCACCAGCTCAGCGACATTGCGCATCACGATCTCCTCGCGACGCGCCCGGTTCAGGGCGTTGCGCAAGACGCGCAATGACTCGAACCGAGCCGTGGGCGGGACCTTCTCGCGAACCAGAGCAGCCAGGAACAGGCGGACCTGTGCCGGGGTCAGCTTGGTCAGAGGCTTCTTTCCCAGATGGGGCACCAGGTAGAGCCTGACCTTGGACTCGTACTTGACGTACGTGTTGAACTCGCGGTTGGGCTTGACGATGTGCTCCAGCCAGTAGGCGAGCCATTGCCCCACGGTCCAGGAACGCGAGGGCACGGGAACCCCGTTGCGCTCCTGGTCTTGCAGCTTTCCGAGCTTCTCCGCCGCTTCGTCGTACGTCCCGCCATAGACGAATTTCCGAACCCGTTGGCCATCGGTGTCCGTGACGTAGGCGGCACCCTGGTACCTGCCGTCTGTCCGCCTGGTGATGGTCCCTCCGCCGTTCGGGCGTCGCTTGGCCATCAGGCAGCCTCCTCGATTTGGTTGTGGATGAAGTGATGCAGCGAGTCGGCGGGAATGCGGCGGGCCCGGCCGATGGTGAAGCTTGGGAGTGCTCCCGAGCGGATGAGGTCGTAGAGCTTGGGTCGGCTGATTCGCAGGGCCGCCATCGCCTCAGCAACGGTCACGGCCTGATGACTAGAGGGCAGTTGCGCGGTGGTGCTCAAGGCGTTCCTCCAGGCAGGGCGTAGCTGGGGGCCGCCACAGAAACCACGAAATACACAGAAACCCGGGGCAGGGGGTCTGACCTGCGGAAACCTCTGTGGGGGTGGTCCGCCACAGAAACCGCAGGAAGTCCCACAGAAATAAGGGCCCGGGGTGGGCGGGTATTTGTGTGGGACTTCCGTGGGTTTCTGTGGCGGACCACCCCTGGCGGTGTTTGTGCAGGTCAGGGGCTAGGTGGGGTTATTTCTGTGATTCTGTGGTTTCTGTGGCGGGGGTCAGACGGTCGAGTCGCTGAGTTGGGGGTGGATGAGGTAGCGCGGGGACGGCGGCCGGCCCCGGCCTCCGGTGCGCTGGACGGGCTGGCAGCGGATGAATCCGTGCTCGTCCAGCAGCTCCAGGGCGGGGTCCAGATCAGCGACCGTGGGGAACTCGGAGCGGGAGAGCTTCACCATGAGGTCGCGCTTGCTGACCTCGCTCCACTGCTGGGTGCGCAGCAGCTCCAGCACGGCGTGAGCGCGGTTGGCGGTGTGGTCGGCGCCCATGAGGTCGAAGACCACCAGCGCGTGACCGGTGAAGTAGTCGATCAGCTTCACCGCTGCGCGCAGGGTGTCCGCGCTGACGGGCTCGGTATGGCCGTTCGTGGGATGCACGGCCAGGTGAAGGAGCCCGGCCAGGCGGCAGGTTGCGCCGCCCAGCTTGTTGGCCCAGTTCCCGACGTGGGCGAGGTCGCCGCCACGGGGCCGCAGCCGCGGTTCCTGGCGCTCCTCGAAGGCAACGAGGATGTCGCCCGCTTCGGGGGAGAGCTGGAGTACCGCCGGGTCCGTCCAGTCCGCCAGGGACATGGTCAGGGCGGTGATCTTCTCCTCGTAGGTGGTAGCCACCGCGTCCGGGATCGGTTCGGGCAGGATCGTGCGGTGCCCGACAAGCGAGGTCGGGAGGGAGTAGAAGAACCTGGCCAACAGGCCCCGGTCGTTGGCTCCCTTAATGCGGCCGATGTCCTCCAGCACGGAGGGCTGCACGGTGAGCCCCATGGTCAGGGCAGGGGACTCGATGAACTCTTCGCGGCCCCGGCGGTCCACCCGAAGCCGGTCGCCTGCCTGCCCGCGCAGGAAGACATCCAGGTTGGGGGTGCCGGAGTAGCGGCCGGCGATGATGTCGAAGATGCCGCCCTCGGCGGACATCACGGAGAGCCTGCCGCCCTGTTCGGCCAGGAGTGAGGCGATGACTTCCGGGGTGGCGTCGTCGGCCAGCAGACGGGGCTTGGCGGGCACGGTGACCGCCTCGGCGGCCTGCGCGAGGCCGATGGCCTCAGCCACGAGCTGGTCGCGCTTGTCCGTGTCGGCGCGGGCCGCCTTGGCCGCCGCGTTGTCCGCGACCTCCCGGGCGAGGCGGGCGGTGATCTCCGCTTCCACGATCCGGCCGGCGGACTGCGTGACCAGGAGCGCTTCACAGCGGTAGAGCGGGTCGGCCATCAGGTTGAACACAGCACTCTTGCGGTTGCCCGGCGGCAGCGCGACGACCACGAACACATTCACGGGCTCACGCCACCGGCCACGGACGTGGACCACGGCCCGGCCCCCGGCAGCAGTGCCCAGCACCGCGAGCGCGAGGGAGGCGGCCATGTCCACCGGTGTCTGCGTCTCTTCCGCGACCGCGCGCACGTAATCGCCCAGCCAGGCCGGAAAGACCTCGGTGGGGAAGGCGGGGAGTTCCCGGCGGGCGGTGAGCGGGATCGGCTCCTCCCACGGCGCAGTAGCCGCCTCCTGAGCGTCCAGAGCCTCGAAGCCCGCCCACAGTTCCGAGCTGTCCACGGGCTGTGTGGTCATGCCGCTCCTCCCAGGGTGTTGCGGGCGCTGCGGTGGATGCCGTCGCGGATGCTGGCCGCGATGCGGGAAGGCGCGAGCCCCTCCGGGGCCGCGGCGGTGAGCGCGTCGGTCACCTCGTCCTCGGTGAGGGTCCCTGCGGCGATGAGGCGGCCGAGCGCGTACGCCGCGTTGTAGAGCGTGGTGTTCTGGGCGCCGGTGGCAGCGGACGCGACTTTGGCGACCTCGCCGTTGAGCGCTGCGGTCGCGTACCGGTCTGCCTTCCCGATCCGGGCGCGGAGCACGGCCACGGGGACGGGGGCGGGTGCGGGCGGCGTGATGAGGAGGTCACAGAGCCACGTGGGGAGGGGGGCTGGGGGCGCGTCGTGAATGATCTCGTAGACCCCGGTGCCGACCGTGCTGCCGGCCGCGACCACGTATCCGCCCCAGGCTCGCGTGTCGACCTTCCACCCCAGGCGCCCTGCGCTCCCACGTAGCTGCTTTTCGGCAGGGGCGGTGAAGTACAGGTGCTGTCCGCCACGGCGGGTGCGCACCGTGAACGTCTCGGTCGGCAGCCGCTCACCGGCGCGCTCGCAGATCATCGCGAAGACGTCCAGACCGTCCGTGGCACCGGCCCATTCCTGGGGAGCGGGTCCGTCGTCGTCCTTGGGGATGTCGAGGTCCACGACGAGGAGTCCGGCGGGGCCGGTGGCGATGCCGACGTTGTAGGAGGCTGCCTGCCAGCAAGCGGTGATCTGTCCGGGGTCGAGGGTGGCGCGCTGTTCGGGGGTCCGGTGCCCGTCCGTGCAGCGGCCGGTGCGGGGGCAGTTGCGTTCGGGGTGTCCGGCGGGCCGCTTGTCCCCGGCACGCAGGGGGAAGACGGGCCAGCCGCGCCCGGCTGCGGTGAGGGCGGCGTTCAGGAGGGTGGGGTTCATGCCGCTGCCTCCGTGCTGTGGGTCAGGAACGCGGTCCCGATCCAGCGGGTGTAGGCGGGCGGCAGGGCCTCGCGCAGGGAGAGGTGGTCGGTGGACCAGTCGATGCCCTTGGCCTCGCGGATCTCGTCCACGGTGGCCTTGCCGCCGCCCTTGCCGTAGGCCGCGACGTAGGGGCCGTTGAAGTACTTGCCGTGTCGCCAGCCGCGCACCCTGCCCCGGTGCGCGGGGTGCGCCGGCTGCGCGGTGGACCAGCCGCCGAGTTCGAAGTAGCGGTGCATCAGCACGGCCAGGCCGAACTGTTCGCCGCACAGCCGCACGTCTTTGCGGACCTCGGAGCCGGCCACGTTCTCCATCACGTACGGCCGTCCCACGGCGTCCAGAGCCGCGCGGGTGGGAGCGATGAGCCTCGGGTGCCGGCGGCCGGTGCGGGCATTGCGGGCGGCGTTCGTGCCCTTGGTCGGCGCCCCTTCTCCCTGGCAGGGCGGCGAGGCGTGGATGAAGTCGAACTCGCGGCCGTGCTCGCGGATGAACTCGACGGCGTCGCCCTGGTGGAAGGCGTCGCCGCAGTAGTCGGGCTGCGGGTTGATGTCGATGCCGGTGACGTGCCAGCCGAGGTACTGGTAGCCGCGGGCCGCGCCACCGATGCACGAGTAGGCGTCGAGTACCCGGAGGCGGGATCGCCTGATCGGGGTGGGTTGCGTCATGCTGGGGGTCTCCTGTTTCTGCGAAGGGACGGAGATACCGGGGCGGTCGCGGTCTTTGGAGAGAGGCGACCGCCCCGGGCACAGCTACAGGTCGGTGAGCGCGGCGGTGGGGATCTCGTAGACGTCGATGACGTCGCGGACGCCGTGCCAGCGGCCCGGGGCGTGGTGGATGTAGACCACGTGCAGCGGGATCCCGTCCCGGCCGGTGAAGGCGTAGACGTTGACCGCGTCCACGTTCTTGGGGCTCTTGCGGGCGCTGCGGATGTGGGACAGGGCCGCGATGACGCTGATCCGCTCGGGCCGGTAGCTGAGACCGTCGACCTGCGTGTGCATCGTGGGGTGCTGCGTGGTGCTCAGGGCGGAGCTGGAGTTCAAGGTGATCTCTCCTCAGTGGTGGCGGATCCAGAGGGCGTATTGCTGGCGGACGTAGCCGCGGGGGTCTGCGGTGCGGGAACTGTCCGCGTGGTCGATCTCCATCAGCCGGCGAGCCGCTTCAACGGCGCACGTCGCGGCGTCACCGCCCACGGGGTCGTCGTCGCTGAGGGCGATGCGGTCCAGGAGTGCGGCCTTGCGGAGCCAGAACTCCCGGACGTGGACGCCGCGACGGCAGTCGCGGGCTCCGCGCACGGTCCATCCGATCTCGCTGATGACGCTCGGCGCGGTGGCGTAGACCGCCTCCGGCCCGCTCACCAGTCCCTCCCCTCAGCGCGGGGCAGTTCGGGAAGTCCCGCGTCCGTGATGGCGTGCGGGTTGAAGCCGGGGAGGGTAGCGCGGGTGATGAGGGCGTTGGCGAGCTGTTCGGCGTAGACGGCGCCGGAGCGGGCGACCTCGATCTGTGCTCCGGCGCGCAGCGCTTCGACCCGCTCGACGTGGGCGTGGTCTTCGCGGCGGCCGAGGGTCTGCCGCTCGTGTGCGACGTCTTCGCGTCGGTCGGTGCGCCAGTAGCGGGCGGCGAGTCCGTAGGCGACGGCGGTGGCCAGGGCCCACAGCAGGATCGGCAGGGAGAGGCCATCGGCGTATCCGGCGACCCCAGCGAGGGCCAGGCCCCCGGAGGCGGCGAACGCGGTTCCGGCGATGACGCTGCCACCGGAGCGGTTGCCGGAGGAGAACGCGCCGGCCGCCGCGGCGCCGGTGGCGAGCACGACCATGAGGGCCGCGTTGCCGATGCTGTGCTCGGCGCCGTTGGCGTTCCAGATCCGGCCCAGGATGAGCACGGTCGTGGTGGCGAGTGCGGGGGCCGCCTTGGGGGCGAGGTCGACGGCCCAGTGCCGGTAGGCGAGCGGCTGCTTCATCCCTGGCTCCCGAGGTCGGACACGGCCTTGATGACGGCGGTGGTGAGCTGGTTGATGGGCTCGGACGCTCCGGTGGAGGCGAGGAAGAAGCCGAACATGATGGCGATGAACGCGGAGCCGTAGCCGAGGGTCTTGGAGCGGAGCAGGAAGAACAGGACCAGGCCGAACAGGGCGACGAGCGAGAGGGTGATGGCCATGGGGTTATCCCTTCGGGGCGAACGTCTTGCGGGGGGCGGGGTTGGCGTCGCGGTACAGGCGCAGCCAGAGGTTGTAGAGGTGGCGGCCGATGCGGATGCGCTTGCCGTGGCCGTCGCAGCGGCGGCAGTGCTTGCCGCGCTTGAGGCGGCCCTTGCGGTCGGTCTTGAGCGCGTAGCCGAAGCCCTTGCACTTGCGGCAGGTGCCGAACGGCGAGGACGCGCACACGCTGATGTAACCGAGAGTGATGATCAGTAGGCAGGCGCTAGCAAGGAGGATGGAGGTCATGGAGTGCCTTCCGGGCGGGGATTCCGGTGTTTTCGCAGGTCGGCTGCTAGGTGCGAGATCGCTGATGGGAACCGGTTCGGGGTGCTAGCGGGGGTGCTAGACCTAGCAGCGATGGCCGCTAGGTCTAGCAGCGGTGCGAGTCAGCTCCCCGACCGCTTTCCATCACGGAGGGTGAAGGCACCCGTGATGTCGGCGCGGGCGATGCCGCGTCGGGTGGTGCCCTTGCCTGCGGTGGTGGAGCCCCAGACGTCCTGTGCGGTGATGCCGTGCGGCTTGAGGTTCGTGGTGACCGTCTCGGCCTTCCAGCCGCTGTAGACCTCGGGGCGAAGCGCGGCGAGGCGGGCGGCGACCTTCTCGTTCCAGACCTTCTCCTCATCGGCCGGCACGACCCTGAGGATGTCGGCGAGGAGGTCGAAGGAGGCTTCCCCGCTCTCGGGTTCCTGGCCGATGGCGTGGCCGGTGACGTTGCCGTACTCCTCGCGCATCCGGCGGGCCCGCACGACGACCTGTTCGGCGGCGACCGCGTCCACGAACGCCGAGGCCACGATGCGCGGGTCGTCTCCCTCACCGGCCATCCAGCAGATGCCCCGGTCGGTGCGGGAGAACATCGTGGCCCGGTACCCCGCCTTGTACATCGAGGTACCGAGCACCATGTCGTTGGCGGGCTGACCCATGACCTTGAGGCAGAACCGCAGCACCGCGTTCGCGCTGATACCGGTGGGCAGCGACTTCGCGTCCGGGCGCTGCGTCCCGAACAGGGTGACCATGCCGAGGGCCGGGCCGCGCTTGCACAGGTCGGTGCAGATCTCTTCGAGTTCCTTGCCGTACTTCTCGTGCTCGAAGGGAACCTGGCACTCATCGAATCCGGCGACGATCGGGTGCAGGCCCAAGCTCTTGTCGTTGGCCAGCTCGGCAGTCACCTTCGACTCCGGGCAGCGCGAGCGTGGCAGCGACTTGATGACCTTCGCGCGGCGCCGCAGCTCGGCACGCAGTTCCCGCAGCGATTCGAGGACGTAGAGGATGTCCTCATCCTCATCCCCTGCCCGGTAGCGGTGACAGACCGGCTCCAGCGCGCCGAAGTCGCCGGTGCCCTTGAAGTCGAACGCGTAGAGCTGGGCGCGCGGGTCCAGAGCGGCGATGAGCAGGAACAGACGCATCAGGAACGTCTTGCCCATGCGCGGGATGGAGCCGACGACCACACTGGCGAACATCAGGGTCACGGCCACATCGGCCATGCGCTGGTCGTTGCCGAAGACGACCGGCTTGAACAGATCCACCTGCCCTGATTTCAGCAGCGGCCAGGCGGGCTTCTTGGTCTCGTTCATGGGCTTGTCGCCCACCCACAGGACCAGGCGGCCTTCGTGCTCGGTCGGGTCGGAGGACGGCCACACCGATCCGACCTTGCGGCGCAGGCCGGAGGCGAGCGGCTTGCGGGCCTCCATGATGTCCTCCGGGGTGACACCCCAGGGAAGGTCGAGGTCGGCGCGGTAGCCGGGCCCGTCCCGGGTGATCTCCGAGGTGAAGCGCAGGCCGTTCATGTCTCCGCCCTTCTTGATGGCGGCCGTCAGCTTCGCGTTGCCGATGTTGTCCAGCGCCCGGAGCACGAGCATCCCGGTGAGCTTCTCAAGTTCCGTCTTCAGCACGGCGGGCCCGATCACCGGCTGATCCTTGGGTGCGCCCCAGAAACCGGCGGCGAGGACGGCGGCCGAGGCGAACACGGCGAGCCAACCGGGCGCCATGACGTACATGGTCAGCGCGAAGCCGGTACCGAAGATGAGCCCCACCACGGTGACCAGGGTCCGTAGCCGTACCCGGCTGTCGCGCTGCCGTGACAGCTTCAGGTACTCGGCGGTGTTCTCCTTGTAGACCTCATACGCCCGCAGCGGGGCCGCCTCGGCGTCCCACACCCACCGGTTGGTGTCCCGTACCAGTCGGGCCACGCCGCGCGGGGCGAGCCGCCCGAGCTGAAGCGCGTACCAGGGGGTGCGGATGCCGTGGAAGGCGGTGGCGTAGAACGCGTTGCTCGTCGCGCGCTGCGTGGTGGAGACGAACCCCGGCTTCGACTTCAGCCAGGAAGGGATGATCGGGAGGCGCTTGTAGGACGTGATGCCCGGGGGCGGCAGGTCCGGGGAGTCGACCGGCCGCAGCCGCGGCGACTCCTCGTCCTCATCGTCCTGCGGGGCGGTCGGTGCCGGGGCGGGGTTGGCGGGGCGCTTGGTGGTGATGTCGAAGACCTCGGCGCCGGGGCGCTCAAGCTCTTCGGCCTGGTCAGTGATGCGGACATCAGACACGGTGGGTCTGCTCCCTCATAGCGAGTGGGGTGAAAGGGGGCCCGGACGACGCTTGGACGGCGAGGCGTCCGGGCCCTCTGCTTCAGGCAGCGCGCTGTTCTTCGGGGTAGGCGCAGGGCACGCACATGCCGAGCGAGGCCGGGATGACGTATCCGGCGTCGGTGGAGCACTGGGGGCAGGTACGGCGGGCGAGCATCGCCAGGGCGAGCGCGTCCCACTTGGCCGGGGTCATGGGCCGGACGGGCTTGGCCAGGTCGACGCGGTAGAGATAGGCGGTCAGCGGCTCCCGCCGGTAGCGCGGTCGCTCAAGCTGGGCCACGACGTCCTGTCCGCCGGGGCGCAGGCCGGCCGCGCGGAGTTGACGGCGCGTGGCCAGCCCGTCCGGGGCGAGCCTCCATGGATAGACGGGTATGCCGGGCCCGGCCATCACGCGGCCGTCGCTTCAGCGGCGGCGGCGCGTTCGACTTTGAGCGTGTCGCGCAGCAGACGGCCCCTGGCGGACGACGTGCGGACCGCCTTACGGATCGCCTCGGCTGTCAGCTCGCCATCGGACCAGTTGGCCGTGACCGACCGGGCCTCTTCCAGCAGCTCATCGGAATCGCGCGTCGGTCGGGGCGTACGGGCCGACTTCGGCACCCGACCAGTTGCCCGGCGCGGGGCCGACTCCACAGCGGCGACCGCCTTCACCGGAGCCGACTGGGGAGGCTCGACCGGCTCGACTACCGAAACCGGCTGCGGCAGGGCAACCGGCTCGATGACCGGTGCCGAGTCGACCGACTCAGGGGCCGGGAGTTCGGTCGTTACGGGCGGCGTCTCGGGGGCCGACTCATGCAGGTCAGACCCCAACCGATTTACGGTGAACTCTGCCGTTTCATACTGGTTTGTGGGGCCGGTGAACATGGCGGCCAGGGCGGCGTCCGCACCGCTGGTGAGCCGGTCCCGCTGGACGTCCAGGAGTCGCGCACCCAACGATGCGTCGCCCAACCCGACCTTCCGAGCCAGCTTCCACGATGTCCGGTCGGACGACTTCCGCACCCTCGACTGCGGGTGGTTCGCCGCGCGGGCCCGGTGGTAAGCCAGGGCCCGAACCACGGCGGCAGCCTTCGCTTCCGCCTCGATGTCGCGGCCGTCCTGGTGAACCACGATCCGCCGGGCGAGGAACGCCATGCCCTCCGCAGCGACGCACATGCCCATCGGGGTCACGGCGTAGATGACGGTGCGGCCCGGGTCATCGGCGGCCATCGCGGCCATGACCGACGCGGCGGCCGGCAGGGCCCACAGCCCCACCCGGATGATCCCCGGGGAGGACTGACCCAGCATCGTCAGCCCGAGGAGTACCAGCGCCAGAACGGCGGTCGCACCTTCACCGGCTGCCACCGCGCCCAGCGCCGTACCGGAGCCGTAGGCGCGGCTGATGTTGCTGAACGTCCCCACCCCACCGGCAACCCCGGTGGCGAGCATGGGCACGAACGCTGCCGTCAACACGATCTTCTGTGCCTTGCTCAGTGCGTTGCGGGTCGCCATCACGCCGCCACCCCGCTCGTACCACGGCGGCCATCACGACGCCCGTTGACCGTGCCCACCTCGGGGACGCTCAGCCGGTGCGCGATGCGCCAGCCCCCGCCACGCTGCTTGGCCCGGTACATCTGCTCATCAGCCCTGCGCAGCAGGGTGGAGAGGTCACCGTTTCCGGTGCGGTAATAGGCGGCACCGATCGAGGCACTCACCTCGATGGGGCGCCCCTCGAAGGCCACCGGCTGGGCCAGTCGGCCCGTCAGCATGAACAGGTCGGCGCGCAACTTGTCGATGCCGTAGCCGGGGATCAGGGCGGCGAACTCGTCCCCGCCCAGGCGCCCGGCGACCCCGGCGTGCTCCTCGGCCCACCGGCCCAGGCGGTGCCCGGTCTCACGGATGACCGCGTCTCCGGCCGCGTGGCCGAGGGTGTCGTTGATCTCCTTGAATCGGTTGAGGTCCAAGACGAGTACGGCACGCTGGGACCCTCGGGCCAGGCTCTTGCGGGCCCGCTCCTCGAAGGGGTCCCGCGTCCACAGCCCGGTGAGCGGGTCGCGGCGGGCCGTCTCGATCCGGCGCCGCATCCACAGGCTGTGAACAGACCAGCCGGACGCCAGGGGAAGCGCTGCGGACAGGGCCGCCAAGGTGGTGCTCATGCCGCACCGCCGATCCGGCGCCGGTGAAGCGACCAGCCGATGTGCTGGACACCGAAACCGAGCGCGGCCACCCCAAGGAGCCAGCCCTCGTGCACCGCCACGGCGCTCACGGTGCAGCTCACGACGGCCAGCGAACCGAGCCAGATCAGCACCCGGTGCAGGTCTTGCATCGATCGGGCGCTCATGCCGCTTCCCCCATCCAGGAGGAACGGCCGGCGTCACGGGCGGCGCCCCGCAGGAACGGGACGGTACGGGTGAGCGCGTCGGCGTAGAGCGCGTCCCACGCGGCGATCTCGTCCCCGCCCTCACCCATCGCGGCCAGCTCCGCGATGACCTCACGGGCCACCGCCTCACGGGCCGCACGCTCCTGGGCCGTCTCCGGGGTCAGCGGGCCCCGGAACAGGTCCCTGTCCAGCCCGAGGGGCAGTTCATCGAAGCCGAGCGCCAGCTCTTCGAACTCGGCCAGATTCACGATCTGGTGGTTACCGATGTACGAACGCATGTGGATCTCTCCTGATCAGCGAAGGGAGCCGGGGCGGTCGCGGTCTTTGGAGAGAGGCGACCGCCCGCGGCTGGTTGCACAGAGAGCCCCAAGACGGGGCCCGCGCTCCGGCCAGGAGTCGAACCTGACCTACGACCATCGGAGCAACACGGAGGGCAAAGCCCTCCAATCACGCAATGCCGAACTCGCCAAGAAGGCGGATCCGGGCAGGCACCTGGCCCGACATGGGCGGTCGGGGTGGTGGCCTGCACCCATCGACCACACCTGTGCATGTGGCTGGGTCGGCACGCTCTTCAGTTCTCAAGGAATTTCCGCTCCCAGCCCGTTGGCGTGCGACAACGTCGCCTTCCCAGGTCTTCCGGCTGGTGCGGGGTACTGCGGTTCGGTCAGCTCCGCCGGTACAGGTTTGGGTCGGTCAGGTCAAGAAGTGCTGCTGGTGTCCGCTGCGTCCGTCTCCGGATCCGTCTTGACCAGGCAACTCCTCTGGTCAAAGGACCGAGGAAGGTGAGCGACCTAGGTCGCTTGCCGTTGATGAGAAAGCTACCTAGGTCGCTTCCTGGCCGTCAAGTGCTCACACGCCCTGAGTTCAAGCGACCTAGGTCAAGTACGCTTTCGGAGTGAACTCACAGCCGAAGCGGAAGCCCAACGCCCGAGAAATCGCCGCCAGACTCCGAGACGAGATCGCCGCGGGTACGTTCGGTCCGGGGGATCGCCTTCCCGGTGGCCGGGCGTATGCGAAGAAGCTCGGCGTCTCCCTGATGACCGTGCAGAACGCCTACGCGCAACTTCAGGAAGACGGGCTAGTCGAAGGCGTCTCGGGGAGCGGCACCTACGTGCGCGATCCCGCTGCCGGCGAGCCGAGGCCTCGCGACTCGGCGCGACGCCTGAACGAACTGCAAGCCGAGGTAGAGCGGGTCTCGACCGAGCTTGCTGGTCTGGTCGAACGCGTGCAGCAGCTCGAGAGGGCCGTGGGCCCCTCCGCGTAGGAACCCGGTGCCTGGCATGTGTTGAGGTGCGTTCGTCTTCATGGCTTCAGCGTGTCCTGTCAGGCTCCTCAGGAGTACGCACTCTCGCCGCCCTCACACCGAACTAATCCGAACTTTCGGTGCTGCGAGGGGTGTTGACGTCCTCTGACGGGCTGTAAGACTGGCCGCATGGCAGAACTGAACGGGAACCCCGTCACCCTCGATGACCTCCAGAGCCTCGCCCTCAGCAACTACGGGCACTTCACATCCATGCGGATGGAAGACGGCACCATCCGTGGTCTCTCACTCCACCTGGACCGCCTGGTGCGGGACTGCCGCATCGTCTTCGGCGTCGAACTGGACCGTGAGCAGACGCTGAGCTACATCCGCAAGGCAGCTCAGGGCGTGACTGGGATCGCTGGCCTCCGCGTGACCGTGTTCGACCCGGCGCTAGACATGGGAACCCCTAGCGCCGCCAAGGATCCGCACATCCTCGTGACCCGGCGCCCGGCCGGCGCGATGCCGCCGCCTGCCCTCAGGGCCAAGTCGTTCGTCTTCACCCGCGACAACGCCGAGGTGAAGCACATCGGCCTGCACCCGCAACTCCGGCTTCGCCGGGAGGCGCAGCTTGCCGGATTCGATGACGCGGCGTTCCTTGAACCGGACGGCCGAATCTCCGAGGGCGGAACGTGGAACCTGGGGTTCGTCGATCGAGAGGGAACAGTCGTCTGGCCCGAGGCTCCCGTACTCCCTGGCACGACGATGCTGCTTCTCCAATCGCTCGATTCACCGAAGCAGATCACGGCGCCGGTGCGTCTCAGCGACGTACCGAACATGGCCGCTGCTTTTGCAACGAATACGACGATTGGCGTGCGCTCCATCAGCGCACTGGACGACGTCGAGTTCTCGCCGGATCATCCCGTACTTACCGCGCTGCGCAATGCCTACTCGGAAATCCCGGGCGACCGACTGTAAAAGGTTTGCGCTGCTTAGCTCAGGGCGGCGATACGTCAGCGAGGTAGCTCATGCCACTCGTGACCAAATGGACCGGACGGGAAGTAAAGGCACTCCGTGAGGCGGTACGGATGAGCCTCATGGAGTTTGCCGAAAAACTGGGGGTATCTGATCGAATTGTTTCCAGGTGGGAGCGTGACGGGGAAGACGCTTCCCTGCGCATGGTAAATCAAGCGGCCCTTGACACGCTGTTAGCGAAGGCCGACAAAGATGCGCAAGGTCGGTTCGTTGGCATCTTGGCGGCAGATGACGTGCCGACCCTCACAATCATCGAACCAGGCGACTACGAGACCAGCAGCGGCGAGTACGTGAAGCACCCTGGTGACGGCAAGCTGATGGCGCATGTCCCAGAAGGCATTTACCTGGCCGGGCAGGCAGACGATCCGGTATGGGTGGAAGAATTCCACATAGATACCTTCCCGACGACCAATGCCGATTATGCAAGGTTCTGTGCGGCCACGCGGCACCCTGCTCCGGAGCACTGGGATAATGGGCGCTGCCCTCGGGACCTTTACGACCACCCGGTTGTGCATGTGACGTGGCGCGATGCGAATGCCTATGCCACTTGGGCGGGGAAGTCGCTGCCATCTGCTGAGCAGTGGGAGAAAGCGGCGCGCGGTACTTCAGGCCGTACATTCCCATGGGGAGACCAGCGGACCGCTGCAAAGTGCAACGTGCGGGAGACGGCGGTAGAGCGCACGACATCGGTCTCCCGGTATCACAGCGGTGTCTCTCCGTACGGGGCCTACGACATGGTGGGCAATGTCTGGGAGTGGTGTGCGACCCCGTCCCGTCCGGGCCGATACGAACTCAAGGGCAGTGCATTCACGAGCCCTCTGTTCCGAGGCGTCCCGGCAGTCTTCAACGATGCCGACGACACGATGCATGATGACGACACGGGATTTCGCTGTGTCGCAACGCTGGAGCAGATGGTGCCGAAGAAGCGTTGACAGGCAGGGTCGTCCGGTGTCGTTGCTCCTCGCCTGAAGCCCCTTAGCCTCTGTGTCTTGTTTTGTCAACCTATGTTCCTCGTTGACATCTACTACTGACATCAACACCAGCGAACAGCGGCTGCCTCTAGCTGCCGAACGAGGCAAAGTTCCTGGCGGGTGGCGTACTGACTACCCGGCGCCTGGGGTCCGGCCACTACCCGTGATCGACCTGATAAGGATGAGGCCACAGGTTCAAATCCTGTTAGCCCCACAGTGTCGAAGACCCCCAGGCCCCAGGCCTGGGGGTCTTTGTCGTCGGGTCAGTTGAGGGGTTCCCAGATAACCGATCGGTATCGGTCGGTGTGTATTGTTGGGCGCCAGAAGTCCCCAACGTCAACGAAAGACGAGGTCGCGCGGTGAAGAAGCTGCTCCTGGTCGCACTGGCCGCCATCGGCGGGCTCCTCGTGTACCGCCAGATCCAGGCGGACCGTGCCGAGCAGGACCTGTGGACGGAGGCAACCGACTCCGTGCCTTCTGGTTCTGGCGTGTGAGACCCACGATTGATCCCATGAAGCCCCGGCTGCCGATGCTGCCGGGGCTTTGTGCTGTTCTGTGACGAAAACTTGCGGTATGCAAAGATTTGGCTTGCGCGAGCAACTCGGGGTGCGTGTGATGGATCGGGGACGTCAGGTACGGAGTGTCGTGCTGGCGGGGGTCGCCGGGCTGGGACTCGTGGCGGCGCTGCCGGGGGCCGCGTGGGCGGCCGGTTCGTCGCCGCTGCCGGCGCCGACGTACCGCGCGGCGGACGGGGCGAAGGAGGTGGAGGGCAGGCCCTCCACCGCGGACACCGCGGTGCTGGAGACCGGGACGGTCTACGAGGACACCATCGGTCCGGAGGAACGGTTCTACCAACTCCGGCTCGACGCCACGTCCGACGTGTACGTCTCCGCGGTGGTCCGCCCGCCCGCCGGCGCCAAGGTCGGCTACAGCGACGGCATCGAGGTCGAGATCATCTCCGGCGCGGGGACCCGCTGCCCCGGCTACGCGCGGGCCGGCTTCGGCTACGACCCCGTCCCGGTGAGCGCGGCGGCCGTCCGGCGGGTCAAGGAGGACGGCGAGTGCCAGGCCGCCGCCACCTACTACGCGAAGGTCACGCGCACCGCGGCCAAGGACTCCGACCGGGGGCGGTGGCCGGTCGAACTGCTCGTCCTGCGCGAGCCGGCCCTCGGCGGCGGCTCCCCCACCGTCGCGCCCAGCGTCTGGCCCTCGGCCTCGCCGACACTGCCCGGCGGTGCCTCGCTCGGCCGGACCGGCGGTACCGGCTTCAACGACGCGCGCGCCCTCGGCAAGGGGGTGTGGCGCGACGACCTGCGGCCCGGGCAGACCCGGTACTACCGCGTCCCGCTGGACTGGGGACAGCAGTTGGGGATCGGCGCGGAGATCGCGGCGGCCAGGATGACGAAGGAGTACGGCTCGGCGTCCAACGGCCTCACGGTGTCGCTCTACAGCCCCTACCGGGCGCTGGTCGACTCCAAAGACGCCTCCTACGACGGCAAGCAGGCCGGGGTCACGCTGCCCAAGACGGCTCCGGTGGCGTACGAGAACCGTTTCTCCGACGACGCCGAGGTGCGCGGGACACGGCTGGCCGGCTGGTACTACGTCGCCGTGACGCTGGGCGGGAAGGTCGGGGAGTTCACCGAGGACGCGGTGCCGGTGCCGCTGACCCTGCGCACGGACGTCATCGGCGCCCCCGGCAAGGCGCCGGCGTACCAGGAGGAGCTGAGCGCGGCCGGGTTCGGGGTGGACGCCGCCGACCGCACCGCCGCCGAGGAGGGGCTCACCGGTCCGGAGGCCGCCGCGGCCGAGGACAGCCGCTCGACGATGCGCGCGGTGGCCACCGGGGGCTTCGGGGCGGGGACGGCGCTGCTGCTCGTGCTCGGGGGATGGATCCTGCTGGCCCGGCGGGGCGGCGCGGGGCGCTGAGGGGGGTTCCGGCGCCGCGGGGGCGGGCGGTCCGGACGGGGGTTCGGGTGCCGGCCGTCAGAGGCGGGTCAGTGCCCAGACGCCCACCGCGAAGCAGAGGAGCGCGGCGGCGAGGAAACCGGCCGTGACCTTCGCCGGGGGCGGCGGGACCCGGAAGCCGCGGGCCTTCGGCGAGGGGGGCGCGGCCGGGCCGGTCGGCGCGGGCGCCTCGGCGCCGAACGGGGTGGTGACCGGCTCGGGCGCGGCCGGCGGGGGCAGGTGGAAACTGCCCGTACCGGAGGGGCCGTACGCCGTCGGGGGCGGTCCGAACGCGTCCAGGGGCGCGGGTGACGCGGCGTACCCGGCGGGGGTGGCCGTGGGAGTGGGCGCCGTGACGGGCGCCGTGACGGGCGTCGGGGCGGCGTGGGCGGGTGCGGTCGAGGCCGACGACGGGATCTGATCCGGGTGGTGGCTCGGGGTCCGATCCGGGTGGTGGCTCGGGGTCCCGGACGGCGGCGGGAGCGGCGGGACGGCGCCGGCGCGCGGGTCCGTCGCGGTGGCCCCACCGGGGCCCGGGCGCGCGGGCGGGACCACGGCGGCGGTGGGACTTCCGGGAGTCACCGCGGCGGTGCTGCGCGGACCCTGGGGTCCGAAACCGGCGGGGAGCGGGCCGAGTTGGTCGAACACCTCCACCGGGTCCTCGTCCGGCGCGGCGGGCGCAAGCAGCTCCACGGCCTCGGTGAGGGCCTTGCGGGCCCCTGTGGCGGTCTTGAACCGGCTCTGGGGGTCCGGTTGCAGGAGGTTCGCGATGACGTCCCACAGGGGCGCGGGGACGCCTTCGGGGGCATCGGGGGTGCCGTGTGCCAGGAAGTGCTCCACCAGCGCCTGGGCGTCGGGCTTGCGCCCCTGGAGCAGGTACAGGGCGACCAGGCCGGTGGCGAAGAAGTCGGCGGGGAAGTCCGGCTCCGCGCCGAGGAGTTGCTCGGGGGCGAAGTAACCCGGCGTACCGACGACGTAGTTGGTCTCGGTGAGCCGCGGCTCACCCTTGCGCATGGAGATGCCGAAGTCGGACAGCCGCAGGTGCGGCCGTCCGGTTCCAGTGGCCGCCATCAGTATGTTGGCCGGTTTGATGTCGCGGTGGACGACGCCCTCCGCGTGGACCGCGGCCAACCCCGCCAGGAGCTGGTCGAGCAGCGTGCACACGAACCGGGGCGGCAGGGGGCCGTAGTCCCCGATCACGTGGGCGAGCGAACCCCCGGCGACCAGGTCCATGGTGAAGAGGACCTTGTCGTCGTCCGCCGCCCAGCTGGCCGGCGCGAGCACGTGCGGATGATCGATCCGCAGGGCCTGCTCGCGGACGAACCGCAGCAGGGTGTGGGCGTCGCTCTGCAGGAGGACCTTCGCGGCGACGTAGCGACGACGGCGGTGGTCCCAGGCGCGCCAGACGGCGCCCGCTCCACCCCGCCCGATCGGGTCGATCAACTCGTACCGGCCCGCGAAGACCTCACCCATTGCTGTGCCCGTCCCCCGTCGCGCGTTTCGTTGGTCCGTCGGCGTTCGTCGGCCGTCGTCGTTTGTCGTCGTTTGTCGGCCGTCGTCGTCGGCCGCGCGACTCAGTTCTGGTGCGACTCGTAGTGCGCCACCGCGTCGGCGGTGCGACCCGCTCCGTACACCCGGAGGAACTCTGCCAGTTCCGGGTGGCTGGGGGCGAGGGTCTCCGCCGCGTCGATGATGTCCCCGGCCGCCGAGACCGAGCGCAGCAGCGACTGGATCTCACGGACGACGCGCTTGACGGTGGGGGCGCCCGAACCGGCGGTCGTCTGGCCGCTGTTGCTGAGGACGGAGCCCCCCTGGGTCTTCTTGATCTCGTCCATCCGGTCGGTGGCCTCCGCCGCGCTGACACTCCCGTCCGCCACCTGACCGGCGAGATCCTGGAGGGCCTGTACCCGCTGGACCACGGCGGGGTTGCCGATCTTGGCGCGCTGGCCGCTCATCAGCTGGGACAGCATCGGTGCCGAAAGCCCGAGGACGGCAGCGAGGCGAGCCTGGTTCAAGCCGAGGTCATCTATGAGCCGGCGGAAGAGCGCCCCCAACGGCTCCCCGTACCAACTGCGCTGAAGCTCTCTGGCTCTGGCCGTGGCCTCTTGCTGTACAGCGTCCACTCTTACTACTCCCCTTCGCTGGTGCGAACCTCGCGAGCATCTTACGGAGAGTGGTCGCGGGGCGGGAGTCCCTATCATTTTGCGGGATGAGGGGGTACACCCGGTACTCTGTTCTGCGGAACGACCACTCTTTCTCCGGGAGCGGCCGTGTCCACTTTTCGGGGCCTTAGCTCAGTTGGTAGAGCGCTGCCTTTGCAAGGCAGATGTCAGGAGTTCGAATCTCCTAGGCTCCACATCCCGAAGACCCCCCTGACCTGCGGAAACGCCGGTCAGGGGGGTCTTTTTCGTGCCCGTTCCGCAGGCGGGGTCCGGCCGGGGGCGTGCGATGGGGCCGGCTGCGGCCAGGGTCTCGGTGCGGGAGGCGGCCGGGGTGGACAGGACGGCGACGCCCAGGGCCATGCCGATCTGTTGGGTGGGGTCGAACAGGCCCGACGCCGGCCCCGCGTCCCGGTCGTCGGCGCCGGGCATGGCCAGGGCGGTCAGGGATGGCAGTACCAGGCCGCCGCCGGAGATCAGGAGCACCACCGGGAGCAGGTCGCTCACGTAGCCGGCGTCCACAGGCAGTCGAGCAGGGCGAGACCGGCCATGAGCACGTTGCGGGGGCCGAAGCGGGAGTTCAGTCGGGCCGAGACGCCGAGCGAGACGGCGCCGATCATCACGGCGGCGGGGAGCATCGTGAGTCCGGCGTCGGACGCGCCGTAACCCGGCACCTTCTGCATGGCGCCGGCGACGTCCGCACCGGCGGCCGCCCGAGACAGCCTGACGGGCGGTCTGAAGCTGCTCGCCGAGGGCCCCCTGGACGCGTCCTCCGAGAGCCCCCGCCCGGCGCGCCGCGCCCGTCAGTAGGGCCGGGACCTCCCGGGGAGCCCCGGCCCGGAGCTTCCCCCGGACGGCTCAGTCACCCGGCCGGGCGGCGCCGGGTGACCGACAGTGGAGGGAGGCACTGTGCCAGGGGGCGACACCACGCCGGAGGCGTACACACCATGGGAATCTTCGACTTCCTGAAGTCCGACAAGAAGAAGGCGCACGACGCCGCCGAGACGGCGAAGGAACAGGTGGAGCAGCAGGCGGCGGCCAAGCCGGCCACCCCGGACGCGCCCAACGACCTCGGCGGGAAGTACACCGACGCCGCCGCGGCCACCAAGGCGGCCGCCGACCGGATGGCCGCCCCCGCTCCCCCGAAGCCCGCGCCGGCTCCCCCGAGGCCTCCCGCGGCCGGCCCGGTGGCGCACCACACCCCCACCCCCGCGTCCGCCGCGCACAAGGCGGTCCCGTCGGCGCCCGTGCCGAAGCCGGCGCCCGTCGCGAAGAAGCGGACGTACACCGTCAAGTCCGGCGACTCGTTGTCCGAGATCGCCCGCCGCGAGCTCGGCAACGAGGCCCGTTGGCGGGAGCTGTACGCCATGAACCGGGGAGTCGTCGGCTCCAACCCCGACCTGATCCACCCGGGCATGGTGCTCACCCTCCCCAACTGACCCTCCCCGACTGACCCCGGGTGCGGGTGGCGGGTGGCGGGTGGCGGGCGGCGGGCACGGCGAAGGGGCCCGGATCGACCATCGATCCGGGCCCCTTCGCCGTGCTGTCTGCTACTTACTTCGTGTTCCCGTACGGCGCGACTCCCGTTACTGCTGGTCGTCGCCGGCC
The DNA here is from genome assembly GCF_044766345.1 of Streptomyces sp. NPDC102278. Lineage (NCBI taxonomy): Bacteria > Bacillati > Actinomycetota > Actinomycetes > Kitasatosporales > Streptomycetaceae > Streptomyces > Streptomyces sp. NPDC102278. The sequence continues at coordinate 161,832 of NZ_JBIWLV010000005.1, read as the reverse complement.
GAGCGGGCCTCCTGCTCCTTCGCCGCCAGCTCGTCGTCAAAGCTCGCCGGAGCGGAGTCGCGGGACAGTTCGGTGGCCGCCGGCGGCTCGACGAGCCAGTCCGGGTTCGACTGCCGGTCCCACCACTTCCAGGCCGCGTACGCTCCGCCGGCGACCACGCCGACCAGCAGGACGCCCTTGAACACCCGGCCCGTACGGGCCCGGCGCTTCTGGCGGCGCACCAGCTTGCGCACTTCCTCGGCCGACACCTGGCCGCGCAGGGCGGCGAAGGCGGCGGTCGATCGGGACGCGGCCTCCTCGGCCACGGGCTGCGCCGCGGCGAGGGCGCTTTCGAGTCGCGGTTGGGTGTACTCGGCTGCCTGTCGCGCGGCTCGTCGGGTCTGCTTCACCGCCTTCGTCGCGGCCCGGTCCACGTTCGGCGGCACGTGGGAGCGCGCCGCCTTGATGTGGGGGTGCAGATGGGAGTCGTACGTCGTGCGGGCGTGCCGGGCAGCCTCGCCGGCCGCGTACGAAATCTTGGGCGCCAGCAGCTCGTTCGCCTCGTGCGCATACTGCACAGCGGCGTCCTTGGCGGTTCCTGCGTACGGCGCCACCACTTCCGCTGCGTGCCGCATGCTCTCCCTGGCGCTCTCGGCTGCCGCGTGCACGCTGTCCTTGCGGGTCACGGGGTTCCTCCTCCTCGGTGGCGGACACAGTTCACCTTTCCACCCTTTGTCGGATCATGCCTGCCTTACCGTCGACCGGCATGCGTGACAGGGCATACGAGTGGAGGATTTCTGTGCGCGGAAGCACCCCGTGGGAGTATCTGTACCGACAGTGATGACTATGGAAGGCAGATCCGTGGCCGAGAAGCTCTACGCCACCCTGAAGACGAACCACGGCGACATCGAGATCGAGCTGCTGGCCAACTTCGCCCCGAAGACCGTGCGGAACTTCGTGGAGCTCGCCACCGGCGCCCGCGAGTGGACGCGGCCCACGGACGGCCAGAAGACCACGGACCCGCTGTACGACGGGACGGTCTTCCACCGGATCATCAGCGGTTTCATGATCCAGGGCGGTGACCCGCTCGGCAACGGCACCGGCGGCCCGGGCTACCAGTTCGCGGACGAGTTCCACCCCGACCTGGCCTTCACCAAGCCGTACCTGGTCGCCATGGCCAACGCCGGCCCGGGCACCAACGGCTCGCAGTTCTTCATCACCGTCGCGCCGACCGCCTGGCTGACCCGCAAGCACACCATCTTCGGCGAGGTCACCGGCAAGGCCGGACAGAAGATCGTGGACGCCATCGCGGGACTGCCGACCAACCCGCGCACCGAGCGCCCGCTGGAAGACGTGATCATCCAGTCCGTCGTGATCGAGAAGCGCTGACCCCGAACGCGACCGCGGCCCCGCTACCCGGGAACCGTCGACCCGCTACCCGGGAACCTTTTCGCCCCGCCCGTCCGTCCTGGATACATACCCGGACACCTACCGGACCGGCGGGGTGACACCTTCCGCACCTCCGCCTCGCCGCCGATCGAGGGGACCGATGGACACCGACCGTCTGCCGGGCTGTTACCGCCACCCGGACCGTGACACGGGCATCCGCTGCACCCGCTGCGAACGCCCGATCTGTCCCGAGTGCATGATCAGCGCCTCGGTGGGCTTCCAGTGCCCCGAATGCGTCCGGGAAGGCTCCGGTACGGGCCACCGTCCCACCGCGAACGCCCCGCGCACCGTCGCCGGCGGGGTGGTCGCCGCCGACCCGCACCTCGTCACCAAGGTCCTCATCGGCGTCAACGTCGCCCTGTTCTTCGCGACCCTGGCGGCGCCGGGGATCGCCGTTCCGCTGGAACTGCTCGGAAGCTACGTCGACTATTGGGGCGGACCGCTCCACGGCGTCGCCAACGGCGAGTACCACCGGCTGATGACCTCGGTGTTCCTGCACACCGAGTGGTGGCACATCATCGGCAACATGCTCGCCCTGTGGGTGATCGGCGGCCCGCTGGAAGCGGCCCTCGGACGCGCCCGCTACCTGACCCTCTACCTGCTGTCCGGCCTGGGCGGCAGCGCGCTCGTCTACCTGCTGACCTCGCCGTCCACCCCGACCCTCGGCGCGTCGGGCGCCATCTTCGGGCTGCTCGGCGCCACCGTCGTGCTGGCGCGCCGGCTGCGGTACGAGATGCGCCCCGTGTTGATCATGGTCGGCCTGATGCTGTTGCTGACCTTCGTGCGGATCGGGAGCGTCGAGGTGTCCTGGCAGGCCCACATCGGCGGGCTGGTCACCGGTGCGTTGGTCGCACTGGGGATGCTGCTGCCCGACGCGGGCAGAAGACGGGCACTGATCCAGTGGGGGACGTGCGCGGCGGTGTTCGTCCTGGTCATTGGCCTGATCGTGGTCCGTACGGCCGAACTGACCGCACTCACCTGATCACACCGGCGTCAACTCTCCACAGAGTTATCCACAGATCTTCTGTCTTTTCCTCAGGTGTGGATGACGCTGTGGATAACTCATGGGGAGAGCTTCCCTCGGCAGTCCCGCTGCGCTAAGCGCGCGGGACTACCCGCACCGCGTGGGAAGGGCTACTTCCACTGGGTGGAGACGCCGAACCCGGCCGCGATGAACCCGAATCCGACCACGATGTTCCAATTGCCCAGCGCCTCGATCGGCAGCTGGGTATCGGTCACGTAGAAGACGACGATCCAGGCCAGACCGATCAGGAAGAAGGCCAGCATGACCGGGGCCACCCAGCTCCGGTTGGTCAGCCTGATCGTCTGCGCCTGCCGCGTGGGCGGCGGGGTGTAGTCGTCCTTCTTGCGGATACGTGACTTCGGCACGAGGGGCTCTCCTGTCGATGCGCTGGGGACCTTGCCTGCCCCGGGCGTCCGTTAGCGTAGTGGACCTGTGGCGTTGAAGGAGAAGGCTACGTTGAGCAATTCCGACGACTCCTCCGCGGGTCCCCGTGGCCGGGCCAGGCCCGTCCGGTTGTTGACCGCTGCCGTTTTCGCCCTGGCCGGCCTCATCTTCGTCACCAGTTTCAACACGTCCAAGGGTACGAACATTCGCACGGACGGCTCACTCCTGAAGCTGTCCGACCTCATCCACGAGCGCAGCCAGGACAACGCCGAGCTGGAGCGGACCACCGCGGCCGTGCGCGACCAGGTGGACGCCCTCGCGGAACGCGACGACGGGAGCACCAGGGCCGAGGACGCCAAGCTGGCCGCCCTGCGCACAGCCTCGGGCACCGAGGAGCTGTCCGGCAAGGGCCTGACGGTCACGCTCAACGACGCGCCGCCGAACGCCACGGCCCGCATCCCCAACGTTCCCGAACCGCAGCCCAACGACCTCGTCATCCACCAGCAGGACCTCCAGGCCGTGGTGAACGCGCTGTGGCTCGGCGGCGCCGAGGGCATCGAGGTCATGGACCAGCGGTTGATCGCCACCAGTGCCGTGCGCTGCGTGGGGAACACGCTGATCCTCCAGGGCCGGGTCTACTCGCCCCCCTACAAGGTGTCGGCGGTCGGCGACCCGCGCGCGCTCCGCAAGGCCCTGGCGGCCTCGCCCGCGCTGCAGAACTACCAGCTGTACGTGAACGCGTACGGGCTCGGCTGGAAAGTGGAGGAGCACAAGGAGCTGACACTCCCGGCCTACTCCGGCACAGTGGACCTCCACTATGCGAAGCCCGTGGAATCCGCCACGCCCTGACGTCGTACTGCGGCTGTTGGTACGGACGTTCAGTGAGGTGTGTCTGACCGCCGGCACGGTGATCGTGCTGTTCGTGGCGTACGTGCTCCTGTGGACCGGGGTCAAGGCCGACCGGGCGATGCACGGGGAAATGGCCCGGATGCGCGACCGCTGGGCGGCCCCCGCCGCCGCCCCCGTGCCCGCTCCGCGCCCCACGGCCGTCGCCCCGAGCCCCTCGACGAGTCCCTCGACGCGGCCGGAACCCGCGCCGATCCCCGAGGGCCGGGCCTTCGCCGAGATGTACGTGCCGCGCTTCGGCCGGGACTGGAACAAGCCCGTGCTGGAGGGCACCGGCACCGAGCTGCTCAAGAAGGGCCTCGGCCACTACCCGGGCAGCGGCCGGCTCGGGGAGACGGGAAACTTCGCGGTCGCCGGGCACCGGCGGACGTACGGGGACCCCTTCAAGGACGTCCCCGAGCTGCGGCCGGGGGACAGCGTGATCCTCAAGGACGCGACGACCTGGTTCACGTACACGGTCCGGGCCGCGCCGCTGCGCACCCTGCCCGACGTGACCGGCGTGGTCGACGCGGTACCCGCGCGCTCCCCCTTCGACGCCCCCGGGCGCTACCTGACCCTGACCACCTGTGATCCGGAATGGGGCCACAGCCACCGGCTGATCGTCTGGGCCGAACTCACGGGCACCCGGAGCGCCGCAGAGGGCGGACCCGAGGGTTTGTCGAGCTGACCCCTCTCGTCGGGCCGCTGCCTTTAGTCTGTTGCGGTACCGCCCCCGCGGTGCGTGGGACGAAAGGGACGCGGACGGAATGTACGGCTGGATCTGGCGGCACCTGCCCGGCAACGCGTGGGTCCGCGCGCTGATCTCTCTCGTACTGGTCCTCGCGGTGGTCTACGTGCTCTTCCAGTACGTCTTCCCGTGGGCCGAGCCGCTCCTTCCGTTCAACGATGTGACGGTGGACGAGGGATCGGGAGCCACTCCGTGAGCGCGCGCATTCTGGTTGTCGACAACTACGACAGCTTTGTCTTCAATCTGGTCCAGTACCTCTACCAGCTCGGCGCCGAATGCGAGGTGCTGCGCAACGACGAGGTCGAGCTCGCGCACGCGCAGGACGGCTTCGACGGGGTGCTCCTGTCGCCCGGACCCGGCACCCCCGAGGAGGCCGGGGTCTGCGTGGACATGGTGCGGCACTGCGCGCGGACCGGTGTCCCGGTCTTCGGCGTCTGTCTCGGCATGCAGTCGATGGCCGTCGCCTACGGAGGGGTCGTGGGCCGGGCGCCCGAGCTGCTGCACGGCAAGACCTCGCCCGTCACGCACGAGGGGCTCGGGGTCTTCGAGGGACTGCCGTCGCCGTTCACCGCGACCCGCTACCACTCGCTCGCGGCCGAGCCGCTGACCCTGCCGGACGTGCTGGAGGTCACCGCGCGCACCGAGGACGGCATCATCATGGGGCTCCGGCACCGGGAGCACGACGTCGAGGGCGTGCAGTTCCACCCCGAGTCGGTGCTGACCGAGTGGGGCCACCGGATGCTCGCCAACTGGCTCGTGCGCTGCGGTGACAGCGGGGCCGTCGGGCGTTCGGTGGGGCTGGCCCCGGTGGTGGGCAAGGCCGTCGCGTGACGGCGGTCGCGCCGTCCGTGCCCACGGAGGGGCGGGCCGCGCGGCGCAGGGCGGCACAGGAGGCCGCGAAGCGCTCCCACGCACGGGGGCGCAGGCGGGGCGGGCGCCGGCGTCGGCGCCCGCGCTCGGGCGGCCCGCTGGTGGTGCTGAGCCGGGCGGCCGGGGAGCTGTTCATCACGACGGGCCTGGTGATGCTGCTGTTCGTCGCCTACCAGCTCTGGTACACGAACCTGCTCGCGGAACGGACCGCGGACGGAGCCGCCGGATCGCTGCGCCAGAACTGGGAGCGCAACCCGGGCGTCGCCGCGGCGCCGCAGGTCGAGGCCTTCGAGCCGGGGCAGGGCTTCGCGATCATGTACATCCCGAAGCTGGACGTGAAGGTGCCGGTGGCCGAGGGCATCAGCAAGCCCAAGGTGCTGGACAAGGGCCTGGTCGGGCACTACTCCGAGGGCGCGCTCAAGACGGCGATGCCGGCGGACAAGCAGGGCAACTTCGCGGTGGCCGGGCACCGGAACACCCACGGGGAGCCGTTCCGCTACATCAACAAGCTGGTGCCCGGCGACCCGATCGTGGTGGAGACGCGGGACGCGTACTACACCTACGAGATGACCTCGGCGTTGGCGCAGACCTCGCCCGCGAACGTGTCGGTGATCAAGCCCGTGCCGGAGGGTTCCGGCTTCACGACCGCGGGCCGGTACCTCACACTGACGACCTGCACCCCTGAGTTCACCAGCACCTACCGGATGATCGTATGGGGCAGGATGGTCGAGGAACGCCCCCGCAGCCAGGGCGCCCCGCCCGCGCTGAAGAGCCCCTGACCGCTCGTACGCCGTAGAGGACGAATCCGCAGTGTCCCGTGCCCGCCGTCGCCGCTCCGCACCGCCGACCCGCAACCGCGGCGTGCTCGCCGGTTTCCTGAGCCTGCTGGGCGAACTCCTGATCACGGTCGGACTGGTCCTGGGCCTGTTCGTGGCCTACTCCCTGTGGTGGACGAACGTGCTCGCCGACCGGCACGCGTCCGCCAAGGGCGACGCCGTCCGCGAGCAGTGGCAGCGCACGCCCGCTCCCTCCGACCAGAAGCCCGCGGCGCCGGGGGCGCTCGACACCCAGGGCGGCATCGGCTTCCTGCACGTGCCCGCGATGAAGAACGGCGAGGTGCTCGTCAAGCCCGGCATCGCCCCGGACGTCCTGAACGACGGGGTCGCCGGCTACTACACGGAGCCGGTCGAGTCGGCGCTGCCGTGGGACGCCAAGGGCAACTTCTCGCTCGCGGCGCACCGGGACGGGCACGGCGCCAAGTTCCACAACATCGACAAGCTGAGGAACGGCGACGCGATCGTCTTCGAGACGCGCGACACCTGGTACGTGTACAAGGTCTTCGCGGAGCTGCGCCAGACCTCGAAGTACAACGTGGACGTGCTCAGCCCGATCCCGAGGGAGTCGGGCAGGACCGCCGCCGGCCGCTACATCACGCTGACGACCTGCACGCCGGTGTACACCTCCAAGTACCGGTACATCGTCTGGGGCGAGTTGCAGCGGACGGAGAAGGTGGACGGGAAGCGCACCCCGCCGGCGGAACTGCGCTGACCTTCCCGGCCCGGCGGCCCCCGGACGGCCCTGGAAGGGCCCTGGGGGAGCCCGTGGGACGCAGGTGACGGAATCGGGCCCGGCCCCTCCCATCGGGAGGGGCCGGGCCCGTTGTCGTGCCGCGCCCGCGGGGCGGGGTCGGTCAGCGGCCGAGGCCGCCGATGAAGCCGCCGTTGCCGCCGTTGTTACCGCCGTTGCCCCCGTTGCCCCCGCCGCCCTTGGGGAAGGTACGGACGTTGATGACGGTGCCCGCGGGGACCTGGCTACCGACGCCCGGGTTGGAGTCGAACACCACCGCGTCGTCCTCCGAGGGACCGCTGAGGACCGCGCCGAACGACAGGCCGACCCCCTGGAGCGTCTGCTTCGCCTGACCCACGGTCTGGCCGGTCAGCGGCGGCACGGCGACCGGGGCCACCTGCTCCTTGGCGATGGTGATGTTGACCGTGGTGTCCTTGTCCAAGGCCTCACCCGGCTTGTACTGCTGCTTGAAGACCGTCTTCGCCGGCGTGCCGGCGGGGGCGTCCTCCTCGGTGACGCTGCCCAGCTTCAGCTTGGCATCCTGGAGGGCCTTCGCGGCCTGGGCCTGGTTCTTGCCGGCGAGGTCCGGGACCGTGCCCTTCGAGAACTCCTTGGCCACCGTCAGGGTGACCGTGGAACCCTTCTCGGCCTCGACGCCCGACTTCGGGTCCTGTTCGAGGACGACGCCCGCGGGACGCTCGGACTCCACGGACTTCTTCTGGACCTCGAAGCCCTTGGCCCTCAGATCCGCCTCGGCCTTGTCGAACTGCAGGCCGCGCACGTCGATGACGGGCTCCTTGGGCGCGCCCGAGGAGACCTTGACCGTGACGCTGGTGCCCTTGTCCACCTTGGTGTCGGCGGCCGGACTCTGCTCGCAGATGTTGCCCTTCGGCTGGTTGTCGCACTCCATTTCGCCGCCCTGGACCACCGTGAGACCGATGTTCTTGCCCCGGTCCTGTGCCGCGGCCAGGGTCTCGCCGACGAACTTGGGCACGATGGCCCGGTTGTCGGCCTTCCCCTCGAAGAGGGTCCTGCCGATGAGGATGGCGCCGACCAGAACGAGGACTCCCGCCAGGACCAGCAGGACCGTCGAGGCGCGGCTCTTCTTCTGCGGTCGGCGGCCGTGGCCCTGGTCGTAGCCGCCCTGGTCGCCGTACCCGTAACCGCCGTCGCCCGGACCCGTCGGTGGCATCATCGAGGTCTGGCCGGCGTCGGTGGTGCGCAGGGCGGTGGTGGGCTGGTCGTACCCCTGGTGGCCGTAGCCGCCCTGGTCGGGGTAGCCGTAGCCGGCCGCGCCCATGGAGGCGGTGGCGGTGACGGGCTGGCCGTCGAGGCAGGCCTCGATGTCCGCGCGCATCTCGTCGGCGGACTGGTAGCGGTAGTCGGGATCCTTGACCAGCGCCTTGAGGACGATGGCGTCCATCACGGGCGTGATCTCGGGGTCGAAGTTCGACGGGGGCTGCGGCTCTTCCCGGACGTGCTGGTAGGCGACGGCCACGGGGGAGTCGCCGACGAACGGGGGCCGCACGCAGAGCAGTTCGTACAGCAGGCAGCCGGCCGAGTAGAGGTCGGAGCGGGCGTCGACCTGCTCGCCCTTGGCCTGCTCCGGGGAGAGGTACTGGGCGGTGCCGATGACGGCGGCGGTCTGCGTCATGGTCATGCCGGAGTCGCCCATGGCGCGGGCGATGCCGAAGTCCATGACCTTGACCTGGCCGGTGCGGGTCAGCATCACGTTCGCGGGCTTGATGTCGCGGTGCACGATGCCGGCGCGGTGGGAGTACTCCAGGGCCTGGAGGATGCCGATGCACATTTCGAGCGTGCGCTCGGGCAGCAGCTTGCGGCCGGAGTGCAGCAGCTCGCGCAGGGTGGATCCGTCGACGTACTCCATCACGATGTACGGGATGGAGATGTTGTCGACGTAGTCCTCGCCGGTGTCGTAGACGGCCACGATCGCCGGGTGGTTGAGCGACGCGGCGGACTGGGCCTCGCGGCGGAACCGGGCCTGGAAGGACGGGTCGCGGGCGAGGTCGGCGCGCAGGGTCTTCACGGCGACGGTACGGCCGAGCCGGGTGTCGTGACCGAGGTAGACCTCGGCCATGCCACCGCGGCCGAGCACGTGGCTCAGCTCGTACCGGCCGCCGAGGCGACGCGGCTCTTCCATAACTTGCAGCCCTCTCCGTCAGTCCCGACCGCACCGGTGTGTGGTCCGGCGGTGTGCTGTTCGCGCAAAGGCTACCGGCCGATCGTGGGTGATCGGTTCGTGACCACAGGCTGATACCCGACCGGTACCGTGCGCTCCGATCCGGACCGGATCAGTGGTCCGGATCGCCCTTTCCGCCGTGGTGGCGGACGCTCATCCCTTGCTCTTCAGTACGGCTTCCATGACGGCCTTCGCGACGGGCGCGGCCAGGCCGCCGCCGCTGATGTCCTCGCGTTCGGCGGCGCTGTCCTCGATGACGACGGCGACGGCGACGGGCGAGGTGCCGTCGGGGTTCTCGGCGTAGGAGATGAACCAGGCGTAGGGGCGCTTGGCGTTCTTCTCACCGTGCTGGGCGGTGCCGGTCTTGCCGCCGACGACCACGTCCTTGATCTTGGCCGGGGTGCCCGTGCCCTTCTCGACGACGTTGACCATCATCTGCTGGACCTTCTGCGCGTTCGCCGCGGAGAGCGGACGGCTCATCTCCTCCGGCTCGTGCTTCTCGACGGTGTCGAGGTTGGGAGCGGTCAGCTGGTCCACCATGTAGGGCTTCATCAGCTTGCCGTCGTTCGCGATGGCGGCGGTGACCATGGCCATCTGGAGCGGGGTGGCGGCGGTGTTGAACTGGCCGATGGAGCTCTGCGCGTTGCCGTCCTTGCCCATCGTCTTGTCGTAGACGCTGGCGAAGGCGCGGACCGGGGTGTCGACGGTGTTGTTGAAGCCGAACTTCTGGGCGGTCTCGACCATCTTGTCGCGGCCGACCTTGTCGCCCAGGTTCGCGAAGACGGAGTTGCAGGAGACCTGGAGGGCGAAGTTCAGCGTCGCCTTCTCGCAGCCGCTCGCGTGGTTGACCATCGGGGTCCGGGTGCCGGGCAGCATGTACGGCTCGGGAGTGTCCGTGGCGGCGTTGACGTCCTTCACCACGCCGTTCTCCAGGGCGGCGGCGGCCGTGACCACCTTGAAGGTGGAGCCCGGCGGGTAGGTCTCGCGCAGGGCGCGGTTGACCAGGTTCTTGTCCTCGCTGTCCTTCAGCTGGACCCAGGCCTTCTCGTCGTTCTTCGAGAAGCCCGCGAAGCTGGACGGGTCGTACGAGGGGGTGCTGACCAGGGCCAGGATGGCGCCCGTGCGCGGGTCGAGCGCCGCGACGGCGCCCTTCTTGTTGCCCAGCTTCTCGAACGCGGCCTTCTGCGCGGCCGCGTTCAAGGTGGTGACGACGTTGCCGCCCTGCTTCTTCTCGCCGGTGAACATGCCGATGGTGCGGTCGAAGAACAGCCGGTCGTCGTTGCCGGTGAGGATGCCGTCGTCGAGGCTCTCCAACTGGGTGGAGCCGAACGCCTGCGAGGCGTACCCGGTGACGGGCGCCCACAGGGGGCCGTCGAGGTAGGTCCGCTTGTACTTGAAGTCGCTGCCGTCGGTCACGGAGGAGCCGGTGATCGGCTTGCCCTGGACGATGATGTTGCCGCGCTCCGTGGCGTACTGCGCGATCTGGACCCGGCGGTTCTCCTTGCGGGTGCTGAGGTCCTCGGCCTGGACGTACTGAAGCCAGTTGGTCCGCACGAGCAGCGCGAGGACGAGGAGCCCGCAGAACAACGAGATGCGACGCAGGGGCTTGTTCATGACGGACGAACCACCTGGGTCATCTCGGAGTCGGGGGACGGAGCGGGGGCCGGAGCGGGGCGCCGTGCGGTGTCGCTGATCCGGATGAGGATGGCGATGAGCACCCAGTTCGCGAGGACGGAGGAGCCGCCCGACGCGAGGAAGGGCATCGTCATGCCGGTGAGGGGGATGAGGCCCATGACTCCGCCGGCGACGACGAAGATCTGGATGGCGAAGGCGCCGGAGAGACCGATGGCGAACAGCTTGCCGAAGGGGTCCCGGGCGGCGAGGGCGGTGCGGGCACCGCGCTCGATGATCAGGCCGTAGAGCAGGAGGAAGGCCATCACGCCGGCCAGTCCGAGCTCTTCGCCGACCGTGGAGAAGATGAAGTCGGAGTTGGCGGCGAAGCCGATCAGGTCGGAGTTGCCCTGGCCCCAGCCGGTGCCGAGCACGCCACCGGAACCGAAGCTCATGATCGACTGGCCGACCTGCTCGCAGGCCCCGGACTTGGCGTAGCAGGCGAAGGGGTCGAGCCAGGCGTCCACACGGGCCTTGACGTGGCTCGCGGTGGTGCCGACGACGACGGCGCCGCCCACGGACATCAGGAGGCCGATGACGATCCAGCTCGTGCGCTCGGTGGCGACGTACAGCATGATCACGAACATGCCGAAGAACAGCAGCGAGGTACCGAGGTCGTTCTCGAAGATGAGGACGAGCAGACTCATCGCCCAGATCATCAGGATCGGACCGAGGTCGCGGCCGCGCGGCAGGTAGAGACCCATGAAGCGACGGCTGGCCAGGGCCAGGGCGTCACGCTTGACCATCAGGTACCCGGCGAAGAAGATCGCGATGACGATCTTCGCGAACTCGCCCGGCTGGATGGAGAAGCCGCCGACACTGATCCAGATCTTCGCGCCGAAGACGTCGGCGCCGAGGCCCGGGACGACGGGCAGGATCAGCAGGACCAGCGCGGCCGCCATCGAGATGTACGTGAAGCGCTGGAGCACCCGGTGGTCCTTGAGGACCAGCAGCACGCCCACGAACATGGCCAGCGCCATCGCCGTGTACATCATCTGTCGCGGGGCCGACTCGGAGAACGCGCCGAAGCTGCGCTTGGCGAGGTTCTGCAGCCGCTCGGACTGGTCGAGACGGTAGATCAGTACCAGCCCGAGACCGTTGAGCAGGGTGGCGATCGGCAGCAGCAGCGGGTCGGCGTACTTCGCGTAGCGACGCACGGCGAAATGCGCGAGACCGGCCAGGACGCCGAGGCCGAGGCCGTACGTCACCATGCCCGGAGGCAGGCTGCCGTCCATGGCCAGGCCCACGTTGGCGTAGGCGAAGATCGGGATGACCACGGCGAACGCGAGCAGCAGGAGCTCGGTGTTCCGCCGGCTCGGCGCCTCGATGGCGCCGATGGTGGTCGTGTTGGTGACAACGCTCATGGTGTGGCAGGCCCCCTGCGCCCGCGTATCTCTACTGCTTTTCGCACTGGCCGGCCAGTTGCTGCTCGGCGGCAGTCAGGCTGGGGCCGGGTGTCGGGCTGGGCTTCGCCTCGGCGGCGCGGCGGGCTTCGTCCTTCTTGCAGGCGGACACCTGCGCGCTGAGCTCGTCGATCTTCTGACGCGCCCCGTCGAGGCTGTCCTCGCTGATGGTGGCCTCGACCAGCTTGCGCTTGAAGGGCGGCAGGTACTTGAGTTCGATGTCGGGGTGATCCACCTCGACCTTCGAGAGGTGGATCCAGGCGAGGTTCTGGCTGATGCCGCGGTACAGCGCGACGTGCTCACCCTTGACGCCGACGTAGAACTGGGTCTGCGTCCACCGGTGGCCGGCGTACAGGCCGCCGCCGACGAGCCCGGCCACGAGCAGCAGGAGCAGCGTGCGCACGGTCCACTTGCGCCCTTTGCCACGACGTCTGCGCGGGTGGTCGTACGTGTCCTCTTCGGCCTCGTAGGCGTCGGGTTCGCCGAAACCGCCGTACGCGCCGCCGCCCTGGCCCTGGTCCTGGTTCTGGTCGGGGTATCCGTAACCGTTGGCCTCACCGCTGCCGGGAGGCCCGAAGGAACCCGCGGGCGGGGAGGCCTGGCGGCCGAGCCCGGAGGCGCGACCGGCCGGGGTCTGCATGGCGTTGCCGTCGAACAGCTGGTGCTGGTTCTCGGCGACCGCGCCCACGACGACCGGGCTGTCGTTGATCTGGGCGGCCAGGGTGTCGCCGCTGTCGGTGTCGAGGACGTCGGCGACGATGCAGGTGATGTTGTCGGGTCCGCCGCCGCGCAGGGCGAGTTGGATCAGCGCCTGCACGGTCTCGTGCGGGCCGTGGTAGTCGGCGAGGGTCTCTTCCAGGGTCTGGTGCGAGACCACGCCGGAGAGCCCGTCGGAGCAGATGAGGTAGCGGTCGCCGGCGCGGACCTCGCGGATCGACAGATCGGGTTCGACGATGTCGCCGCTGCCGAGCGCCCGCATCAGCAGCGAGCGCTGCGGGTGCGTGGTGGCTTCCTCTTCGGTGATCCGGCCCTCGTCGACGAGCCGCTGCACCCAGGTGTGGTCCTGGGTGATCTGCGTGAGGACGCCGTCGCGCAGCAGGTAGGCGCGCGAGTCGCCGACGTGCACGAGGCCGAGCCGCTGGCCGGTCCACAGCAGGGCGGTGAGCGTGGTGCCCATGCCTTCGAGCTGCGGGTCCTCCTCGACCATGACGCGCAACTGGTCGTTGGCGCGCTGCACGGCCACGCTGAGCGCGGTGAGGATGTCGGAGCCCGGGACGTCGTCGTCGAGCTGCACGAGCGTGGAGATCACCTCGGAGCTCGCGACCTCACCGGCGGCCTGGCCGCCCATGCCGTCGGCGATCGCGAGGAGGCGGGGACCGGCGTAGCCGGAGTCCTCGTTCCCCTCGCGGATCATGCCCTTGTGCGATCCGGCGGCGAACCGCAGGGACAGACTCATGCGCACCTGCCCTGTCGACGATGCCTCCGGGTACAACCGGTCTCGAGCCACACTGCCCACCCTCCGGTCGGGAGCGCGCTCCGGTCGCAGTCCCCGGTGGGACGGACCGCCGCGGCTCGCTCGCTCCGCTCGCTCATTCTCGTACTACTTCCGCAGCTCGATGACGGTCTTGCCGATGCGGATCGGGGCTCCCGGCGGAATGGGCGTCGGGGTGGTCAACCGGGTCCGGTCGAGATACGTGCCGTTGGTGGACCCGAGATCCTCGACGATCCACTGGCCGTCACGATCCGGGTAGATCCTGGCATGACGGCTCGACGCGTAGTCGTCGTCCAGCACGATCGTGGAGTCGTGCGCGCGGCCCAGCGTGATGGTCTGCCCCGCGAGGGCCACGGTGGTGCCCGTGAGGGTGCCCTCCGAGACGACCAGCTTGGTCGGCGCACCGCGCCGTTGGCGCTGCTGTGGTGGCGCGGACTGCCGCCCCGCCTGCTGCGGAGCGCTGTTGGCGCCGCCTCGGCGCGAGCCGCGTTGCGTGACTCGCGTTCCGAAGAGGTCGCTGCGAATGACCTGGACGGCCACGATGACGAACAGCCACAAAACGGCCAGGAAACCCAACCGCATGACCGTCAGGGTCAGCTCTGACATTGCCCCCGCTTCACCCTTCGGCTTGCCGGTAAATGATGGTGGTGCTGCCCACGACGATCCGCGAGCCGTCGCGGAGCGTAGCGCGGGTGGTGTGCTGCCCGTCCACCACGATGCCGTTGGTGGACCCCAGATCCTGGATCGTCGGGGGCGTTCCGGTCCGGATCTCACAGTGCCGGCGGGAAACGCCGGGGTCGTCGATCCGCACATCGGCCTCGGTGCTTCGGCCGAGTACGAGCGTGCCGCGCGAGATCTGATGGCGGGTGCCGTTGATCTCGATCCAGCGGCGCGTGGTGCCGGCGCCGCCGGAAGTCATGGGGGCCGCTCCGCCGGGTCCGCCGGGGGCGGTCCTGCGGGCGCCGGGTCCGCCGGGGGGCGGGGCGCTGGGCATGGGCGGGGCGGCGACCGGGGGGTACCCGTATCCGCCCTGCGGGCTGTCGGGAGCCGGGGCCTGCCCCTGGGGGCCGCCGCCGGGCTGGGAGGTGCTGGAGGCGAGCGTACGGCTTCGGACGCGGTAGAGGCCCGTGTCGAGGTCGTCGGCCTTCTCCAGGTGGACCTTGATCGGTCCCATGAAGCTGTAGCGCTGCTGCTTGGCGTAGTCGCGGACGAGGCCCGCGAGCTCGTCGCCGAGCTGACCGGAGTAGGGACTCAGGCGGTCGTAGTCGCCGGCGCTGAGTTCCACGATGAAGTCGTTGGGTACGACGGTCCGCTCGCGGTTCCAGATGGTGGCGTTGTTGTCGCACTCCCGCTGGAGGGCGCCGGCGATCTCCACCGGCTGGACCTCGGACTTGAACACCTTGGCGAAGGTGCCGTTCACCAGACCTTCGAGTCGCTGCTCGAACCGCTTCAGGACTCCCATGGGGCACCTCCTCCGTCGTTGTCGCCCTGTACTGCTTACTGATCGTATCCACGCGTGGCGGATTCGGCTGGTTCCCCTTCGGCCTCGTGCCGAGGAGTGTTGGTCCTCACAAGCGATCGTAGGGGCGCTCAAGGGACAGTGTCCCGCACCGGGACGGGAGTGCGGGAGGGGCTGTCGAGGGTGAGGTGGGGGGAGCGGGAATAGGGATGTGATTCCACCCCGTCTGGCGTGCTAATCTTTCGACGTCGCCAGGGGAACGGCCCGAAAGGGAAGATCCACTGGTAGCCGCTCGGGCGAGTGGCGGAACGGCAGACGCGCTGGCTTCAGGTGCCAGTGTCCTTCGGGACGTGGGGGTTCAAATCCCCCCTCGCCCACTGCGAGTGGTTCTCGAACCACTCGGATCGAATTGAGAGAACCCCCACTCCGGAGAAATCCGGAGTGGGGGTTCTTTCGTCGTGTCCGGGAGTCGACGTGTGACGGCGCTCTCTCCGTTGCCTTCTCGTCGTCGTCAGACTTTCGTCGGGCGGGGCGCGACGAAAGAGGGCGGCGGGCGACGCGTGCGGGTGTCTAGGGTCGGGCGCGTGGAAGCAACGGCGAGGATGCGTGCGGGCCGGGACTGGCTGAAGGGGCCGGAGCCCTGGTCCCGTCGGACGCTGGCGGGGGACCTGGCCGTGGCCGGTGTGCTCGCCCTGCTCGGCTTGGGGATCGAGGAGCTCGACAACGGCACCCCGCTGCGGATGTTGACCAGTGTCCTGGGCGTGGTGACGCTGACGCTGCTGCGCCGCCGGCTGCCCGCGACCACGCTGATCCTGGGCGCGGCGGTGTCACCTTTCCTGCCCGGAACGTTCCTGGTCACCGGCCTGTTGGGCTGGTCGGCGGGGCGCCGGATCGAGGACGTGGGGCGGGCCCTGGGGGCCTTCACCGCCGCCTTCGTCGTGGAGGTCGGCTTCAGCGTGGTGGCCGAGTGGTCGCAGACACGGCTGCTGCTGACGATCGTGTTCTCCACCCTGATGTTCCTGGCCGTCACGGTCATGCCGGGCCTCGCCAGCCGGTACTGGTCCCAGCGCCGTACGTTGCTGCGCGCCCTCCAGGAGCGCAACGGGCAACTGATGCGCGAGCGGGCGATGGTCGCCGGGCAGGCCCGACTGCGGGAACGGCAGCGCATCGCGCAGGACATGCACGACAGCCTGGGCCACCAACTGGCGCTGATCTCGGTGCACACCGGCGCCCTGGAGGTCGACCCGAAGCTCACCGACCGGCAGCGCGAGGCGGTGGGCGTGCTGCGGCACGCCTCGGTGGCCGCGATGCACGAGCTGCGCGAGGTGGTCGGGATCCTGCGCGACGGGGTGGAGGCGCCGGTCCCCGTGGAGGAGGCGTCGCAGCCCGCCGCCCGGGGGGTGGCCGGGATCTCCGGGATCGTGGAGGCGGCGCGGATCGCGGGAACCGATGTCCGGCTGACGGTCTCGGGGCAGCAGCGGCCGCTGGTGGCGGCGTGCGACCACGCGGCGTACCGGATCGCGCAGGAGGCTCTGACCAACGCCTACAAGCACGCGCCGGGGGCGCGGATCACGGTGGAACTGCGGTACGAGGACGACTCCCTGGTGGTGGAGATCGCCAACGGCCCGGCGCAGGGCCCGGGAGCCGGCGAGGTGGTGTCCGGCGGGCAAGGGCTGACGGGGCTGCGCGAACGGGCCCGACTGGTCGGCGGCATGGTGCACGCGGGGGCCACCGAGGGCGGCGGGTTCCGGGTGGCGGGCGTCCTTCCGTACGGGGCGGAACCGGCCGGAACGGTCGAGGACGTGGCCGACGACTTCGGACAGCGGACGCACGCGATGGGGCCGAAGGGCGCGCCGCCGATGGACTGGGCGGCCGTCGACCGGGAGTTGGCGGTCCGCGGGCGCGGCCGCACCGGCGGGGTCGCGTTGGGCTGCGGCATCGCGTTCGCCGCGCTGATCCTGCTCGTGATCGTGATCGGGGCGGGGGTGGCCCTGCTGGTGGGATCCGCGAACAACGCCATGATCAGTGAGTCGGAGTACGACTCGACGCACGTGGGCGAGGCGGAGGACACGGTCCGCGGGCGGCTGCCCGACGGGGACAGCATCCTGACGTCGGGCCTGGACGGGAAGGGACCGGCGCAGCCGGCCGGCACGGACTGCGTGGCGTTGCTCTCCTCGGAGGAGACGCGCCTGAACACCGATACGGTTTACCGGTTCTGCTTCAGGGACGGGAAGCTCGTCGACAAACAGACGTACGAGGTCAAGCAGTAGGAGCACGGGTGACACCCAGAGTGATCCGCGTCGTGATCGCCGACGACGAGCCGCTGATCCGGGCGGGCATAAGGATGATCCTGACTTCGGCGTCGGACATCGAGGTCGTGGCGGAGGCGGCCAACGGCCGGGAGGCGGTGGAACTGGCCCGGGCGCACCAGCCGGACGTGGTGCTGCTCGACATCCAGATGCCGGTGATGGACGGGCTCACGGCGCTGGGCGAACTGGGCCGCGCCGTGCCCGAAGTACGGGCGCTGATCCTCACCACCTTCGGCGAGCGGGAGAACGTCCTGCGCGCGCTGAGCGAGGGCGGCGCCGGGTTCCTGCTGAAGGACTCGGCGCCCGGGGAGCTGATCGGCGCGGTGCGGGCCGCGGCGGCCGGCGACGCCTACCTCTCGCCGGCGGCGACCCGACACGTGGTGGACCAGTTGGCCTCCGGGCAGACCGGCGGGCGGGGCGAGGAGGCCCGTCGTCGGGTGGCGGGGCTGAGCGAGCGGGAACGCGGGGTGCTGGCGTTGCTCGGCGAGGGGCTGTCCAACGCGGAGGCCGGGCGCCGACTGCACATGAGCGAGGCCACGGTGAAGACCTACGTCAGCCGGATCCTGGCCAAGCTGGAGTGCGAGAACCGGGTGCGGGCGGCCCTGCTGGCCAGGGACGCGGGCCTGTAGATACGGTCGGGGCCCGCATCGACGATGTGGGCCGAGTACGACGTTACGGGTGGGGGCGGCAGGCATGGCGGCGGTAACGGGTCAGCGCGAGAGAGCGAATGACGTGACGGACGGCGGACGGATCCCGGTGGTGGAGGGGTTCGCCCCGCGCGTCGAGGGGGGCTCCCCCAAGGAGGCCGGCAAGGCGCTGCGGCTGCGGGTGCCGCGCGCGGCCCACGCGCGGTTCGAGCCGCCGACCGACCGGCCCGACGCGGTGCGGGCCGTCGAGGAGTCCAATGTCGGCCGGGTCGCCGAGCTGACCCCGATACGGGTGGGTCGGATGGCCGCCAACCCCTTCGCGTTCCTGCGCGGGTCGGCCGGTCTGATGGCGCACGACCTGTCCGGCGGTCCGGTGACCGGTGTCGGCGCACAGATCTGCGGTGACGCGCACGCGGCGAACTTCGGCCTCTACGGGGACGTGCGCGGGCGGCTGGTCATCGACCTGAACGACTTCGACGAGACCGAGTTCGGTCCGTGGGAGTGGGACGTCAAGCGGCTCGCGACCTCACTGGTGCTGGCGGGGCGGGTGGCCGGGGCCGACGAGGACACCTGCCGGGCCGCGGCCCTGGACGCGGTGGGCGCGTACCGCCGGACCCTGCGGCTGCTGGCCAAGCTGCCGGCGCTGGACGCCTGGAACGCCATCGCCGACGAGGAACTGGTCTCGCACGCCGACGCGCGCGATCTGCTGGGCACCTTGGAGCGGGTCTCGGAGAAGGCACGGAACAACACCTCGGCCCGGTTCGCCGCCCGCTCTACGCGGGTCGAGGACGACGGACGGCGCCACTTCGTGGACGCGCTGCCCGTGCTGCGTCGGGTCGGTGACGCCGAGGCGGCGGCCGTGGCCGCCTCGCTCGGCCCGTACCTGCACACCCTTCAAGGGGACCGGCTGCCGCTGTTGGCCCGGTACGCGATCCACGACGTGGCCTTCCGCGTGGTCGGGACCGGGAGCGTCGGGACGCGTTCGTACGTGGTGCTGCTGCTGGACCACCGGGGCGAGCCGCTGGTGCTCCAGGTGAAGGAGGCCCGGCCCTCGGTGCTGCTTCCCCACCTGCCCGCGCTGGGCTTCCACGCGGCGCCGGAGGAGCACGAGGGACGGCGGGTGGTGGCCGGGCAGAAGCGGATGCAGGTGGTCTCGGACATCCTGCTGGGCTGGACCACGGTGGAGGGGCGGCCGTTCCAGGTTCGCCAGTTCCGCAACCGCAAGGGCAGCGTGGACCCGGCCGCGCTGGCCGTGGACCAGATCGACGACTACGGCCGGATGACCGGGGCCCTGCTGGCCCGGGCGCACGCGCACAGCGTCGATCCCCGGCTGCTGGCCGGCTACTGCGGCAAGAACGAGGAGCTGGACGAGGCGATGGCCACCTTCGCGGTGGCCTACGCGGACCGCAGCGAGGCCGATCACGAGGTCCTGGTGGCGGCCGTGCGCACGGGGCGGATCGCGGCCGAGACCGGGGTCTGACGGCGATCCGGGTCCGGGTCTGATGGCGGTCGGCGATCCGGGTCTGATCGCGGCCGGGGCCCGGGTCTGATCATGGCAGGGGGCGGGGTCTGATCGTGGCCAAGGCCGGGGGCTTCGTGTTTCACGTGAAACATCGGCCGTGTTTCACGTGAAACATCGGCCGGGGCGGACCGGCCTTAGGGTGGCCGGGTGAGCGAGCAGACCGAGCAGAGCGACCAGACAGTTCCCGAAGAGCCCGCCGCGTCCACCGGCGCCGGGGCCGACCCCGGCGCCGGAGGAGCCGGCGAGTCCGGCGGTGCCGGTGGTTCCGTCGGCGCCGGTGACGAGCGGCCCGAGGCGCGGTTGGACCGGGCCGTGCGGGCGGCCGAGCAGGCGCTCATCGAGTTCGAGATCGCGGTGGAGACCTTCCGTGTGGAGGTCGAGAACTTTTCCCGCCTGCACCACCAGAAACTCGGACCGATGTACTCGCGCCTCGACGAGCTGGACGCGTTGATCGCGGAGGCCAAGGCGGCCCGCAGCGGCGATCCCGAGGATCTGCGGCGGGCGCACGAGGCCCGGGCCCTGGTGATGCCGATGCCCGGTGTCGACGAGCTGTTCAACGACTGGCTGGACTCGGACGGGATGTCCGACGACGCGTCCGCCATGCTCACCGAGCGGTCCGTGCGGCCGCCGGAGCGGGTGCGACCGTCGGAGGAGGTGCGCAAGCTCTACCGCGAGCTGGTCCGCAAGGCGCACCCCGACCTCGCGCAGGACGAGACCGAGCGGGAGCGGCGCGACGCGTTCATCGTGCGGGTCAACGCGGCCTACGGACGGGGTGACGAGCACCTGCTGCGGGAGCTGGCCGAGGAATGGGCGGCGGGCCCCGTGCCGGAGGCCGCCCGGCCGAGTGAGAGCGAGGAGCTGTACGCCCGGCTGGAGTGGCTGGCGGCGCGCAAGGAACTGTTGGCGGCGGTGGCGCGGGAGCTGGAGGACAGCGCGATCGGGTCGATGCTGCGGATGGCGCCGGAGGATCCCGACCGGCTGCTGGAGGAGATCGCGGAGCAGTTGCTGGAGCGGGTGTCCGAGCGCGAGTCGGAGCTGGCCGAACTGGCCGGGTAGTGAGGCGGCGGGGATGCCGGGAGGCGCCTCGCGGGCAGGTGGGGGCCCCGGCCGGGTGGCTGGGGCGTCGGCGGGCGGTCGGATAGGTTGGCAGCCGGATTCGTGACGAGAGAAGGCGACAGCTATGAACTTCGGACCGCTTCCCTCGGTGGACGCCGCCGCGGTGCCCTCCGAAGGCTTTGTCCTGGACGTCCGTGAGGACGACGAATGGGCGGCCGGACATGTCGAGGGCGCGCTGCACATCCCGATGAGCGACTTCGTCGCCCGCTTCGGCGAGCTGACCGAGGCCGTCGAGGACGGCGGCCGGGTGCACGTGATGTGCCGGGTCGGCGGTCGCTCCGCGCAGGTCACCCAGTACCTGGTGCGCCAGGGCATCGACGCCGTGAACATCGACGGCGGCATGCAGGCCTGGGACGGTGCCGGGCGCCCGATGGTGACGGACAACGGGAACCCGGCCTTCGTGCTGTAGATCGACTCCGCGGGGGTTTCGGCTCGGCGGGGTTTCGGTTCCGCAGGGTTTCGGCTCCGCGGGGTTCGCTCAGGCGAGGGGGTGGGCGGCCAGCAGGTCGCCCAAGGCCTCCTCGTGCGCCGCGGCCGGGCCCAGCTGGAGTTCCAGCTGCTTGGCCCAGGCGTGGTAGCGGTGGAGCGGGTAGTCGGTGTCGGCGCCGAAGCCTCCGTGCAGGTGCTGGGCGGTCTGCACGACCCGGCGTACGCCCTCCGAGGCCCAGATCTTGGCCACCGCGACGTCGCCGGCGATCGGCAGCGGCCCGCCCGCGCCGGCCGACGCCGAGTCGAGCCGCCAGGCGGCCTGCCAGAGGGTCACCTCCATGGCCCGCAGGTCGATGTAGCGGTCGGCCGCCTGTACGGCCACGGCCTGGAAGGTGGCCACGGGGAAGCCGAACTGCTCGCGCTTGCCGGTGTACTGGCTGGTCATCGTGAGTACGGCCTCCCCCAGCCCGAGCGCGAGCGCGCACGTGCCGGTGGTCAGCAGCCGGCGCAGCCCGTCCCAGGCGTCGGGAGCGTCGATGAGGTGCGTGGCGGGCACCCGGACACCGGCCAGGGAGAGTTCGGCGAGCCGCTCCCCGCTCGTCGAGTACTGGTCCGCGAGGGTCACCCCCTCGCCGGTGCGCGGCACGAGCGCGAGGACGGCCTCGCCCTCCCCGGCGTGGGCGGGGACGGCGATCCAGTCGGCATTGTGTGCCCAGGCGACGGAGGTCTGCACCCCGTCCAGGACCCAGTGCGCGCCGTCCCGTCGCGCGGAGACGGCGAGTTCGGCGGGATCGTGGCCGGTGCGACCGTGCGCGGCGGCGGTCAGGACGATGTCGCCCCGACCCGCGCCGGGCAGC
Organism: Streptomyces sp. NPDC102278; assembly: GCF_044766345.1. Classification (NCBI taxonomy): domain Bacteria; kingdom Bacillati; phylum Actinomycetota; class Actinomycetes; order Kitasatosporales; family Streptomycetaceae; genus Streptomyces; species Streptomyces sp. NPDC102278. Next base: position 139,822 of record NZ_JBIWLV010000005.1, on the reverse strand, counting down.
AGGGCGGCCGCCAACTCGGGGCTGCCGTGGGCCTGGACGGCCATCGAGGTCGCGCAGTGCTCCAACAGCGGAACCCGGGCCAGTACCTTCGCCGCCTCGCGGAGCACCAGGCACAGGGCGATGGCGTCGAGCCCCGCGCCGCCGTGCTCCTCGGCGAGGACCAGGCTCAGCAGGTCGGACCCGGCGAGAGTGGCCCACAGGGGGCGGTCGAAGTCCTCGGCCACGGCCCTGGGCGAGAGCGCGGGACTGGGCACGCCGTCGGGGACGACATCCGCGAACACGGCCTTCGCCGCCTCGACGGCCGCCTGCTGTTCCTCGGTGAAGGTGAAGTCCACTGCCTGTCCTCCCGCGTGCACCGGATCCCGTTCAGGTCTGACGGAGCGTCAAGATAGAACACGTTCCTGAAATTGCACAGCCCTGCACATGCACAGCCTGAAAATGCGCAGAGAGCACGGCCTTGGGGCAGGCGGGCGGGTCACCGGTCGAAGTCGATCTCCACTTCCTCCGTCACCGCGTGCGACTGGCAGGCCAGTACGAAGCCGGCCTCCGTCTCCTCCGTCTCCAGCGCGAAGTTGCGGTCCATCCGGACCTCGCCCGACACCAGGAACGCCCGGCAGGTGCCGCACACCCCGCCCTTGCAGGCGTACGGGGCGTCCGCGCGGTTGCGCAGCACCGCGTCCAGCAGGGACTCGCCGTCCTCGACCGGCCAGGTGCCCGAGCGGCCGTCGAGCCGCGCCGTGACCCGCCCGTGGGCGGCGGTCGCGGAACGGATCGGGGCCGGCGTGCCGGCGTCCTCGACGTGGAAGATCTCCTCGTGGACCCGGGTCCGGCCGACGCCCAGCGCGCCCAGGGCCCGTTCCGCGCCCTGCACCAGGCCGTAGGGGCCGCACAGGAACCAGCCGGTCACCTCGGCCACCGGCAGCAGCGCGGGCAGCAGCGCCGTCAGGCGCTCCTCGTCCAGCCGGCCGGACGGCAGGCCGGCCTCCTGCTCCTCCCGGGACAGGACGGTCACCAGCTGGAAGCGGTCCGGGTAGCGGTCCTTGAGGTCCGCGACCTCCTCCAGGAACATCGTGGAGGCGGCCGTGCGGTCGCTGCGCACCAGGCAGAAACGGGCGTCGGCCCGGGCCGACAGCAGTGACGCGGCGATCGACAACACCGGGGTGATACCGCTGCCGCCGACGATCGCCGCGTAGTGCGCGGCGGCCGGGGCGGTCGCCGGGTCCAGCACGAACCGGCCGGCGGGGACCATGACGTCGAGGACGTCACCGGCGGCGATCCCCTTGTGCGCGAACGTGGAGAACTCCCCGCCCTCCACCAGCCGCACCCCGACCCGCAGCAGCGCGGGGCCGGCCGCGCCGGGCGCGGGCGAGCAGATGGAGTACGTGCGGCGGACCTCCGTCCCCTCGGGTCCGCGCCGGCGCAGGGTGAGGTGCTGGCCGGGCGCGTGCAGGTACTCGGCGCGCAACTCGCGCGGCACGCTCAGGGTCAGTGCCACCGAGTCGTCGGTGAGCCGGTCGACCGCCGTCACCGTCAAGGAGTGGAACGCGCCGTGTCGTGCGGGGCGCGCGGACACCGGTGTGGGCGACGGCGGGGACACGGCCATCTAGAGCTCCTTGAAGTGGTCGAACGGTTCGCGGCAGGCGACGCAGCGGCGCAGCGCCTTGCACGCGGTGGAGGAGAACCGGCTGAGCAGCTCGGTGTCGGTCGATCCGCAATGGGGGCAGCGGACCGACAGGGTGAGCGGGACCGGTCCGCCGGCGGAGTGGGGGCGCGGCGGGGCGATGCCGAACTCGGCCAGCTTGCGACGGCCTTCGGCGCTGATGTCGTCGGTCGACCAGGCGGGGGCCAGGACCGTCCGCACCCGGACGTCCGGTATGCCGTGGTCGGTCAGGACCCGCCGGATGTCGTCGGACATGGCCTCGATGGCCGGGCAGCCGGTGTAGGTCGGGGTGAGGGTGACCTCGACGTGCCCGTCGTCGTGCATCCGCACCCCGCGCATGACACCGAGCTCGGCGAGGCTGAGCACGGGAAGCTCGGGGTCGGGGACCGACCCGGCCAGGTCGGCCAGCTCGGCCTCCAGCCGGGTCATCTGCGTCCCGGTGGTCACCATGACGCCCCCGGGTGGCTGCGGTGCAGGTGCTGCATCTCCGCGAGCAGCCGCCCGAACGACTCGGTGTGCAACCCCTCGCGGCCCGCGCCGGCCGCCCAGGCGCCCGTGCGCCGGCCCTCGGGCAGGGCGAGCCCGGCCCGCTCCAGCACGCCGCCCACGGCGGCCAGCCAACGCTGCTCCAGGGCGTCCCAGTCCACGCCGTCCAGGCCGTCGATCGGCCGGAACATCTCCCCGGTGTACCGCCACAGCGCGTCCAGCGCGGTCAGCATCCGGGCGCGGCTCTCCTCGGTGCCGTCACCGAGCCGCAGCGTCCACTGCTCGGCGTGGTCGCGGTGGTAAGCGGTCTCCTTGACGGCCTTGGCCGCGAGCGGGGCGAACGGGCCGTCGCCCGAGGCCAGCTCCGTGTACAGCTCGTGCTGGTAGAAGGAGAAGTAGAGCTGGCGGGCGATGGTGTGGCCGAAGTCGCCGTTCGGCTGCTCGACCAGTTGGAGGTTGCGGAAGGACCGCTCGTCGCGCAGGAACGCCAGCTCGTCCTCGTCGCCGGCCATGGAGAGCAGGACGCGGGCCTGTCCCAGCAGGTCGAGGGCGATGTTGGCGAGGGCGACCTCCTCCTCCAGGACGGGGGCGTCACCCGCCCACTCGCCGAGGCGGTGGGACAGGATCAGCGCGTCGTCGCCGAGGGCGAGGGTGGCGGAGCGGACCGCGGCGGCGGTCGCCCCGGCGGCGGGCGCAGGGGCAGTCGCGGAGCCGGTGACGGGGCTGGTCTCGGTGGTGGTGTCGGTGCCGCTCACAGGTGGCGCACCCCCTCGGGGATCTCGTAGAAGGTGGGGTGCCGGTACGGCTTGTCGGCGGACGGGGCGAAGAACGGGTCCCGCTCGTCGGGGGACGACGCGGTGATCCCGGTGGAGGGCACCACCCAGATCGAGACGCCCTCGTTGCGCCGCGTGTACAGGTCACGGGCGTTGCGCAGGGCCATTTCCGCGTCCGGTGCGTGGAGGCTTCCGGCGTGCGTGTGCGAGAGGCCGCGGCGCGAGCGCACGAACACCTCCCACAGGGGCCAGTTATGCGTCATACCCGTGCCTCGCTTTCGGTGCTTGCCTTGCTCGCTTGCTTCTCGGCGTACGCCGCGGCCGCGTCGCGGACCCAGGCGCCTTCCTCGTGGGCCGTGCGACGGCGCGTGATGCGCTCCTCGTTGCAGGGGCCGTTGCCCTTGAGGACGTCCCAGAACTCGGCCCAGTCGATGGCGCCGAAGTCGTGGTGTCCGCTCTCCTCGTTCCACTTGAGGTCGGGGTCGGGCAGCGTCAGGCCCAGGGCCTCGGCCTGCGGGACGGCGATGTCCACGAAACGCCGGCGCAGCTCGTCATTGGAGTGCCGCTTGATCCGCCAGGCCATCGACTGCGCGGAGTGCGCCGACTCGTCGTCCGGCGGGCCGAACATCATCAGCGAGGGCCACCACCAGCGGTTCACGGCGTCCTGCGCCATGGCGTGCTGTTCCTCGGTGCCCTTCGAGAGCGCCATCAGCAGCTCGAAGCCCTGGCGCTGGTGGAAGGACTCCTCCTTGCAGATCCGGACCATGGCGCGGGCGTACGGGCCGTAGGAGCAGCGGCAGATCGGAACCTGGTTGGTGATCGCCGCGCCGTCCACGAGCCAGCCGATCGCTCCGACGTCGGCCCAGGTCAGCGTGGGGTAGTTGAAGATCGACGAGTACTTCTGCTTGCCCGAGTGGAGCTTGTCGAGCAGCTCGTCGCGGCTGGTGCCGAGGGTTTCCGCGGCGCTGTACAGGTACAGGCCGTGGCCGGCCTCGTCCTGGACCTTGGCCATCAGGATCGCCTTGCGGCGGAGCGAGGGCGCGCGGGTGATCCAGTTGGCCTCGGGCTGCATCCCGATGATCTCGGAATGCGCGTGCTGGGCCATCTGGCGGACCAGGGAGGCGCGGTACTCGTCGGGCATCCAGTCGCGCGGCTCCACTCGCTCGTCCGCCGCCACGGCGGCGTCGAAGGCAGCCGCCAGCTGGGCCCCGAGGTCGGCCCCCAGGGCTTGGTCGTGCCCAGACTCCGGGGTCACTGTGACCATTGCGGGCCCCCTGTCAGGGTTTGTCGGCCGGCCGCCGGTCACCCGACCGACCGATCGTTCGGTTCGTCCTCTTCAATGGTGAGACGGCGGCCCGTAGGGTGTCAACCTCTGTGGGCAACCCTGTGGAAGCCGAATGATCGGGGCGGGATGGATTCGAACGAGCGCGAGCCTTCGGAACAGCCCGTTCCGGAGGCCGTCGGGCCGGGTGCGCCCTCGGACACCGAGGCCGGTCCACCGGTCCTCGCGCCGCCGCCCAGGGCGATCGGCATCGCCGGTCTGTCCACCCCGTACCGGGTGGTCGTGGCCCTGGCACTGGCGGCCGTCGCCGTCGCCGCCTGCGCGCACCTCGCGATCGTCTTCCTGCACGTGGCCCCGTCCAACACGCTCGGCAAGCGGCACGCGAGCACGATCGACGCCTGGATCTACCCCGAGTTCGAACAGAACTGGAAGCTCTTCGCGCCCAACCCCCTCCAGCAGAACATCGCGGTCCAGGTGCGGGCCGAGGTGCGGACCTCGGGCGGCGAGCTGACCACCGGCGGCTGGCGCGACCTGTCCGCCGAGGACGGCGCGGCGATCCGCCACAGCCTGCTGCCCAGCCACACCGAGCAGAACGAGCTGCGGCGGGCCTGGGACTTCTTCACCGGCTCCCACGACGAGAACAACAAGCCGAACGGCGAGCGCGGCGCGCTGTCGGAGGAGTACCTGCGCCGCATCGCGCTGGACCGGCTGGCCCCCCGGGAAGGTGCGGGCGAGCGGATCGTACGGATCCAGTTGCGTTCGGCGACCACCGCCGTGGCCGCGCCGAAGTGGAGCGACGAGCAGAGCGACACCCGGACCTACTACCGGGAGCTGCCGTGGTGGAGGGTCTGAGGCCGGGCGCGCGGGGCCGTGCCCGCGCCGCCGTCGGGCGGGCCCTGGCTCAGGTCACCGGCCGGACGCTGGGCCCGTACCAGAGCGCCGTGGTGCGCATCGGGTTTGCCGCGACCTGGCTGTTCTTCCTGCTGCGGGAGTTCCCCCACCGACACGAGCTGTACGGGCCCGAGGGCCCCTGGAGCTGGGGGATGGCCGAGCGGTTGATCGCCTCGAACCGGGCCTTCACCGTGCTGATGTGGTCCGACGCGACCTGGTGGTTCGAACTCGTCTACGGCGTCTCGATCCTCGCGAGCGTGCTGCTGATGCTGGGCTGGCGCACGCGGGCGACGTCCGTGGGCTTCATGATCGGGGTGCTGTCCCTGCAGAACCGCAGCGTCTTCATGGGGGACGGCGGGGACAACGTCGTCCACCTGATGGCGATGTACCTCGTGCTCACCCGCTGCGCGCGGGTCTGGTCCCTGGACGCCCGCCGGGCGCGGCTGCGCGGCTCGGCCTCGGCCGGTGCTGCGGGACCCGTGCTGTGGAGCGCGCTCGGGCTGCTCTTCGCGTACGGGGCGGTGACCGGACGGTTCGGTGCCGGTTGGCTCGCCGCCTTCGCGGCGCTGTGGGTGGCGCTCGGGCTGTGGTGGCTCGTCGACCGCTTCGAGCCGGAGGGGGAGGGCCGGGCCGCCCTCGACGTCCTGGCGAACCTGCTGCACAACGCGGGCATGCTGGTGATCATGGCGGAGGTCTGCCTGATCTACGCGACGGCTGGCTGGTACAAGATCCAGGGCTCGCGCTGGCAGGACGGCACCGCGCTGTACTACCCGCTGGGCCTGGACTACTTCACCCCCTGGCCGGGGCTGTCCGGGCTGCTGGCGGGCAGCGGGACCATGGTGATGCTGCTGACGTACGGGACCGTGGCGGTGCAGGTCGCGTTCCCGTTCACGCTGTTCAACCGGCGGATCAAGAACGTGCTGCTGGCGGTGATGATGCTGGAGCACGCCGGTATCGCGGTGCTCCTCGGGCTGCCGTTCTTCTCGCTGGCGATGATCGCGGCCGACGCGGTGTTCCTGCCGACGGTGTTCCTGGTCTGGCTCGGCGCCAGGGCCGCCCGCCCGCACCGGCGGCGCGGCCCGGCCGCCGAGGAGCCGTCGCCACAGCCGCCGCTTGACGCCCCGAGTCCGACCCCGGCCCGGGTCGCGCCCTGACGGGATGCCTCCCGGTCCAGGCGCCACCGGCGGGGCCCGTAGGGTCGGCGGTATGAGTGAGCAGCACGGGGAGCCCGGACAGGTCGCGCGACGGTGGCGGGAGGTCGCGGGGCGCGAGGACGTCGTCCTGCTCGACGGGTTCCACGCGCTGAAGCACGCACTGCGCTTCGGCGCCCGGGTGGAGGCCGTCGTCGCGGACGATCCCGAGGCCGTCGGGGCGCTGGCCGCGGAGCTGGCGCCGGACGTCGAGGAGCGGGTCCGGCGGCTGGTGCGCGGGGCGGAACTCAAGGGGCTGCTGGCCCGGGTGCATCCCACCGGGGTGGCCGCGCTCGCCGTGCGGCCGGACCGCGAGGCGGGCCGCGAGGCGCTGCGCCGGCCGGGCCGGACCGCGCCGATCGTCGTCCTCGACAACCCGCGCAACCTCGGCAACGTGGGCGCCGTCGTCCGTCTCGCCGCCGGCTTCGGCGCCACCGGGGTGATCACGCGGGGCGACCTCGACCCCTGGCACTCCCATGTGGTCCGGGCCGGGGCCGGTCTGCACTACGCGACCACCGTCGACCGGATGGAGCCGGCGGACCTGCCGCCCGGCCCGCTGTACGCGCTCGACCCGGAGGGCGAGGACATCCGTGCCCTCACCCTCCCGGACGACGCGCTGCTCGCCTTCGGCTCGGAACGCCACGGCATCTCGCCCGAGCTGCGGGCCCGCGCCGATCACCTGGTGTCCCTGCCGATGCGGCCGCAGGTCTCCAGCTACAACCTGGCCACCAGCGTGGCCATGACCCTCTTCCACTGGGGCGGGCCCCACCCCGAGCAGTCATAGGGCCCCACCCCGAGCAGCCTTACCCGGCTGGTGTACTAGGCCTGGCGGCGGACCTCCACCACGCGGAACCGGTTCGCGACGAAGGCGCCGTCGCACAGGGCCGCGTTGGCGGCCGGGTTGCCGCCGGAGCCGTGGAAGTCCGAGAAGGCCGCCGTCTGGTTGACGAACACCCCGCCGGTCAGGTTCAGCGACAGCTGCGCCGACTCCTCCAGGCAGACCTCCTCGACGGCCCGCTCGGTGTCCGCCGAGGTGGTGTACGCGCCCACGGTCATCGCGCCCTTCTCCCGCACCGTGCGGCGCAGCAGCTCCAGCGCGTCGGCCGTGGAGTCGACCGCGACAGCGAAGGACACCGGGCCGAAGCACTCGGAGAGGTAGGGGGCCTCCGGATCGGCCTTGGCCGCGTCCAGCTTGACCATGACCGGCGTGCGGACCACCGCGTCCGGGAACTCCGGGTTCGCGATCTCGCGCGAGGCCAGCGCGACCTCGCCCAGGCCGGCCGCCGCCTCCAGCCGTGCCTTAACGTCCGGGTTGACCAGCGCGCCCAGCAGGGCGTTGGCCCGGGCGTCGTCGCCGAGCAGGCCGCCGACCGAGGCCGCGAGGTCGGCCACGACCTCGTCGTACGTCTTGTGTCCGGCGTCGGTGGCGATGCCCTCGCGCGGGATCAGCAGGTTCTGCGGGGTGGTGCACATCTGGCCGCTGTACAGGGACAGCGAGAACGCCAGGTTGGACAGCATGCCCTTGTAGTCGTCCGTGGAGTCGAGGACGACGGTGTTCACGCCGGCCTTCTCCGTGTACACCTGCGCCTGGCGGGCGTTGGTCTCCAGCCAGTCGCCGAACTCCGTGGAGCCGGTGTAGTCGATCAGTTTGATCTCGGGGCGCACGGCGAGCGTCTTGGCGATGCCCTCGCCCGGCCGCTCCACCGCCAGCGCCACCAGGTTCGGGTCGAAGCCGGCCTCGGCGAGGACCTCGCGGGCCACCCGGACCGTCAGGGCCAGGGGGAGGATCGCCCGTGGGTGCGGCTTCACCAGGACCGCGTTCCCGGTGGCCAGGGAGGCGAACAGGCCCGGGTAGCCGTTCCAGGTCGGGAAGGTGTTGCAGCCGATCATCAGCGCGATGCCGCGCGGCACGGCCGTGAAGGTCTTGCCGAGCTTGAGCGGGTCCTTCTTGCCCTGCGGCTTGGCCCAGTCGGCCTGCCCCGGGACGCGGGTCTGCTCCTCGTACGCGTAGGCCACGGCCTCCAGGCCGCGGTCCTGCGCGTGGGGGCCGCCCGCCTGGAACGCCATCATGAAGGCCTGGCCGCTGGTGTGCATCACCGCGTGGGCGAACTCGTGCGTCCGGGCCGAGATCCGGGCGAGGATCTCGACGCAGACCACGGCGCGGGTCTCGGGCCCGGCGTCCCGCCAGGCGCCCATGCCCGCGCGCATCGCGGGCAGCAGCACCTCGGGGTCGGCGTGCGGGTACTCGACTCCCAGCTCCGGGCCGTACGGGGACACCTCGCCGCCCGTCCAGCCGTCGGTGCCGGGCTGGTCGAGCTCGAAGCGGGTGCCGCGCAGGGCCTCGAAGGCCGCGAGCCCGTCGGCCGGGGCGGTCTCCCCGTAGGCCTTGGGGTGCTCGGGATGCGGGGACCAGTAGGCGCGGGTGCGGATGGCCGACAGCGCCTGGTCCAGGGTGGGACGGTGCTTCTCGGTCAGCTGGGGGACGGTGGGCTCGGCGGCCATCAGGGACCAACTCCTCGTTGAGCCGGGCAAGATCGGGCTGGTTCGCAGGCTGGGATCAGGCGGGGGCGGGTGAAGAAGAGCAGACTGGAGCTAGAGTAACCGAACGATCGGTCGGGACAAGAGGGCCCGGCGGACCTGTGGACAAGTCGGTGCGGGAGGATCGGGTCATGACAGCAATCGAGCGGTCCCGCACTGTGGCGGTCATCGGCGCCGGCACGATGGGGCAGGGCATCGCCCAGGTCGCCCTTCTCGCAGGTCACCCGGTGCTGATCCACGACGTCAACGAGTCCCTCGCGCGGGACGGCCTCGGCCTCGTCCAGGACCGCGTCGAGCGCATGGTCGCCAAGGGGCGCCTGGACCGCGCCGAGGCCGACGACGCGATCGGCCGGATCGGCTGCGCCCGCGACCTCGCGGAACTCGCGGACGCCGGACTCGTCATCGAGGCCGTCGTCGAGGACGTCACCGTCAAGCGCGCCCTCTTCGCCGCGCTCGAAGAGGTGGTTTCGCCGGACGCGCTGCTGGCCACCAACACCTCCTCCCTCTCCGTGACGGAGATCGCCGCGGGGCTCGCGCACCCCGGCCGTTTCCTCGGCCTGCACTTCTTCAACCCCGCCCCGCTGCTCCCGCTCGTCGAGGTGGTCAGCGGCTTCGCGACCGACCCGGCCGCCGCCGAGCGCGCGTACGACACCGTCCTGGGCTGGCGCAAGACGCCGGTCCGCTGCGCCGACACCCCCGGCTTCGTCGTGAACCGGATCGCCCGCCCCTTCTACGCCGAGGCCTTCGCGGTGTACGAGGAGCAGGGCGCCGACCCGGCCACCATCGACGCCGTGCTCCGCGAGAGCGGCGGCTTCAAGATGGGCCCGTTCGCGCTGACCGACCTCATCGGCCAGGACGTCAACGAGGCCGTCACCCGCTCCGTCTGGGAGTCGTTCTTCCGCAGCCCCAAGTTCACCCCCTCCCTGGCGCAGCGCCGGCTGGTCCAGTCGGGTCGCCTCGGCCGCAAGTCGGGCCACGGCTGGTTCCCGTACGGCGAGGCCGCACCCGAGCCGGTCCCGCACACCGCGGGTCCCGAGGAGGCCCCCGCCAAGGTCACCGTCGTCGGCGACCTCGGTCCGGCGTCCGCGTTGACGGACCTCCTGGAGGAGGCCGGGATCGCGGTCACCGCCACCGAGCACGGGGGCCCGTACATCCAGCTGCCCGGCGAGGGGCAACTGGTGCTCGCGGACGGCAAGACCTCGATCGAGTTCGCGGACGTCGTCTACTTCGACCTCGCGTTCGACTACCGCGACGCCACCCGGATCGCCCTGTCGGCCGGCGAGGACACCACCGAACGGACCCTGGCCGAGGCGATCGGCCTGTTCCAGAAGCTCGGCAAGAAGGTCTCCGTCATCGGCGACGTCCCCGGCATGATCGTCGCCCGGACCGTCGCGATGCTGATCGACCTGACCGCCGACGCCGTCGCGCGCGGGGTCGCCGCCGCCGAGGACATCGACACCGCGATGCGGCTCGGCGTGAACTACCCGGTGGGCCCGGCCGAGTGGCACGACCGGCTCGGCCGGGACTGGGCGTACGACCTGCTGCACCACCTCGACGAACGCTGTCCGGGAGGCCGCTACGCCCCCTCGCTCGCGCTGTACCGGCTCGGCTACGCGGCGGGCGACGAGGAAACGGGCGACGTGGGCGCGGGCGACGTGGGTGTGGACGGTACGGGCACGGTCGAGACGGAGAGGGGCGCGGAGTGACGACGCCCCGACGGGACACCTACACACCGGAGACGCTGCTCTCCGTCGCGGTCCAGGTCTTCAACGAGCGCGGCTACGACGGCACCTCGATGGAACACCTCTCCAAGGCCGCGGGCATCTCCAAGTCCTCGATCTACCACCACGTCGCCGGCAAGGAGGAACTCCTGCGCCGGGCCGTCAGCCGCGCGCTGGACGGCCTCTTCGCGGTCCTGGAGGAGGCCGGCGCGGTACGCGGCCCGGCGGTCGAGCGCGTCGAGTACGTCACCCGGCGCACGGTCGAGGTGCTGCTCGCCGAACTCCCCTACGTGACCCTGCTGCTGCGCGTGCGCGGCAACACCCGGACCGAACGCTGGGCACTGGAGCGCCGCCGCGAGTTCGACCACGCGGTGGCCGACCTCCTCAAGGCCGCGGCGGCCGACGGCGACCTGCGCGCGGACGTGGACATCCGGCTCGCGACCCGGCTGCTCTTCGGCATGGTCAACTCCCTGGTCGAGTGGTACCGCCCCTACCCGGGCGCCGACCACGCCCAGCTCGCCGACGCGGTGGTCCACATGGCTTTGGACGGCCTCCGCACCCAGCGGTGACCCCGGCGGCGCCGGGCCGGTGACCCGGCGGCGGTCGCGGCGCGGCCGGGCGTCACCCGAACGGGCCGGCGCGGGCGAGGAAGTGCCGGGCGCCGCCGGCCCGGGTGAAGGGACCCGCACGTACGCCGTCACGCCGGTTCCGGGTCCTCCGGGAGGGTGGGGGCGGGGCGGGGGGTGTCCGTGTCCAGGAGGTCCGTTTCCTCGAAGACCAGCAGCGTGCGGGTGGACAGGACCTCCGGGATGGACTGGAGGCGGGTGAGCACCAGCTCCCGCAGGGTGCGGTTGTCCGGGGTGTGGACCAGCAGCAGGACGTCGAAATCGCCGCTGACCAGGGCGATGTGCGCCGCGCCCGGGAGTTCGCGGAGCTGCTCGCGCACGGTCCGCCAGGAGTTCTGGACGATCTTCAGGGTGATGTACGCGGAGGCCCCCTGGCCCGCCCGCTCGTGGTCGACCCGCGCGGTGAAGCCCCGGATGACCCCGTCGTCGATCAGCCGGTTGATCCGGGCGTACGCGTTGGCCCGCGACACGTGGACCTGTTCGGCCACGGACCGTATCGACGCCCTGCCGTCCGCCTGGAGGAGCCGCATGATCGACCGGTCGATCGAATCGAGCGGCCGGGGCGGCGGGACGGGGGTCGCGCCCGGCCCGGACGGTGCCGGTGGGGCTCCGGCGGCACCGCCGGGTGCGGCCGGCGCGGAACCGGCTCCGGCCATTTGTTCATCCGGCATTGCCCACTGCCTCCCTGCGTTGGACGTCCTGCACCCATCCCACGGCCCCGCCGCCACTTTGTCCACAGCCTGGAGCCGGCTGTAGCCAAATTGCGCGGACAACCGAACAATCGGTAGGTGAGGCGCCTCACACCCGGGGTGCTCCCTGCCCGCTTCCCACGAGGAGGTGTACGCCGCCATGACGGTCCAAGAGCTGCCCGGTGCCGGTGCGTCCCACCGTTTCACGCCGCCCGCCTGGAGTCCCCGTACGGATGCCGCCCCGCTGCTCCCGGACCCCGAGCCGTACCGGGTGCTGGGCACCCCGGCCGCCGACGGGCTCGACCCCGAGCTGATGCGCCGGTGCTACGCCGAGCTCGTGCGCGGCCGCCGCTACAACGCCCAGGCCACCGCGCTGACCAAGCAGGGCCGGCTCGCCGTGTACCCCTCGACCGTCGGGCAGGAGGCCTGCGAGATCGCCGCCGCGATGGTCCTGGAGGAGCGCGACTGGCTCTTCCCGAGCTACCGGGACACCCTCGCCGCCGTGGCGCGCGGACTGGACCCCGTGCAGGCGCTGACGCTCCTGCGCGGCGACTGGCACACCGGGTACGACCCGCGCGAGCACCGGATCGCCCCGCTCTCCACCCCGCTCGCCACCCAGCTCCCGCACGCGGTCGGCCTGGCGCACGCCGCCCGGCTGCGCGGGGACGACGTGGTCGCGCTCGCCATGGTCGGCGACGGCGGCACCAGCGAGGGCGACTTCCACGAGGCGATGAACTTCGCCGCCGTCTGGCAGGCCCCGGTCGTCTTCCTCGTGCAGAACAACGGCTTCGCGATATCCGTCCCGCTCGCCAAGCAGACGGCCGCCCCGACCCTGGCCCACAAGGCCGTCGGGTACGGCATGCCGGGCCGGCTGGTCGACGGCAACGACATCGCCGCGATGCACGAGGTGCTGTCCGAGGCCGTCCGGCGGGCGCGCTCGGGCGGCGGCCCCACCATGATCGAGGCCGTCACGTACCGCATGGAGGCGCACACCAACGCCGACGACGCGACCCGCTACCGCACGGACGCCGAGGTCGAGGCCTGGAAGGCACACGACCCGGTCGCCCTGCTGGAGCGCGAACTGACCGCGCGCGGCCTGCTGGACGCGGAGGGCATACAGGTGGCGAAGGACGCGGCCGACGCGATGGCGGCGGCGCTGCGCGACGGGATGAACGCCGACCCGGTGCTCGACCCGATGGACCTCTTCGCGCACGTCTACGAGGAGCAGACCGACCGGCTGCGCGAACAGGCCGACATGCTGCGCGCCGAACTCGAAGCGGGGAACGAGTGATGACGACCACCACCGCGGCCAAGCCCGTCGCCAAGCCGGCGACCATGGCGCAGGCCCTGGGTCGGGCGATGCGCGACGCGATGGCCGAGGACCCGACCGTCCACGTGATGGGCGAGGACGTCGGCACGCTCGGCGGGGTCTTCCGGATCACCGACGGGCTCGCGAAGGAGTTCGGCGACGACCGCTGCACGGACACCCCGCTCGCCGAGGCCGGCATCCTCGGCGCCGCCGTCGGCATGGCCATGTACGGGCTGCGGCCGGTCGTGGAGATGCAGTTCGACGCGTTCGCCTACCCGGCCTTCGAGCAGCTGATCTCGCACGTCGCGAAGATGCGCAACCGCACCCGCGGCGCGATGCCGCTGCCGATCACCATCCGGGTGCCGTACGGCGGCGGGATCGGCGGCGTCGAGCACCACTGCGACTCCTCCGAGGCGTACTACGTCGCCACCCCCGGCCTGACCGTGGTCACCCCGGCGACCGTGGAGGACGCGTACGGGCTGCTGCGCGCGTCCATCGCGAGCGACGACCCGGTGATCTTCCTGGAGCCCAAGCGACTGTACTGGTCGAAGGCCGACTGGTCGCCCGAGGCCCCGGCGGCCGTGCCCGGCATCGGCAAGGCCCTGGTCCGCCGGGCGGGCACGAGCGCGACGCTGATCACCTACGGGCCCTCCCTGCCGGTGTGCCTGGAGGCGGCCGAGGCGGCCCGCGAGGAGGGCTGGGACCTGGAGGTCGTGGACCTGCGCTCGCTGGTCCCCTTCGACGAGGAGACGGTCGTCGCCTCCGTACGGCGCACCGGGCGCGCGGTGGTGGTCCACGAGGCCGGTGGCTTCGGCGGGCCGGGCGCCGAGATCGCCGCCCGCGTGACGGAGCGCTGCTTCCACCACCTGGAGGCGCCGGTGCTGCGGGTGACGGGGTTCGACATCCCGTACCCGCCGCCGATGCTGGAGAAGCACCACCTGCCCGGCGTGGACCGGATCCTGGACACCGTGGCCCGCCTGCAGTGGGAGAACTGATGCCGCAGGTACTGGAGTTCAAGCTGCCGGACCTCGGTGAGGGATTGACCGAGGCGGAGATCGTCCGCTGGCTGGTGGCGGTCGGCGACGTCGTCGAGATCGACCAGCCGGTGGTCGAGGTGGAGACGGCCAAGGCGATGGTCGAGGTCCCGTGCCCCTACGGCGGTGTGGTCACCGCCCGCTTCGGTGAGGAGGGCACGGAGCTGCCGGTGGGAGCGCCGCTGATCACCGTGGCGGTGGGAGCGGGCACGGAGCCGACGGACGGCGCCGCGCCGACCCCCTCCGGTTCCGGGAACGTGCTCGTCGGCTACGGCACGGACCACTCGCGTCCGGCGCGTCGCCGACGGGTCCGCCCGGCGGCCGGCGGGTCGCGGCCGGTCGCCGCGGTCGCTCCCGCCCCGGTCGTCGCCGCTCCCGCCGCCGCCCCCACGTCTCCCGCCGCGGTCACCGTGGCGGTCGGGCCGGTTCCGGTGATCTCGCCGCTGGTGCGCAAACTGGCCCGGGACAACGGGCTCGATCTGCGGGCCCTGACCGGGTCCGGTCCCGAGGGCCTGATCCTGCGCGCGGACGTCGAGGCGGCCCTGCGGGCGCCGTCTTCGCCGGTCGCTCCGGTCGCGCCGGTCGCCCCCGCGCCGGTCCCGCTCGCCGCGGTCGAGGGCGAGGTGCGGATCCCGCTCAAGGGCGTACGCGGAGCCGTCGCGGAGAAGCTCTCGCGCAGTCGGCGGGAGATTCCCGAGGCCACCTGCTGGGTCGACGCGGACGCCACCGAACTGATGGCCGCGCGGACCGCGATGAACACCGCGGGCGGGCCCAAGATCTCGGTACTGGCGCTGCTGGCCCGGATCTGTACGGCCGCCCTGGCCAAGTACCCGGAACTCAACTCCACCGTGGACCTGGCGGCGAAGGAGATCGTCCGGCTCCCGTCGGTGCACCTCGGGTTCGCTGCGCAGACGGAACGCGGCCTGGTGGTCCCGGTGGTCCGCGACGCGCAGAACCGCAACCCCGAGACGCTGTCGGAGGAGTTCGGTCGACTGACCGGGCTGGCGCGAGCCGGGAAGCTGGCGCCGTCCGACCTCACGGGCGGGACGTTCACCCTCAACAACTACGGGGTGTTCGGGGTGGACGGCTCCACGCCGATCATCAACCACCCGGAGGCGGCGATGCTGGGGGTGGGCCGGATCATCCCGAAGCCGTGGGTGTACCGCGGGGAGTTGGCCGTCCGTCAGGTCGTGCAGCTGTCCCTGACGTTCGACCACCGGGTCTGCGACGGGGGCACGGCCGGCGGTTTCCTGCGGTACGTCGCCGACTGCGTCGAGTCGCCCGCCGTCCTGCTGCGCTCGCTGTAGCACCCCGCCGTCCCGGGGCCGCCGTACGCGGCCCCGGGACGCACGCGGCCCCGGGACGGGTTCGGGGCCGCGCACGGGATGGTTCCGGGGCGCTTCGGTACGGCTCGCGGGTCAGGTCGTCGTGGTGAGCAACAGCTTGCCGACGTGCGCGCTGGACTCCATGACCCGGTGGGCCTCGGCGGCGTCCCGCATCGGGTACGTCGCGTGCACCACCGGCCGCACCCGGCCCGTCGTCACCAGCGGCCACACGTGTTCCCGTACCGCCGCGACGATGGCCGCCTTCTCCTCCAGGGGCCGGGCCCGCAGCGAGGTCGCCGTGATCGCCGCCCGCTTCGCCAGCAGGGCGCCCAGGTTCACCTCGGCCTTCGCCCCGCCCTGGAGCCCGATGATCGCGAGGCGGCCGTTGACGGCCAGGGCGTCCAGGTTCCGCGCCAGGTACTTCGCGCCCACGATGTCCAGGATCACGTCCGCCCCGGCGCCGTCCGTCGCGGCCCGCAGCTCCTCCACGAAGTCCTGCTCGCGGTAGTCGATCAGGATGTCCGCGCCCAACTCCGCGCAGCGCGCCAGCTTCTCCTTGCCGCCCGCCGTCACCGCCACCCTCGCGCCGATCGCCTTGCCCAGCTGGATCGCCATGGTGCCGATCCCGCTGGAGCCGCCGTGCACCAGCAGGGTCTCGCCGGGGCGCAGCCCCGCGACCATGAAGACGTTCGACCAGACCGTCGTGACCACCTCCGGCAGCGCCGCCGCCGTCACCAGGTCCAGGCCGTCGGGCACCGGGAGCAGTTGTCCCGCCGGGACGGCCACCCGCTCGGCGTACCCGCCGCCGGCCAGCAGGGCGCACACCTCGTCGCCCACCGACCAACCGGACACTCCCGGCCCGATCGCGGTGATCCGACCGGAGCACTCCAGTCCGGGATACCGGGACGCGCCGGGCGGGGGATCGTAGAACCCCTGCCGCTGGAGGACGTCGGCGCGGTTCACGGCGCTCGCCACGACCTCGACGAGCACCTCGCCCTCGCTCGCCACCGGATCGGGTACGTCTGCCCAGACCAGGGCCTCGGGGCCGCCGGGCTGTTCGATGGTGATCGCATGCATGGCCCGGAGGCTACGCGAACCGTCCCCCCGCCGGCCGGCGACCCGGCTACTCCCCGGACCCCAGGGTGGCTTGCGGCGTGGTCGGCGGCACCGCGCGGACGATGGTGATGACGCGGTCCGTGGACTGGAGCGGACTCGCGTGCGGGTCGTCGTACGCGAGCAGCCGGTGGCCGCGCAACACGCTCACCACGAGGTCCTCGGTCTCCCGGACCGACTTGCCGACCTCGGGCTTCCTGACGGGTCGTTCGATCAGGTCCAGGCCGCTGCCCTGCTGGATCAGGTCCTCCATCACGGTGCCCGCGCTGGGGCTGAGCACCGACAGGCCCAGCAACCGGCCCGCCGCGCTCGCGCTCGTGATGACCGCGTCCGCGCCCGACTGGCGCAGCAGCGGGGCGTTCTCCTCTTCGCGCACCGCCGCGACGATCTTCGCGCCGCGGTTGAGTTGACGCGCGGTCAGCGTCACCAGGACCGCCGTGTCGTCCCGCTGCGTGGCGATGACGATCTGGCGGGCCTTCTGCACCTCGGCACGGAGCAGCACGTCGGAGCGGGTGGCGTCGCCCACGACGCCGGTGAGTCCCTCCGAGTTGGCGATGTCCACCACCTTGGAGCTCGGATCGACGACGACGACCTGTTCCTTGTGGAGGCCGGTGGCCAGCAGTGTCTGCAGCGCCGAGCGCCCCTTGGTGCCGAAGCCGATCACGACCGTGTGGTCACGCAAGTTCTTCCTCCAGCGGTTCAGCCGCCATTCTTCCCTGGTCCGCTCGGTGAGCACTTCCAGGGTGGTACCGACCAGGATGATCAGGAACAGCACGCGCAGCGGAGTGATCAGCAGGACGTTGATCAGGCGCGCGCTGTCGCTGTACGGGACGATGTCGCCGTATCCGGTCGTCGACAGGGTCACGGTCGCGTAGTAGACGCAGTCGAGGAAGTCGACGCTCCCGTTGGCGTTGTCGTGGTAGCCGCCCCGGTCGAGCCACACGATCAGGACGGTCAGGCACATCACGAACAGGGCCATCAACAAGCGGCGTGAGACCTGCCGCAGGGGCTTCTCGACCTCCCGTTTGGGCAGTTTGATGCGCCGGGAGACGAGTTTCTCGTCCGCGCCCCGGGCCATGGCGTCATGGCCGTGCAGTTTCACGTGAAACATCCCCCCGCCGCCCACGGCAGATCGAGTACTTCGAGATCCTGCCCGGACCGCGCGCCGCCGATCGGTACGACGGCCAGCGCGTCGGCGGCCGCCACCCCGCGGAGCATCGCGGGACCGTGGTAGCGCAGCGGCAGCGCGTGCTCGTCGGTCAGCAGTACCGGGACGAGCCGGGTGTCGTACGGGTGGCCGGGTACGTCCCCCTGCACCGCGACCGTGTACCGGGGGCGCTGCCGGCGCCCCGCGAGGGCCCGCAGCAGCGGTTCGGCCAGGGTCAGCAGCCCGGACACGGCGGCGAGCGGGTTCCCGGGCAACCCGACCAGGTGGCGGCCGGCGGTCCGGTCCCCGAGCCGGGCCAGCAGCATCGGGTGTCCGGGCCGGACGGCGACCCCGTCGACGAGGAGTTCGGCGCCGGCGCGCCGCAGTACGGGCCGCACGTGGTCGACGGGGCCGGAGGCGGTGCCGCCGGTGGTGACGATCAGGTCGGCGTCGGAGGTGGTGACGGCCTCGAACAGGGCCTCGGCCCCGGCGGGGTCGTCGCCGAGGCGTCGCGTCCCGACGACCTCCGCGCCGAGTCGGGTGAGCCACGGGCCGAGCATGGGACTCAGGGCGTCGCGGATCAGGCCGTCGTGCGGAAGACCCCCGGTCAGCAACTCGTCCCCGAGCACCAGGATCTCCACGCGCGGCCGGGGCCGGGTCTCCAGCTCGTCGTACCCCGCGGCCGCCGCCAGGCCCAGGACCGCCGGGGTGACCAGGGAGCCGGCGGGCAGCAGCAGGTCGCCGGAGCGGCACTCCTGGCCGCGCGGGCGGATGTCCTGGCCCGTGGCGACGGGCCGCTCGGCGAACAGCTGGGAGCCGGCCTCGCGGGAGTGCTCGGAGCGGATCACGGCGCTGGTGTCGGCGGGGATCCGGGCGCCGGTGGCGATCCGTACGGCCTCGCCGTCCGCGAGGGGCTCGGGCCGGTCCGAGCCGGCCAGCACCCCGCCGTCCCGGACGGTCCACGGGCCGGGGCCGGCGACCGCCCAGCCGTCCATGGCCGAGGTGTCGAACGACGGCAGGTCGGTGAGGGCGTCCAGCGGGCCGCTCAGTACCTCGCCGAGCGCGTCGGGCAGCGGTACCCGGTGCGAGCGGGCCCGGACGCCGGAACCGGCCCGGACGGCCGCCTCGCGGGCCCGGAGCCAGGGCGCGGCGCGGTGCCCGCCGCCGTCCGGGTTGCGGGAGACGAGGGCCAGGGCCTCGTCGAGGGCCTGATCGGCGGAGGAGCCGGGGGACCCCTCGGGGTTGGGAGCGGCGGCTTCGGCCGGGACGCGCTCGGCGTCGGTACGGGTCATCCGGAGCCGGCCTCGGTGTTGTTCTCGGGGGCTTCCCCGGCCCAGCGCAACGCCAGGTCGGCCGCCTTGCGGGTGGCTTCGGCGACGGCCCGGGCGGGGTCCGCCCCCTCGGCCTCGGCGCGGGCGGCCGCGTAGCCGACGAGGAAGGTGGTCAGCGGGGCTGCGGGCCGGGCGACGCCGTGGGCGGCGTCACGGGCGAGGTCGAGCAGGGTCTCGGTGTCGACGTCCACGTCGATGCCCAACTCGTTCTTGACGGCGGTGATCCATTGCTCCAGCACGGTCCCATGCTCTCTGATCCGGGCCCGGGCGGCCGCGAGATCGTCCCAGGTGTCGCAGTCGAAGGAGGCGAGTGGCGCAGTCACGGTGACGGTCGCCACGTCCAGTCCGGCGGTGAGTCGACGCAGCGGGAGCCCCGCCAAGTCGCCGTGCTCGGCGGCCAACCGGTCGAGCCCCGCGCGCAGCGGCTCCGCGCGGTAGGAGGCGACCAGGGGTTGGTCCCGGCCGCCCGGATCCCGCAGCATCGCCCCGTCGGGTCCGGGCGCGTCCAGCAGGGACCGCACGGTCGCGCGGTCCAGGAACGGCAGGTCGGCGGAGAGAACCAGCACCCGCGCCGCGGTCGTCGCCCGCAGGCCGGCGTCCAGCGCGGCCACCGGCCCCCCGCCCGGCGGGTCCTCGCGGGTCCAGCGCACGGGGCGCGAGGTGACCCGGCGCCCGCCGACGACGACGGTGGCGTCCGCGTCGACGCAGGCGTCGAGGACCCGGTCCAGCAGGGTCCGGCCGCCGACGTGCAGGGCGGGCTTGTCGGCCCCGCCCAGGCGCCGGGCGGCGCCGCCCGCGAGGACGATGGCGTCGTAGCTCATGCCTCCGAGTATGCGGGGGCCGTGTCGCGCGCGGGTTCCCCCACTTACCGGCCGCTTGGCGCGCCGCTGTGAGGAACCGCCCGGTGCAGCCGCCGTGAGAGGCCGCCCCGGACGTGCGTCACCCCGGTGGAGCCGGGGCTCCACCGGGGTGAGGGTGTCCGGAGACGATCGGGGTGTCCGGGGGCGGGCCGGCCGATCGGGCTACAGGTAGGGGCCCGAGCGGACCGCGCCGTGCGGACCCTCGTCGTCGTCCTCGTGCGAGGCACCCGGGGGAAGGGCCCGCCGCATCTGCTCCAACTGCGCCCGCGCCGCCATCTGTTGCGCGAACAGGGCCGTCTGGATCCCGTGGAAGAGACCCTCCAGCCAGCCCACCAACTGTGCCTGCGCGATCCGCAGTTCCGCCTCGGAGGGGATCGCCTCCTCGGTGAACGGCAGCGACAGGCGCTCGAGTTCCTCGACCAGCTCGGGAGCCAGGCCGTCTTCGAGTTCCTTCACCGACGCGGCGTGGATGTCCTTGAGCCGGACACGGCTCGCCTCGTCGAGAGGTGCGGCGCGCACCTCTTCCAGGAGTTGCTTGATCATGCTGCCGATCCGCATGACCTTGGCGGGTTGTTCGACCATCTCCGTCACCGGGACCTCGCGCGACTCGTCATCGGCGCCGCCGACGGCCATCCCGTCCTGTCCCACGATCAGGACGTGCGGGGGGCTGTCCTGCGACCGTTCACTCCTCGGCATCTCCATGCCGTCATTCTCTCGCACACCTTCGTTCTCACACGGTGTGCCCCCGTACAGGCGTGATCCACCCTGTACGGGGGCACCGGATGACCCCGTCGTCACTCGTACGTCACCGAGCGCTCACCCGGGTCACCCGGGTCACGGGCGAACCGGGGGGTCCGGGGTGTCAGCCCGCCGCGCGGCGGGCCAGGGCGCCGCTCGACCTCGTGACGACCGCGGCCAGCAGGGCCGCGCCCAGCGGGACCACGACCAGCAGTCCGGCCAGCGTCTCCCACGGCACCGCGATCGGGATGTAGAGGGCGTCGGTGGCGCCGGTCTCCTCCAGGAGCCGCTTGGCTGTCTCCCGCTCGGTGATGCGCAGTCCGACCGCCGGCAACAACCCGGCCACCGAGCCCAGGACGACGCCCATCAGGGCCACCACCCCGCACTGGAAGCCGCTCAGTGTCCGCCGCACCCGCGGCGGGGCGCCCACCGCGGCCAGCGTCTTCAGGTCGGCCTCCGCGTCGGCCTGGGCGAGGCCGGTGGCGATGCCCGCCGCGCCGATGGTGACGAGACCGGCGAAGATGGTGAGGGCGAGCATGGGCAGCGTCTCGCGGCCCTGGTAGCCCTCCTCGAGGGAGACGTCCGCCTCCAAGCCGATCTGGTCGATCCGGCTGTCCAGCTTCTGGCGCTGCGTGCTGGTGGGCTTGCCGTCGAGGGTGAAGTACGAACCGGCCGGCGCGGTGGTGAGGCCGGCGGTCTTCACGGCGCTCGCGGGGAAGACCACGCCGATTCCGTGGCCAGCGTCGGGATCGGTCGCCTGGTGGACCGGCATGACCTTCTCGACACCCTGCGACTCCTGGTCGGGACCGATGCCCTTGGGCTCCTCGGTCACGATGCGCAGGGTGAGCTTGCCGTCCTTGATCTCGCGCTTGTCGAAGGAGACGGGCTTTCCGGCCTTGAGCGCGGCGGCGGCGCCGGGGTCGGTCACCCCGAGGACCCGCATCAGCTTCTCGTCGGCGACGACCGACTCGAAGGGCTGCTGGTACCGGCTCTGCTTGCACCGCCAGTCCTGGTACAGCTCACGCCGCTGCGCGGCGGTGAAGGACTCGTAGGAGTTCCTCGATTCGTAGAGCGGACAGCGGTTCTCCTTGGGCCTGACGATCTCCACCCGGCCGCAGCCCGGTTCGACGGAGTAGGAGTCGCACGTCGGCTTGCCGACGACGATCCGGTCCACGTCCGCCCGGACGGCCAGCGGGAACTCCTTCGCGAGCGCGTCGCGGACGGCGGGCAGGTCCCGGTACCGGTCGTTCTCGTGGCTCGCCAGCACGCCGGCGCCGGCCGGCAGGTTCGCCACGTACTCGTGCCGGGCCTGTACGTCGCTGCTGTACGCGTACGTGGACACCGCGACGGTGCCGGCGACCGCGGCCAGGACCGCCGCGACGGCGGGGGCCGTGCGTCCCCGGTTGCGCACGGCGTCGCGCAGGGCGAGCCGCGGCGACAGCGGCAGCCACCGTCCGAGGCGCCCGAACAGGCCGACCAGGGTCGGGGTGAGGGCGACCACGCCCAGTTCGGCGAGGGCGCTTCCGCCCCCGACGACCACGGTCCCGGCGTCGGAGACCGCCCCGTACAGGGCGACGCAAGCGCCGGCCGCGACGGCCAGCAGGCCGATGAACGGCAGCACCCGGTTGGCTTTGCGGACCCCCCGGCGGCCGGTCAGCGAGGCCAGCACGGTCTGCCGGGAGGCGGTGATCGCCGGGACGATGGCGGCCAGCAGTCCGGTGACCACCGCGAGCAGCGCGATGGCGAGGAGTTCCAGGGGACGGACCTCGAAGCCGCCCCAGCGCAGCCCCAGATACTCCTCCAGCACCGGCTGGAGGCCCAGGGTGAGCGCGCCGCCGAGGACGAGGCCGATGACGGCGGAGGCCGCGCCGATGACCAGGCCGCCGGAGAGGACGATGGCGCGGATGTGTCGACGGTCGCCGCCATTGGCGCCGACCAGGCCGAGCTGGCGGCGCGAGCGTCGGGCGCCGACCGCGAAGGCGGGGCCGGCGAGGAGGCAGATCTCCAGCATGGCGAGACCGACGACGGTGGCCAGGATGGTCATCTCGACGGTCCGCAGACCCGTCGACTCACCGAACCGGCCGTCCTTCTTCTCCTGCTCGTACAGCGGGACGTCGGAATCGGCGGGCGGGTTCAGGTTGACGGCCCGGGAGACGACGACGACGCTCTTGGCGTTCGCGGCCTTCACCATGTTCCACGTGAAACCTTCACCGCCGACCTTGACGAGGTATTTGTCGTCGGCCGGGACCCCGTCCGTGCCGGCGGCCCGGAGCTCCTTGTCGAGCGGGGTGAGCAGGGTCCCGGGAGGGGCCGTGACCTCCAACTCGTTCAGGGCGGAGGGCAGCTCGTACGCCCCCACGATCCGCAGGGCGCGGGACGAGCCGCGCGGGGTGACCTGGGAGCCGACGTGGAAGCCGGAGTCCTTCAGGAAGGCGTCGGTGGCGATGATCTCGCCCGCCGCGGCGGGCAGTCGGCCCCGCTTGAGGGTGAGCATGCCCTCGACGAGCGGGTCGGCGGTGTCCAGCTCGCGCAGGTTGACGCCGAGCAGGCCGTGCGTCGTGCGGAGCTTGGCCTGACCCTTGCTGTCCTTCACGAACCGGGCGCCCGGCGGGAGGAGGGACGGGAGGGGGTCCTTGCCCTCGTCGCGCGCGGAAGGATCGTAGGACTCGTAACCGCCGACGGGGACGGAGTACTCGCCGTTCGGCTTCTGGTACACGGGCACGCCCATGTCCGAGCTCGTCAGCAAGGCGTCGGCGGTGCCGATCCGGCGGGACATCGTCTCGTCCACCGTGAGCGCGGCGCTGCGGGTGGTGAGGTCGGCGGCGCTCACCCCGACGATCGGCAGGGCGATCATCGCGAGGACGAGGGCACTGCGCCCCTTCGCGCGCCAGGCGTCGCGGCGAGCGATCCGGATCGCGGCGATCCAGGAGTGGTACCAGGACTGGAGCGGGGTGGTCACAGGCCGGCCGCCCGCCCCGAGAGCAGGGAGTCGGCGTGGCTGCGCAGGGTCTCGTCGACGACGCTGCCGTCGCGCAGGAAGACCACCCGGTCCGCCCAGGCGGCGAACCGGGGCTCGTGGGTGACCAGGATTCCGGCCGCGCCCGCGTCGCAGCGCGAGCGCAGCAGGGCCAGCACGGATTCGCCGGTCTCCGAGTCGAGGGCGCCGGTGGGTTCGTCGGCGAGGACCAGGCGGCGGTCGCCGACCAGGGCGCGGGCGATGGCCACGCGCTGCTGCTGTCCGCCGGACATCTCGTCGGGGAAGCGGTCGGCGAGCTGTCCCAGGCCCATCTCCTCCAGCGCGGCCAGGGCGGAGATCCGGGCCTTGCGGGCGGAGATCCCGTCGAGTTCGCGGGGCAGCGCCACGTTCTCGGCGGCGGTGAGGGCCGGGATCAGGTTGTAGTCCTGGAAGACGTAACCGATGCTGCGGCGGCGCAGCGCGGCGAGCTGCTTGCGGCTCGCGGTGGTGATGTCGGTGCCCTCCACGATCACCCGGCCGCTGCTGGGGGTGTCGAGTCCGCCGGCGAGGGTGAGCAGGGTGGATTTGCCGGACCCCGACGGGCCCATGACGGCGACGAGTTCGCCGGGGTACACGGCGAGGTCGATGCCGCGCAGGGCGTGCACCTCGGTGGCGCCGCTGCCGTGCGTGCGGACGAGTTTGTCCAGCTGGAGTACGGGGTGCTGTGACTGCTGGTCAGGCATGGAGGGGTCCCCCTGGGACGATTCGTTCAACTCCGCCGCGTGCGGGCGGTGGAGGGGAGGTCGGTGGTGGCGGCCGCGGCGGTCGTCGCTTCGGCGCCGGAGGCGGTCGGGGCGGCCTGGGGCGGATCGGGTACGGCTCTCCGGTCGGCCGGCAGGGAGAGCCGGACGAGCCGGGCTTCGCAGTGGTCGAGCCAGCGGGCCTCGGCCTCGGTCTGGAAGATCAGCTGTTCCAGCACCAGCAGCCAGGCGATGTCGTCGCGTTCGTGCGAGGTGCCGCTCTCGATCGAGGTGAGCGCCTGCGCCTTGAGCCGGGTGTAGTCCTGCATCGCCCGGATCGTGGCGTGCCGCTGGGACTGGATGACGGCGCGGATGTCCACGCCGGGGGCGCCGACGGCCATGGCGAGCTTGATGGACAGTTCGTCCCGGGGCGGATTGGCGCGGTCCACCGGGCGCTCGTACCACTCGTGGAGTTCGGCGCGGCCGGTGTCTGTGATGGCGTAGAGGGTGTGCCCGGCGGGGTCCTCGCCGCCGGGCGCGACCAGCCCGTCGCGCTCCAGACGGGCGAGGGTGGTGTACACCTGCCCGACGTTGAGGGGCCAGGTGGACCCGGTTCGGGATTCGAACTCGGTACGCAGCTGAGAGCCGTACCGAGGACCCCTTTCAAGCAGGGCGAGAAGGCCGTGGCGGATCGACATACTCAGTATGTATACCGAGTATGTACCGGCGCGCAACCGTCTGTGGATGTACGCCGCAGGGGGGACGCGCGGGGCGGTGTCCGTCTCAAGTGCCGCTGCGGCGGGGATCAGCTCCCCCGGCGCAGCCGTACGCCCAAGAAGCCCAGGCCCAGCCCCATCAGGGCGAACCCGGTGCCGAGCGGCAGCAGGTGGGCCGCCAGATCGGCGGCCCGCTCGTTGGGTCCGGTGCCCATCGCCTCGACCGCGGAACTGTCGCTCGGCTCGGGTGTCGGCTTCGCGACGGACTCGCGGCGGGACGGCTCCGGCACCTCCGGCGCCGGCGGCCGCTCGTGGGCCCGGGGCGGCCGCGTCCTCTCCCGGAGCTCCGGCCGCTCCCGCAGCCCCGGCCGTTCGGGACGCGCGGGTCGTTCCGCCGACCCCGGTCGTTCCCCGGGCGCGTCCGGCAGTCCGGGGTGGTCCGGCAGTCCGGGGTGGTCGGGTCGCTCCGGTCGTCCGGGCGGCCGCTCCGGCCGCAGCGGGCGGGCGACCGGCACGGTCAGGGGGCTGGCCGGCTCCGCCACGGAGCGCCCGGGGCGCTCCCGCCCGGAACCGGCGGCGCTGCCGGCCAGTTCCTCGTAGGCCTCTTCGGGTACGTCCGATGCCGGATCGGTGGCCGCGGCGACGAGCGCGCGGGCGAGGGAGCGGGCCGAGGGGGCTGTGGAGACGGGGCCCTGGGCGTACGCCGGCGCCGCGACCAGCAGCGCGGCGGCCGCCAGTGCGGCGCCGGCCGTCCAGCGCGGTGCGCGGGCGTGAGTCACGCGCTCAGGTTTGCATAAGCGGACAAAGGCGGCATCTCGTACACCGCGTACGGGATGCCGCTTTCACGAATGCCACGAAGGAGGGGTCGGGCGGACGGTAACCGCGTGCCGGCGGGCCGCGCCCCGCCCGCTCCGCCCCGTGCTACTCCGGGTTTCCGGTGGAGACGCGGAGGGTGAAGGTGGTGTCCTTCGGGTCGATCTTGTCGCCGGCGGAGGGCAACTGGTCGACCACGGTGCCGTCGCCGTAGACGGCCTCGTCGCGGGGCTCTTCCTTGATCTTCCAGCCCGCGGCCTGGATGCAGTCCTTCACCGAGCGGATGTTCTTGTACCGGAAGTCGGGGGCGGTGACCTTCTTGGCGTCGTCGTAGGCCTTCGACGGGCTCTTGCACTTCTCCGCGTCGATCGTCCGCGAGAGGTCCGGTCCCCGGTAGCCCGGGCGCGTGGAGCCGGACGCCGAGGTCGAGGAGGACGGGGTCGCGATGTCCTTGTCCTTGTCGTCGCCGCCCATCTTGAGCGCGGCGACGAGCCCGCCGATGGCCACCAGCGCCACCACGATCGAGGCCACGATCACGCCCGTGTTCTTCCTCGACGCACCGCCCGCGCCCACCGGCACCGGGGCCGGATTCGGCGAGATGGTGAACGGCGGCGGGGTCTGCGGGGCGTACTGGTGCTGAGCGTGCTGCTGCTGCGCGTGCTGCTGGGGCGGGTACGCGTAACCGCCGTGCGCCGGCGTCTGCGGGGCGTACGGGGACGGCGCCGGGGTGTGCGGCGGCTGGTACGGCTGCTGCACCGACTGCGGCGGCGCCTGGAACCCGGAGTCCACCGGCGGGAACACGGCCGAACTCACGCCCGCCCCGCTGCCACCCGCGGTCGAACCCGGCACGATCACGGGGGCGACCGGCCGGCCGGCCCCCAGCACGCGGTCGATCTCGTCCCGCATGGCCGCCGCCGTGGGGAAGCGCTCGTTCGGGTTCTTCTTCAGGGCCCGCGCCACCAGCGCGTCCATCGCCGGGGTCAGCGACCGGTTGATGGAGGACGGGGCGACCGGCTCCTCCTGCACGTGGGCGTACGCGATGGCCAGCGGCGAGTCGGCGTCGAAGGGGATCCGCCCCGTCAGTAGCTGGAAGAGCATGATGCCGACGGAATAGAGGTCGGACCGGGCGTCCACACCGCGGCCCAGCGCCTGCTCGGGCGAAAGGTACTGCGGGGTGCCGACGACCATGCCGGTCTGGGTCATCGAGGTGACGCCCGACTGCATGGCGCGGGCGATGCCGAAGTCCATGACCTTGACCACGCCGCGCTTGGTCATCATCACGTTGCCGGGCTTGATGTCGCGGTGGACCAGACCCATCTCGTGGCTGGTTTCGAGCGCCGCGAGCACGTCGGAGGTGACCTTGAGCGCCTTGTCGGCCGGCATCGCGCCGTACTGGGCGATGTCCGTCTGGAGCGCGTTGCCGAGCGGCTGCCCCTCGACGTACTCCATGACGATGTAGGGCATCAGCGCGCCGTCGAGCTCGCCCTCGCCCGTGTCGAATACCGAGACGATGTTCGTGTGCGACAGTTTCGCTACAGCCTGCGCCTCGCGGCGGAACCGCTCGCGGAAAGACGCCTCGCGACCCAGTTCGCTGTGCAGCGTCTTGATGGCGACCTGTCGGTCGAGGGCCGCGTCGTACGCGAGGTAGACGGACGCCATGCCGCCTTCGCCGAGCAAGTCCCTTAGCTGGTAACGGCCACCGGCCAGGGAGCCGCCTGCGTATCGGCCCTGTGTGCCGTCCTGGCTCATGACTGTTGCTTCCCCTCGGGCGGTGTCCTGACGCGTCTGGCAGAGCGCATGTGGCAGCCAGTCTGCCGGAGGGCAAGCACACGTCAAGCCAGGTGCCCGTTCCGTGACCACAAGGCCACCGCGAGCCATTGTCCGAACGGTGAACGGTTCGGAGGCTGTAGCGTTCGTCGCAGCACCCCAAGAGGACCCACCGCTGAGTTGCGGCCCGAGAGAGACGACGGCGAGGACTGATGGCACCCGAACCCGAGGGAAACGGCGCCGGGATGGCCGAGGATCCTGAGCATTGGGGCGCAGGCGGCCTGGTGGGCGAAGGCCGTTACCGGCTGACCCACCGCCTGGGCCGCGGTGGCATGGCGGAGGTCTTCGCCGCCGAGGACGTCCGGCTGGGCCGCACCGTCGCCGTGAAGCTGCTGCGCGCCGACCTCGCCGAGGACCCCGTCTCCAAGGCCCGCTTCACGCGCGAGGCGCAGTCGGTCGCCGGGCTGAACCACCACGCCGTCGTCGCCGTGTACGACTCGGGCGAGGACCGGGTCGGCCCGAACGTCGTTCCCTACATCGTGATGGAGCTGGTCGAGGGCCGCACCATCCGCGATCTGCTGATCAGCGCCGAGGCCCCGGGCCCCGACCAGGCGCTCATCATCGTCGCGGGCGTGCTGGAGGCCCTGGCCTACTCCCACCAGCACGGCATCGTGCACCGCGACATCAAGCCCGCCAACGTCATCATCACCGACACCGGCGCGGTCAAGGTGATGGACTTCGGCATCGCCCGCGCCTTGCACGGGGTGCAGTCGACGATGACCCAGACCGGCATGGTCATGGGCACCCCGCAGTACCTGTCGCCCGAACAGGCTCTCGGCAAGGCCGTGGACCACCGCAGCGACCTGTACGCCACCGGTTGCCTGCTGTACGAACTCCTCGCGCTGCGGCCCCCCTTCACGGGCGAGACGCCGCTGTCGGTGGTCTACCAGCACGTCCAGGACGCGCCGATCCCGCCGTCGCAGCTGCCGGAGGGTCATCACATCCCGCAGGAGCTCGACGGTCTGGTCATGCGCTCGCTGGCCAAGGATCCGGACGACCGCTTCCAGTCGGCCGAGGAGATGCGCGGGCTCGTCCAGTACGCGCTCCAGATGCTCCACGACCAGGGGCCGAACACCGGAACCTGGAACACCGGCCCCGTCACCATGACGCTTCCGCACGGGCAGCCCGGGTCCAACCCCACCACGGCGATGCCGCAGGGCGGCGCGGGCGGTCAGTATCCCCAGCACGCCACGACCTCGCAGTTCCAGCAGCCGATGGTGCCCCCGCTCAACCCCGACGACGGCTCGGCCTTCCCGGGCGGCGGCGGTTACGGAAACGGCCGCAACGGCAACGGCGGCAACGGCCACGGCGGCCAGGGCGGTAACGGTGGCCAGGGCGGTGCCGGAGGCCGCTGGAAGATGGTGGTCTTCGCGCTGCTCGCGGTGCTGGCCATCGCCGGCGGCGTCGCGTACGCGGTGAAGACCGTGGGCAATGACGGTTCGGGCAAAGAGAAGAAGTCCCCGAACACCACGCAGAGTTCGCCGAAGACCCCGGCCAGCTCCGCGGACACGCCCGTGGACTCCCCCTCGGCGCAGTCCCCGGACTCCCCGCGCACGGACGACAGCGGCGACGAGGAGACGTACAGGCCCTCGCCGAGCCGCGACCGGACCTCCCCGAGCTACACCCCGCCGTCGAACTCGCCCTCGACGTCGCCGTCGCACTCGACGAAGCCGTCGGAGAGCAACGAGCCTTCGTCGTCCAAGCCGTCGACCTCGACGAAGCCGTCGACGGACCCGGTGGACCCCTCCCCGCCCGACGGCGGTGGCGGCCCCGGCGGGAACGGCGACGACACTCGGCAGTAACGGCTGTGACGAAAGGGCCCGACGGAATCATTTCCGTCGGGCCCTTTCCCGTGCGCGTGCCGGCCGGTCGTGGCGCGCGCCGACCGGTCAGAGCGCGTGCTGGTACTCCCGGTCGTGCGAGGAGCGGCTGCCGGCCAGGGTGTGCACGGTGACCAGTTGCGGTTCGATGCGCATGTAGACGGGGTCGAAAACGGCGCCGTCGACGAAATGCGGACCCGGACCGAAGAGTTCCAGTTCCGCGTTGGTCGGTTCGACGAGTTCCGCGGTGCCGGTGCACTGAACCGACCACAGGCGCCGGTCCCCGGAATTGAAGTTGTCGGCCCCGTAGGAGACCACGCTGCCGCTGCAGGCCTGGTGGTGGCCGAACCCGGCGTGCATTCTCAGGACGACCCCGCCGTCCACCACGATGTGGCGGGCGAGGGCGAGGAAGGGCAGCGCGCGCATGCTGGTGGCCACCCGGCCGTACGGCACCCGGCGCAGCAGTTCGACGGCGTGGAGTTCCTCAGGGGACATGTGCTCCACTCTCCGCCCCCGACACCTGGTCGGGGAAGGGGATCCCGCCCCGTTGATCAGGGACGTTGGTCCCGAATCGACGGGGCTGCCACCCCTTTTCGGCCGGCCTAGGCGCGCTTTTCGGCCTGGAGGCGGGCCACGTACGCGGCGGCCTGGGAGCGGCGTTCCATACCGAGCTTCGAGAGCAGGCTGGAGACGTAGTTCTTGATCGTCTTCTCCGCCAGGTGCAGCCGCTCGCCGATGACGCGGTTGGTCAGCCCCTCGCCGATCAGGTCGAGGATCTTGCGCTCCTGCTCGGTGAGGTTGGAGAGCCGGTCGTCGCCCTTGCCGTTCTTGCCGTCGCGCAGCCGCTCCAGCACCCGGGCGGTCGCCACCGGGTCCAGCAGGGACTTGCCCGCCGCGACGTCCCGGACGGCGCTGAGCAGCTCATTCCCGCGGATCGCCTTGAGGACGTAGCCCGATGCGCCCGCCATGATCGCGTCGAACAGTGCCTCGTCGTCGGCGAACGAGGTCAGCATCAGGCACTTGATGTCCTCGTTCCGGGAGCGCACCTCGCGGCAGACCTCCACGCCGCTGCCGTCCGGGAGGCGGACGTCGAGGACCGCGACGTCGGGACGGGTGGCCGGGATGCGGACGAGCGCGTCGGCGGCCGTACCGGCTTCCCCGACGATTTCGATGTCGTCTTCGACCGACAGGAGTTCATGGACGCCCCGACGTACCACCTCGTGGTCGTCCAGGAGAAATACCTTGATTTTTCCGTCTTCGCGCACAAACTCATCTTCACACACTCGTTCACATACTCACCGTTTTCGTCCGGTGGGGCCGTCCGCCCCTTCTCACCCTTCCCCACGGTTCGTCTTTGCGTGCGAATCCCCGCGCGGAGGGTTCACGGGCGGGCCCGCCCGTGCGGGGGCTGCGAGGTTCATCCGTCAGTGATCACCCGTGAACCCCTTCCCTGCCGGAGTTACCCGGGATAACGTGCCGTTGTTCCGGCCCCCTGCAAGGCTGTGACCAGTGGTTGTTCCCGAAGTCGCCGATTTACTTGGATATCCAAGCAAAATCGCAGGTCAAACGGGGTTTCGCAGTTATGCGGGGCACTGGGTAACGTGCATTGCGCAGGGCACTCGCCGGGGCACCTGTCACGCCTGAATCCCGTACGTTCCGCGCACCCACCCCGTGCTCGGGTACAGATACAGGTGAGCCGCACTGGACCCCGGAGAACCCGGGTGCCGGACCGACGGAGGAGCACACGTGACCGTGGAGAGCACTGCCGCGCGCAAGCCGCGACGCAGCAGTGGCACCAAGCGGGCGGCAGGCGCAGCCGGCGCCCGCAAGACCGCCGCTGCCACCGCACAGCCGCACGACGCCGAGCCTCAGCTCGTACAACTGCTGACGCCCGAGGGAGAACGGGTCGAGGTCGCGGACAACCCCGACATCGCCGAGTTCGCTCCTTTCGTCGCCGACATCACCACCGACGACCTGCGCGATCTGTACCGCGACATGGTCCTCACCCGCCGTTTCGACGGCGAGGCGACCGCCCTGCAGCGTCAGGGCGAGCTGGGCCTGTGGGCCTCGCTGCTCGGCCAGGAGGCCGCGCAGATCGGTTCCGGGCGGGCGCTGCGCGACGACGACTACGTCTTCCCGACCTACCGCGAGCACGGTGTGGCCTGGTGTCGCGGGGTCGACCCGACCAACCTGCTCGGCATGTTCCGCGGTGTGAACCACGGTGGCTGGGACCCGAAGATCAACAACTTCCACCTGTACACGATCGTCATCGGCTCGCAGACCCTGCACGCGACCGGTTACGCCATGGGAGTGGCCAAGGACGGCGCCGACTCGGCCGTCATCGCCTACTTCGGCGACGGCGCGTCCAGCCAGGGCGACGTCGCCGAGGCGTTCACCTTCTCGGCCGTCTACAACTCCCCCGTGGTGTTCTTCTGCCAGAACAACCAGTGGGCGATCTCCGAGCCGACCGAGCGCCAGATGCGCGTACCGCTCTACCAGCGCGCCCAGGGCTTCGGCTTCCCCGGCGTCCGGGTGGACGGCAACGACGTGCTGGCCTGCCTCGCGGTCACCCGGTGGGCGCTGGAGCGGGCCCGGCGCGGAGAGGGCCCGACCCTCGTCGAGGCGTTCACCTACCGCATGGGCGCGCACACCACCTCCGACGACCCGACGAAGTACCGGCGCGACGAGGAGACCGCGGCCTGGGAGGCGAAGGACCCGATCCTGCGCCTGAAGGCCCACCTCCTCGCCACGGGCGGCGCCGACGAGGCGTTCTTCGAGCAGCTGGAAGCCGAGAGCGAGACCCTGGGCAAGCGGGTGCGCGAGGTCGTGCGCGCCATGCCCGACCCCGACACGATGGCGATCTTCGAGAACGTCTACGCGGACGGGCACGCGCTCGTCGACGAGGAGCGCGCCCAGTTCGCCGCGTACCTCGCGTCCTTCGAAGGTGGGGAGTGACCGCCATGGCCGTTCAGAAGCTGACCATCGCGAAGGCGCTCAACGATTCGCTGCGCAAGGCCCTGGAGACGGACCCCAAGGTCCTGATCATGGGTGAGGACGTCGGCAAGCTCGGCGGCGTCTTCCGCATCACCGACGGACTCCAGAAGGACTTCGGCGAGGAGCGGGTCATCGACACCCCGCTCGCCGAGTCGGGCATCGTCGGCACCGCGATCGGCCTGGCCCTGCGCGGCTACCGGCCGGTCGTCGAGATCCAGTTCGACGGGTTCGTCTTCCCGGCGTACGACCAGATCGTCACGCAGCTCGCGAAGATGCACGCACGGTCGCTCGGCAAGATCAAGATGCCGGTCGTCATCCGCATCCCGTACGCGGGCGGCATCGGCGCGGTCGAGCACCACAGCGAGTCCCCGGAGACGCTGTTCGCGCACGTGCCCGGCCTGAAGGTGGTCTCGCCCTCGAACGCGAGCGACGCCTACTGGATGCTCCAGCAGGCCATCCTCAGCGACGACCCGGTGATCTTCTTCGAGCCGAAGCGACGCTACTGGGACAAGGGCGAGGTCGACGTCGATGCCATCCCGGACGCCCTGCACGGGTCCCGGGTGGCGCGCGAGGGCACGGACATCACCCTGGCGGCCTACGGCCCCATGGTGAAGGTCTGCCTGGAGGCGGCGGCCGCCGCGGCCGAGGAGGGCAAGTCGGTCGAGGTCGTGGACCTGCGCTCGATGTCCCCGATCGACTTCGACGGACTGCAGGCCTCGGTGGAGCGGACCCGCCGGCTCGTGGTCGTCCACGAGGCGCCGGTGTTCCTCGGCGTGGGCTCGGAGATCGCCGCCCGCATCACGGAGCGGTGCTTCTACCACCTGGAGGCGCCGGTGCTGCGCGTGGGCGGATTCCACGCCCCGTACCCGCCGGCCCGCCTGGAGGACGAGTACCTGCCGGGCCTGGACAGGGTGCTCGACGCCGTCGACCGCTCGCTGGCGTACTGAGGAGAGCCCTGTGACGATCCGCGAATTCAAGATGCCCGACGTGGGCGAGGGCCTCACCGAGGCCGAGATCCTCAAGTGGTACGTCCAGCCGGGTGACACCGTCACCGACGGTCAGGTCGTCTGCGAGGTCGAGACGGCGAAGGCGGCCGTCGAGCTGCCGATCCCGTTCGACGGCGTGGTCCACGCCCTCCTCTTCGAGGAAGGCGTCACGGTCGACGTCGGCCAGGTGATCATCTCGGTGCGGACCGGCCCGGCGGAGGAGGCCCCCGAGGCCGCCGCCCCGGTGGCCGTCGCGGCCCCGGCCGCGGCCGAGGAGCCCGTCGCCGAGGCCCGTCAGCCGGTCCTGGTCGGTTACGGCGTGTCCACGGCCTCCACCAAGCGCCGCCCCCGCAAGGGCGCGGCCGAGGCGGGCGCCGCTCCGGCGGCCTCCGCGGCCGCGCGCAACGGCTCCGCCGTCGCACCGGCGGCGGTACCGGCGGTCGCGCCGGCCGTCGTACCGGCCCCCGCGGCTCCCGCGCGGAACGGCTCGGCACTCGCCGCGCCGGCCGGGTCCGAGCGCCCGCTGGCGAAGCCGCCGGTGCGCAAGCTCGCCAAGGACCTCGGCATCGACCTGGCCCTGGTGGTCCCCACCGGTGACGGCGGGGTCGTGACCCGGGAGGACGTCCACGCCGCCGCCGCCGCGGCGATCGCCCCGCAGACCGCGCAGGTCACGGCGCCGCAGGTCGCGGCGCCGGCCGCCGCGCAGGCCCAGGCACCCGCCCCGGTGCCCGCCGAGGCGGTCGTGCGGACCCCGGCCGACACGACCGCGCGCGAGACCCGGATCCCGGTCAAGGGCGTCCGCAAGGTCACCGCCCAGGCCATGGTGGGCTCCGCCTTCACCGCGCCGCACGTCACCGAGTTCATCACCTTCGACGTGACCCGGACGATGAAGCTGGTCCAGGAGCTCAAGGACGACCCGGACCTCGCCGGTCTGCGGATCAACCCGCTGCTCCTGATCGCCAGGGCCGTCCTCGTCGCGATCCGCCGCAACCCGGACGTCAACGCGTCCTGGGACGAGGCGGCCCAGGAGATCGTGCTCAAGCACTACGTCAACCTGGGCATCGCGGCGGCCACCCCGCGCGGGCTGATCGTCCCGAACATCAAGGACGCCCACACCAAGTCGCTGCGCGAGCTGTCCGAGGCCCTGTCGGCCCTGGTCGGCACCGCCCGGGACGGCAAGACGTCCCCGGCGGACATGCAGAACGGCACGCTCACCCTCACCAACGTCGGCGTCTTCGGCGTCGACACCGGTACGCCCATCCTGAACCCCGGCGAGTCCGCGATCCTCGCGATCGGCGCGATCAAGCTCCAGCCGTGGGTCCACAAGGGCAAGGTGAAGCCGCGCCACGTCACCACCCTGGCGCTGTCGTTCGACCACCGACTGATCGACGGCGAGCTCGGTTCCCGTTTCCTGGCCGACATCGCGGCGGTCCTGGAACACCCCCGCCGCCTCCTCACCTGGTCGTAGCGGTCGCAACACCCTCGTACGCGCCGATGGCCGGGCCCCCTCGCGGGAGCCCGGCCATCGGCCGTCGCGGGCTCGACCCGCCACCGGGTAGCCTCCCGCCGGGGAAAGGGGGCCGGGTGCCCATCGCCGAACTGCAGGTGTACTCCGTCGAGCGGGCCGACGTGACCGGCGGGGTGTGCGTCGTCCGCTGCATCGGCGGCGTCGCGCGCGCCGGGCAGGTCTACGCCGTCGGGGAGCTGCGGCTCGGGCTGCGGCGGATAGAGCGGTACGGGCGGACCGTCGGCTCCTTCGACGCCGGGCACGTGGCGCGGGTCCACCTCACCGGGGCGGTGGTCGCGCTGCTCGGCCGCGGGCAGGTGCTGACGTACGTACCGCCGGACGGCCATTCGCTGGACGAGCTGGAGGCGTGGCTGGCCACCGATCCGCCCCTGCTCGACGAACCCCACCCCGAGACCCTGCGCGCCCTCGCCGTCGCCCGCATGCGCGATCGGGCGCTGCCCGACGCGGCGCGGATGCGGTGGGGGCGGGTGGCGCTGGCCGCGATCCTGCGGGCGGGACGGTCCGACGACCTGACGCGCGGGGCCGAGACGGCGGCCGTACGGGGCTACCTGATCCGGGAGTTCGGGCCCGGTCGCGGCGGTGACCCGGCGAACCTGTGCCGGGACGTGCTCGCGCTGATCGACCTGACGCCGGAGCGGGCGGCGGCCGAGGCGCGGACCTGGCGGGACCTGCCGCGCGAACGCATCCTGCACCTGCGGCGGATCAAGAACCTGGTGCCCTGGGCGGCCCTGGTCCGCGACCACCTGCCGGCCGACGACCCCCTGGCGGAGGCCGTCGACGCCTGGACGGCGGTACGGGGCCTGCTGCCCTGAGGCCTGGACCCTGGATCCGGTGGGGTGTCTAGCCGGCGGCCTCGGCGGCGTTCCCGAGGACCTTCGTCGGGGTGATGCGCAGGACCACCCGAACCCGCTCGGCGGGGGCCTCCACGTACTCCTTGCCGCCGCCCGGGCCCAGGTACTCCTCGGCGATCCGGGCCGCCACGGCCCGGCCGGTGTCCTCGGTCACCGAGGCGGTGCCGCGGATCTCGGCGTACAGGAAGGGGTTCGCGAGGTCGAAGACGGTCAGG
Organism: Streptomyces sp. NPDC102278; assembly: GCF_044766345.1. NCBI lineage: Bacteria > Bacillati > Actinomycetota > Actinomycetes > Kitasatosporales > Streptomycetaceae > Streptomyces > Streptomyces sp. NPDC102278. Next base: position 103,663 of record NZ_JBIWLV010000005.1, on the reverse strand, counting down.
CCGACCCGCCCGTCGCGGACGAGATTGCGCTCCTTGCGCCGGCCCCGCTCGGTGGAGACCAGCAGCTCGTCGCCGTCGCGGGACACCCAGACGACCGAACTCTGCGGTCCGCCATCGGGGTTGATGGTCGTGAGGACGGCGGGATGCGGCGCGTCCAGCAGCCCCCGCACGGTGTCGTTCAGCTCAACAGTCATGCGCGCGAGCCTAGTCGGGCGGCCCTCGCGTCCGCCTCGGTTCGCGTCCCGGCGATCCGGGGCCCCGAGGTCGGCTACCCCCACGGGAGGTTCACCCAGGGGCTGCCCGGGTCGGTCGTCAACTCCCGGTGCACGGCGACCATTTCCTGGTACCAGTGGCCGAACTCCTCCTCGTCGAACTGCATGCACCGCCCCAGGACGAACCCGGCCGACAGCTCCTCCCACGAGCGGTACGCCAGCCGGCAGGCCTTCCCGGCCCGGACGACGGCCCGCTCGGTCTCCTCCAGGCTCCCGAAGCGGGCGCCGAGCCCCCAGCGGGCCATCTGCGAGGCCCGCCCGAAGTCCCACGCCTCGACGGACCGGACGTACGCGCCTCCGCTGAGCACCCCGTCGGCCCGGAAGCGCTGCTCGTAGCGGGCGATCCGCCCGATGACCCGCTGGAGGCCCGCGATCTCCCCCTCCACCTCGGCGGTGGGCCGGGGCTGTGCGACGGTCACCCCGTCGGGCGTCAGGCGCGGCTCGGCGGCCCGTTCCGCGTTGGCCCGCAGGGTGGAGGCGGTGGCGTGACGCCAGTGCTCGATGTCCACCGGCCCGGCGAACTCCTTCGCGAGAGCCCCGCGCACCCGCAGCGCGAACTCCCACACCGGGCTGACCACGTCGGCGGTCAACAGCCGCTCGGTCATGGCCAGCCACTCCTCGCGGGTGGTGACGCCCCAGGACTCCCGGAGCTTCTCCCGCTCCAGCGAGTAGCCCTGACCGTGGTAGGCGAGCGCGTTCCAGAACGTCCCGGCACGCACCGACAGGTGTGCGCCGCAGGCCAGTCCGAAGGCGACGGGTCCGCGCAGCGGGCCGCCGAGGTGCAGGGCGTGGACCTTGTCGCGTTCGAGTCCGGTGTAGTCGCGCGGGCGCCGCTCCACGTGGAACTTCCAACTCGCCGCGTGCGCGGGCGAGATCGGCAGGAACACCTCGAAGGGGGTGCCCGGGTTGACGGCCAGGTAGGGGACCGCGCCCGACGGGTAGCAGTCGGCGAACCAGTCGAGGCTCGCGATGTCGAAGACCAGGTCGGGGGTGGGCACGGGCAGCATGCCCTCGGTGAAGGCGATGTAGGCGTGCGCCTGGACCTGCGGGAACCAGGTCCGCTCGGGCCGGACCTGGGTGGGGTGGGCGTCCAGGAACGCGCGGGACTGCGGGACGAGGAGGCGGGCCCGCGCCAGCACGTCGAGGAGGCCCGGCCAGTTCCCCGCGGCCCTCGCCTCGTGCAGCTCTCGTTCGATGACGCTCGGCGCGGTCCAGGTCCCCATGCGGAAACCCTAGCGGTGCCCTCCGGGAGGGCCGCAGGCCCGGTTCCCGCCCGCCCGGCGGGCCGTCGCGCGCGCCCCGCCCCGCCTCCCGGGGCGTACGACCCCCGTGCCACCGCGCGACCTCGCGGACCCCCTTGACGCCCCCCGCCGGCAGGGGGACGCTCCCGGGTCTCGCTCGCATCCGTACGGGCGATCGCACACTGGGGGGCCGGTATGCCGCAGGAGTCTGTCCGGACGGCGGGGGAGTTGCGGGCGCGGCTCGCGGAACGGGGGGCGCGCTGGTCCGTGACCGAGCACCTGGCCGACGCCGAGCGCGTGCCGCGCGCCGCGCTGGGTCTGGAGCCGGGGGTGAACCTGACGACCGCCGAGGAGGCGGGGACCGTCGATCTGCGGGGGCTGATCGGGCGGGTCAGCGGCAATCCGCACCTCACCCGGCGCAGGGCCGCGCACGGCCTGCTGCCCGGATCCGGGGGGTTGGCGGCGGGGGCCCGACCGGCCGCCGTGGACTGGCGGAGCCGGTGGGGGTGGCCCTGGCTCACGAAGGTGAAGGACCAGAACCCGTGCGGGTCGTGCTGGGCGTTCGGGGCGGCCGGGCTGGTGGAGTCGATGGCCCGGATCGAGCACGACGTGTGGGCGGAGCGGTCGGAGGGGGACGTGCACGACGGGCTGAAGTCCACCTGCGGGCAGGGTTCCAACCCGGAGACCGCCCTGGACTGGATCACGGCCCACGGTGGGCTCGCGGACCCGGACTGCTGGCCCTACTCCACGCCTCCGCCCGGCCTGCCCGCCGAGCGGCGCGAGGCCTGGCGGGCCGAGTACACGCCCAGTTGGGACCGTTCGGGCCGCACGGTGCGCGTCACCGAGTACGTGCGGCTGGGCGACACGGAGCAGCAGAAGGTGTGGCTGGACACGGTCGGCCCGCTGACGGCCTGCTTCGACGTGTACGACGACTTCTTCGGGCTGGGCGCCGGCGTGTACCACCGCACCAGCGACCGACTCGCGGGCGGGCACTGCGTGTTGATCGTCGGCTACGACGACGCGGCCGGTTGCTGGCTGTTCAAGAACTCCTGGGGGACCGGCTACCACGTCGGCGGCTACGGCCGCATCGCCTACGGCGAGGTCGACATCGACCACTGGGCCAAGTGCGGGCTGCGCGACACCAACATCGACCCGTGGAGCAAGCGCCGCCTGCACACCGGCAACGTGTACGAGAGCGGCAACGGCCGCGCCCACCGCAACTTCGAGCTGCTCGCCGGCACCGGCGCGGGCGCCCTGCGGCACTGGTGGCGCGAGGGGGAGGCGCCCTTCGCCTGGTCCCGGGCCGGGACCTTCGCCGGGGACGCCTCGGGCCAGCCCGCCTTCACCGGCACCACCTACAACCGGAACATGGAGTCCCTGCACGTCACCACGGGCGGCCGGCTCCGCCACTGGTACTACGAACAGTCCGGGGGCGCCTGGCGCGACGGCGGCGCCTTCGGCCCGGGCGACGCGGCGGTGGGCTCGACCCCCGCGTTCATCCAGAGCGACTACGGCAAGCCGGGCAACTTCGAGGTGGTCGTCCGGACCGCCGACGGCCGGCTGAACCACTGGTGGCGGATCAACGGCGCGCCCTGGACCTGGAACGACGGCGGCCGCTTCGGCTCCGGCATCGCCCACTACGGTCCGGCGCTGGTCCAGACCCGCGGCCGGCACCTCGACCTGGTCGCGGCCCGCGACGACGGGCGGATGCAGCTGTGGTGGCGCGACGACCCCAACGGCTTCGTCTGGCGCGCCGGGGAGGTCTTCGGCAGCGGGATCGTCTCCGCGCCCTGCCTGATCGAGGGCCAGTACGGGGCCGCCGACGAGGACACCGCCGGGAACTACGAGGTGTGCGCCGTCGCCGAGGGCGGGCGCGTCGAGCACTGGTGGCGCGGGAACGCCGCGGGCGCCGGCTGGACCCGCGGCGCGGTCTTCGGGCACGACGCGCTGGCCGTCACCGGGATGCTCCAGGGCAGCTTCGGGTTCAACCTGGAAGTCATCGTCCTGCGCACCGACCGCCTCCTGCAGCACTACTGGCGTGACGGCGCGGGCTGGCACGAGGGGCCGGTGATCGGCCCCGCCTGAGAGGGGCCGCGCCGATGGAGGTACGGAGCATCGTGCTCGCGCCGGGGCAGACGTACGAGCTGCGGCTGACCGGGCGCGGGGCGCGCGGGTACGTGTGGACCTGGCAGGTCGGCGGCGACTCGGACGCCGTCTCGGTGACGGAGGCGGCCGGGGCCGCGCAGGGGGAGGCCCCACCGCTGCCGGGGGCGACGGTGGAGCGGGTGTACCTGGTGCGGGGGCGCGGCGCGGGCGGCCGGGCCCGGGTGCGGTTCGCCCAGGTCCGGCCGCCGTACCCGCAGGAGGCCCCGTACGACGAGTTCCTGTTGGAGGTGGAGGTCAGCGACCGCCCGTCCGGCCCGGGCGGGACGGGGACGAGCGGGACGGGCGGGGCTTGAGGGCCCACTGTTGTACCGCTTCGAGCGGGCCCCGCTCGAAGCGCCGCAGCCACAGGGCGCAGCCGGCGACCAGGGTGAGGGAGACGCCCGCCCACAGGCCCATCACCCACCAGGGGCCGGTGCCCGCGAGGCGCCCGGCGAGGCCGAGGCCGAGGCCGTAGCAGAGCAGGACGCACAGCAGGTTCTGGGCGACGTAGCAGGACAGGGCGGTGCGGCCGACCGAGCCGAGGGCGCCGGTCACGGCGGCGGGAACCCGCAGGCGGTCCAGGGCGACCCCGATCAGCCCCATGTAGCCCACGGCGATGAGCGGGGCGATCGCGTAGCGGCCCAGGACGAAGAACGCCTCGCCGCCGAGCACCGCCGCGATCCCCGCCGGCACGCCGAGGCCCAGCCCCCAGGCGGCCATCCGGCCGCGGATCCGACGCCCGCCGGCGGTCGGCGCGAACGCGCCCGCGCGGTGCAGGCGGACGCCCAGCAGGAAGAGGAAGACGAGCAGCCCGAAGCTGAAGACGGGCTCGACGCGCAGGATCGCCGCGTGCTGGAGGCGGAAGGCGATCTGTTCGGCCCAGGTGCCGTCGGCGTACAGCGCCACCGCGTCCGGATCGGGCCCCTTCGGGGTGCCCTCGGGCCCGGCCGCGGCGGCGACCGTCACCAGGGCCACCAGCGCCAGGTGCGTGCAGCCGGCCACCCACATCGCGCGGCGCCGCACCTTCTCGGAGCGGGCGAGCAGCCAGGCGACGAGGAGCGCGGTGACGGCGTAGCCCATCAACACGTCCCAGGCGAAGATCAGCAGGAAGTGCAGGGTGCCTTCGAGGAAGAGGAAGGCGGCCCGCCGCCCGTACCGGCCCGGCCAGGGGGCGCCCCGGCGGGCCGCGGAGTCGTACTGGATGGCCAGGCCCACGCCGAACAGGACCGTCAGCAGGGCCAGGAACTTGCCGTCGGCGAGGAAGCGGAAGAGCGCCTCGGCCAGGTGGGCGGGGGTGGGGTCCGCGAGGACGTCGGGGGTTCCCAGCCCGCCTTGGAGGACGCCCCATTCGGAGCCCGGGGAGGCGAAGATCCAGACGTTGGTCATGAGCGTGCCGAGGATCGCGGCCCCGCGCAGGACGTCGAGGAGAGGGAGCCGGGTCGTCGTCACCGGCGGTGCGAGCAGGGTCTCGGGCATGACTCCAGCGTCCCGGCGGCGGGGGCGGCGCACGTCCTGCGGGTGGACGAAGCCGGGGTACATCCTTCGGTGCAGCGAGGGGGCCGTCGTCTCGTCCCCGCCCTCCGTGGACCCGCCCGCCGCTGTCCGGATGGTGGACGGAGGAGGTCGTTGCACGCTTCATGTATCTATCCTGTGCGCATGCCATCCTCCGCCACCGCCGTGACCGCCGCCGACCGTGTCTACCGGCACGTCAAACAGGGCGTGCTGGACCGCCGCTTCGAAGGCGGCGTCCTGCTCACGGAGGGCGAGGTCGCCGAGGCCGTCGGCGTGTCCCGCACGCCGGTGCGCGAGGCGCTGCTGCGGCTGGAGACCGAGGGGCTGCTGAAGCTGTACCCGAAGAAGGGCGCGCTGGTGCTGCCGGTCTCCGTGCAGGAGATCGCGGACGTCATCGAAACCCGGTTGCTGGTCGAGGAGTTCACGGCGCGCAAGGCCGTGCCCGCGCCGCCCGCCCTGCTGGACCGGCTCGCCGCGCTCATCGAGGAGCAGCGCCGACACGCCGCCGAGGGCGACCTGGTCGCGCTGATGGCCGCGGACCGCGGCTTCCACGCCGAGATCGTGCGCCACGCCGGCAACCAGATCCTGTGCCGGCTCTACGACCAGCTCCGGGACCGCCAACTGCGCATGGGAGTAGCCCTGTTGCACGCCCATCCCGAACGGGTGGAGCGCACGCTCGTCGAACACACCGAGATCCTGGACGCGTTGCGCTCCGGGGACGCGGACACCGCGGCCACCGCCGTACGGGCCCACGTGGGCCGAGTCGAGGCGCTGGTGCGGGGGGACGCGCGATGACCGCCCCCGTGCCCGCCCCGCGGACCAACCTGCCCCTGGATCCCCCCGGCGGGCGGAAGGCCGTCGCCGTCTGGTCGATCGGCGTCGCCGTCTACTTCGTCGCGGTCATCTTCCGTACCAGCCTGGGCGTCGCCGGCCTCGAAGCCGCGGACCGCTTCCACGTCAACGCGTCGGCCCTCTCGACCTTCTCGCTCCTCCAACTGCTGGTGTACGCGGGCATGCAGATACCCGTCGGCCTGATGGTGGACCGGCTCGGCACCAAGAAGGTGCTGACGCTGGGCGCGGTGCTGTTCACCGCCGGACAGATCGGCTTCGCCCTGTCCCCCTCCTACGGGATGGCACTGGCCGCGCGCGCCCTGCTCGGCTGCGGTGACGCCATGACGTTCATCTCCGTGCTGCGGCTCGGGACCCGCTGGTTCCCGGCCCGGCGCGGCCCCCTGATGGCGCAACTCGCCGGGCTGGTCGGCATGGCCGGGAACCTGGTCTCCACGCTGGTGCTGGCGCCCGTGCTGCACGGTGTCGGCTGGGTGCCCGCCTTCGCGGGCAGCGCGGTGGCGGGGCTGATCGTGCTGGTCCCGCTGACGCTGTTCCTGCGGGACCACCCGGAGGGGCACGCGCCCGCCCCGGTGACCGCCTCCGGGCCGCCGGGCGCGGGCGGGTTCGTACGCCGCCAGATCGCCGCGTCCTGGCGGGAGCCCGGTACCCGGCTCGGGCTGTGGGTGCACTTCACCACCCAGTTCCCGGCGATGGTGTTCCTGCTGCTGTGGGGCATGCCGTTCCTGGTCGAGGCACAGGGCCTGTCGCGGACCACCGCCGGCGGGCTGCTCACCCTGGTCGTCGCCGCGAACATGGGCTTCGGGCTGCTCTACGGCCAGCTCGTCGGGCGCCGCCAGTCCGCGCGGATCCTGCTGGCACTGGGCACGGTGGGGGCGACGGCCCTGATGTGGGCGTCGGTCCTGGTGTACCCGGGCGACCGGGCCCCGATGTGGCTGCTGGTCGTCCTGTGCGTGGTGCTGGGCACCTGCGGACCGGCCTCGATGATCGGATTCGACTTCGCGCGGCCGGCGAACCCGGCCGAACGGCAGGGGACGGCCTCCGGGATCACCAACATGGGCGGCTTCCTCGCCTCGATGACCACCCTGCTCGCCGTCGGCGTCCTGCTCGACGCCACCGGCGACAACTACCGGATCGCCTTCTCGTCGGTGTTCTTCCTGGAGGTGCTGGGCATCACCCAGATCCTCCGGCTGCGGGGGCGGGCACTGGCCCGGGAAAGGGAACGCGCCCACGACCGTCGGCCCGTCGCCACGGCCCCGTCCGGCGAACCCGACCCGTCGAGCCCCTCCGGTCCCGTCGCCCCGGCGTCCGCGTCGGCGTGAACCGGCCGGTGGCAGGGGGCCTGGGAGCGCGGGGTCACCGGTTCGCGGGGTCACCGGTTCACGGGGTCAGGGGATCACGGAGTCAGGGGGTAAAGGGATCACGGGGTCACGGAGAAGTGCGCCAGGATCGCTTCCGCCAGGTCGGGGTCGCCCTCGACCTTCACCCGGTCGGCGACGGCGCGCGGCCGTACCCGACCCCCCGCGAGACGGACGTACGTCTCCCAGTCCATCGTCAGCGTCACGGCCGGCCCGAGCGACGGCGCCTTGTCCAGGGTCCCCTGTCCCGCCGCGTCCACCCGTACCGTCCGCATGAACTCCAACGCGCCGTGCACGTCCAGCACCACGGCGGAGTTCGCGGGCGCCCCCGCCTTCTTCGCCACCACCTTCGGCAGCCCGCTCAGCAGCATGTCCCGTGCCACGTACGCGCCCGGCGAGTCCCAGTTGCCCGGCGCGCCCAACGCCGCTCGCAGGTCCTGCTCGTGCACCCACACGTCGTACGCCCGCAGCCGCAACGCCTCCTCCAGCGTCACCTGCTCGCCCAGCGGACCGCGCACCATCGTGGCCGGGTCCCGCTTCTCGTTGCGCAACTGCCGCGCCCGACGGATGACGGTGTACTCCAGCTCCGAGGTCATCTCCGGCGCGGTGTGGTGGCGCCGCACGTCAACCTGCACTTCCATGTACCGGGTGAACTCGTCCACCACGTGCCGCAGATCCCTCGGCAGCGTGTGGATCGGCCGGGGGTCGCCGAGCTGCTCGCACTCGATGCCGATGACGTGTGACACCACGTCACGGACGGACCAGCCGGGGCACGGGGTCGCCCGGTTCCACTCGCGCTCGGGCAGCGGGAGGACCAGCTCGGATATCGCCTCGATGGAGTGGGTCCACGCGTCGGCGTAGGGCTGAAGGCTGGGATGGACGGTCAACGGGACCCCTCGCGTGCTGTTCAGTGGCGCGTTGTGGACTATTCCCAAAACTACGCTGCCGGTGAGCACCCCGGCAGTGCTTTCGTGTGACGATCGTAGGCCCGAGTCGAGGGCTACAAGTCCAGGACGGTGGTAGTGTGCGCGCCTCATTGATCCAAATCGCGGTGAACGACGCGGAGTCGGTGTCCTCCCGGCGGACCCGGGTGGCCGAACTCGTACGGGAGCAGAACGGCTCCGACCTCGTCGTGCTGCCCGAACTGTGGACGGTCGGCGCCTTCGCCTACGAGCAGTTCGAGACCGAGGCCGAGCCGATCGACGGCCCCACCTACGAGGCGATGTCCAAGGCCGCGCGCGACGCGGGTGTCTGGCTGCACGCCGGCTCGCTGGTGGAACGCGCGGGCGACGGCTCGCTCTACAACACCGCCCTCGTCATCTCCCCGGCGGGCGAGCTGGCCGCGACCTACCGCAAGATCCACCGCTTCGGCTTCGACCAGGGCGAGGCGGTGCTGATGGCGGCCGGGGACTCCCTGACCACGGTGGCCCTGCCGGAGCAGACCCTCGGCGTCGCCACCTGCTACGACCTGCGCTTCCCGGAGCTGTTCCGGGGCCTGGTCGACGCCGGGGCGACGACGATGCTCGTCGTCGCCGGATGGCCGGCCCGCCGTCGCTCCCACTGGACGCTGCTGAACCGGGCGCGGGCCGTGGAGGACCAGTCGTACGTCCTGGCGTGCGGGCTGACCGGCACCCACGCGGGCGTCGAGCAGGCCGGGCACAGCCTGGTCGTGGACCCGTGGGGGGAGGTGCTCGCGGAGGCGGGAACCGGCGAGGAGGTGCTCACCGTGGAGTTGGACCCCGCGAAGGTCGCCGAGACCCGCGAGCAGTTCCCGGCGCTCAAGGACCGCCGGATGGGACGCTAGGCCGCCCTTTCGCGGGTATCGGGGCAGGGGCGGGGTCGGTACCGACAGGAAGCGGGCGTGGCGTGCTGGAAGCGGACGGGAACGAGACGGGGCGGGACGACGCCGGGGCCGCCGGGGCGGCGGCCCGGGGCACGCGGGACACCGAGGCCGTGATCGAGGCGGCCCTGGAACCCCACGACCCCGCGGCCGGGGAGGTCGCTGCCCGCGACCGGGTCCGCGCCGAGGCGCAGGGCATGGCCCACCACGAGGCCGCCGCCGCCCTGGAGGACGCGCTGAAGTCCGCCGGTGACCTGTCGCGGGCCGACGCGCCGACCCGGGCGGCGGTCGCGGAGTGGCAGCGCCTCACCGACCTCCTGCTCGACCACGGCGGCCCGTACAGCACCGGGTCGGACGCCTACGTACAGGGACAGCTCACCGCCCGGGACAGCCACAGGCACGACCGGGTGGGCGACCGGTCGGCGGGCTAGCCCGGCGAACGGTCGGCGGGCCGGTCGGCCGGGTCGCGGCTCGTCCGGTCGGTCGCCCCCGCCCGGTCAGTCGTCCTCGTCCCGTTCCTTCTCGGCCATCCGGATCACGCAGACCGCGACGGCGATCAGCAGGGCCGCGTCCGCGTCCTCCCGGACCACGTCGACGGCGTACGTCTCGCGGATCCGGTACCACTGGCGGGAGATCAGCGCGAGCAGCTCCCCGTCGTACTCGACCTTGAACTCGCGGTCGAGGATGCGGCCGCTGACGTCGACCTCGGTGCCCTCGGCCAGCGTGACGCGGTAGTGGTTGCGCAGCAGCGAGAGGCGCTTGCGCCGGATCACGGCGAGACGCCGCTCGTCGCGCTCCAGGGTCATCGCGTCGCGGAAGGAGAACCACTTCTCCCGCAGCGTGATCAGGATGTGCCCGTCCGGGTCCTTCAGCTCCAGGGTGTCCCGCACCCGCAGGGCTTTCCCGTCGACGAGGAAGGCGTGCCGGCCCTCCTCGTCCTCGATCCAGTAGTCGTCGCCGATGGCGAGCACTTTGTCCCGTACGAGGTATTTCATGCGCTGATCCGTGCCCGCGATAGGTTGCGTGCATGCCTCTGCTCTTCGTGACCGACCTGGCGTACCCGGCGCGCGGCCGCCGCTACTGCGACGAGGACATATTCCTCACCTCCCGGCTCCGCGAGCACTTCCCGCTCGCCCTGTGCCATCCGCTCGACGCGGAGCGGCTGATGCCCGGCTTCGACGCGGTCGTGGTCCGCAACAGCGGTCCGGTCCTGCACCACCAGGGGGCCTACGACTCCTTCCGCGCCGCCGCGACGGTCGCCGGGACGCGGGTCTACAACCCGCTGACCGGCCGCGGTGACATGGCCGGCAAGCAGTACCTGCTCGACCTGACCGAGGCCGGCTTCCCGGTGATCCCGACGGTCGACGACCCGGCGCTGCTGCACCGGCTGCCGTCCGTGCCCTCGTACGCGGTGAAGCCCAAGCAGGGCGCGGACTCCATCGGGCTCACCTTCACCGCCGACCCGGGCGGGGTGCCCGCCGGCGAGTTCCTGATCCAGCCGCGCGTCGACTTCGCGTACGAGGTGTCCTTCTACTTCGTCGACGACGCCTTCCAGTACGCCCTGTACGCCCCGGACCCGGACCGCCGCTGGGAGTTGGAGCGCTACGAACCCACCGCGGCCGACCTGGACTTCGCCCGGTCCTTCATCGCGTGGAACACCCTCGACCACGGCATCCAGCGCGTGGACGCCTGCCGCGCCCCCTCGGGGGAACTGCTGCTGGTCGAGCTGGAGGACCTGAACCCGTACCTGTCCCTGGACCTGCTCCCGGAGCCGGTCCGGGAGTCCTTCGTGACGGCCCTCGTGGCCTCGCTCAGGACCTTCACGGAAGCCGGCGACCGAGGCCGGACCCGGCGCTCCGGGCCGCCGCGTACCTGATCAACGGTGGCCTGCTCCGACGCGCCTCGGCGTGACCCCGACGGCGGGCCCTGCCCGGCGCGGTCCTACAGCCCGGTGGTGTCGAGTTCGAGGTCGAACGGCTCCGGCAGCGGCACCGGCGTCCCGAAGCTCGGAGAAGACGGTGACGGTCTTCTCCACCCGGTCGACCAGCAGGAAGGCCCCGCCCCGTCGTCACCCGCGCGGGTGTGGCGGGCGGGCCAGGGGGCACCGCCGTACGCGTGTGATCCGGCGTTCACATCAGGATGGCAAGCTTGAAGCATGAACGATGCCGCCCCGGCGCCCACCCCCGCGCCCCGTCGCAGTGCCCGACTCCGTGCCCCCGAGCTGATCGGCAAGGGCGGCTGGCTGAACACCGGAGGCAAGGAACTCAGCCTCGCCGACCTGCGAGGACGGATCGCCGTTCTCGACTTTTGGACCTTTTGCTGTGTGAACTGCCTGCACGTGCTCGACGAGCTGCGGGAGCTGGAGGAGAAGCACCGGGACACCCTGGTGATCATCGGCGTGCACTCGCCGAAGTTCGTGCACGAGGCCGAGCACAGCGCCGTCGTCGACGCCGTCGAGCGCTACGGGGTGCACCACCCCGTGCTCGACGACCCCGAGCTGGCGACCTGGAAGCAGTACGCCGTCCGGGCCTGGCCCACGCTCGTCGTGATCGACCCCGAGGGGTACATCGTCGCCCAGCACGCCGGCGAGGGGCATGCCCACGCCATCGAGCGGCTGGTCGAGGAGCTGGAGGCCGAGCACGAGGCCAAGGGGACGCTGCGGCGCGGCGACGGGCCGTACGTGGCGCCCGAGCCCGTGGCGAGCGATCTGCGCTTCCCCGGGAAGGCGCTCGTCCTGCCGTCCGGGAACCTCCTGGTGTCCGACTCGACCCGGCACCAGCTCGTGGAGCTGGCCCCGGACGGGGAGAGCGTCGTACGGCGCGTCGGCAGCGGGGCGCGCGGCCTCGGACCGGACGCCTTCAGCGAGCCGCAGGGGCTCGCGCTGCTGCCCGACGGTCGGGTGGTCGTCGCGGACACCGTCAATCACGCGCTGCGGACCTTCGACCCGGAGAGCGGGGTCGTCGAGACCGTCGCCGGGACCGGCCGGCAGTGGTGGCAGGGCTCGCCCACCTCCGGCCCCGCCCTGGAGGTGGACCTGTCCTCTCCGTGGGACGTGGCCTGGTGGCAGGGCAAGGTGTGGATCGCGATGGCGGGCGTCCACCAGCTGTGGACCTGGGACCCGGAGTCCGGCACCGTCGAACTCGCCGCCGGCACCACCAACGAGGGGCTGGTGGACGGGCCGGCCGCCGAGGCCTGGTTCGCGCAGCCCTCCGGGCTCGCGGCCACCGAGGACCGGCTGTGGATCGCGGACTCCGAGACCAGCGCGGTGCGTTACGTCCACCGCACCGACACCGGCTACGCGATCACCTCCGCCGTCGGCACCGGTCTCTTCGACTTCGGTCACCGCGACGGGCCCGCCGGGCAGGCGCTGCTCCAGCACCCGCTCGGGGTGACCGCGCTGCCCGACGGCTCGGTCGCGATCTGCGACACCTACAACCACGCCCTGCGCCGCTTCGACCCGGCGACGGGCGAGGTCACCACGCTGGCCACCGACCTGCGCGAGCCCAGTGACGCCGTGCTGGTCGGCGAGGACATCGTGGTCGTCGAGTCGGCGCGGCACCGGCTGACCCGGCTGCGCCTGCCGGAGGAGGCGGTACGGGTCGACGCGGTCGCGCACCGCACGCAGCGGGCGGCGACCGAGGTGGCCGCCGGCCGGCTGCGTCTGGACGTGGTGTTCCAGGCGCCGAGCGGCCAGAAGCTCGACACCCGCTACGGCCCCTCGACCCGGCTGCTGGTCTCCTCGACCCCGCCGGAGCTGCTGGCGGGGGGCGAGGGCCCGGGCAGTGACCTGTTCCGCGAGCTGGAGTGGAACCCGGACGTCACCGAGGGCGTGCTGCACGTCTCGGCGATGGCGGCGTCCTGCGACGACGACCCGGCCAACGAGTACCCGGCCTGCCACGTCCACCAGCAGGACTGGGGCGTGCCGGTGAAGGTCACCGCCGGCGGCACGGACCGCCTGCCGCTCGTCCTCGCGGGGATGGACGACTGACTGACCCGCGGCCCGGGTCCCCTCAGGACTTCAGCAGGACGTCGAGCAGCCGGTCCGCGAACGCGGCCGGCCGCTCGACGCAGCCGACGTGTCCGCCGGGGAACTCCGCCAGTTCGACGCCGAGTCGGCGCGCCAGCGCCTCGGCGGGGCGCCGCAGCAGCAGTCCGCGCGATTCCTCGCCGGCCGCCGGGACCAGCCGGTCGGCGTGCGGGGCCAGCGCGTCGAGGTCGGGCACGTGTCCGGTGAACTGGCGCAGTTGGTGTTCGAGGAAGAACGGCGCGTTCGCGGACATCCGCCGGAACACCTCCGGCGGCGGGGTGTGCGTGGCGGGGGCGCGGCGTTCGCCCCCTGTGCCGGGGCCCGCGGCGCCGTCGTCGCCGCCCGTGCCCGCCGCCATCACGGCCATCGCGGCCTCGACGCCGCGCTCGCGGTGGGCCTGCACGACGGAGGCGAAGAAGCTCCGCTGTTCCGCGGCGTCCGGCAGCAGTTCCACCAGCGGCGGTTCGTGCGCCACCACCCGCCGCACCAGGTCCGGGTGGCGCTGGAGCAGGTCCACCGCGACGATCGCGCCGGCGCTGATGCCGAGGACGTGCGCCGGTTCGTCGGTGATCTCCGCCAGCAACAGCGCGGCGTCGTCGGCCTGTTCGGCCGGGCTCTGGTCCTCGGGCGGTCCGTCGAGCGGGCTGCGCGTGGTGCCGCGCGGGTCGCAGGCAACGACGGTGAAGTGGTCGGCGAGGGTGTCGGCGAGGGGGTCCCACACGGCGGCGTCGGCGCCGCCTCCGGGCAGGAGCAGCAGGGCGGGGCCGGAGCCGCGGGTCTCGTAACGGAGGGTGGCGCCGGGGACCTTGAGCGTGTGGACGTGCATGGTGCCGCAACCTTTCCTAGGGCTTCTAGGTTGCAACCTAGCTCCTCTAGGCTCACGGCGCACGGCGAAAACCCCGCCCCGGACGGATCCGGGACGGGGTCGTGGAGACGGGGCGGTCAGCCCTCCAGGAACGCCACCAGGGCGTTGGCCAGCAGGAACGGATCGTCCGCGCCGCACAGTTCACGCGCGCTGTGCATCGACAGGATCGCCACGCCGATGTCCACGGTCTGGATCCCGTGCCGGGCGGCCGTGATCGGGCCGATCGTCGTGCCGCAGGGAATGGAGTTGTTGGAGACGAAGGTCTGCCACGGCACCCCGGCCCGCTCGCAGGCGTCCGCGAACACCGCGCGTCCGCTGCCGTCCGTCGCGTACCGCTGGTTGACGTTCACCTTCAGGATCGGCCCGCCGTTGGCGCGCGGGTGGTGCGTCGGGTCGTGCCGCTCCGCGTAGTTGGGGTGCACGGCGTGCCCGGTGTCCGAGGACAGGCAGACGGTGCCGGCGAAGGCCCGCGCCCGGTCCTCGAAGGTGCCGCCGCGCGCGAAGACAGAACGTTCCATCACGTTGCCCAGGAGCGGGCCGTCCGCTCCGGTGTCCGACTGCGAGCCGCTCTCCTCGTGGTCGAACGCGGCCAGGACCGGGATGTGGTCCAGCGGCTTGTCCGAGCGGGCCGCGGCCGCCAGCGCCGCGACGCCCGCGTGCACCGACACCAGGTTGTCCATCCGCGGCCCGGCGAGCAGTTCGCGGTCCCGGCCCAGGTACGAGGGCGGCTCGATCGAGTGGACCATCAGGTCCCAGCCCGCCACCGAGCCCTGCGGCAGGCCCTCTTCCTCCTCCAGGAACGCGATCAGGTCGCCCTCCCGGACCTCTCCCAGACCCCAGATCGGCTGCATGTGCCGCTGCTTGTCCAGCTTGAGGCCGTCGACGTTCACCGACCGGTCCATGTGCACGGCCAGTTGCGGCACGCGCAGCAGCGCGCGGTCCACGTTCACCAGGCGGTCGGCGCCGTCGCGCAGCGTCAGCCGTCCGGCCAGGCCGAGGTCCCGGTCCAGCCAGGTGTTGAGCAGCGGGCCGCCGTAGACCTCGACGGCGATCTGCCGCCACCCCTGGGAGCTCATGTCGGGGACCGGCTTGACCCGCAGGTTGGGGGAGTCGGTGTGCGCGCCGACGATGCGGAACGGGGTGTGCGCGGAGGCGCCCTCCGGCACGTACCAGGCGACGATCGCGCCGCCGCGGAGCACGAACCTGCCTCCCGAGCCCGCGTCCCAGGCGTCCGTTTCCGACACCTGCACAAACCCTGCCTCCTCCAACCGCGCCGCGGCGTTGGCCACGGCGTGGTACGGCGACGGACTCGCCGTCAGGAAGGTCATCAGATCGTCGGTGTGGCCGCGATCGAAGCGGGTGGGAGAGCTCATGTGGTTCACCTTAACGACGGTCGTGTTCGCCTTGGCCGGGCTGCGGCGGATGGCAAGGGGTCGGGGCGGCGCGGGATGTGTGGTCCGCGATCCCGTCGTCCTCAGCCCGGCGGACGCTCGAATCTGCGCTGCAACTGCCGACGCTCGCCCCGGCGGATGCGCGGGAGCATCTCGGGGGTCTGTGCCGGTCGCTGCGCGCGTCTTCTGCGTCCGGCGCAGAAGATACAGGCCTCACCCGGCGGGGCGTCGGGGTCGATCGGCGCACCGGGGTGCTCGGAGCACCCCGAGGCGTTCCGCGGCCGGGACAGTTCCCGGGCCACGATGAAGGCGCGGTGCAGGTCGTCCGCCATCCGCACGAACTCCTCCGGCGGGGAGGACAGACCCAGGTGGAAGCGCCGGTCCTCGATCGTGCGGAGGAAGGCGCGCAGCACCTCGTGGGTGTACGGGGGGTCCGGCACGGGATACCCGAGCCGGCGCTGTTCCCCGGCGGCCGGCGCGGCGCCGGCGGGCCGGCCGCCCTGGCCGCGCAGTCCGAGGCGCCGCCGGTCGTTGCAGATCAGGCAGCGGCCCCAGCCGTCGGGGGCCTCGGGGTCGAGGGCGCCGTTGGGGTGCTCGGGGCAGCCGGTGTAGCTCTTGGCGGGCGCCAGCGCGGACGCGGTCTGGAAGGCGATGTAGAGGGCGTCGGCCACGCCGTCGTACTCGGCGGGGTGGGCGCCGTCGTACAGCTCCCGCATGTGGTCGCCGAGGCTGCCCAGGGTCGCCTGCAGCTCCTTGAGGGCGTACGGCCGCCCGGCGGGGACGGAGTACCCCCTGCTGCCGTGCTGATCCTGTGGGCTCATGCCTACGAGCGTCCCATGAACGACCGACAAGGGGAGAACGGCCCCGTGAAAACGGCGCGGGCCGGACCCCGTGACGGGATCCGGCCGTTGCCGCGTACGTACACCGCGTACAGCTGGGGGGCGCCTGGGCGCCTAGAAGGCGGCCTCGTCGAGCTCCATGAGGGTGTTGTCCACCGACTCGGCCAGCGCGCGCTGGACCGAGACGCCGGGGAGGATCTGCGACGCGAAGAACTTCGCGGCGGCGATCTTGCCGGTGTAGAAGGGGACGTCCTTCGTGGAAGCCGTCGCCAGCTTCTCCGCGGCCACGGCCGCGCCCTTGAGCAGCAGGTATCCGACGACCACGTCACCGGAGGCCATCAGCAGGCGGGTGGTGTTCTGGCCGACCTTGTAGATGTTCTTGACGTCCTCGCCGGTGGCGGTGAGGTCCACGATCATCTGGCCGACGATGGCCTCCAGGTCCACGGCGGCCTTGGCGAGCGCGTCGCGCGCCGGGGCGAGGTCGTCGCCGCCGACGGCCTCGGCGAGGAACTTCTTGATCGTCTCGGAGAGCACGTTCAGGGAGGCGCCCTGGTCGCGCACGATCTTCCGGAAGAAGAAGTCCTGGCCCTGGATCGCCGTGGTGCCCTCGTAGAGGGTGTCGATCTTGGCGTCCCGGATGTACTGCTCGATCGGGTATTCCTGCAGGTAGCCGGAGCCGCCGAAGGTCTGCAGCGACTGCGCGAGCTGCTCGTACGACTTCTCCGAGCCGTAGCCCTTCACGATCGGCAGGAGCAGGTCGTTCAGGCCGATGAGCGCGGAGGCGTCCTCGCCGGCGGCCTGCTTGACCTGGATCTCGTCCTGGACGGAGGCGGTGTACAGCACCAGGGCGCGCATGCCCTCGGCGTACGCCTTCTGCGTCATGAGCGAGCGGCGCACGTCGGGGTGGTGCGTGATGGTGACCTTGGGGGCCGTCTTGTCCATGAAGTTGGCCAGGTCCGGACCCTGCACGCGCTCCTTGGCGTACTCCAGGGCGTTCAGGTAGCCGGTGGAGAGCGTCGCGATGGCCTTCGTGCCGACCATCATGCGGGCGAACTCGATGATCATGAACATCTGGCGGATGCCGTCGTGCTTGTCACCGATCAGCCAGCCCTTGGCGGGGTGCTGGTCGCCGAAGGTCATCTCGCACGTGTTGGACGCCTTCAGGCCCATCTTGTGCTCGACGTTCGTCGCGTAGACGCCGTTGCGCTCGCCCAGCTCGCCGGTCTCCCAGTCGAAGTGGAACTTCGGGACGAGGAAGAGCGACAGGCCCTTGGTGCCCGGGCCGTGGCCCTCGGGGCGGGCGAGGACGTAGTGGAGGATGTTCTCCTCCATGTCGTGCTCACCGGAGGTGATGAAGCGCTTGACGCCCTCGATGTGCCAGGAGCCGTCGTCCTGCTGGACGGCCTTGGTGCGGCCGGCGCCGACGTCCGAGCCCGCGTCCGGCTCGGTGAGGACCATGGTGGAGCCCCAGCGCTTCTCGACGGCGATCTCGGCGACCTTCTTCTGCGCCTCGTTGCCCTCTTCGAAGAGGATGCCGGCGAACGCCGGGCCGGAGGAGTACATCCACACGGCCGGGTTCGCGCCCAGGATCGTCTCGGCGAAGGCCCAGATGAGCGAGCGGGGCGAGGTGGTGCCGCCGATCTCCTCGGGCAGGCCCAGGCGCCAGTACTCCGAGTCCATGAAGGCCTTGTAGCTCTTCTTGAAGGACGCCGGGACGGGCGCGGTGTTCGTGGTGGGGTCGAAGACCGGCGGGTTGCGGTCGGCGTCCTCGAAGGAGGCGGCCAGCTCGTTCTCGGAGAGCCGGGTCATCTCGCCGAGGATGGTCTTGGCGGTCTCGGTGTCCATCTCACCGAACGGGCCGGTGCCGTACAGCTTGTCGCGTCCGAGCACCTCGAAGAGGTTGAACTCGATGTCGCGGAGATTCGACTTGTAGTGCCCCATGGCGACGGCTCCGTTAAGGCTCGGGGAGACAGGTTCCTCGTACATACCAATCGGTAACGTCATGATGCTACCCGTCGGTAATAACAAGCAACCCCTTACCGGTGACTGTGACCAGCATCAAGCCAGAGTGACTGGAGTGCCGCCGGAAGCCCAGACCCGTGCGGGCCCGGGATCGCGGGCATCGGAGCGGTCCCGGACCGGTTTCCGGTGTGGTCCGTGGGGGATGGCGGGCCACGGGGGCGGTGCGTGGGGGGTGGGGCTACGGGGGCGGGAGTTCGGCCCAGACGGTCTTGCCGCTGTACGGGCCGGGCCGCACGCCCCAACGGGCGGCCACGGCGTCGAGCACGGCCAGGCCCCGACCGCCCTCGTCCTCGTCCGCAGCCGGCGCAGGACGGGCCACACCCGGGGGTCGGGGTCGCTGACCTCCACCCGGGTGCGGCCGTCGGCCGTGCGGGTGATGGCGAGGGTCACGGGGGTGCCCTCGCCGACGTGCACGATCACGTTGCCGACCAGTTCGCTCACGCAGAGCTGGAGGTCGTGGCAGGGCGCGTCCACGTGCGCCCGCACGGCCCGCCGCAACGCCGACAGCTCCCGCGGCAGCGCGAGCACCCCGGCCCGGAACGGCCTCACCGGCGCGGGGCCCGGTTCAGCGCGGCGGCGAGGGCGCGGGCGGTGGCCGGGTTGCACTGCCCGAGGGCGAGGAGCGGCGAGGAGCGGCGGGGTGCGGTGGGTCGCGGCGTAGGAGGGGAGGTGCAGGTCGAGGGAGGGGAGCGTGATCCCGTGCGCGGTCAGGGCGCTGCGGAGCTCGGTCAGTGCCTCGATGGCGAGGCGGTCGCCGGCGTGGTCGCTCATGGGGGGTCCGTTCCTGTGCGGAGTGTGACGAAGCCCTCACAGCGTGGGGTCGCGGTGCGTACCGTGGGAAGGGTTTGCATTCGCCTACGCGAGGTGTGGAAGGGGTGGGGGTGCCCGCATCCGGAGAGATCGATGGGGCCGCCGGGGTTCCCGAGTTCTACGGCAAGGAACTCCGGTGGCAGCGTGAGAGAGCCGGTCTGACCCTTGAACAGACTGTGCGGGGTTGCTTCTACTCGGTGAGCTTTCTCAGCGAGATCGAGCGGGGTCGGCGCCGCATGCCAGAGGATCTCGCGCAGCACGTGGACAAGGTGCTGGAGACGGACGGGTTCTTCGCCCGCTGCTGTGCGGACGTGCGGAAGGCCCGCCGGCACATCCACGGCCGCTACTTCGCAGAGGTCTTGGAGATGGAGGCCCGTGCGTCCGACATCGTCGAATGGGCGCCCACGCTCATCCCGGGTCCTCTTCAACTGGAGCCGTACATCGAGGCGGTGGTCTACGCGGCGCATCCCCACGTGACACAGGGAGTGCTGAATGAGCGGATCAGGACGCGCAGGGAGCGTGCGTGGGTCATGGAGGACGCCGAGGGGCCCGTCTCGTGGGTCGTCCTGCACGAGTCGATCATTCAGCAACCGATTCTGGGATACGGCGACATGGCGGAGCAGCTCGCCCATGTCGCGGCCGTCGCCCGGCGCCGCCAATTCGTGCCGCAGATCCTTCCTGCCGACGCGGGGGCGCACCCGTTCATGAGCGAGTCCACGTGGCTGATGGAGTTCAGCGGCGCTCCTCCGGTGATGTACACGGAGAGCATGTACACGGGTCAGGTGATCGAAGGGCCAGGGACGGTGCAGCAGTGTCGCAACGCCTATGATCGTTTGCGGGCCGCCGCGTTGCCACCCGAACTGTCCCTGCGGCTCATCGAGTCGGCTGCGGCGGACTACCGGAACGGCAAGCGGCCGCGAGAGTTCTCCTCACGGCTCACGGTGTAGGGCGACATACAAGGCCGTCGGGCCCCGGAGCCTCGCCGGCTGACAGGGTGGTGGCCGGTACCGGCCGGTACGGGGGCAGGGGCTCGGTAGGGTAAGCCGCATGTACGGCTACGACCAGAACCCGGGCGCCCAGCAGGGCTACGCGCAGCCCCCGCCCCAGCAGGGCTACGCGCAGCAGCCGCCGCTGTACCCCGAGCCCTCGCCGCCGTCGCTCGCCGACGCGGTGCGGGCCTTCACGACCGGGTCGCTGTCCGCCGAGGACTTCCAGCAGATCTTCGCCACCTCGAAGGTCTACTGCCCGCGCGGTGACACCCCCGGTTTCCTGGCGCTGCACAACACGCAGCAGCCGGTGATCCCCATGTTCACCACGCTCAAGGAACTGCGCCAGTACGCCGGCAAGGAGTCCAAGTACTTCGTGATCACCGGCGCCGAGGTGATCGATCTGCTGCCGACCGGCTACGGCTTCGTCCTGGACATGGAGGGCGACCACCGGATGGTGTTCGACGCGAAGGCGGTCGAGCAGATGGTCGACTTCGCGATGCGCCGGATGTACGGCTAGTCCGGCCCGCCGCACACGGCCCGCCCCCCACCTCGCATCGGCCCGTCCCGGCACCGCCGGGGCGGGCCGATGTCGTCGCGGTGCGGGCGGGTACCCGGCTCGGGCGTGGGGCGATGCGTACCGGCTCGGGTGCGGTGAGATGCGTACCGGCTGCGGACCGCCTCGGGTGCGGTGAGACGCGTACCGGCGCGGACCGGCTCGGCTCAGGCGCGGTGCGTACGGCGCCGCCAGGCCAGGGCGGCGGCGGTGCCCAGCAGGAGGGTGGGTACGGCCCAGGCCCAGAGCAGGTCGAGGCCCGGGCGGTGGGCCAGGCTCAGCCGGACGCCGGCGAAGGCGACGACGAGGACCACGTAGCCCGTGCCCTCGCCGCCCTCGGTGACTGCGGCCCAGCGGAGCAGCAGGCAGCCGACGAGGCAGAACGCGCTCCAGGTGGCGAGGTACGCCCACGGGGAGCCGGGCTGCGGTGACAACGGCATGCCGGTCGACCCCCAGCGGAAGGCGGCGTAGCCGGCGCCGAAGAGGCCGGCCGCGGTGGCGAGGGACCAGAGCAGGGCGGCGAGTACGGACGGTTGGCTGCGCCCGTCGATCCCGTCGACCCCGTCGATCCCGTCTATCCCGTCGACCCCGTCGAGCCCGTCGCGGCCGTCCCCCTCCGCGCCCCCGACCTCCGCGCTGCCGACCGCCTCCGCGCTGCCCGCTCCCTCATCGCCCGCCTCCGTGGTGTGCCGGCTGCTGTTCCGGTCGGTGTCGTCCACGTGGTGGCCCCCTCGGTCGGTCCTCGTCCCCTGTCCGGTGGAAAGACTCGGGTCAGGGCGTCGGGGTTGACGCGGGAATGACATCGGGCGGCGCGCTGTTCTGCGGGGTGTGGCAGAAAGTTCGAGTTTCAACTAAACTCGACGCCAGAAGGAGGTTCCGACCATGCCTGCAGTGACTGTGGAGAACCCGTTGACGCTCCCCCGTGTCGCGGAGCCCGCCCAGGAGACCGCCGCCCGCAAGGTGCTGGCCGTCACGACCGCCCCGGGTGGTTTCGAGGGCGAGGGGTTCCCGGTGCGCCGCGCGTTCGCCGGGATCAACCACCAGTACCTCGACCCGTTCATCATGATGGACCAGATGGGCGAGGTGGAGTACGCGCCGGGCGAGCCTAAGGGCACCCCCTGGCACCCCCACCGCGGCTTCGAGACCGTCACGTACCTGATCGACGGAACCTTCGTCCACCAGGACAGCAACGGCGGCGGCGGAGTCATCAACGGGGGCGACACCCAGTGGATGACCGCCGGTTCGGGCCTCCTGCACATCGAGGCCCCGCCGGAGTCCCTCGTCGTCTCGGGCGGACTCTTCCACGGCCTCCAGCTGTGGGTGAACCTCCCGGCCACCGACAAGATGATGCCCCCGCGCTACCAGGACATCGGCGGCGGCCAGGTGCAGTTGCTGTCCACCCCGGACGGCGGCTCGCTGCTCCGCGTGATCGCCGGTGAACTGGACGGCCACGAGGGGCCCGGCATCACCCACACCCCGATCACGATGATCCACGCGACCATCACCCCGGGCGCGCAGATCACCCTGCCGTGGCGCGAGGACTTCAACGCCCTCGCCTACGTCCTGGCCGGGCGCGGCACGGTCGGCCAGGACCGCCGGCCGATCCACAAGGGCCAGACGGCGGTGTTCGGCGAAGGCGGTTCCCTGACCGTCCGCGCGGACGAGTCGCAGGACTCCAACGCCCCGGACCTGGAGGTCGTCCTGCTCGGCGGCCGCCCGATCCGTGAGCCGATGGCGCACTACGGTCCGTTCGTCATGAACAGCAAGCACGAACTCCAGCAGGCGTTCGACGACTTCCAGGCCGGCCGCCTGGGCACCGTCCCCACGACGGCGCGCACCCGCTGACCGACCGCCCCACGCGGTCACCCCACGACGAAGGCGCCCCCGGATTCCGGGCGGCGCCTTCGTCGTCCGCGGTACCGGCGTGCGCCGGGTCGGGCCACCAGGCCTCAGGCCGGGGTCGGGTCGTGGTCCGGGGTGGGTGGGGAGCCGTAGCGGGTGCGGAGTTCCGACGCGACGCCGAAGGCGGCGGCCGTGAGGGGGACGGCGAGGAGCATGCCGAGGACCCCGGCCACGCCGGCGCCGGCGGTGATGGCCAGCATGCCCACCGCCGGGTGCATCTGCACGGTACGGCTCTGGATCACCGGCTGGAGCACGTTGCCCTCAAGGACCTGTACGGCGAGCACCACGCCGAGCACCCAAGGCCGAGCACCCAAGGCCGATCACCCATCCCCGGTCGGCGAGGCGACGAGGACGGCGATGGCGCCGGAGAGGAAGGCGCCGAGGTAGGGGATGTAGGCGCCGACGAACACCAGCGCGCCGAGACCGAACGCGCCGGGCACCCGCAGGATCAGCAGGCCGGTCGTGATGCAGACGGCGTCGATCAGGGCGATGAACGTGGTCCCGCGCATGAACCCCTCGACGGCCTCGAACGCCCGCCGGGCCATCGCCTCCACGATGTCGCCGGCCGCGCGCGGCCCCAGCGAACGCAGCGCGCCGGCGGCGCGGTCGGAGTCCCGCAGGAAGAAGAAGATCAGCAGGAGCGCCAGGATCGAGGTGCCGATGACCTCGCCGACGACGCTTATCCCGGCGATCACCCCGGAGGCGGCCGTGCCGCCGAACTTGGCCGGCAGCCCCTTCGCGTTCTCCGCCATGTCCTCCAACGAGGTCCCGGCCGCGCCCAGGTGACGGGTGAGGTCCTCGCCGGCGCGCCGCAGCGAGGCGACGGTCTGGTCACCCGTGTCGATCAGCGCGAGGGTGACCGCGTACGAGACCCCGCCGACGAACGCCACCACGGCCAGGCAGGTCAGCGCGGCGGCGAGGGAGCGGTTGACCTTCATGCGGACCAACCGCCGGTGCATCGGCCCGAGCAGGGCCGTCCCGAGCAGGGCGAGCAGCGCGGGCGTCACGGCGGTCCGGAAGGTGACGCACAACCAGACGAGGACACCCACCACACCGGTGACGAGCAGGAAGACGGCGCATCAGGCGGCCAGCCGCCGGACGGGCTCGGGGAGCAGGGGAGTCGACACCGCTGCATCCAACCATGGCCAGGGGTGTGGCCCTGGCCCGTCGTTCACGGTCGGTCGGTCGTTCACGGTCGGTCGTTCAGGGTCGGTCGTTGACCGCCGGTTCCCCCACGGGTGGGGCGGGGACCACGCCCGGGTCCACGTCCGGGGCCGCGTCCGGGTTCACGGCCGGGCCGCTGTCGGGGCCCGGTCGGGTTTCGACTGTTCGCGCAGCTCGAACCAGATGCACTTGCCCTCGCCGCGCGGGTCGACGCCCCAGGCGTCGGCGAGCATCTCCATCAGCAGCACCCCGCGCCCGCTCGACGCCATCTCGCCCGGATGCCGCTTGTGCGGCAGCTCGTCGCTGGAGTCGGCCACCTCCACGCGCAGCCGGCGGCTCCCCGGCTCGCCCACCGCGTCCGCGACCAGCACCGCGTCGCCGTCCGTGTGCACCAGCACGTTCGTCACCATCTCGGAGACCATCAGCACCGCCGAGTCCACCTGCTCGGAGTCCGCCCAGTCGTGCAGCAGCTCCCGGATCTGCTGCCGCGCCCCCGCGATCCGGGCCGGCTCCGCCTGCGCCACGGTCAGCAGGGTGCGGCGGGAGGGCCGCGCCGGGTGGGCCTCGACGGTGCCGCAGCCGCAGCCCGCGCCCTCGCGGCACAGCAGGACCACGGCTATGTCGTCCTCGCGACGGTCGGCCAGCGGGCCGGTGGTGTGGTGCGAGGACGGCCCGTGCACGGCCTGCACCAGCAGGTCGGCCAGCTTCTCCAGGTGCCCGGCCGCCATGCCGCCGCCGTCGAGGGACCCGTCGTCGAGGGACCCGTCGTCGAGGGTCCCGTCGTCGGGGGTCTCGGTCTCCAGGACCGCCCGCAGCCGGGCCCAGCCGGTGTCCAGGTCGTGGCCGCCGGTCTCGATGAGCCCGTCGGTGCACAGCATCATCGTCTCGCCGGGTTCGAGGGTGAACCGGGTCGTCGGGTAGTCGGTGTCCGGGACGATGCCGAGCGGCAGCCCGCCCGCCGTGGACCGCATCAGCACGGTGCCGTCCGTCATCCGGACCACCGGGTCGGGGTGGCCGGCCCGGGCCACCTCCAGCGTTCCCGTCGCCGGGTCGCACTCCACGTACAGGCAGGTCGCGAAGCGCGGGCTGTGGAAGTCGGCGTCGTCGTAGGACGCGGAGTCGGCCGTGTCCTGGGTGGAACACAGCCCCGCGAGGAACCGGGAGGCCCGGGAGAGCACCGCGTCCGGCCGGTGGCCCTCCGAGGCGTAGGCCCGTACGGCGATCCGCAGCTGGCCCATCAGCCCGGCGGCCCGTACGTCGTGGCCCTGTACGTCCCCGATGACCAGGGCGAACCGGCCCGACGGCAGCGGGATCATGTCGTACCAGTCGCCGCCGACCTGGAGCCCGCCGCCGGTCGGGACGTACCGGGCGGCGAGGGTCATGCCCGGGATCTCGGGGCCGAGCTGCGGCATCATCGACCGCTGGAGGCCGGTGGTCAGCTCCCGCTCGGATTCCGCGACGCCCGCCCGCTGGAGGGCCTGGGCCAGCATCCGGGCCACCGTGGTCAACACGGACCGCTCGTCCGGCGAGAAGGACACCGGGTGCTTGAACGCGGCCATCCAGGCGCCCATGGTCCGCCCGGCCACGATCAGCGGCAGGTAGGCCCAGGAGATCCGGCCGAAGTGCCGGGCGAGGGGCCAGGTCGCCGGGAAGCGGCGCTTGTAGTCCTCGGGGGACGCCAGGTAGATCGCCCGCCCGGTGCGCACGACCTCCGCCGCCGGATAGTCCGTGTCCAGCCGCATCTGCGCGAAGGGCTCCTCGGCGCCCGGACCGTGCCCGTGGTGCCCGATGATCGACAGCCGGTCGCCGACCAGGCCGAAGACGGCCAGCCCGTCGGGGCTGAACCCGGGCATGGACAGCGACGCCGCCACCCGCAGCACCTCCGCCGTGGACCGTGCCTCGGCCAGCGCCCGGCCCGCGTCCAGCAGGAACGCCTCGCGCGAGCGCCGCCAGTCCCCGGTGATCGGGGTGTGCACGGCGGTGGTGCCGGGCTGCGGCTCGGCGATCTCCTGGATGGTGCCGATCAGCTCGTAGTCCACACGGCCGTCCGGCGCGCGGTTCTCCACGGGCTTGGAGCGGCTGCGCACGGTGCGCAGCACGCGCCCGTCCTCGTCCATGATCCGCAGCCGGGCCTCGGCGAGGGTGCCCTCGGCGACCGCCAGGTTCACGATGCCGTTGATCTCGTTCCAGTCCACCGGGTGGAACCGGGACCGCACGGCCACCTCGGGCAGGACCACGTGTTCCGGGGGCAGCCCGAGCAGCCGGGCGGCCTCACTGTCGAGCGTGACGGTCCCGGACGCGTTGTCCCATCGCCACAGACCGGTCGCGATCGCGGCCAGGACATCCTCGGTGCGCACTCGGTCATCTTTACAGGTGATGATCCGGGCGTGCCTGTTCACGGCCCCCGGTCCGGCTTGCCGGCGGTGCCCCCGGGCCCCCTTCCAGGTCGCGTTCCAGGTCGCACGGGGGCCTGCCCGCGGGCCCCCGCGACGAGCGTCCCCGCGGCCGCCGGCCGGGCCGCTGCGGCCCCGCCCGCGCGGCCGGGGCCCGGACGGTAACCTGGGGACGGTTGAATCCACCCTGGTATCGCGAAGAACTGGATGACTGATGCATCGGTACAGGTCCCACACGTGCGGCGAGCTCCGAGCCTCCGACGTCAACGCCGACGTCAGGCTGAGCGGCTGGCTGCACAACCGTCGAGACCTGGGCGGCATCCTCTTCATCGATCTCCGTGACCACTACGGCATCACGCAGCTCGTGGCCCGCCCCGGCACCGCCGCGAACGAGGCACTGAGCAGCGTCTCCAAGGAGACCGTCGTCCGGATCGACGGCAAGGTCCTCTCCCGCGGCGCGGACAACGTGAACCCGGAGCTGCCCACCGGAGACATCGAGATCGAGGTCTCCGAGGTCGAGGTGCTCGGCGCGTCCGCCCCGCTGCCCTTCACCATCAACACCGACGACGGGGTGAACGAGGAGCGCCGCCTGGAGTACCGCTTCCTCGACCTGCGCCGCGAGCGCATGCACCGCAACATCATGCTGCGCTCGGCCGTCATCGCCTCCATCCGCTCGAAGATGGTGGCCCTCGGCTTCAACGAGATGGCGACCCCGATCCTCACCGCGACCTCCCCCGAGGGCGCGCGCGACTTCGTCGTCCCGTCCCGCCTGAACCCGGGCAAGTTCTACGCCCTGCCGCAGGCGCCGCAGCAGTTCAAGCAGCTGCTGATGATCTCCGGCTTCGACCGGTACTTCCAGATCGCGCCGTGCTTCCGCGACGAGGACGCCCGCGCCGACCGTTCGCCGGGCGAGTTCTACCAGCTCGACGTCGAGATGTCCTTCGTCGAGCAGGAGGACGTCTTCCAGCCGATCGAGCGCCTGATGACCGAGCTGTTCACCGAGTTCGGCAACGGCCGTGAGGTCACCTCCCCCTTCCCGCGGATCCCGTTCCGCGAGTCGATGCTGAAGTACGGCAACGACAAGCCCGACCTGCGCGCCAAGCTGGAACTCGTCGACATCACCGACGTGTTCGAGGGCTCGGAGTTCAAGGCGTTCGCCGGCAAGCACGTGCGCGCGCTGGCCGTCCCGGACACCGCCGCGCAGCCCCGCAAGTTCTTCGACGGCCTGGGCGAGTACGCGATCTCGCTCGGCGCCAAGGGCCTGGCCTGGGTCCGCGTGGGCGAGGACGGCGCGCTGACCGGCCCGATCGCCAAGTTCCTCACCGAGGAGAACGTCAAGGTCCTCACCGAGCGTCTGGGCCTCGCGGCCGGGCACGCGGTGTTCTTCGGCGCGGGCGAGTTCGACGAGGTCTCCAAGATCATGTCCGGCGTCCGCGTCGAGGCGGCCAAGCGCGCGGGCCACTTCGAGGAGAACGTCTTCCGCTTCTGCTGGATCGTCGACTTCCCGATGTACGAGAAGGACGAGGAGACCGGCAAGATCGACTTCTCCCACAATCCGTTCTCCATGCCCCAGGGCGGCATGAAGGACCTGGAGGAGAAGGACCCGCTGGACATCCTGGCCTGGCAGTACGACATCGTCTGCAACGGCATCGAGCTGTCCTCCGGCGCCATCCGCAACCACGAGCCCGAGGTCATGCTGAAGGCCTTCGAGATCGCCGGTTACGAGGCCGAGACCGTCGAGCGCGAGTTCGCCGGCATGCTCCGCGCGTTCCGTCTCGGCGCCCCGCCGCACGGTGGCATCGCCCCCGGCGTCGACCGCATCGTGATGCTCCTCGCCGACGAGCCGAACATCCGCGAGACGATCGCCTTCCCGCTCAACGGCAACGCGCAGGACCTGATGATGGGCGCGCCCACCGTCCTGGAGGAGTCCCGCCTGCGCGAGCTGAACATCGCGCTGCGCAAGCCGGTCGAGGCCAAGGAGACCGAGCCCGTCGAGAAGTCGGTCAAGCAGCACCAGTAGGACCGGCCGGGCACGCCCCGCGCGGGCTTGCACGGCTCGTGCGGCTTGCACGGCTCGTGCGGCTCGTACGGCTCGTACGGCTCGTACGGAAAAGGGCGGCGCCCCCGGAGGTATCCGGGGGCGCCGCCCTCTTCCGTGGGCCGGCTGCGGAGCCCACGTCCCCTGTGACCGCCCTGAGGCCGCTGAGGCTCGCCACGGCGCCTTCCGGGCCCCCGGGGCGCTCGGGCCGTGTCCCCGGCGGCCCGCGCGGCGTCGCACGGCACGCCGGGGCCCTCCACGGCCCGGGCGGGCCGGGTACGCAGAAGGCCGCCGCCCCCGGGAGCACCGGGGGCGGCGGCCTTCTCGCGTACCCGGCGACCTAGAAGCGGTCGAGGATGCCCTTGAGCAGGGCCGCCGAGGTCAGCTCGCGGGGAGCGGGCCCGGCGTGGAAGAACCCGGCGTTTCCGGCGTCCAGCTTGCGCACGAAGTCGAAGCCCTTGCTGTCGAGGTCGCCGAAGCCGACGAACTGCCAGTGGATGTCGTGCGCGGCGGCCGCGGCGATCGCCTGCCGGGCGGGCTGGCGGTTGTCGGGGGCGCCGTCGACCTGGAAGACGACGAGGGCCGGGCCCGCGCCCCCGTCCTTCTGGTACCGCTCGACGACGGCCTCGACGGCCACGTGGTAGCTGGTGCGACCCATGCGGCCGAGTTCGGCGTGCCGGGCCTCGACCCAGGCGTCGTCGTGACCGTCCAGGGTGAGGTCGGCGGTGCCGTCCACGTCCGTGGAGAAGAACACCGTGTGCACGGTCGCCGCTTCGTCGAGGTGCGCGGCGAGGGCCAGGGCGTGATCCGCGAGGTGCTGGGCGCTGCCGTCCTTGTAGAACCCGCGCATCGAGAAGGACCGGTCCAGGACGAGGTACACCTTGGCGCGGGCCCCGGTCTTCCCCTTGGAGCGGAGCACCTGACCGGCGGCCTTGTACGCCCCGGCGACGGATGCCGCCCGCCGCTTCACGGCGGCGAGCGCGACGGCGGGCCCCCCGACCCCGGCGGCCACGACGACGGGCTCGGCGGCGACGGGCTCCGGCTCGCTCTCGGCCATGACCGGCTCGACTGCGACGGGCTCGACCGCGGCCGGCTCGACCGCGACGGGCTCGGGCTCGACCGGGATCGGCTCGGCTTCGACCACGGGTGCGGCCTCGGCGGCGACGGGCTCGGCCTCGACCACGGGGGCGGCGACGACGGGCTCCGTGGTGGCGGCCTCGACGGCGACCGGCTCCGGTTTCACCGCGACCGGTTCGACGGCGATCGGCTCGACCACGGGGGCGGGCTCGACCACGACCGACTCGGCCGCGACCG
This sequence comes from Streptomyces sp. NPDC102278, assembly GCF_044766345.1. Lineage (NCBI taxonomy): Bacteria > Bacillati > Actinomycetota > Actinomycetes > Kitasatosporales > Streptomycetaceae > Streptomyces > Streptomyces sp. NPDC102278. Next base: position 74,139 of record NZ_JBIWLV010000005.1, on the reverse strand, counting down.
GTTCGACGGCGACCGGCTCGGCTTCGGCCACGACGGGCTCGGCCACGACGGGCTCGGCCGCGACGGGCTCGGCCGCGACGGGCTCGGCCACGACGGGCTCGGCCTCGGTCAGGGGTGCGGCCTCGGCAGCGACCGGCTCGGCCTCGGCGACGACCGGCTCCGGTTCGGCTTCGGCCGCGACGGGGGCGGCCTCGACAGCCTCCGGTTCGGCCACGGGGGTGACCGCCTCGGGCTCGACCTCGGCGGGCGGTGCCTCCGTCGGGGCCGGTTCGGTCGCTACGGCTTCCGCCGCGACCGGCTCGGCCGCGACCGGCTCCTGAACCGCTTCGCCGGGCGCCGCCTCGACCTCGGCAGCAACGGGCGCCGCCTCGACCTCGGCCGGCGTCGACTCCGGCGTCGGCTCGGCGGCGGGCTCCGCCGGGCTTCCGGTACCGGCCGAGGGCGCCGGGCGGCGGGCCTCCGGGACGGCCGGCGCCGTCATCACCGCGCCGGCTTCGCGGTCCCGCGGAGCGGACTGCGGGGGGACAGTGGGGTTGTCGAAGGACGCCGCGACCAGTTCGGCCGCCGAGTCCAGGGGCGTGGTCGTACGTTCCGTCTGGCTCGGGACGGCCGCCGATGGGGCGTCCGACGTCTCCGGAACCGGTTCGGTAGACCGTCCGAACACCTTGCGCAACAAGCTCCGAATACCCATGGGCCAGGCCTTTCGCATGAGTGCGTGCGTCATTTGTCCGTGCTGCGCGGTAGATCCCTGCCCAGAGTGGACACGTAAGGTTATCGGCCCCTTGGCTGGAACTTCGGCAGGGGCGCCTTTCGTGGCGCAACCCTCGCAGACAACCGGACCCCGTGGGGAACTACCCCTCCGCCGTGCCGGGTTCACCGACCGTTCATCCCCGCGCCGCCGCGTCGGCGCAACCTCCGCTTAGCGTCACGGCTGTTCGTTCCGACATGTTGTCGGCGCCGTGCACCCTCGGAGGACACCTCGTGCGCAAGCTCCTGCCGCTTCTCGGCAACCCGCATGGGAGCGGCCGTTCCGCTCTCACCTGCCGCTACCGCTGTGGCGACGCCTGCTTCCACGAGGTGCCGAACACCAGCGACAACGAGTACGTCGGCGATGTGATCGCCCGTGCCTACTCCCGCCGCTCGATGCTCCGGTCCGCCGCCGTCGTCACGGTGGCCACCGCCGCCGGCACCGCCGTCACCCTGGGCGGCAACGGCTCGTCCGCCAACGCCTCGCCGTCCGTCGATTCCCGCGGCTCCGGTGCGGCGGGTACCGGTGACGCCGCCCGCGGTCTGCGTTTCAAGGCCGTCGCGCCGAACACCGACGACAAGGTCACCGTCCCCGAGGGCTACGAGCAGAACGTGGTCATCCGCTGGGGCGAGCCGATCGTCAAGGGCGCCCCGGGCTTCAACCCCGACAAGCAGACCGCCGCCGCGCAGGCCGGTCAGTTCGGCTACAACAACGACTTCCTGAGCCTTCTCCCGCTCGGCGACGACTACGAGCGCCGGCAGCTGCTCGTGGCCAACCACGAGTACACCGACGAGAACCTCATGTTCAAGGGCTACGACCCGGCCAACCCGACCCGCGAGCAGGTCGAGATCGCCTGGGCCGCGCACGGCCTCTCCGTGGTCGTCGTGCAGGAGGACCACCGCGGCGGCAAGCTGACCGCGGTCTCCCGGCACCAGCTCAACCGTCGTCTCACCGCCACCAGCGAGTTCAGGCTGACCGGTCCCGCCGCGGGCTCGGAGCTGCTGAAGACCTCCGTGGACCGGACCGGCACCAGGGTGCTCGGCACCCTCAACAACTGCGCCGGTGGCACCACCCCGTGGGGCACCACCCTCCACGGCGAGGAGAACTTCAACCAGTACTTCGCCAACGCCGGGCAGGTCACCGACCCGACCGAGGCCGCCCGCCTGAAGCGCTACGGCATGACCACGGGTGCCACCGAGCGCAAGTGGGAGCGGTTCGACAAGCGCTTCGACACCGTGCAGGAGCCCAACGAGTCGCACCGCTTCGGCTGGGTCGTCGAGCTCGACCCGTACGACCCGACGTCCACCCCGCGCAAGCGCACCGCGCTCGGCCGCTTCAAGCACGAGGCCGCACAGCCGCGCCTGACCGAGGACGGCCGACCGGTCATCTACATGGGCGACGACGAGCGCTTCGACTACTTCTACAAGTTCGTCTCCTCGAAGCGGATGAAGAAGGGCGGCTCGCGCACCGCGAAGGAGCACAACCTCACCCTCCTCGACGAGGGCACCCTGTACGTCGCCAAGCTCACCGGTGACGCGCCGGCCGCGGAGATCGACGGCACCGGCAAGCTTCCCTCGGACGGCCAGTTCGACGGATCCGGCGTCTGGATCAAACTCGCCACCGGCAACGTCTCGCACGTCGAGGGCATGACCGCGGAGGAGGTGTACGTCTTCACCCGGCAGGCCGCCGACAAGGTGGGCGCCACCAAGATGGACCGTCCCGAGGACGTCGAGCCCTCCCCGCGCACCGGCCGCGTCTACATCGCGCTGACCAACAACACCGACCGCGGCAAGGCCGGCAAGGCGGGCGCGGACGAGGCCAACCCCCGCAACCTGAACAAGCACGGCCAGATCCTGGAACTCGCCGAGAACTTCGACGACCCGGCGGGCGACGGCTTCGCCTGGCGGCTCTTCCTGGTCGCCGGCGACCCCAACGACCCGGCCACCTACTTCGCGGGCTTCCCGAAGGAGAAGGTCAGCCCGATCTCCTGCCCGGACAACGTGGCCTTCGACCCGCACGGCAACCTGTGGATCTCCACCGACGGCAACCAGCTCGGCTCGCACGACGGCTTGTTCGGCGTCGCCACGGCCGGCGAGCGCCGCGGTGAGCTGAAGCAGTTCCTGACCGTGCCGCGCGGTGCCGAGACCTGTGGCCCGCTGATCCAGGACAAGCGCGTCCTGGTCGCCGTCCAGCACCCGGGCGAGATCGACGGCGCGTCCGTCGAGAGGCCCCAGTCGGTGTGGCCCGACGGCCCCGGCAAGATCGTCCGTCCCTCGGTCGTGTCGGTCTGGCGCAAGGACGGCAAGAACATCGGCGTCTGAACCGACCGGGTGGGTCAATCCAGTTGATCGATTCCGGTGGCGGTGGGGGATGTTTCACGTGAAACAGCCCCCACCGTCCGGTGTTTCACGTGAAACATGCCCTCGTTCCGTTCAACTGTCCGCGACCAGACGCCCGACGGGCAGTCGCAGGGTGGTTTGCGCACCCCCGCCGGGGGCGTTGGCGAAGGTCAGCTCCACCTCCAGCACCGCGGCCTGACCCGCCGCGATCGTCAGGCCCAGACCGTGCCCCCGGCCCCGTCCAGGATCGCCCGTGCGGAAGCGCTGCGGGCCCTGCTCGATCAGTTCGGGTGGGTAACCGCCGCCGTGGTCGCGGATCACCACGACCGGGCCCTCGACGGACACCTCGATCGGCGGCTTCCCGTGCTTGTCGGCGTTGACCAGTAGGTTGGCCAGGATCCGATCGAGGCGGCGCCGGTCGGTGAGCACCACCGCGTCCCGGACCACCCGGACCGTCACGGGCAGTCGGGTTCCCGCGGCGGCCCGCTGTACGGCCCGGCCCAGTTCCACCTGGGACAGCTCGGCCCGCTCCACGCCCGCGTCCAGTCGGGAGATCTCCAGCAGGTCCTCGGTGAGCAGGTGCAGGGCCCGGAGCCGGTCGTTGATCATTTCCTTGGGGCGGCCCTCGGGCAGCAGCGCCGCGGCGGCGAGCGAACCCGTCAACGGGGTGCGCAGTTCGTGCGCGACGTCGGCCGTGAACCGTTTCTCGGCTTCCAGCCGTTCCTGGAGCGACGCGGCCATCGAGTCCAGGGCGTGCGCGACGTCGCGTACCTCGTCGTGGTGGCGGGTCCCTCGGGGGCCGTCCGGGTCGTCCGGGTCGGCCGGGAGCCCCACCCGGGCGTCCAGGTCGCCGGCGCTGATCCGGCGGGCCACGGCGGCGGTGGTCGCCAGACGCCGGCTGATCCGGTCGGCCAGGAACAGTCCGGCGAGCGCCACGATCCCCGCGGCGAGCGCGGAGGAGGCGAGGATGGCGGTGTCCAGGTCGCGCAACCGCCGGCGGGTCTGGTCGAAGGGGAGCCAGACGGCCAGCACCTTCGTGTCGGCGGGCCCGGCGCCCCACATGGCGGGCGCGCCGTCGTGCTCGCCGACCATGCTCCCGGTCTCGCCGCGCGCGACGAGCTTGCGCAGGGCTCCCGGCAGCTCTGGCGGGTCGATGACCACGTTCACGTCGCCGTGCACGGTGCCGTACTGGTACTGGTTGACTGCGTCGTCCAGGTCCCGGTTCACGTCCTTGCGGACCTCGCCGACGACCTGACCGGCGACCACGTTGTGCACGAGGATCCCCAGCACCGCCGCGACCGCGCAGCACACCGCCGTGGTGGTCAGGGCGATCTTCCAGCGCAGACTGCTCGTCACCCGCATCCGACCCGTCCCCTCAGGCCCGGCTCGGTGAGCAGCCGACCGGGCCGTCCTTGACGGTGGGGCACTCGTCGAGGGTGAGCTGGGACAGGTTGAGGATCTTCGCCGCCGGGTCCCACACGTAGTCGGAGACGGAGACGTACTTGGGGTTCGACGTGGGTTCGCGCACCGCGAGGTGTTCGGCGGCGACCTCCACGCCCTCCAGTACTCCGCGCCGGTACAGGATCCGGGCGATCGTCCCGTCGTCCTGGACGGTGTAGACCCGCAGTTCGCTGGTCCGGTCGTCGAGGTCGAGGGCGGTGATCAGTTCCTCCCGGCCGTTGCCCGTCACGTCGTGCAGGACGGGGGGCCGCGTCGGGCAGTCGGGTCCACCGTCCGCGGCCTGTGTGCAGAGCGCCAGCCGCTGCGGGGCGCGGGGGTCGACCAGCCGTCCCGTGCCGCCGTCCTGTCGGGCGGAGGCGGTGACGTCGGCGCGTACGACGTCCAGCGGGTTCACCCCGTTCATGCTGGGGCCCGCGGCCTTGGGCAGCCCCGGGACCACGGTGGCGGTGCCCGGCTTCTGGTCGGCCGCGGGCGGCGCCGGGTGGACGTTCTTCCACAGGGTCTGCGGGGCGTGCACGATGCCCAGGTCGCCGTCGCTCCGGAGCCCCTCCACGTCGGCGCAGCCGGCCGAGGCCGCGAGCAGGGCGGCGAGGACGGGGAGGGCCAGGACGCCGGGGCGCCGGCCGTGCGGGACGGGGGACCTCATGGGGCGATGCTCTCGCGGAGGAGTACCACCGGCCCGGGCACGGACCCATTCGGGGGACGGGGCTCCCCCGACCACGTCCCCGCCACCGCACGCGTCCGCGCCCCGCCCCTGCGGCCGGGCACGGACCCGTCCGCGGCGCCGTCAGTCGGCGGGGGCGGCGATGGCGCGGGCGGCGGCGATCTCCTGCTGGACGGGGGCCAGCACCGAGTCCTCCTTGCCCATCGGGGCGGGGCCGCTCCGTACGGCCGCCGGGGTCCGGCTCGCGCGCACCCCCTCGGCCAGTCCGCGCAGTTCCCGGACGGCGGCCTCGACCTCGTCCCGGTCGGGGGCGTCCGCGCCGTGGTTGACCCGGACCCGGGCGGCGGTGGTGGCGTCGACGATCCTCTCCACGGCCACCACCAGCGGCCACCACGCGGCGGCCCGCGCCCCCGTCGGCGGCGGCTCGGTCAACGCCCGCTGGAACTCGCTCCGTACGCCCGACAGGTCCCGGTAGATCCGTCGGCGGGCCTGGAGCCGTGCGGTGTGGGCGGCCCGCTGCCCGGCCTCGGTGTCGGGATGGTCCGCGCCGAACGCCCGCTCCACGTACCGGGCGGCGTCGTCCACGGTGTCCGCGAGCCGGTCCCCGATCCGGGTGTGCCAGCTCTCCGGCCAGAGCAGGTAACCGGCGACCAGCGTGATGGCGCAGCCGATCAGGCTGTCCAGCAGCCGGGGCCGGATCAGGTCGAAGCCCTGGTGGTTGAGCTGGTCGGACAGCAGCAGGATCACCGGGGTGATGGCGGCGGTCTGGAAGGCGTACCCCTTGGCGGAGAACGCCGGGATCAGCGCGGCCAGTACCGCCATCACCGGCACGTCCCACCAGCCGCGCGGCACCTCGGCCAGCACGGCGGCGGCGAGGACCAGCCCGACGGCCGTCCCCAGGGCCCGCAGGACGGCCCGGGAGAAAACCGAGCCGAAGTCCGGCTTGAGGACGAACGTGACCGTCAGCGCGACCCAGTACGAGCGCTCGACGGGTATCACCGAGACGAGCACCTGCGCCAGCCCGATGCACACGGCCAGCCGGATGCCGTACCGCCAGGAGGCCCGGGAGAACATCATGTCGCGGACCGCCCGCCGGGCCCTGATCCCCAGCGCGGCCGGCCGGCCGAGCCGGTCGTCCACGTTGTGCATGCGCGGCTCGGCGAGGTGCACGATGGTCGCCGCGTGCCGCAGGGCCGCGTCGATGGCGCGCTCCGACTGGCCGTGCGGCGGGGGCAGGTCCAGGACGGGGGCCCCGGTGCGGCCTTCCTCGACGGCCGCCGCCAGTTCCCGTACGGCCGCCGGGATCTCGGGCGGCAGCGGCCGTCCCCGCAGGTGGGCGGCGGGCGCCCCCTCGACGAGCGGGATCAGCACGTTGAGCTGGGCCAGCATCCGCACCAGCGAGGGGCTGCGCCCGTGCACCAGGGCCCGCCGGCCCAGGACGAGGTCGTAGGCCTGGTTCAGGGCCTGGGTGACCGCCCGGCGGCGTTCCTCGTAGTCGGGCCCGCCGGCGGCCTCCAGCGTGTCCGCCAGGGCCCGGTACCCGGCCGCGACGGCGACCCGCTCGGGTTGTCGCCCGCGCAGCGGCCAGCCCGACAGGGTGAGCGCCAGCACGAACAGTCCGCCGGCGCTGAGCAGCAGCGGCGCCGTCCACCAGGGCCGGGGCATCGGCAGGCCGGCGCCGACCACGGCGTTCAGCAGGAGCAGCAGACCGGACACGGAGGCGACCGTGCCGATCGAGGAGATCATTCCGGAGACGAGGGCGATGAGGGTGAGCACGGCGACGGCGAGCCAGCCGTGCCCGAAGACGAGCGTGCCGATGGCCACCCCGACGGCGCCGAAGAGCTGCGGTACGGCGATGTTCAGGACGCGCATCCGGTACGCGTCGGCGGTGTCGCCGATCACCCCGGACAGGGCGCCCATGGAGACGAGGGCCCCGTATTCGGGCTCGTCCAGCGCGAAGCCCACGGCCAGTGGGGCGGACAGTGCGATGCCGGCGCGCGCGACGGCGGCCCACGGGACGGGAGCGCTGCTCGGTCGTAGCCCGTTGAGCAGCCACGCGGGTGGGGTCAGGGGGATCTGCCGGGTCCGGGACTGCCCGGACCGTATGTGCTCGGTGCGTCGTTCGGTGGTCATTCCCGCTTCCGTACCGCCGCTCGCGAATCGGTTCTTCTGTGGCGTTCCCCGCTCGTCTGCCCATTTCCGGGCAGGTTCCGCACCTTCCGAGCCTATGGCGTGCGGCGTGCCCGGCCCGTGAGCCAGGCGGCCAACGCCGCCGCGAGTCCGATGGCGGGCACCACCCAGGCGGTGGTCCGCAGGAACGCGGTGAGGGCGTCGTACACCGCCCCGGCAGCGAGTCGGTCGATGTCGGGCGGCAGGTCGTCCAGGGTGAGGTGGCGGCACCACACCACCGCGAGCCACAGCAACCCCGCCCCGACCGCCAGCCCCAGTCCGGTGGCGATCACGGCCCGCCGCCGCCGGACGGCGACCGCGATCGCCGCCGCGGCCAGCAGCACGGTCAGGAGAGGAAGCCACACACCGGCGATCTGGAGCACGCGAAACCCCTTCCGCAGGGCGCCCAGGTCGTCGTACTCCATGACCTCGACGGAGACGTGGGTCATCGGGATCCGGTCCGCGAAGGGCACCGCGTCCTCGACCAGTTCCTCCTTGACCCGGGCGATCACGGGCGCCAGGTCGATGGTGACGGCGTCCCCGTCGCCACTGGTGAGCGCCTTGAGGAACGCGGCGTGCGCGGCGCGGTTGGCGGCGTCCCAGGCCGTCCGGTAGGCCGGTGTCCCGGAGAAGGACTGCAGGGCCTCGCCGAGGAGGGCGTCCACCCCGCCCTGGAAGGGGCCCGCGTCGATCTGGCCGGCGAGCGCGCGGGTGGCCTGGGTGACGACCACGCCCCGTACGGCGGGGTCCTCGGCGAGCGGGGCCATGGCGGCGGTGTAGCGGTCGGCGTCGCCCAGCTCGCGGTCGGCCCAGTACGCGACCGCGCTCGCGGGCACCAGCAGGGCCACGAGCACGACCAGTACCGTCGACAGGAAGGTGCGCACGTCACCAGGGAATGCCGCCGGGGTGCGGCCCGCGAGCGCTGTTGCTGCGAGCGGGTGGCGCGCTGGGCGGACCGGGTGGGGCCCGCCGCGGGGGGAGCGGGCCGAGCCCGGGGACCGACGGGGACACTGCTTGATCCACTTGCCGGTCCGAGGTGGCGGGTGTGCCCTGGATGGTGGAGAGAGGAGCCCGTCATGGCACATGCGGCACCCACCGTCCATCGGCGGCACCGGGGGACGACGACGGACCGGACGCACCATTTCGGCAAGAGCGCCATGGTCCGCGCCCTGCTGGCCGGTCTCGTCTACGGGGTCTGGGCGGCCTTCATCAAGCGCCAGATGGGCCCGGTCGACGCGGGCAACGTCTTCTACGGCATCCTGTGCGGCGCGCTCTTCGCGGGGATCATGTTCACCCTCGGTCGGATGGGCTCCCGGCTGCCCAGGGAACTGCACGCCGCCGCCTACGGGGTCTTCGTCGGAGTGGCCCTCGGCTACCTGTACAGCCTCACGGGCGACAGCGTGCTCCGATCCGCCGGCCTCGGCATCGCCGTCGGCGCGGCCACCGCCGTCACCGCGTTCTACCGCTACTACATGCGCGAGCCCTGACGCGACGGACCGCGGCGCCCGCACCCGCTCGTCCCCCGGACCCGGTCCGGGGGACGAGCCGTATCCGGGGAGGGGTCACTCGGCCGCGGTGGCCGCGTCGGCCGGGCGAGCGGCCGGGGCTTCGGGATGGGCGGCGGGCTCGGACTCCGGCTTCTCCGGACGTCGGGCCGGCGGGGTGAAACGGGAGGCCTCGGCGCGCAGCATGGCGTTCAGGGCGGCGTAGGGGTCGATGGGCATGGCGGAACCTCACGGTGTGCTCGGTGTTCGGGGGTGTGGGGGTGCGTGCTGCCGCTATGCCCGCTCAGCAGCGCAGGACCACACTCCGTACCGTCCGCCGGGACAGGGCCGGTTCGGCCGTCCCGTACGAGGCCACGCGGGAGGCCCGCGCCTCCCGGTGTTTCACGTGAAACGTCGGCGGCGCGGGCCGTCGTACGCACGCCACCCCGCGCGCGAGCGCGCGCACGGCCGCCCGCGCCTCGGGGTCCGAGGCGGGGTCGGACGGGCCCTCGGAGGGCTCCGCCGGGGTGGACGGGGCGCTCGTGGCAGGTCGGGCATCGGCGGCCATCGCCGCGGCCGGGCCGGCCCCGAAGACGCACATCAGCACGACGCAGGCCATCGTCAGGACCTTCGCCGCGGCCGTCCGCGCGTACCGAGCACCGCTCATGCCCAGCTGTGTGCCCCGACACGCCGGAGCACTCCCCACCGGGGCCCGAGAAGCCCCCGACCGGGGGACGAAGACACCCCCGTCGGCTGATACCGCGCCCGCGGCCGAGGCGTTCAGCGGGAGCGGTGGCGCCCCGTCAGCCGGGCCACGACGGCCGTCTCCCCGCTGATCAGCCGCAGTTGGGCGCGGCGCCCGGACCGCTCACCCGTACGCTGCTCCGACGGCCCGCCGGTCTCCTGCCCCGCCCGTTCGCCGGCCCGTTCGCCGGGCCGCCCCGAGGGGCCCGGAACGCGGGCCGGCGAGACCCGGTCCACGGTGAACACGGCCGTACGGTGGTCCGCGCGGGCGATCTCGATGGTCAGCCCCCGGCGCAGCTCGCCCAGGCGCAGCCCGTTCCCCGTGACGACGGCGGTGCCGGCCGCGCCCGGGGCCGGGCCGTCGGCGTCCCAGCGGACGGCGTCGTCGTCCTGGGGGTCGGCGCTCAGCGGAAGGTCCAGCCCCAGCGCCGGGATCAGCAGCCGCACGGGCGGCGCGGCCCGCATCGGTGTGACGGAGCCGGGCAGACCGCCCCGTACCGACCGGGCCCCCTTGCCGGGGGCGTGCGCACCGGAGTGCCCGCCCGACTGCTCCAGTTCGCGTACGAGCCGTCGATGCCCGGACAGGCCCAGGGCCCGGGAGGGCAGGGAGTCGGCGACCGTGCCGGCGGCGGGCGGGGCGCCGTCGCTGCTCCTCAACATCCCTACGCCGGTACACAGCAGAGTGACCGTCACCACTGCGACGATCCACTGGGCGCGGGGCATGGGCAGTTCCCTCCTGGTCCGGCTCGGACGGCCGGGTCCTGTGAGCAGTGGACCGCTCTCGGCCCGCCCGCACATCGGGAGTCATCCCACGCTGACGGCGAGTCACTCACATGTCACCCGGCTGCGCGTGCGTCTTCGCAGCTCGCGGACGGTGCGCCGGTCGTGCTTCGGTCCGTGCGCGGCCCGCGCCCGAAAGGGTGAGGCGGAGCGCGACGCCGTGACTGGCGCCTCGGACGGGGAGCGCCTCAGGCGACGACCAGGACGACGGCCGTCGCGCCCATGAAGGCGGCGCAGAGGTGGACGGCCGGATGGCCGTGGTCGCCGTACCAGAGCTGACGGACCAGGCCGCCGAGGGCGGCGAGGGCGGTGATGACACCGATCTGGGCGAGCAGGGTGACGGCGGTGAAGGGGGCCAGGAGCAGCAGGAGGGAGTTCAGCCAGAACGGGGCGGCGCCCGTCCAGCCCCGCCACTCCCTGATCGCCGTCGGCATGTGCGACCGGCCCCCTCATCGTCAACTCGTCGGCACAGCCTCCTGGGCCGGGGTCGCGGGGACAAGGGCGCGTTCGGCTAGATATCCGAAGGCGAGGCCGAAAGTCGCCCACGTGACGGCTTGCAGGGCCAGGGTGGCGAGCCGGAACTGCCAGACCAGCGCGGCCGGGAAGCCGTCCGGTACCTCGTTGATGCCGGGCAGCAGCGCGTAGGACAGGCCGATGGCCACGAGGAAGGCGAACGCGGCGACGATCGACGCGTTCCAGTTGCCGAGCCTCGGTGCGAGGCGCCGGCCGAGGATCAGCGCACCCACCGCCAGCAGCACGCTCAACGCGATCATCAGCACGAAGAGGGTGGTTCGTTGGGTGACCGTCTCGGGGTCGCCGACGGCCGGGGGGTTGGAGGGGTACTTGACGAACGGCACCAGGTTGACGGTGAGGAAGAGCCCGCCGGAGACCAGCAGGGCCGTGGCCCGCGGGCCGAAGCGACCGACGCGGCCCAGGGCGTAGCAGAAGACGAGCGCCGCGATGCCGCCGATGGCGACGCCGTACAGGAGGGTGCCGGTGCCGAGGCCCGCGGTTGCCTGCAGGGCCCGGCTGACGGGGGCGCCCTCGTCGCCGTGCTCGTGCGCGCCGGCCTCCTCGATGGCGATGGCGGCGTCCACCTTGGACTCGCCGAGGAGGTAGGCGACGAGGAAGGCGGCCACGCCGGCCAGCAGGCCGGCGAGCATGCCCCGCACGAGCAGCACTCTGGGGGAGATGGGGTTCATGTTCGGGTTCCCTTGCTGAGCGGTGCGGGGATCAGTGGCAGGGGAAGCCGAGCAGGTGGCGGCCGTCGTGCATCCACTCGTGGATGGTGTCGCCCTCGAAGATCGCGGTGGCGCCCTGTTCGGCGCCGACGAGGTACAGCAGGACCAGCATGAGGACGCCGGCGAAGACGGCCCAGGGGGCCAGCGCGGAGAGGGAAATCGGGGTGACGGCGGCGGGAGCCGTCGTGGGCACGGCGGACTGAGCCATGGCAGAACCTCCAGGGGGAACACGCGTCCCGGTCAGTGGTGCTCTTGACGAAGGTGGCGGGTCTGACTTCCCTCCCCGTACTCCTGCGGGAGGTTTCACAGTGGCGCGACCGTGCCGGATTCTCACCGGTGCTTCCGTCATACCGTCGTCATGTCGTCCGAGACCGTACCGCGCGTCCGGCTTGAACACCACGGCGTGTGGGCGCCGTCTCACGCCCCGGTCGAGCGCTTTACGCTTCCCCACATGCCCTCTGTGCGTTCCGCGCCGCCGCGATCCGTCGTACGCGTCCACCTGTTCACACCGCCGTCGGACTCCGACGGCCGCCCCGCCAGGTTCGGGTCCGGGGACCCCGTACCGGGCCACGAGGGCCTGCGCGGCCTCGCCGTCGGGGCCTGGGCGGGACGGGCGCTGGAGGAGGTCGCGGCGGAGGACCCGGCGGCCGTGGGGGCGTGGCTGACCGACCCCGGGTACACGCCTCCCGGCGGCGAGTCGGTGGCCGCGCTGATCGCCCGGGTCGGCGCGCACCTGGCCGAACTGGCGCGCGGAACGCACCGGGTGGTGGTCGAGCAGGCCGTCGTACGGGCGGCCGTGGTGCACGCGCTGGACCTGCCGGCCCCGGTGTTCTGGCGGCTCGACGCCCGGCCCGACACGGTCACCACCCTCACCGGGCGCGCCGGTCGGTGGAACCTGCTCCTGGGACGCCCCGACCCGGAGGCCGCCGACGAGGCCCGCCGGATCGGCGCCGGCGGCCCGGAGAACGACTGAGGAACGCGAACGGCCCGGACCCCGCGACGCGGTCCGGGCCGAACTGACGGGTGGTGTCCGCGGCGTTACGCCACGATCCAGTCGCTGGTGGCGATCACGGGCCGCACGCCGTCACGGTGGATGGTGCCCTCGATCAGGCCGTACATCCGGTCCGCCGCGAAGTAGACCTCGTTGTCGTTCTTGAGGCCGAAGGGCTCCAGGTCGACCAGGAAGTGGTGCTTGTTGGGCAGGTTCAGCCGGACCTCGTTGACCTTGGGGCAGTTGTCCAGCACCCGCTCGGCCATCTGGTTCAGGGTCTGCTGGAGCGAGTACGAGTAGGTCTCCGCGAAGGCTTCCAGCAGGTGCTTGCGCACCTTCTTGTAGGACTGGTCCCAGTCGTACGCGCTGTCCTCGGCGGCCAGGGTGGAGTGCGCCCACCGCGAGGTCACCTTGGTCGCCAGGATGCGGTCGTACGCCTCCTGGAGGGTCGTGTACCTGTCCTTGATGTAGCCGTGGAACTCGGAGTTCGTCGAGTTCATCACCGTCAGGTCCTTCAGGCCCGAGATGACCTGGAGGCCCGTCGTCTCGCTGAACGTGACCTGAGCGGTGCGCACTTCCTGGCCCTTGAGGACGAAGGAGTGCTGCTCCTTGCGCGTGGGGACCGGGATCCGCTCCCACACGAACTCCTCGATGCGGATCTGCGCCTCGCGGATCGGCACCTGGGAGGAGACGAAGTGCTTGGCGAGCAGGATGCCGAAGGCCTCGGGAGAGTCGATGCCGTGTTCCTTGGCGAAGGCGTACACGGTGTTCTTGGTGGTGTCGGTCGGCAGGCAGTTGGCGTTGTCACCGGTCAGGTGGACGTCGCGGAACTCGCCGCGCAGGGCCACGGAGACGTTGAGGTCGCGGATCTCGTGCCAGGAACCGTCGCTGCCCTTGCGGGTGACCTTGACGATGCGGTTCTCGGCCTTGCCGTACTGGTTCTGTGCCAGGACGTGCTTGCTCATGGTGTCTTCCTTCGGGTTCTCGGGAACACGGAGTCCGGTTGTCTGGATCCCGTACGCCCGGCGTCCAGCGCCCGCCCGAAGTTCAAGACGTGTCGCTCCCCGCCGTTCGGCCCCGCAGGACCGCCCCGGGACTGACGTGCATCCCGGTCCGTAGGTGCTTGGTACTGCATGCTTGGTACTGCTTTGTGCCGCGCTACGGATTGCAACATGTGCGCGGGGGGATCTCCCCCGCACGGATCATCCGAATACCGGCACCCACGGATTGGGCGACCCCACAGTCCCCGAAGGAAAGCCCTGGTCAGGCCATGTGCGCATCGGCGACCGAGAGGGCCTCGTCGAGGATCGCCAGGCCCTTGGCCACGTCCTCGGCGGAGATGTTGCAGGCCGGGGCGACGTGGATGCGGTTGCCGGCGATCAGCGGCCACAGCCCGCCCTTCTTGCAGGCGGCCCCGAACGCGGCCATCGGCGCGTTCTCGGCGCCCGAGGCGTTGTACGGCACCAGCGGCTCGCGCGTCGAGGCGTCGCGGACCAGTTCCAACGCCCAGAAGGTGCCCAGGCCCCGGACCTCGCCGACGGCGGGGTGCCGCTCGGCGAGGGCGCGCAGGCCGGGGCCCAGCAGCTCCGCGCCGGTGCGGGCGGACTGCCCGACGGTGTCCTCCTCCTCCATCACGTTGATCGTCGCGACGGCGGCGGCGCAGGCCAGCACGTGCCCGGAGTACGTGAGCCCGCCCGGGTAGGGCCGGCGGGCGAAGGTCTCCGCGATGGCGGCGGAGATGGCGACCCCGCCGAGCGGGACGTAGCCGCTGGTCACGCCCTTGGCGAAGCAGAGCAGGTCGGGGGTGACCTCCCAGTGCTCGGCGGCGAACCAGGTACCGGTCCGACCGAAGCCGACCATGATCTCGTCGAGGATGAAGACGATGCCGTACCGGTCGCACAGCGCGCGCACGCCCGCGAGATAGCCGGCGGGGGGCACGAGCACGCCGGGGGCGCCGCCGACGGTCTCCAGGATGATCGCGGCGATGGACTGGGGGCCCTCGAAGACGATGGTGTCCTCCAGGTGCCGCAGGGCGCGCGCGGACTCCTCGGCCTCGGTGGTCGCGTGGAAGGGCGAGCGGTAGAGGAACGGGCCCCAGAAGTGCACGACGCCGGCGGTCGCGGTGTCGTTGCCGAAGCGTCGGGCGTCGCCGGTCAGGTTGATCGCGGTGGAGGTGGCCCCGTGGTACGAGCGGTACGCGGACAGCACCTTGGGCCGCCCGGTGTGCAGCCGGGCCATCCGTACGGCGTTCTCCACGGCCTCGGCGCCCGCGTTGGTGAAGAAGATCTTGTCGAGGTCGCCGGGGGTGCGCTCGGCGATCAGCCGGGCGGCCTCGGAGCGCACGTCCACGGCGAAGCCGGGGGCGACGGTGCACAGTGTGGCGGCCTGCTCCGCGATGGCGGCGGCGACCCGGGGGTGCTGGTATCCGATGTTGGTGTAGACGAGCGCGCTGGAGAAGTCGAGGAACCGATTGCCCTGGTAGTCCCAGAAGTACGAGCCCTCGGCCCCCGCGACGGCGAGCGGGTCGATGAGCTCCTGCGCCGACCAGGAATGGAAGACGTGCTTCCGGTCGGCGTCTTTCACGGCGGCGAGGGCGTCGGCTTCTGCGTTCATGACCCGAGGGTAGTTGTCCGGGATGTGGACCCCGGGGCGCCTCCCTCGCGGGGCGACCCGAATTCCCCCGGGGGAGCCTGCGGGCCTTGGCGGGGCCGATTCCGGAAGATGATGCGGTGAGGTGTGCATCCGGCACGCGGTCACGGGGGGCGGTTCCGAGGTCCGGGCGGACCGGAGGTCGGGATTGACCGATCCGGGCCTGGGTAGGTGCGCCGCGCAGGGGCGGTGCGGAGACGGGAGGCCCTGTGGCCGAGCAGACTCGGAGGCTGGTCCTGGGCGGTGCCACGACGGGGGTCGTCACGCGCTGCCGGGACTTCACCCGGCAGGCACTCGCCGACTGGCAGTGGACGCGCGACCAGGACGCGGTGGACGACGTGCTCCTCCTCGTCTCCGAAGTGGTGACCAACGCCTGCCTGCACGCGGGCGGCCCCCGCGAACTGGTCCTGCGGCAGGCCCCCGGACGACTGCGCGTCGAGGTCAGCGACGACAACCCCGAGCCTCCGCGGCGGCGGACGTCGGGAGATCGTGGCCGGCCGGGAGGACACGGTCTCGTCGTACTGGAGCGGCTCGCCCGGAGCTGGGGGGCGCAGCCGTCGGGCGGCGCGGGGACCGGCAAGACGGTCTGGCTGGAGGTGCCGGGTCCGGGGACCGCCGCGACCCCGGCTCCGGAGCCGGATCGGCAGGCTCCGTGTCCGTGAGGAGCCCGGTCCGCAGCCGAGTCAGGGTCCGGTTCAACAGCCGGGACACGTGCATCTGGGACAGCCCGAGCCGTTCCCCGATCTCCGCCTGGGTCAGTTCCTCCCCGAAGCGCAGCTCCAGCAGGCTCCGCTCCCGCTCGGGCAGCCCGGCCAGCATCGGCACCAGGGACTCCATGCACTCGATCAGGTCGTACGCCGGCTCCTCGGCGCCGAGCGAAGGCCGCGCCGTGTACGGGTCGCGCTCGCCCTCCTCCTGCGGCTGCGGCGGGGCGTCCAGCGAGCGCGCCGAGTAGGCGCACGCGGCCTTCCGCCCCTCCGCGAGTTCCTCGGGCGTGACGTGCAGCCGCTCGGACAGTTCGGCGTCGGTGGGCTCGCGGCCGAGACCCTGTTCCAGCGCGTCGTGCGCCTTGGCGGTGTCGATGCGCAGTTCCTGGAGCCGGCGGGGGACCTTGACGGCCCAACTGGTGTCCCGGAAGAACCGCTTGATCTCCCCGGTGATGGTGGGCATCGCGAACGAGGTGAACTCGACGCCGCGGTCCGGGTCGAAGCGGTTGATGGCCTTGATGAGACCGATGGTGCCGACCTGGACGATGTCCTCCATCGGCTCGCTGCGGTTGCGGAACCGGCGGGCGGCGTACCGGACCAGGCTGAGGTTGAGTTCGACGAGGGTGTTGCGCGTGCGCGAGTACTCCTCGGTTCCCTCCTCCAGGCCCGCGAGCCTGCGGAACAGGGCCACCGAGACGGTCCTGGCCTCGTGGGTCGAGACATCGGTGAGGTCGGTGTGTTCCATCGCTCTGCGCTCCTCGGGCGGCCGGTCCCGGGGGTGGGGCCGTCGTCGCGCGGTCTAGAGGGATATACCCCCTCACATCATGACCTACCCGGGCGTATGGCGCGGCTCGTCCGCCTCCGCGCCCGGGACCTCCGCGCCCGGGACCTCCGCGCCCGGGACCTCCGCGCCCGGGGCCTCCGCGCCCGGGGCCTGTGCGCCCAGAGCTTGCGCGTACAGCCGGAAGAGGCGGGGACCCGGGGACGGGGCGGCGGCGTGCAGGCGGGCCCAGGCGGAGGCGGCGGCCGTGCGGGCCGCCGCGCCGGGCCAAGGGCGGGGCAGCAGCTCGGGCGGCAGCAGCGGGTCCGGGAGCATCGCGTCGGAGAAGGCGGCGGCCAGCTCCACCGCGCGCGCCAGCGGGTGGGAGGCCGCCGGCCCGGAGGCTGCCGGCCCGGAAGTCCCCGGTCCGGAAGGCCCCGGCCCGGGGTGCCCCGGTTCGGGGCGTGAGGCCAGCTCGCGCAGCGCCTCGTACCGCTGCGCGATCTCCGTCAACGGCCACAGGCGGGCCGCCAGGGCCCGGGGGTCGTCCGTCCCGCCGATCTCCAGGTCCCGGGTGCCGAGGCAGGTCAGCCCGGCTCCCACCCCCAGCTCGGCGGCCCGGGCGCGGACGTACGGCCCGATCGGGTGCGGGCTCACGTACAGCCCGCCCTGGAGCGGCGCGGCTCCCAGGACCGTCAGGGCGTCCCGCAGGGCGTCCCGGGCGGCCCGCGCGGACTCGGGCACGGCGAAGGCGAAGACGTGCCAGACCCCGTCCCAGGGCTCCAGGCCCCGGTCCTGCCGGTAGGCGTGCCGGACGTACTCCACCTCCGGGACCGCCGGCAGCCCGCCGCCCGGCCCCACCACGCGCAGCACGGCCCGGCGTCCCCGTCCCTCGACCTCGAAGCGGCCCTCCGCCGCCAGCCGCTTCACGCACAGGCGGACCTGCTGGTCGCTCATGCCGAGCGCGCCGGCGACCTCGTACAGCTCGCCGCCGTCGACGGTGCCGTCCTCGCGCACCAGCGCGTGCACCACCAGCCGCGTGGGGATCATCGGGCCGTCACCTCCTTGTGCATCGTCGTGACGGCCCCGAAGCCCAGGACGTCCCGCAGCCACGGCGTCCGCCGCACCCGCACGGCACGGAAACCGCGCCGCTCGTACAGGGCCCGCGCCCGCGGGTTCTCCTCGACCACGTCCAGCCGGATCCGCCGGCAACCCCGTTCCGCGGCGACCTCCTCGACGCCGTCCAGCAGCAGGGCGCCGATGCCCTCGCCCCGCCGGGCGGGGTCCACGGCGATGCCGTCCATGACCAGCTCGCCCCGGGCCGGGGTGCGTTCCAAGAGCGCCAGCAGGAACACCCGGTACAGGCCTTTGACCTGCCCGTACGCGGTCCTGATCGCGGCCGTGTCACCGCCGACGAGGCCGCGCCCGGCGAGTTGGTACCCGGCGACGCCCAGGACCCGTCCGTCCTCGTCCGACACGGTCAGGGCCCGGTCCGCGTGCAGGTGGTCGGCGATGAACCGGCGTCCCGGTCCGGCGGGTCCGAGGGCGGCGCCCAGTTTGTGGCCGAAGGCCTCCCAGTAGAGCTCGGCCACCCGTTCCTCGGCGCCCTCGGGCAGTCCGCGCAGCAATGTCGTCGTCATACGCACAAGCATAATACGTTCATGATGGTTACGATCGTTTCAGTTTCGATCGTTCCACGGTTTCCGCGTCCTCTTCCCGAGCGACGCGGACGTCAACGGGGGTACCGGCATGTCCCGCACACGACGCACCACACGACGCACCATCCGCGATCTCCTCCTCCTCGCCCTCGCCGGCGCGCTCCTCCTGGCCGGGGTCGTCGTCTGGCAGAACGACTACGACCTGCGCGAACAACAGGTCACCGTCCCCGCCGCGGGACACGAACTGTCCGGGGTGCTCGCCACCCCCACCACCGGTCGGGGGCCCTTCCCCCTGGTCGTGTTCGTGCACGGAGACGGCGAGGTCGACGCCACGCACGACGGCTTCTACCGGCCCTACTGGGAGGCCTTCGCCCGCGCCGGCTACGCCTCGCTCTCCCTCGACAAGCCCGCCGAATGGCTCGACCAGACCATGGACGACCGGGCCCGCGAGAGCCTCGACGCCCTCGCCTGGGCGAGCCGGCGGCCCGAGATCGACCGGACCCGCATCGGACTCTGGGGCGCGAGCCAGGCCGGCTGGGTGCTGCCCAAGGTGGCCGCACGGGCCCCCGCGCCCGGGATCCGCTTCGTGATCGCCGTCGGCACCGCCGTGAACTGGGAGCGCCAGGGGGAGTACAACCTGCGCGCGGAACTGCGCGACTCGGGAGCCGGCCCCGAGCGCGTCGCGGCCGCCCTGCGCCGCAGGGAGACGGTCGGCGCGCTGCTGCGACGCGGTGCGAGCCACGAGGAGTACCTCGCGAGCCCCGACGCCGATCCGCGACTGTCCCCCGGGCGCTGGACGTTCATCACCCGCAACCACACGGCCGACGCGACCGCCGACCTGAGGGCGATGCCGCACGTCCCGGTGCTGCTGATCGCCGGCGCCGACGACCTGAACGTCGACGGCGCCGAGACCGAGACCGTGTACCGGCAGACGCTCGCCCCGGGCACCCTCACGGTCCGCCGCTACCCGGGGGCCACCCACTCCCTGGTCCGCACCCCGGTCGAGCGATCCTCCTGGCGGCTGCCGCTGACGGCGCTGTTCGCGCCGAGGAAGCTCTTTCCGCCGCGCCTCCTCGACGACCAGCGGGACTTCCTCACCGCGCAGGCGCCCTGACGCGGGAGTGCCCGGGGCCCGCCGGTCGAACCGGCGCGTCCCGGACACGGGGTCCCGCTTCCCGTCACCGAGGTGCGGTCACCCGTTCCGCCGGGGCTGGAGGAGCGCCGGTACCAGGGCGGCGGCCAGCGCGACGACCACCCACAGGTAGGTGTGCTGGAAGGCGCCGGCGAGCGCGGGGGCCGAGGCGCCGCGGGCGACGGCCAGGCCCCCGCCGCCGGCCGCGGCCGTGGTCAGCAGCACCGAGAACAGCGCCATGCCGATCGACCCGGAGATCTGGGAGTTGATGTTGAGCAGGGTGCTCGCGGCCGGGACCCGGTCGGGGCCGAACCCGCGGGTCGCGCCGGTGATGGTCGGCATCATCGTCATCCCGACGCCCGCGCCGGCCACCGTCAGCGCGGCCATCAGCCGCCAGTACGGGACCTCGGCATCGGCGATCTGGGCCGTGAAGGCCGCGTAGCCGAGCACGGCCAGCGACACCCCGAACGGCACGATCCGCCCCGCCGGGACCCGGTCGGTGAGCCGGCTCGCGATCTGCAGGGCGATGCCGGTCGCCAGTACCTGCGGGATGCCCAACAGCCCGGACACCGTGGCGCTTTCGCCGCGCACGAGCTGGTAGTACATCGGCACCAGCATCAGCGCCCCGAAGTAGGCGCCCGCGAACAGCGCCATCGTGCCCACCCCGGCCGCGAAGGCCCGTACCCGCAGGAGTCGCAGGTCCAGCAGGGGCGAACGGGCCATCAGCGCCCGTACGACGAAGGCCGCCACCAGCACCGCGCCGACGACGGTGGGCACGAGCGCGTTCGGCGCGGCGAAGTCGCCGCGCTCACCGCCCGTGGCCAGGCCGTAGATCAGCGCCGCCAGGCCCGGGGAGAGCGTCAGCAGGCCGATGACGTCGAGCGGGCGGGACGCGCGGGTGGTGTCGCGGGGCAGGATCCGCGAGGCCAAGGCCACCGCGAGGACCCCGACCGGCACGTTGACGTAGAAGATCCACCGCCAGGAGGCCTCGTCCACGAGCCACCCGCCGAGCACCGGCCCGACCAGCGGACCCACCAGCACCGGAAGGCCGAGCAGGCCCATCATCCGGCCCTTGCGTTCGGCGGAGGCGGCGTTCAGCACGATGGCCATCCCGAGCGGCATCACCATGCCGCCGCCGAGGCCCTGCAGGACCCGGAACGCGATCAGGGTCTCGATGTTCCAGGCGAGGCCGGCGAGCGCCGAACCGGCCGTGAACAGGGCGATGGACAGGACGTAGAGCCGCTTCGTGCCGAAGCGGCCGGCCGCCCAGGCGGTGAGCGGGATGACGGCGGCGAGCGCGAGGGTGTAGGCGGTCGCCGTCCACTGGACGGTGGCCAGGGGCGATGCGAAGTGGCGCGAGAGACCGCCCAGGGCGACGCCGAGGATGGTGGTGTCCAGCACCGTCATGAACGAGCCGAGGACCACCACCATGGCGATCGCGAGCGGGGAGGGGACGGGGGTCACGGTCCGCCGGAGGGCGGCCGGTTCGGTGGTGGTCATCGGTGGCTCCTTCCGGTTCCGTCAGTTGCCGTACGGGCGGGCCGCGCGGCCCTCGCGCAGGGTCCGCCCCCACCAGGCGAGCTGGTCGAGCAGGACCTTGGCCGCGCCGGCGGCGCCCGCGGGGTCGTCGGCCCGACCGTCCTCGCCGAAGTGGTCCCAGGCGGAGTGGAAGCTGACGACGTCCCGGACGCTCACGCAGTGCAGTTCGGCGAAGATCTGACGCAGGTGCTCGACGGCGCGCAGACCGCCGGCCTGGCCGCCGTACGACACGAAGCCGACGGGCTTGGCCCTCCACTCGGAGTGGTGCAGGTCGATGAAGTGCTTGAGGTGGGCGGGGTAGCTGTGGTTGTACTCCGGGGTGAGGACGACGTAGGCGTCGGCCGCTTCGACCCGGGCCCGCAGCGCGGCCAGCGCCGGGGAGGGCTCACTGCCCCAGTCGGGGTGGACGTCGGGCAGCTCCAGCGCGGCGACGTCGATGACGTCCACGTCGAAGTCGGCGTGCCGGCGGGCGATCGGGGCGAACCAGTCCGCGACGGTGGGGCCGAAGCGGCCTTCGCGGGTGGAGCCGATGACGAGGGCGAGACGCAGGTTGTTTTCCATGCCCCGAACCTACGAGCGGGCGGCCCGGCGGGTCCTCTGTCGAGTGACCGGGTTCCGGTGACCGGGGTCGTGACGGGAGCGGCCCCCACGCCGGCGCGGGCGGATCCCGCGCGCCGGACCCCGCCCCCGCCGGGCGTTTTCAGACCGCCAGGTCCAGCCGGGTCAGCTCCATCCGCGAGGTCACGCCCAGCTTCGGGTACGCGTTGTACAAGTGGTACCCGACCGTCCGTGGACTGAGGAACAACTGGGCCCCGATGTCCCGGTTGGTCAGACCGGTCGCCGCGAGCCGCACCACCTGCAACTCCTGCGGCGTCAGCCGGTCCAGGTCGGACCCGGCGGCGGGCTGCTCCGACCGCCCCTCGCCCGCGGCGCGCAGCTCCCCGGCGGCGCGCCGCGCCCAAGGGGTCGCGCCCAGCCGCGTGAAGGACTCCCCGGCGGCCCGCAGCGGGCCCCGGGAGTCCACCGGGCGCCGCACCCGGCGCAGCCACTCCCCGTACAACAGGGCCGTGCGGGCCTCCTCGAAGCGGTCCGTGTCCCCTTCGCCGTGCAGGACCAGGGCGCGCCGGAACAACTCCTCGGCGTCCTCGGTCAGCAGGGCCTCGCACCGTACCTCCACCGCGCGGATCCCGGGCCGCTCCAACTGCCGGGACAGCTCCCGCAGACGCTCCCACGCCGCCCGGGCGGCGTCCGGCCGGCCCGCCCGAAGGGCCGCCTCCACCTCGTCGGCGTCCCGGCCGCAACACGTGCACGCCGCCCCGGCGGGCGCCGCGGCGGCCCGGTCCGCGGCCGCCTCGTGCCGGCCGAGCCCCAGGTCGAGCAGGATGCCCGCCGACGCCATCCGGTGGCGTACGTCGGGCAGGTCGACCGTTGCGGCGGTGTCCGCCAGCTCCCGGAACCACGCCTCGTCGCCCCGGACCGCCGCCAGGCCGGCGAGCGTTCCCGCGAGCTGCGCGGCCGTCCGGGCCTGCCCGGTGTCGGCGGCGATCCGCAGCCCCTCCGTACCGCCGGCCAGCGCGTCCCGGTGCCGCCCGAGCCGCAGTTGGGCCTGGCACACCTCCAGCAGGGCGCGCGGCAGCACCCCGATCGCGCCCTGCGCCCGGCACTCCCGCTCGACGGCGGCGGCCCGCTCGCAGGCGGCCCGGTGGTCTCCCAGGAACCCGGGCCAGCACGCGGAACGCAACGCCTCGCGCAGGTCCCCGAGTTCCCCCGCCGGACGCGCCGAGGCGTCGCGCAGGAACCGCAGCGCGTCCGTCCGCACCCCCGCCTCGGGTGACGACAGCCGGGCCAGCGCCCGGATCTCCGCCAGGTTCGGCACCCCGGCCACCGCCGCCGCCTCGGTCGCCCGTGCCACGCCCCGCGGGTCCCCGCCGACCCAGGCGCTGCCCACGGCGAGGAACAGCATGCGTCCCGCGCCCTCCGGGTCCTCGGCGGCGACCGGGGGCGCCGCCTCCAACAGCAGGGTGTGCGCCCGGGCCAGGTCGCCCCGCTCGTCGGCGATCTCCGCGACGATCGACGCGAGCCGGGAGTCCGCCCGCGCTCCGCCCGGTGCGACGCGGGCGGTCGCGGCCAGCGCGCACGCCCGGTCCAACTGGCCCGCGTGCAGGGCGGCCTGCGCCGCCGCACCGAGCCGGCGTCCGCGCTCGGCGGGATCCGGGCTCAGTTCCGCGGCCCGCTCGTACACCCCGGCCAGCGCGGCGTGCCCGCCCCGGGCGCGGACCTGCTCCCCGCCGCGCTCCAGCGCCGCGGCGACCTCCTCGTCGGGGGCCGTCGCGGCTGCCGCGAGGTGCCAGGCCGCCCGGTGGCCCTCGCTGGACTCCGCCAGGGCGCGGTGCGCGGCGAGCCGACGGGCCGCCGGGACGGACCGGTACGCCGCCGACCGGATCAGCGGATGCCGGAAGACCAGCCGGGCCCCGTCGAGCCGTACCAGGCCGTGCTGTTCGGCGGGCGCCAGGTCGGCGAGGCCCGCGCCCAGCCGGCCGGCGGCCTCGAAGACCGTCCCGGCGTCGCCCTCGTCGGCCGCGGCCGCCACCAGCAGCAGCGTCCCGGTCGGCTCCGGCAGCGCGGCGATGCGGGTGGCGAAGCTCTGCTCGATCCGGCCGCGCGGACCCCCGTACGGGGACCCGTGCCCCTCGCGCCGCGCCGTGGTCAGCTCCAGCAGCGCGAGCGGGTTCCCCTCGGCCTCCCGCAGCACGTCCTGCCGCTCGTGCTGCCCGAGGTCGGCGGCGTACAGGGCCAACAGGTCGGCGGCGGTCGCCCCGTCGAGGCGCCGCAGCCGCAGCTCGTCGAGCCCGGCCGGCCGGAACTCGGGCGTGTGCGGGTCCCGCGCGCAGAACACCAGGGCGATCCGCTCGGCGTGCAGTCTGCGGGCGGCGAACACCAGGGCCTCGGCGGAGGCCGGGTCCAGCCACTGGGCATCGTCCACGAGGCAGAACAGCGGGCGCTCCTCGGCCAGTTCGGCGAGCAGCGTCAGCACCGCGAGGCCGACCAGGAACCGGTCGCCGCCGGCCGGGGCGCCCGCGCCGGTCCCCAGGGCCGTCCGCAGCGCGTCGGCCTGCGCGGCGGGCAGCGCGTCCGCCCGGTCGAGCACGGAACGCAGCAGCAGGTGCAGCCCCGCGTACGGCAGGGCGCTCTCGAACTCGATGCCCGTCCCGCGCAACACCCGTATGTCGTCGCCCGCCTCGGCGAGCACCCCGTCCAACAGGGCCGTCTTGCCGATGCCGGCCTCGCCCCGCACCACGAGCACCCCGCTGCGGCCGTCGCGCGCACCGGCCAGCAGCCGTTCGACGACGGCCCGTTCCCCACCCCGGCCCAGCAGCATCGGACGTCCCCCTCGGATCCCCGTCACCCGACAGATGCCCGGGCCGTCCCGGTGCTCCTACGGTCGAGCCGTCAGCTCGTCCACCCACCGTACGCGGAGGCCCCCGATGAAGATCGAATTCACCCTCGACATCCCCTGCGTCTGGTCGTACTTCGCCTTCGCCCGCCTCACCGGCGAGGCCGCCCGGGTCCGCGCCGCCGGCGGCACGGTCGACCTGGTCTTCCGCCCCTACCAGTTGGCACCCGGGGCCACCGTCGAGGGCGAGCCGAAGACGGAGGTGCTGCGGCGGGCGTTCGGCGCCGACGTCGGCCCGGCGATCGCCCGGATCACGGCGCTGGCCGCCGCCGAGGGACTGGAGTTCCACCACGAGGGCGCCGTCTTCTCCCACACCTTCGAGGCACACCGCCTGATCGCCGTCGCCGCCGAGCAGGGCCGGGCCGAGGCCGTCGTCGAGCGGCTCTTGCGGGCCCACCACAGCGACGGCCTGAACATCGCCGACCCGGCCGTCCTGCGCCGGCTCGCCGCCGACGCGGGGGTCGCCTGGAGCGAGGGGGGAGCCGACGCCGTCCGGGCCGCGCTGGTCGAGGTCCGCGCCGAGGCCCTGCCCGGCATCCCGTACCTGCGCTTCCCGGACGGGGCCACCTTCACGGGCAACCCGTCGAGGGAGGCACTGGCCGCCGCCCTCGCGCCGGCCGCCGCGGCGTAGCGCCGTCCTCCGCCCCCTCCGTCCTCCGGCCGCCCCGCCCTCTACCCGCTCCCGGGACCGGCGGCAACCGCAGGGCGTCCCCGGGCGGGGATCGGGACACGCAAATACGATGGGCGTACCGCTCGGTCGCCCACGGAGAGAGGTCCAGACGCCCATGGCCCCGCGTCGCGCCCCTCGGCAGGCGAGCGCCGACGACCTCCTGGCCACCCTCGGACGGCTCACGGCCCAGGCCCGGGAAGGCGCCGAGCTCCAGCGGGCCCGGGTGCAGCTGGCCGAGGCGCTGCAACGCGAGATGTTGCCGCCCTCGCTGCCCGACGCCCCCGGACTGCGGACCGCGGCCCGCTACGCGCCCGCCCGGCAGGGCCTGGACATCGGTGGCGACTGGTACGACGGCTTCCCGCTCACCGACGGCTCGCTCGGCTTCTCCATCGGGGACGTCCAGGGCCACGACGTGGAGGCGGCGGCCTTCATGGGGCAGATCCGCATCGCGCTCCGCGCGGTCGCCGCGGCCGCCGAGGACCCGGGCGACGTGCTCAGCCGGGCCAATGACCTGCTGATCTCGGTCAACCAGGAGCTCTTCGCCACCTGCACCTTCCTGCGCTTCGACCCGAGCACCTGGGAGATCGACGGCGCCCGTGCCGGGCACGTCCCGGCGGTCTGGGCCACGGTCGACGGCGACTGCGGGACGGACGAGGACGAGGGCGGACTCCCGCTGGGCGTCCTCGCCGGCTCCGAGTACCCCGTCACCCGCCGCCGGCTCCGACGGGCGGGCGCGTACGTCCTGCTCACCGACGGGGTGGTCGAGGGCCCCTCGTTCCCCATCGAGACGGGGCTGGCGCAAGTGCTCCGGGTGGTCCGGGACGGGGCGGGCGCGGACCCCGAGGAGTTGGCCGCCGAGGTGATGAAAGTGGCCGACTCCACCGGCCACGCGGACGACGCGGCGGTCCTCGTCCTGCGCCACGACGCACCACCGGGGGCCGAGTAGCGCGTGTCAGGCGCCGCCGGGAGCCACCGGCCGTTGTCTCATACATGGGGTGCACACCGAGCGATGGCAACGCCGAGGCCTCCCGTACCTGCTGATGTCCATCCTCGCCGTCGCCCTCGCCTATTACCTGGGCGGACGCGTCGGCCTGCTCCAGCGCGTGGTCCTCGCGGGCGCCCAGGTCACGCCCCTGTGGCTGCCCACCGGCATCGCGGTCGCCGCGCTGCTGTGGCTGGGGCCCCGGATCTGGCCGGGGATCGCGCTGGGGACCTTCTGCGTCATGCAGACCCTCGGCCCGTTCGAGCCGGTCGGCCTCGCCATCGTCGCCGGGAACACCCTCGCGCCGCTGTGCGCGTACGCGTTGCTCCGCCGGGTCGGCTTCCGGACCGAGATGGACCGCCTCCGGGACGGCCTGGCGCTGGTCTTCCTCGGCGGGCTGCTGCCGATGCTGATCAGCGCCACCGTCGGCGCCGGAGTACTGGCGCTGAGCGGCAGCCTGCCGGCGAGCGGCTTCTGGCCGGTCTGGTCGTCCTGGTGGGCCGGCGACGCGATGGGCGTGCTGGTCGTGACCCCGGTGCTGCTGGTCCTGCCACGGTTCCGGCTCACCTCCGACCTCTACCGGGCGGCCGAGGGGGCGGCGCTGGCGGTCACGGCGGTGGCGGCCACCCTGGCGGCCACCCGCAGCTCGCTCTCGCTGCTCTTCCTGGTCTTCCCGCTGCTGATCTGGGCCGCCGTGCGCTTCCAGCTGCCGGGAGCGGCGCCCTGCTCGCTGCTGATCTCCGTCCTGGCCATCGCGGCGGCCACCGATCGGGCGGGCCCCTTCGAGGACCACAGCCTCTTCGAGATCATGGTCAACCTGATGGCGCTCAACGGCTCGGCCGCCCTGACGGCCCTGCTCCTGTCGGCGATGGTCACCGAGCAGCAGAACGTCCGCCGCAAGATCGAGCAGGCCTGCGTGGATCTGGCCGAACTGGTCGCCCGGCTCTCCGGGCCGTGACCTTGACCGCGACCGCGCGACGCCCCCGGGGTGTGCCCGAACCCGCCGGATGTTCTATGTTGCACAGGCAAAACAGCGGGGGAGGCGACGGACGGCACATGGCACGGGACTACGACAGTCAACTGCTGGAGTCGGTGGCGGTACGCCGGCGCCGGATGCGCGACGCGCTGCTGTTCGGTGCGGGGCGGGCGCGACGCACGGCGGACGAACGGCTCGGGAAGGTGTTCGCGGGCATCGCCATCGCGGCCGTCCTGTGCGCGGGATGCGTCGGATGGTCCTTCATCCAGGCGACGCTGGCGAAACAGAAGGCCGAACAGCAGCAACAGAAGCAGCAACAGCAGGGACTCGTGCAGCCGTACGCGCAGCCGTCGGCGACCCCGACCCCCGCGCAGGCGTCGGCCCCGTCGAAGACGGCCGGCAAGGCGGCGTCCGCGCACGCCTCCGGGCCCGCGGCCAGACCGTCGACCACGAAGCCCTCGAAGTCCGGGACCCCGGCCGGGACGGCGGGCCCGTCGAAGTCGCCCCGCCCGTCCAAGGCCCGCACGTCGCCGCCGCCGTCGCCGGCGAAGTCGCCCAAGCCCACCCATTCGTAGAAACCTTGACCCCGAAGGGCCGCAACGCCGCGATGATAGGTTCCCGCAAGTGGTGAGCACAGCAACGACTTCCCGAGCGCAACTGTCCCGGGTGACCCTGGTCGGCGAGCGACGCCGGGCCGACATGGTCCTCCCTTCGGACACCCCCATCGGGCAGCTGCTTCCGGACATCCTGCAGTTGCTCGACGACCGTGCCGCCTCGCGGCCCATGACACGCCAGTTGGTGACGTCGGACGGTTCGGCCCTGCCGCAGGACAGCACGCTGGCCGGCGCCGGCATAGCCGACGGCGCGGTCCTGCGGCTGGTCAGGACCCACTCCGCGCCGCCCGCCCCCGTCGTGCACGACGTGGTCGACCTGGTGGCCGACGACCTCGACCTGCGGGCCTGGCGCTGGCGCCCCGCCGCCCGCAGGGGCAGCGCGGGAGTGGCGACCATCGCCTTCGCGGTGACCGCCGCCCTGCTCGCCCGCCGCGAGTTCGCGCTCGACGCCCTGGCCGGCGCCCTGCTCGTCGTGACCCTCCTCCTGCTCGCCGCCGGCGCCCTCGGCGCCCGCGTCGGGAACGGGAACCGGGGCCTGGCCACGGCCCTGCTGCTCGCCTCCGGAGGACTCGGCATCCTCACGGCGTGGACGGCCGCCGACGCCCACCAGTGGGCGGGAACCGCACGACTGGCCGCCGTCGCGGCCGCGCTCGTCCTGACCCTCGTCATGCTCGGCTGGTTCTCCCCGCTCGGTCGCGGCGGATTCATGGGCGCCGCCGCCATCGCCACGATCACCGGCGTGTGGGAGGTGGTCGCCTCCGTCCAGGACGACCCGGCTCGGCTCGGCGCGGTCATGGCCCTGTTCTCCGTCGTCCTGCTCGGTCTGCTGCCCCGCCTCGCGCTGATGGCCGCGGGACTGACCGCGCTCGACGACCGGCGCTCCGGCGGAACCTCCGTGAGCCGGCACCAGGTGGGCAACGCGCTCGCCGCCACCCACCGGGGCCTCGCCCTCGCGACGATCGCGACGGCCGTCTCCGCCGCGGCGGCCGGCTGGTTGCTCACGCGGGCCGGTGACCCGAACGTGTGGACCGTCGTGCTGCCGTCGCTCGTCGCCGTGGTGCTCCTGTCGAGGGCACGGGCCTTCCCGCTGGTCGCCGAGGTCGTGGCGCTGATCGCGGCGGCGGGGCTGCTCCTCGTACGCCTCGTGGTGCTGTGGATCGATCACGGCGGCGGGGCGGGAGCCCTCGCCGTACTGTGCGTGGCCGCGCTGCTGCCGCTGCTCGGGCTCGCGATGCAGCCGCCGGACCACGTGCAGGTACGGCTGCGACGCACGGCCGACTTCGTCGAGTCCGTCGGGGTGGTGGGGCTGTTCCCGCTGGCCGTCGGGGTGTTCGGCATCTACGGGCAGTTGCTCGACAAGTTCTGAGGTCCACGCGCGGGTGCTCCGCGTGGGGCAGCGGGTCGGAAGAAGAGGGCAGGGGCAGACATGTCAAACGGAGACAACTGGCAGGGCGACGTCCTGCGGGACCTGAGGGGCGGTGGCCGGCAGCCCGCCCCGCAGGGCGGCCCCGGGCCCGCCGGGCAGGGCGCCACCCCGCCCGCGCCTCCCGGCCCGGGCCAGGATCCCGCGCGTCCCGCCGGTCCGCCGGCGCATGAGCCGCACGCGGCCCCGGCGCCCGCCGCCCCGCACGCCCCGGCGCCGGCGCCCGCCGCGCCGCCCGTGGCCCCGGCGCCGCACGCGGGCCCGTCGTACCCCGGCCCGCAGGTCCCGCCGCCCGCCCGGCGGCCGCACGGCCCCGCCCCCGCGCACGGCCCCGCACAGGGCCCCGCCCACCCGGCCCCCGGCCCCGCGCAAGGCACCGCCCACCCCGCGCACGGCCCCGCCCACTCCGCGCCCGCCGGCGCCCGTGCCACCCGTACCCCCGACTCGCGCCCCGCGGTCGATCCGGGTCTCGCCGCGGCGAGCCGCAAGCCGCGCAGCGGCGAGCCGTTCACGGCCCGGGCCGCCCGGGCGATCTGGCGAACCGTTTCCTCATCCGTGGCCCGCGAGGTCGCCGAGCTCTCCCGCACCGCGGAATCGCTCCAGCAGCCCGTGACCACCGGCCGCCAGATCGCCGTCACCTCCATCCGCGGCGGCGCCGGCAAGTCCACCGTGGCCGCCCTGCTGGGCACCACGTACGCCCACTACCGCCAGGACCCCGTCCTCTTCGTCGAAGCCGACCCCGCCCTCGGTTCGCTGCCCATCCGGCTCGGCGCCGAATCGCTGCGCTGGACCACCGGGGACGTCGCCGACATCGTCCAACCACAGATGTCGCTGCTCGACATCACCGGCTACCTCGTCCAGCTCCGCGACAACGCCTGGCTGCTGCCCGGCAGCCAGGGCCAGATCGGCGCCATGCTGGACATCCGCTCCTACGAACGCGCCATGGTCGCCCTGCGCCGCTACTTCGGCGTCACGGTCGTCGACTGCGAGACGCTCCCCGCGGAGGTGGCCCGCGTCGCGCTGACCGCCTCCCAGGCCTGCGTCCTCACCACCCCCGCGACCCTCGACGGCGTCGCCAGCACGCACGCGGTGCTCCAGTGGATGCAGGGCCTGCCCCCGCACGTGATCGGCGGCACCGTCGTCGTCCTCACCGAGCAGGCCCCGCACTCGGGCATCGACACCGACGAGGCGGTGCGCACGCTCCGGTCCACCGGGACGAGCGTCCACGTCCTGCCCTACGACCGCCACCTCGCGGACGGCGGCGCGATCCGCACCGACCTGCTCGCCCAGGCGACCAGGACGGCCGCCACCCGCATCGCGGCGGACGCGTTCCAGCTTTCCCAGAAGCGCCACTGACGGACGACGACGGACGACGAAGATGAGCACCCGACTGATCCACCGCCCGGCCCGGACGGTCAGGCCGCCCGCCGCCTCCGAGGCACGCGTCATAGAGGCACCGCCCAACCTGCCCGAGGGCAAGGCGGGCAACATCGCGATGTCCTTGCTGCCGGTGGCAGGCGTCATGTCGTCCGTCGTGATGATGACGGTCGTGCGCAACAGCCAGTTCGCCGCCCTCGGCGCGCTCATCCTCGTCGTCACCGTCATCGGTTCCGTCGGGCTCGTCTTCTCCCAGCGCGGCAAGGCCCAACGCACCCGCCGGACCCAGCGCGAGGCGTACCTCGCCTACCTGGAGGACCTCCGCGAGGAACTCGCCACCGAGGAACGCGAACGGGGCGAGCGCGCCGACGTGCTCAACCCGCCGCCCCACGCGCTCTACGACATCGTGCGCGACCCGGCCCGGCTGTGGGAGCGCCGCCGCGTCGACGCCGACTTCCTGCGCGTGCGCGTCGGGACCGGCGAGATGCCCGTGCGCGACCTGCGGATCGCGGACCAGGGCTCCACCGTCCTCACCCCGCCCGACCTCTTCATGCTCAACGAGGCCTCGGCCCTGACCACCCGGTTCCGCAACGGCACCGAACTCCCCCTCACCGTCCCCCTCGACCGCGTCGGCAACGTCACCGTCATAGGTCCCCGAGAGGACTGCCTGCGCGTCGCCCGCGCCCTGATGGTGCAGACCGCCGCCGCCCACGCGCCCGACGACGTCGCCATCGCCCTGGCCGTGCCCGGCGACCGGCTCGACGACTGGGAATGGGCCAAGTGGATGCCGCACCTGCTCGACTCCGAGCAGCTCGACGGCCCCGTGGCCGCCCGCCGGATCGCGCCCTCGGCGTCGCAGCTCGCCCGCCGTCTCGGCCCCGAACTGCGCCGCCGCGCCTCCTACGCCGCGGAGGTCCGTCGCGGTCTGTCCGGCAAGGACGCCCTGTCGATGACCTCCCGGCTGCTCGTCGTCGCCGACGGACACGGCGAGGACGCCGTCGAACTGCCGCGCCCCGACGAGGCCGTCGGCCTGCGGGAGATGGGCGTCACCGTCCTGCACCTGCTCGACCAGCGGATCCAGGAGCCCGGCCACGTCGGCGTACGGATCACCGTCGAGGGAGACCGGGTCCTCATAGAGGACCTGCGCCAGGAGGAGCCGATCAGCGCCCACGGCACCGTGGACGAGGTCGGCATCCCCTTCGCCGAGGGCCTGGCCCGGATGCTCGCCCCGCTGCGGCTGTCCGCCGAGTCCCTGATCGACGCCCCGCTGTCCGGACCCGTCGACTTCGCCGACCTGCTCGGCATCGACGACGTGGCCCGCCTCGACCTCGACCGGCTGTGGGCGCCGCGCGGCGAGCGCGCCTTCCTGCGCGTGCCCATCGGCGTCAGCGACTCCCGCGAACCGGTCCTGCTCGACCTGAAGGAGTCCTCCGAGCTGGGCATGGGCCCGCACGGGCTGTGCGTCGGCGCCACCGGATCCGGCAAGTCCGAACTGCTGCGCACCCTCGTGCTCGCCCTGGTCGCCACGCACCCGCCGGAGGACCTCGCGCTGGTCCTCGTCGACTACAAGGGCG
Source organism: Streptomyces sp. NPDC102278 (assembly GCF_044766345.1). Taxonomy (NCBI): domain Bacteria; kingdom Bacillati; phylum Actinomycetota; class Actinomycetes; order Kitasatosporales; family Streptomycetaceae; genus Streptomyces; species Streptomyces sp. NPDC102278. Next base: position 42,003 of record NZ_JBIWLV010000005.1, on the reverse strand, counting down.
GCGCGACCTTCGCCCCGTTCGCGGAGCTGCCGCACGTCGCCGGCGTCATCACCAACCTGGAGAACCAGGCCGGTCTCGTCGAGCGCGTCCACGCCTCCCTCGCCGGCGAGGTCAAGCGCCGCCAGCAGGTCCTCAAGGACGCGGGCAACGTCGCCGACATCGGTGACTACGCCGCGCTGCGCGCCGACCGGCGACCCGACCTGGAACCGCTGCCGCACCTGTTCGTCGTCATCGACGAGTTCGGTGAACTGCTCACCGCCAAACCCGACTTCATCGACCTCTTCCTGTCCATCGGTCGGATCGGCCGCTCCATCGGCGTACACCTGCTGCTGTCCAGCCAACGCATCGAGGGCGGCAAGCTCCGGGGCCTGGACACCTACCTCTCCTACCGGCTCGGCCTGCGCACCTTCTCCGCAGACGAGTCCCGCACGGTCCTGGACACCACCGACGCCTTCCACCTCCCCCCGCTGCCCGGCTTCGGCTACCTCAAGGTCGACACCAGCCACTACGAGCGCTTCAAGGCGAGCTACGTGTCCGGCGGCTACCGCGGTCCCGTCCGGCGGAACGAGGAGGAGGACACCGGCCCCCTCGCCCTGGAGTACGAGGCGTTCAACACCCTCGCCGACCTGGAGAACCAGGGCCCGCAGGAGCCCTCCGCCCGGCGCCGCGAGACCGGCCCCACCGAGATGGGCGTCATCGTCGGACAACTGGAGCACGCCGCCGCCCCCGTGCGCCGGATCTGGCTGCCGCCGCTGCCCACCGCGATCGCGCTGGACACGGTCGCGGGCCCGCTGGACGCCGGCCCGCGCGGAATGCAGCTCGCCAAGCGGCGCGGGCGGCTCACCGTGCCGCTCGGCCTCCTCGACGACCCGACGAAGCAGTGGCAGGGCGAGTGGTACCTCGACCTGACCGTCGCGGGCGGCCACGCCGCCGTCATCGGCGGACCGCAGTCCGGCAAGACCACCCTGCTGCGCACCCTCGTCCTCTCCCTCGCGCTGACCCACACCCCGCGCGAGGTCGGCGTGTACGGGCTCGACCTGGTCGGCGGCGGGCTCCAGGCCCTGTCCGGTCTGCCCCACGTCGGCGGCATCGCCGGCCGCGCCGACCGCGAGCGCGCGGCCCGTACCGTCGAAGAGGTACGGAACATGCTCACCACCCGCGAGGACCTCTTCCGCGACCACGGCATCGACTCCGTCGAGCAGTTGCGCACCCTGCACGCGGCGGGCCGGCTGCCGCAGCTGGCCTCCGCCGAGATCGTCCTCGTCATCGACGGATTCGGCGCGCTGCGCGACGACTTCGAGGAACTCGACGACGCCGTCGTGGACATCCTCAAGCGCGGCGGCGGCTACGGCATCCACGTCGTCGCGGGCATGCTCCGCTGGAACGACGTCCGCATCGCCACCCAGTCGAACTTCGGCACCCGGGTCGAGCTGCGCCTCAACGACCCGGGCGAGTCCAGCATCGAGCGCAAGCTCGCCGAGACCCTCTCGCCCGACGAGCCCGGCCGGGTCCTCACCGACGGCAAGCTGTTCGCACAGGTCGCGCTGCCCCGCACGGACGGCCTGGCCGACCAGGCCGAGCTGGGCGCCGTACTGGAACGCACGGCCCGCCAGGTGCGCGCCACCTGGAGCGGGGAGGCCGCGCAGCCGGTACGGGTGCTGCCGCACGTCCTGGAGCCGCACCTGCTGCCGGGACCCGCCGCCGAACCCCGTCGGGTGCCGATCGGCCTCGACCAGACGGCACTGGCGCCCGTCCTGCTGGACCTCTTCGCGCACGACCAGCACCTCCTGGTCATGGGCGACAGCGAATGCGGCAAGACGAACCTGCTGAAGACCATCGCGGCCGGACTCATCGAGCGGTACGGCGAGGAGGAACTGGTCTTCGCCGTCATGGACCCGCGCCGCGCCCTGCGCGGGGCGATCCCCGAGGAGTTCAACGGGGGCTACGCGTACAACGCCAAGATGTGCGCGGGACTGGCCGCCGGCATCGCCACCGAGCTGGAGCGGCGGATGCCCGACGACAGCGCCCCCCTGGACGACCTGGAACCCGGCAACTGGGGCGGCGGCCCCCGGATCGTGGTCCTCGTCGACGACTACGACGTGCTCACCACCGCCGGACAGTCGCCGCTCGCGCCCTTCCTGCCGTACATCCCCTCGGCGGTCGACATCGGTCTGCACTTCGTGCTGACCCGCCGCGTCGCCGGCGCCTCGCGCGGCATGTACGAGCCGCTGGTGCAGGGGCTGCGCGAATCGGGTGCCTCGGCCGTGGTGATGGCGGGCGACCGCAGCGAGGGCCAGCTCTTCCCCGGGGTGTACGCCTCGCAGCAGCCCGCCGGGCGCGGTGTGCTCGTCCGACGGGGACAGAACCACCGCCTGATCCAGACCGTGTACACGCCCGAGTGACGAATCCGACAGACCACTAAGGACCGTACGACCCCATGACCAAGGACGTCATAGCCCTCACCCCGCGGATGCCCGACGCCTGGAGCGTGCTCGCCGGACTGCTCTCCGGCGGCCCGGACAAGCTGGTGGACACCACCGGCGAGGGCGCCGTCGTGCAGCTCTGCGATCCGGGGGGCCGGCCGCTGGTCGCCGTCGAGGCGCCCATGCTCGTACAGGTCCCCGGTGAGGCCGCGCGGCTGTTCGGAGCCGTGGAGCCGCCGGTTCCGTTCTGGTGGACCGAGGCCCGCGCCACCACCGGCGTCGCGGAGGCCGAGCGGCTGGCCGGCACCTTCGCCGCCCGGGTCGCCGCGCTGACCGGCGGCACGGCCTGGCCGCCGGAGGCCGCGCTCTCCGTGGCCGTGGTCCCCTCCGAGGGCGTGGGCCTCGCCCCCGCGCCGGCCGCCGCCCAACCCGCCGTCGACGTGCTGACCGACAAGGTCGCCGTCGTCATCATGGACCGGCCCGTGGTCGCGATGACGGCCTGGCTCTCGGACGCCTTCCGGGCCGCGGCCGCCTCGGGGCGCGGACTCCAGATCGTCACCCCGGCCGGCAGCACCCTCACCCCGGCCGTACGCGACGCCCTGCCCGGCTGGCCCTCGCGCTGGGTCGTGCAGGACGAACGGGACGGCTACTACGACGGCCGCTCGGGCGCCGTGCTGCGCTGGCAGGAGGGCATGTTCTCGACGGTCGTGCACCCGGACGCGACCGAGGACGATCCGCGCACCCCGGTGGCGGCCTCGTTCCGGGAGATCGCACCCGGCCACTTCCAGGGCGCCGGCGAACGCCAACTGGCCGTCTCCTTCAGGACCGTCCACCCCGCCGACGACCGGCTGGTGCTCGGCGGCGCGCTGGAGACGGTGTGGCGCGAGCTCACCGGCGAGGCGCCGGCCGGCTGGTCGACGGCCGAGCCCGCCAACCTGCCGTGGTCCCCGGCCCGGTTGACCGACGTCGCCCACGCGCGCTCACCCGAGCCGAGCTGGTTCGTGGTCGTCGGCAGCCCCGAGCGGCCCGGTGTCGCCGGGGTCCGGGTGACCCGCACGAAGGCGGGCGTGGAGGAGGACGTCACGCTCGCGTTCGGCTACGGGGCCCACGAGGAGCCCCCATTGGACGTGCTGCCGAGGCTGGCGGAGGTGCTCGCCACCCGTCACCCCCTGCGGTCGATGCTCGTACAGCTCCGCAAAGCACGCCGTGACCTGGCGGTGCCGGCCCGCTTCGAGGGGCCCGGCGTGCCGCTGGCCTTCGTGCTGGGCTCCGAAGAGGTGCGGGCGATGCCGGGCGACCGCGCCCGGCGCACGCCACTGTCAGTGCAGCCGGTCACACTGGGACCGAAGGCGCGCCCGGCGCTGTACTACCCGTTCCCGGGGGATCCTTCGGACCTTTCGGGGTGGAGCGACTTCGAGCGGTTGGTGCGACATCTGAAGGGCGAGTGAGGGACCTGTGAGTTTGTCAGGCCTTTGTCACAGGTAACCGGTTGCTGGTTGCACAAGCGACGTGAGTTGATAGAAATGAACATACTTACGATCAACCGAGTGTGCGGGGGAGTGGAATGAAGTTCGACATGGGGACGCAGGTTCTGACGAGCCTGATGTCGGGGTCGCGGAACTCGAGTACCGACCTGGGAACGCTGATCCAGCAGCTGATCAACGCGGCGCAGCCCCTGGAAGGCAAGTTCAATGGCCAGGGCAAGGTCGCGTTCGACTCGTTCAAGCTGCGGTCGGACGGGATCACGAAGGAACTGAACGCCTCGCTGTCGGCCATCCTCGGCGGTCAGTCCGGCATGGAGCAGGCCTTCGGCACCGGCGACCAGGAACACGGCGACAACGCGCGCACGCAGATGGGCGCTGGCAACTTCGACGCGGCCCGCTTCTCCGGCCGCTGATCCTCTCAGAACCCTTCAACCACACGGGGAGTGTGATGTGTGATGGCCGGTGACACGGACCGTCGGTCCTACGACACGGGTGCCTCGACCGAGGCGCAGGGCAACATCCAGGTGGTCATCGGCCAGTTGGAGCAGGTGATCGCGGCGCGCGAGGCGCAGGTGAGCGCGGCGATGTCGGACTTCGCGGCGGACGGCGTGGCGGACGACTACCACGCCAAGGAACTGCGGTGGAAGAACGCCTCCCAAGAGGTGAAGAACATCATCCGGCTGCTCAAGACGACGCTGGAGAAGAACGACGCGACGGCGCAGCAGACGCTGGCGCGGGCCAAGGCCGCGGTCGACAACATCGGCTGAGTGGGGTTGTCGGAGCTTCGGGGGAGCCATGACGTCGTGGGACATCAAGCCGCAGGGTGTGCAGAGCCAGCTCAAGCTCACCGGTGAGCGCGCGGGTGATCTGGAGAAAGCGCTGAACAAGCTGATGACGGACATGTCGGAGGCCGCGTACGCGGCCGGTACGGCGGTTCCGGGATCGGCGGCCAAGGTGCCCTCACCCACCATGCAGGGGCCGGTGCCGGTCGGGCAGGTGCCCTTGTCGCACCGGGGCAGCACCGGCCCGGTGGGCGCGGCGCTCAGCCAGTACCTGGAGAAGCGGCAGACGGACCTCAAGTCGATGGTGGACCGCATCCAGGCCGCGGTCCTGGGCGCGGCGAAGGCGACGAACGAGTACGTCCAAGGCGACCTGGAAGCGGCCAAGGAGGCCCAGGACGCGGCGAAGAACGTGCGCCTCGACCAGCTCAAGGAAGCCGCAGGAGGGCACAAGTGAGCAACGCACCGGTCGATCCGGCGAACGTTCCCGTCTTCACGGGTCAGTTGTCGGTGTTGGACGAGAAGGTCAAGGCCCTGTCGGCGGACGGCGGCGCGCTCGCGAACGCCGGTTCGTCCGTCCACACCACCTTCGGCGGGATGTCGGCGTACTACCAGGCCCCCGAGGCCGAGCAGTTGTTCGCGGTGACCAAGCCGGTCGTCGACATCACGATGTCGTTCAGCGGCGACATGTGCACCATCGCGGGAGCGCTGGGCACGTACGCGCAGGAGATCCGTCCTCTGGTGAAGAGGATGGAGGAGCTGAAGGTCGAGGCCGCGTCGTTCAAGTCCAAGGTCTCCCAGGACGAGGACTGGATCGAGGACGGGGATCTCATCGACGAGAACCTCGAACGCCGGAACAAGATCGCCGAGGTGTGGACGCAGTTCCAGGCGGCGGAGCGGCACGCGCACGACAAGATCGTGGCGCTGGTGTGCGGCACGCCGCTGAAGGTCAACGACGGCTCCAACGGCGAGGGCATGTACGGCTATGACGCCGAGGCCCTCAAGCAGGCCAAGACGCTGCCGTGGGGTGACGCGGTGGAGGAGTCGGTCCCGGCGTGGCAGGTGTGGGAGCACGCCTACGACTTCGGCAAGGGCCTGATCGTCGACGGCGTGTGGGGCACGATCAAGGGCCTGGGAACGCTGGTCGGCTTCGACGGCTGGGACGCGGCGGGACAGGCGTGGACGGGGCTGGGCAAGCTCCTGACGGGTGTGGCGATCACCGCCTCCCCCGCGGCGGCGGTGTTCTGGCTGGCGGACGACAAGGATCTGCCGCCGTGGATCCGGGATTCGCGCACGGCGATGAAGGAGACCGGCAAGGCGCTCGTCGCCTGGGACCAATGGGGTTCGAACCCTTCGCGCGCGGCCGGCGCCGTCACGTTCAACGTGCTGACCACGGTGTTCACCGGCGGCGCGGGCGGTGCGGCGGCGGGTGCGGGCAAGGCGGGGCTCGCGGCGAAGGCGATCTCCCTGGCGGGCAAGGCCGGCCGGGCGATCGACCCCATGACGTACGTCTTCAAGGGCGCCGGCGCCGGCGTCTCGAAGATCGGCGATGTCATGGCCGGTCTGAAGGGCATGGGCAAGATCGAGGTGCCCAGGATCGACGAGGGCGCGTTCAGCCTCCCCGAGGGCGCCATGGAACTGCCCGACGGAACGATTCAGCTCCCCAAGGACACCCCGATACCCGAGGGGGCCATCAAGGTCTCCGACGACACGATCAAGCTCCCCGAAGGCACCACCGCCCTGCCCCCGGGCACGGTCAAGTGGCCTTTCGACGGCCCCGCGAAGTACGCCGACGAGGCGGGCAACCTCTACAAGGAGGACGGCAGCCTCTACCAGAAGGCCGGCGAGGCCCGACCGGAACCGTCCCCGAAGATCGACGCGGGCGCGAACACCCCCAAGACGGAGGTCCCGGTCCGCCAGGAGACCCCGGTCCTGGCGGGAGTCGGCGCCCGAGGCGGCGACGACGTCATCCGCGTCGGCTCCGACATCTCCGAACCGGTCCGCGCGGTGGACAACGGCGCCCACGGCATCGACAACACCCCCACGGGCCGCGCCGGCGACCACGGCACCCCGGGCGGCCACGCCCCGGACGGCATGCCGCGCAACAGCGCGGACAACCACCCTCCGGGCACGGGTGGCCACGGTGACACCACCCCGGTCAGCGGCGGGCACACGGACGGCCCGGGCGGCGGTACGACCCACACGGACGGCCCGGGCGGCGGGAGCCACGGCGACGGGCCGGGCGGCACGGGTCACGGCGACGGGCCCTCCTCGGGCGCCGGTCACACGGACGACCCGACGCTTCCGCCTCACGGCCACTCCGACCCGTCACCGTCCCCGTCCCATGACGCGTCCGCAGGCCACCCCGAGCACGGCACCGTATCGAACCCGGCCGACGCGATTTCCCAGGACACCCGGCTGCCCGACCCGGACGGAAAGCACCCGGCCGGACACGGGGAGAAGCTGCTGGACCTGGTCGACCTGAAGCGCCCCGGTGTGACGGTGGTGGACGACATGGTCACGCACATCGACGGCAAGCCTGTCGACCAGTACCTCGACGACCTCGCGAAGGAGAGGGCGCAGGTCTACCGGGATGCCAAGGACGCGAAGACGTTCGTCAAGGGCGATACGGGCGCGTGCGTGGGCGCGGTCATGGACACGCGGACCGGCATCGTGATCGAGGGAATCAACGGGCGTCCCGGCAATGTAATTCCCAAGGACAAGCTGCACCCCACGCTTCGTGAACTCTACGAAAAGGTGGCTCCGAACAAGCCGCACCCCGATGAGCCGCTGGGGCACGCGGAAGTGAAGGCGACCAACGAGTTGCTGTGGGCTCGTACACGACTCGGGATGTCCGCCGGGCCGGATGCGCTCAAGGAGATACATGCGGCCGTTGAATTCCCGTTCTTGAAAAACAGGGAAACCGGTATCCCTGGATTCGGCGCTCCGTTCTGTGCCAACTGCTACAATATGCTGCCCGGTATGCCGGCCAAGAATGGGCGCTTCACCGGATATCCGCCAAGTGACGACAATTGGATTCCCTGATGGACCCAGTGCATCGTGTCGACATCGATGATCCTGATGTTGAAATGGATATGGGGCAGCGAATGCTGTACCAAGGCGAGTTGTTCACCGGGGAGGTCGCCGAGTACGTAGACGAGCAGATGGTCTACCTCGATGTCTACGTGGAAGGCGTTCGAGACGGCCTGTCTCAAGGGTGGTATCCGGACGGGTCGCGGAAGTCGCTGGGCACCGTGCGGAACGGCATGGCGACAGGTGAGTTCATGGAATGGCATCCCAACGGAGCCGTGAAGGCGCGGCGATTCTTCGACGATGACATCTACAGCCTGCGAGACGAGACATTTTGGGACGAGGACGGCAACGTTACTCGCGACTGGCATCGCGAGTAACTCGCGGATACCAGGCGGACAGTGTGGGTTGGTCGCGATTGATGTCTGGTCAGCGGGTGGGTGACGGGTTCGACTTTCGTCCCCGCGTAAGGCTTTGACACCGGCAAGGGGACCAGGCGGTGACTGTGGTTGTCAGTCGACATTTCGCGGCGGGTGTCACGGAAGAGGGGTGAGTCGAGTCCCTCGGCGAATACCTCACGGAGGACATCGACGAAGTGGAGCAGTATCCCCACTCGCTAGGGCAGGTATTCGGTGACGCGCTGCTGCATCTCGGGGCTCGCTGCACCGTCGATCCGCGTGCGGCGAAGTTGGAGACCTGGGACTCACTGTTCTGGCTCGCCGTGGTGTGTCGGGATCAGGCGCGGCTGACCGAGCTGTGCCGATTCCCGCTCGACCGGCTCCATGTGAGTGGGTTCGAGGAGTACGTCCTGCACTGGGTCGACACGCTGCAGACGTACTGGCTCCAAGGCCCTGGCCTGGTGGAGAAGTTGACCCGCGCGGCGGAGATGTCATCACCCGACGTCGCGGTGCAGGTGCCGCGGGCGATGTTGGAGCGGGTACTGACCCCGCCGATCAACCTCTTCCGCCTGTTCATCACCCAGGACGTGGAGGGCTTCAACAAGGCTTTGGTGCACACGTTGAAGCTGCACAAGGCGTACTGGACCGCCGACAAACGATCCGAGAAGCCGGCCGGGCACCTCGCGCCGGCCCCCCTGGCCGTGGCGTGCTTCGCCTTCGACGGCAAGATGCCGGTCCAGGTCGAGTCGGGCTATCTGCCGCACCACCTGCTGCAGCGCTCCTGGCTTGGCGAATTCCCCACGTGGGCACGGGCGGCGTGACGAGGCAGGTGCGTCGCATCGACGTGGACGATCCGGACGTGGACGGCGACTACGGACAACGGCTCCTCTACAAGGGCGAGTTGTTCACGGGCGAGGCCGAGGAACACCTCGCCGGTCGCCGCGTGAGTGTCACGACCTACACGCAAGGCATCAAGGACGGGCCGTACCGGCACTGGTTCGCGAGCGGGGTCCTCCAGGCAACGGGGGTCATGCGGAGCGGGTTCCTGGCGGGAGAGGCTCTGAGATGGCATGAGAACGGAGTTCTCGCGCAGAGGCTGCTGTACAGCGAGGACGGCCACATCGCTCTTGCGGCCTTCGCATGGGACGAGAAGGGCGCCCCCGTGAGCGCATGGGTGCGACCCGACGCCGAGGAAGGCGACTGACGGTCACGTCGAGCGCCACCACGAGGACCGCGAATTAAAAGCATTCATCAGCTCACCGACTCTCACGCTGATGTGCAGACCTTCGTGATCGACTCGAAGATTCCGAGGAGTGAAATGGAGACGCAGCTGGTGCGTCTCCAGGAGAAGTACGACACCAGAGCGGTGCAGTTCGTGATTCGCACGCCGGACGGAGTCATTTTTGTCCCCCGGGACGGTAAGTTCATGCCGGAGGTATTGCAGTGCTCGCCAGTACGCCAGTGGCCCGATGGACGTGGGGCGACTTCATTGAGGGTGTGGATCCACTCGTCCGGTGCCTCAAGGACCTGATGGCGGCTCGGGCTGTCCTGGTCACGCAGCGGCTTGCGATCGGCGAGCCGACGTTCCACCTCACCGTTTCGGAGGCCGGCACGCCGGCAGGCGTGCTGTTCCAGGGCGAATTGACTGCAACCAGACCTACTGAAGAGTTGGCGGGCGAGGTCAGGTCTGCCATGCGCCTCGGCCGCATCGGATCCGTGGATGCCAGGAGCACTTTGATCGGCTCACTGTTCAACGGCGAGGAGGAGCTCAGGACGGAAGGCCTGTTCGACCTCAACGCATCCGCCGACGTGAACTTCGCTGCGGTAGAGCTGGTCACCTATTCTGATGCCTGGATGCCGTTCGACCTCAGGGGTCGTGCCCAGGCTGCCGTGTACGAGGCGAACGCGCCGCGCCTGGAGCTTGTGCTCGCGGAGCTCACCAACGTTCTCGGATCCGAGATGGATCCCGAGGATCCCACTTACTTCGGTACGCCGACCGAGACGGGCGTCGTTCCCCATACCGACCAGGACGGAACCCCATCCGACTCCTGGTCCCGGTATGAGCTCCCCCGACGCTACGACGTCTTCACCCACGCGCCCGGCTTCGGAAACATCGGCTACCGACGCTCGGTGACGGGCGACGTCCGATACGTGCCGGTGACGGACGACCGCGGCGTGCTCGGATATCTCTGGGCCTCCGAGACTGAGCCTGCCGCGAGCTTCGAGCCTCTCGACCTCGACGATGGCGAGAGGTATCGGGCCGCTCTCACATGGCTGGACCGTCTGCGCTCCGCCTATGAACAGGGGCGGTCACCCTGCCAGGCCCTCACCGAGCTGACGGGGCGCTCGCTGGAAGACACCGAGGGGCCCTTGGACCTGGTAGCGCTGCGCGCGCAGGGGGAAGAAGTCTGACCGTACTACCGCGACAACGCCATTGCCGCGGACAAGCCCTATCACGACGCCCACGGCGACGCCCGGACCGCCCTCAAGAAGGATCCGACCAATCTGGATCTGGTGGCCGATCTGGACGAAGTGGCGGCGCACAGGGGGCCCCATGCCGTGGCGACCAAGGCGAGCGAGCTGTACGGGGAAGGCATCGCGCGCCACCACATGATTCCCGAAACGTATCCCAACGCCACGGAATTCAAGCTGCACGGACCGAAGAGCGGAAAAGATCAATTCGACCAGGTCTGGCAGCAGGGTGACAAGTTCATCGTCGTCGAGGCGAAGAGTCATGTCGAAACCGCTCTGGGTGAGCGAATCGTCAATGGTGCGCGTCACTCCCAGGGTTCTCGTACCTATTTCCTCGACATCATCCAGCAGATGGAGAAGCGGGGTCGCAAGGACGAGTTCGCGAGCGACGGTGTTCTTGCCGAGAAGCTTCGTACGGCACTGGATGAGGGGCGCCTTGACTACGTTGTGGTCAAGGGTCAGGACAATGCAGGCGCGTACGCTGGATACACAAAGCAGAGGTTCGACATCAGGGAGAACGAGTGACCTTCACTGTTGAGCGCCACGGTGCCCCAGCAGGACCTGATGCCGAGGAGTATGCGGAGCGAATGACAAGCTCGGTGATCAAGCGGATCGAATCCCTAGAGAAATCACCGCGGATGATCGACGCGGTGTGGGATTCCGTTCGGCTCGCCGTGGGTGCACGCGCGGCGGTGGATCCGGTCGGTGGGGCCATCGACACCTGGGAAGCGGTGGTCAATGCCGCGCAGGTGGGTTCCGCGCTGTTCCGGATCACCGGAGCAACCGAGGGAACCGAGGGAACCGAGGGAACCGTCGAGTGTCGAATTCACCATGGGATCCGGCGACTTCCGGCCATGGGCCCCAAGAAGTTCGCCAGTGCGCCGAACTGGCTGGACGCCTTCTTCTTCGCGGTCATCTGCCGTGACCAGGAACGCATGACCGAGCTGTGCGCGGTCCCTGTGGACAGGCTCCGCGCGTCCGGGGCCATGCACGACGAGTACCTGTACCACTGGGTCGGGGCCCTCCAGGCGTACTGGACGCACCGGCAGGCGGAGATGGTGGAGGAGCTGACCGCGGCCTTTCGGCTGTCCCATCCCGACGCGGTCCGGATCGCGCCCCGGGAGTGGCTCCAGCAGGTCTCGTATCCGCCGATCAATCTCTTCTACCGGTTCGTCAAGCGCGACCACGACGGTTTCAACAAGGCTCTGGTCGAGGCGCTCGAAGCACACAAGACGTACTGGAGCCAGGAGGACCGGGACTTCGACGTTCGCGGCCTGTGGGCGATCGGCCCTCTGGCCATGGCGTGCTTCGCCTTCGACGGTGACTTTCCCATCGACGTGGTCTCTGACTACCTGCCGATCCAGCTCCTGAACCGGAGCTGGGTCGGCGAGTTCGACACGTAGGCCGCCGGCCGCCGGCATCGGTTGGCGTCGGCCGGTCATCGGCCGTAGTGGGTGCGTCAGAGCGTCTTGAGTGAGTCGCCCGCGTTGGTGCGGTACAGGCCCACCTTCGGCTTGACGACGCTACCCGGCTTGGCGAGCGGGAGGCTGACGCCGTCCGCGTTCGGCATGTGCGAGCCGTCGGCCAGGATGTTGATCTCGTCGGCCACGGGGCCGTTGCCGCCCGAGGGGTTGAGGTTCACGGCGGCGTACGCGGTGGCGCCGGCTCGCACCGGGTACGCGGGCGCGCCGCCCAGGCCCTCGGGGGCGGTGGCCTGGATGCCGAGCGCCGCGCCCTTGGCGCTGAAGCCGACGGCGGGGTGGTAGTCCAGGCCGCACGCGGTGGAACCGTTGTTGGTCACCGTGATCACGCGGACGCCGGCGGGCGCGCCCTGCGGGGAGGTGACCTTGACGGTCAGGTTCCTCGCGGAGCACGGGTGGCGGTAGGCGTAGGAGTCGTCGGCGGCGTCGTCCGAACCGGCATTCGCCGGGGTGACGGGCGTACCCGGGGTTCCCGTGCCACCCGTACCGGCTCCGGCGGCCGTCTTGCCGTTCGTCGCGGCGGGCGAGGCGACCGCGGACGCGACCGCGGACGCGGAGGAGACGGGCTTGGCATCCGGGCCGGGCGTCGCGGTCGATCCGCCCGCGGTCGATCCGCCCGCGGTGGCCGAGCCGCCGCCGCAGGCGGTCAGGGCCAGGGCGAGACCGGCGGTGGCGGCGGCCAGGGCGGTGGTGCGGGTCCGGTGGGTGGTCCGGGGCGGGTGGATGGCGCGGGTCCGGTTGATACGCATGTGAAGTGCCCCCGTGTGGTGCGGTCGGCGCGGGAGGTCTCCCGCGTGATCACCACTGTGCCCGGGAGCGACCGGCGTCGTGGCCATGCCCCGCCGGCGCTCCACCGACGTACCGGAACGGGTGCGTGCCGAAGGAACGGCGGAGGCTACCCGCCCGCAGGCGGCGTGAAGATCCGGTCCAGGTGGTGGCGCAGTACCTCGATGGACGACTCGGGAGTCCGCTGCCCCACGAGGATGCTGGTCCCCAGGGTGCCCGCCATGGCGAGCAGACTGATCGCCTCCGTGCGCGCGTCCACGTCCGGGTCGGCCAGACCGGCTTCCCGGGCCCCGTCGATCAGCCCGGTCACGGCGTCCTCCGCGGCGTCGGGGTTGTCGATGAACGGCTGGGCGGCCAAAGCCTCGTCGGTCACGGACAGGATCGCGTACGAGCTGTAGAGCAGGTGGAAGGTGCGGCTCTCCTCGTCGGTGGGGAGCGATGCCAGGAGGAGCGCCTCGACGGTCGCGCGTGGTCCCGGGGCCGGGCCCGCGGCGGCGAGCCGGGCGCCGACGCGCGCCGTGAAGCGGTCGGTCAGGTGCTGGAGTCCGTAGAGGAGAAGTTTCTCCTTGGTCTCGAAGTAGTACTGCACCAGGCGCAGGGACACGCCGGCCTCGGCTGCGACGTCGCGCATCCCGACCGCGTGCAGTCCGCGCCGTCCGGCGACCCGGACGAGCGCCTCGGCGATCTGCGACCGCCGTTCCTCGTGGTCCACGCGCTTCGGCATGTTGGGGTGTCTCCGCCCGGTCGGGGATGGGGCCCGGTCGGCGGTGGGCCCGCGGCCGGTGCGGTTGATGGTACTGCCGTACCAACATAACGGTACGCCCGCCGAGCCACCTGACCGTGGGCAAGCACCGGGGAAGCGCCGGGGAAGCACCGGGGACCCTGCCCAGCTGTGCCTGCGGGCGCCGCCCCCACCCCACAGACCGCGGCCCGCCCGACGCCCGACACCCGACGCCCGACGGCCACTGTCACAGCCGCGCGGTCGGGGACGACCGGGCCGGCGGGGCTGCGCCGACACACACACCCGCACAGCCCCACCGGCTGTCGCGCAGCCCGGCCAACCGCCGCGCAGCTCCACCGACCGCCGCGCAGCCCCACCGACCGCCGCGCAGCTCCGCCGATCGCCGCCCGGCCGCGCGACTCCTCACCGCAGGACGTTCGTCAACAAACGCTCGCCAACGGACTTTCGTCGTCGGATGGTTGTAGTGCGCCGCACGCTCTCCACGTCGTTCGCGACGTCCAGCGCGCCGTCCTTGACCCGCACGGCCTGCGCGGCGGTCAGCGCGCGGACAGGTCCGTGGTCGTCGAGCCCGACCTGTGGGTCGGACTCGGCATCCACGCCCCGCTCTTGATCGGCGCAATGATCAACGCCACGGCGATCTCGGCCCTGCTGCACCATGTGGCCCGGGGACGCGAAGCCAGGAGTGCGCGGATCCAGCCGCACGGCCACAAGGACTTGCCTCCAAGGACGGGTGCTTCCTCCCCCCTGCCCACTGTGACGGGCACGCGACCGCTGTCTGATGTCATCCAGCGCGGTTCGCGCTGCTGGGATGAAACCGTCAACCAGCAAGAGGACAGGGCAAAATGATCGAACGAGTTCGAGGCGTCCTCATCATCGCGGACCTTGCTGACCGTGGCGGGGCTCGACAGCATCGACCTCAAGTCGGAGAAGATTGCCCACGTCCTGTGGGGCGTTCCAAGTGCCGGCATGCTCGGGACTTTGGTGTAGGGCGGGTCCAGGGACCCGACGAGGTGTGTGAGACTCCCCTTCTGACAAACCGGGGTGGGGGCTTTTCCTTGCGGGCACACATGAGACCGTCGATGACGTCCAGGACGTCCAGGACGTCCGGGACTGCCACGAGGTCCCTGGCCTGCGCGATCCTGCTTGCAGTCGCTCCGTTGGCCGGCTGCACGGCCGACGGCTCCGGGTCTCAGGCGCAGGACGTCGATCGGAGCACCGTGGACCGCGAGCTGCAGGCGGCGATCCGCAAGGCCGGCCTCGACCCGGCGAAGGGCAAGACCACCGGCCCGTCTAACGGCACCCCGAACCCGAGCTTCGCCGGTTGGGCCGCGGTTCTCGCCACCCCCGACGCGGACCGGGCCCTGCCGAAGATCGCGGCAGAGCTGGAGCGTCTGGGCTGGCACCCGGACCCCGACGGCTCGCATCCCCTCAGCTACGAGAAGTCGGACTGGTTCCTGGTGGGGCGCAGTGTGGCGGAGGCCGACGCGGTCACCCTCGCTCCCGGCGAGAGCCTCCTGACCCTGGCGGCGACAGACTTCGACGGCTAGTCGAACGACCAGCCTCCTCCTCCTCCTTGGTGAAGGGGCAGCCGTCACGGTGGGACCAGAGGTTGGTGTCGCGTTTCCGCGGTGGTGGACGGAGCGCAGTAGTTCCCACAAGGGGCGGGAGCCGCCGGCCTTCAGGGCGAGGAGGTGGCGGTCGACGAGGTGGAGATGCTGGGACTTGCGGAAGTCGGCGGCGGGCTTCGAGAAGCGGCCGTTGCCAGCGTGACCAGGACGTCGCCGTTGTGTACCTGGCGGCCGGCGCTGTTGGGGACGTATAGGTCCGTTGCGCCGCCTGCAGATCCGCCGATTCAGGGCACAGTAAAGACTGAGAGGTACAGGCAACACACAAGCCGCAGGTCGCTGACCTGGAGCTTCGTTCAAGAGCGGATGACGGGAATCGAACCCGCGCTACAAGCTTGGGAATCTATGGCGCGGAAATTGTTCGTACGGGGTCTGACCTGTGTAAATCATCCCTGCCGAGCGTCTTCCGGAGCCTCTGCCCGCTCCGGGTCTGACCGCTGTTGACCGCTCCTGAGTGCACAGTTGGGGCACGCTCCCATCCTTGGCCGGCCTCGGCCTCCACCAGAAGCTGTGCGGGTCCCCTGTCGTCAAGTGAGGCCCACCAAAAGGTGCGCTGGCGAGGGTGCGGCGGCGGTCGAGTCCGTGGATGTCCGTGCCAGTGCCTGTCATCCGTGGTCGGTCGTCATCCGCACTGTCAACTGCCCGTCATTACCCCTGAGGTAATCGTTTCCTCTGACGCTCTCGAAGAACCTTGATCCATCGAAGCGATCAAGCGATCACGAACGGGGAACCACATGGATATGCGGCGGTGCACGCGCATCGGAGTGTTCGCGGCGGCCACTCTCCTCGCAGGCCTCACCGTCGGTGCCGCGCCGGCCACCGCCACCGCCGAGGGCGGCGAGTGCGCCGAGGTCCGCGAGAAGGTAGACCGGCTCGAAGGGCGGATCACCCCGAACGCCTGCGCCTTCATGAAGCGGCAGATCGTCTTCGGCGAGGCCCCCAGCCTCCAGACCTACCTGGACATCTTCGACGAGGAGGCCAGCCTCTGGGAAGCCGGCGGCAAGCCCCAGCGCGGCCACGAAGTGATCGGAGCCTCGATCAGCAACTCACTCCGCCTCGTGCCGGACCTCCGCTACCGCGGCACGAACGTGGTTGCCGACGGCGCCGTGATGATGTTCGGCCAGCAGAACACGGTCACCCTCAAGGGCCACAAGGTCAGCTACCCGCAAATCGCCCGCAACGTCCTCGGCGATGACGGCAAGACCATCCAGGCGCGCCGCTACTACGACCGCTACGAGCTGTTCCAGGTCTTGCCCGAGTCTCAGCGACCCCGCCCCCTCTTCGCTGGCATCGCCGACCCGGCCGGCCCCGGCCCGCGCGGAGCGGCCCCCGACCGGTTCCACGCCCAGGAAATCCCCGCCCGCCTCGCCGCCTGGAACAGCGGGGACGCTGCCGCGCTGGCCGCCCGTACCGGCAACGCCAAGCTGGCCGGGCCCGGCCTGGACCGGTCGCTGACCACCCAGGAGGGCAAGACCGCCTACCTGCAGCGGCTGTTCGAGAACGCCGACGTCGAGTTCAAGGCGGGCCAGGTCGCCTTCGGCCGCACCACCACGTACATCGAGTGGCATGGCACGATGACTGACCCCAACGGCACCGACCCCGAGGGCACCGACCCCAAGGGCACCGACATCCCCTTCGGGATCGTCGAGCGCATTGGCCCGAAGGGCGAGTGGGAGCTCTACTTCGACACCCTGCCGGTGATCGCGGACGAGAACGAGATCCGCGGCCTGTTCAAGGCGCTCGCGAGCTAGGTGCGGTCGTGCACCGGCCGCTCCCTGAGCCGGCCTTCGGCCCGCCGGAACAACTGCGGTTCAGTGTGAGCGAAGGACGCCGGTGGCGAGACAACGAAGAAGGCCCAGGTCGCTGACCTGGGCCTTCTGGCAAGAGCGGATGACGGGAATCGAACCCGCGCTATAAGCTTGGGAAGCTCATGTTCTACCATTAAACTACATCCGCACGGCGGTCCAATTGCGTGGAGCCGTATCGTTGCACACTCTACCCCATGATCGACCCTCGGTGAATTTGCCGCGGGGTCGTCGTTGTGTGAGGGGTGCAGCGAGACGCGTACGAGGGGGAGTTGGGGCGTACCGTAGGGGTTCGGAGCGGCGGCTGGAGTGGGTCCCGGTCATCCCTTAATGTGGCGATTCGTCGCAGTACGGCTGGTTGGGGAAAGGGACTCGATGGAGCACACCGTCGTCCGTTGTGCCGAAGGGCATGTATTCAGCACCGCCTCGTTTCCGCTGCAGCACCTCGGTGCCGGTCGGATCGGGCCGGGGCGGTTGCTGCGGTGCCCGCGGTGCGCTCGGCTGAGGCATGCCGTGCCCGTCGGTGGCGCGAAGCGTTAGTCGCGGGGCGTCGGCAGGCGCGCGGGGGCCGCTCTCGATTGGGGGTGGCCCGTGCGCTCTGCGTATCCTCGGGGCGTGCTTCTCTCTGACAAAGACATCCGGGCCGAGATCGACAGCGGACGGGTTCGCATCGACCCGTTCGACGAGTCGATGGTGCAGCCCTCCAGCATCGATGTACGTCTCGACCGGTTCTTCCGGGTCTTCGAGAACCACCGGTACGCGCACATCGACCCCGCCACCGAGCAGTCGGACCTGACCCGGCTGGTGGAGCCGGACGGGGACGAGGCGTTCATCCTCCACCCGGGCGAGTTCGTGCTCGCCTCCACGTACGAGGTCATCTCGCTGCCCGACGACATCGCCTCCCGGCTGGAGGGGAAGTCCAGTCTGGGGCGCCTCGGTCTGGTGACGCATTCGACGGCCGGGTTCATCGACCCCGGGTTCTCCGGTCACGTGACCCTGGAGCTGTCGAACCTCGCGACGCTGCCGATCAAGCTGTGGCCGGGCATGAAGATCGGGCAGCTGTGCCTGTTCCGGCTCAGCTCGCCCGCGGAGTTCCCGTACGGGAGCGAGCGGTACGGATCCCGTTACCAGGGGCAGCGCGGCCCGACGGCCTCGCGTTCCTTCCAGAACTTCCACCGCACCCAGGTGAGGCACGAGGCATGAGCGACGTACGCGAGAACCTGAACTACGAGGGTTTCGGTCGCGCCGTGCGCGAGCTGGCGCAGACCATCGCCGACGACGGCTACGAGCCCGACATCATCCTGAGCATCGCCCGCGGCGGCGTGTTCGTGGCCGGCGGTCTGGCCTACGCGCTCGACTGCAAGAACATCCACCTCGTGAACGTGGAGTTCTACACGGGCGTGGGCACCACCCTGGAGATGCCGGTGATGCTCGCGCCGGTGCCCGAGGCGATCGACTTCACGAACAAGAAGGTCCTCATCGCCGATGACGTGGCCGACACCGGGAAGACGCTCAAGCTCGTCCACGACTTCTGCCTCGGCCACGTCGCCGAGGTGCGCTCCGCGGTCATCTACGAGAAGTCGCACTCGCTCGTGAAGTGCGAGTACGTGTGGAAGAAGACCGACGAGTGGATCAATTTCCCCTGGTCGGTCGAGCCGCCCGTGGTGAAGCGCGAGGGCCAGGTCCTCGACGCCTGACAGACAGATGGCGTCGTGAGGTGACACGGCAGTGTGGTCGCGGGGCCGGGCGGACAGCGCCCGGCCCCGCCGACGTGTCGTCCCGCTGACGTGTCGCCCTGTCGTCCTGTCGTCATGTCGCCCCGTCGCCGTGTCGTTCCGAGGTCCGTCCTCCCCGTCCTCCCCGTCCGACAGTCCCTGGGAGAGTCATGCACACCACCACCGCCCCCTTCACGCTGCGGGCGTGGAAGGAGGGCGAGGGGTACGAGCGCCGCACGGGCTGGCACGGCACCTCGACCGAGTTCGGCGAGATCACGGTGCTCCACCCGAAGACGGCCTTCGCCGACACCCTCACGAGCGAGGTGCGCGGCGGCCGGATACCCTCCGCGCGATTCTCCGCGAGCGGGCTCCACGCTCAGGTCATGACCCGACCGAGCCTGAACGGCGCGCGGCTGACCGTCGCCGACGCCACGGTCTCCATGACGAGGAACCGGTGGGCGTGGACGCGCCGCGGCCGCTCGCTGCGCCTGCGGTGCATGGGGGACTCGTACCGGCTGACCGCGGTCAGCCGCAGGGAGTACACGCTGACCAGGGAACGGGACTCCGAGGACCCGGGCGCCACCGTCCGCGTCCGGCAGTCCGGCCTGGGCAAGGGCAGGCGGCTGACGATCAGCGTCACGGGCCGGGCCCTCGGTACCGACATCACGCTCGCGGCGCTCTTCGGCGCGGTCGACCGCGCCGTCCTCACCCGGCGCGGCGCCGTACGGGCCGGGCTGGCGCGGGCCTTCGGCTTCTACGGGGAGAGCGCGCACTGACCGCGACCGCGAGCGCCATTCACGGGCGGCGCCGCGTCCACCGGCGTCGACCTCGTCCACCCGCGCCGCTGTCACCGCGTACGTGACCGCGTACGCGTACTGACCGTGGGTGTCGGCCGCGTGCGGAGGGGCCCGGCGCGCGGGGTGCGCGCCGGGCCCCTCACTTCGCTCGTACCGGTGTCGGCTGCTAGATCGTGCCCAGCTTGATGATGGACAGCAGGGCGACCAACTGGATCGCGGAGGCGCCCAGCGCCTTCGGCCACGGCAGGTCGTGCGACTTGCTCACCAGTGAGGTGAACAGCGCGCCGGCGGCCAGCCAGGTGACCCAGCCCAGGACCTGGACGACGATGTTGTCGCCGCCGAGGAAGATCGCGAACAGCAGGCGGGGGGCGTCGGTGATGGACATGACCAGCATCGACAGGCCGACGGTCGGCTGCCACGCGCCGTCGCCGCCCAGTTGGCGGGCCAGCGTGTGGGTCACCGCGCCCAGGATCAGGCCGCAGAGCACGAACGCCACGGCGGCGCTGAGCACGATCGGGACGGCGTTGGCCAAGGTGGCCTTGATGACGTCATCGCGGGTGTCGTCGAGGCCGAAGACCGCGAGGAGGCCGTAGATGAAGGTCACGATCAGCGCCGGACCCCAGACGGCGTAGTCGCGCATCTGCAGGAACGTCGGTCCCGGCCGCATCACGATGCCGCGCAGGAGCTCCTTCCAGGGCAAGCGCGGACCGGCCGGGACCGCCGCGCCCGCCTGGTACGTCGCGCCCTGACCGTACGGGTCCTCGCCGATGGAGAAGGCCTGGGTGAAGCCCGGGTTGTTCGCGTACGAGGGCTCGTACGGGGGTTGCTGCTGCCCGTGGTGAGGCTGCTGCTGTTGTCCGTACGGGTCGAAGTACTCGGGCTCGCCGTGGTCCCCGTTCGCGCCCTGCTGCGGCCACCGCTGCTGCGGTGGCGGCCCGCCGGCGGGCGGGTAGGGCTGTCGGCCGTACGGTGCCTGCGGCGGTTGCTGCTGACCGTACGGCTGCTGCCGCGGGGCTTGCGGGGGTTGTTGCGGGGTGCGGTTGTTGTCCCTGCCGCGTCCGATCCTGAATCCAGCCACGTGATCGAAAGTACCTGCTCCCGGCGGGTGATGGTGGTCGGGCCGCCGGAACAAGGGGCCTTTGCGGCTGAGCTGTGACATCCCCTAGGGGAACCCCGGGGGGCTGTCCCCACCCCTGGGGATGGTGGGGTTTACGTGACTGGGGGGCGGCTTGCGGAGGTTCGTTGCGTTCTCTACTGAATGCGCGGATATCGGACCGGCGGTTTCGTGAGGGTCGCCGCCATCGCCATCGCCATGCCTCGCGAACGCCGGAACGGCCGGCCCCCGGTTGGGGGCCGGCCGTTCCTGTGGGTGTGCCTGCGCCTACTTGGCCGCTTCGGGCTTCGCCTCGTCCGCCGTGGGCTCGCCGTCGGCGACGTCCTTCTCGGCGGGCTCCACGTCGCCCTTCACCTCGGCCTCGGGCTCGGGCTTCGCCTCGGGTTCGGGCTCCGGTTCGGCCTTCGCCTCGGCCTCGGCCGCGGCCTCGGGCTCCGGTTCGGGCTTCGCCTCCGCCGCGAGCTCCGCCACGGCCTTGGTGTCGGCCTCCGCCTCGGCAGGCTCCGCCTCGGCCGCGGTAGCCGCAGGCTCCGCCTCGGCCTGGACGGCAGCTTCCGCCTCCGCCTTCGCCTTCGCTTCGGCCTCCGCCGCCTCGGCCTTCGCCTTCGCGTCCGCCTCGGCCTTCGCCGCCTCGGCCTTCGCCTTCCCGTCCGCCTCGGCTTCCGCCTTCGCGGCCGCTTCCGCCTCCTCCGCAGCCAGCGTCTCCGCGGCCAGCGCCTCCGCGGCGAGTTCCTCCGCCGTCGGGCCCGGGGCCTTCACGGACTCCAGGAGCAGCTGTGCCACGTCGACGACCTGGACGGATTCCTTCGCCTGGCCGTCGTTCTTCTTGCCGTTGACCGAGTCGGTCAGCATCACCAGGCAGAACGGGCACGCCGTCGACACGATGTCCGGGTTCAGGGACAGGGCCTCGTCGACACGCTCGTTGTTGATGCGCTTGCCGATCCGCTCCTCCATCCACATCCGCGCGCCACCGGCGCCACAGCAGAAGCCCCGCTCCTTGTGGCGGTGCATCTCCTGCTGCCGCAGCCCCGGAACGGCCGACATGATCTCGCGCGGCGGCGTGTAGACCTTGTTGTGCCGACCCAGGTAGCAGGGGTCGTGGTAGGTGATCAGGCCGTCCACCGGCGTGACCGGTGTCAGCCGGCCCTCGTCGAGCAGGTGCTGGAGCAGCTGCGTGTGGTGGATGACCTCGTACTCGCCGCCGAGCTGCGGGTACTCGTTCGCGATGGTGTTGAAGCAGTGCGGGCAGGTGGAGACGATCCGCTTCGCCGACTTCGGCTTCTTCGTGGACTCGTCCTCGTCGTCCTCGCCGAAGGCCATGTTGAGCATGGCCACGTTCTCCTGGGCGAGCTGCTGGAACAGCGGCTCGTTGCCCAGGCGGCGCGGGGAGTCACCGGTGCACTTCTCGTCGCCGCCCATGATCGCGAACTTGACGCCCGCCATGTTCAGCAGCTCCGCGAAGGCCTTCGTGGTCTTCTTCGCCCGGTCCTCCAGGGCGCCGGCGCAGCCGACCCAGTAGAGGTAGTCGTACTCGGAGAGGTCCTCCGCGTCCTTGCCGATGATCGGGACCTCGAAGTCCACCTCCTTGGTCCACTCGACGCGCTGCTTCTTCGCCAGGCCCCAGGGGTTGCCCTTCTTCTCCAGGTTCTTGAGCATCGTGCCCGCCTCCGACGGGAACGCGCTCTCGATCATCACCTGGTAGCGGCGCATGTCGACGATGTGGTCGATGTGCTCGATGTCGACGGGGCACTGTTCGACGCACGCGCCGCAGGTGGTGCAGGACCACAGCACGTCCGGGTCGATGACGCCGTTCTCCTCGGCGGTGCCGATCAGGGGGCGCTCGGCCTCCGCGATGGCGGCCGCCGGGACGTCCTTGAGCTGCTCCGCCGTCGCCTTCTCGTTGCCCTCCATGTCCTTGCCGCCACCGGCGAGCAGGTACGGGGCCTTGGCGTGCGCGTGATCGCGCAGCGACATGATCAGGAGCTTGGGGGACAGCGGCTTGCCGGTGTTCCAGGCGGGGCACTGCGACTGGCAGCGGCCGCACTCGGTGCAGGTGGAGAAGTCGAGGATGCCCTTCCAGGAGAACTGCTCGACCTGGGAGACGCCGAAGACGTCGTCCTCGCCCGGGTCCTCGAAGTCGATCTCCTTGCCGCCGCTCGTCATCGGCTTGAGCTCGCCGAGCGCGACCGCGCCGTCGGCGTTGCGCTTGAACCAGATGTTCGGGAAGCCGAGGAAGCGGTGCCAGGCCACACCCATGTTGGTGTTGAGCGAGACGACGATCATCCAGATCAGCGAGGTGCCGATCTTGATCATCGCGGTGAAGTAGATGAGCGTCTGCAGCGTGCCGACCGAGAGGCCCTTGAAGGCCAGCACCAGCGGGTACGAGAGGAAGTACGCCGGCTCGTAGTGGTCGACGTGGTGGATCGCGCCCTCGAGGCCGCGCAGCGTCAGGATCGCGAGGCCGATGGTCAGGATGATGTACTCGACGAAGTACGCCTGCCAGGCCTTCGAGCCGGTGAAGCGCGACTTGCGACCCGCCCGCGAGGGAAGGTTGACCAGTCGGATGACCATCAGCACCAGGATGCCGAGGATCGTCATCACGCCGATGAACTCGATGTACAGCTCGAACGGCAGGAAGCCGCCGATGATCGGCAGCGTCCAGTCGGCCTGGAAGAGCTGGCCGTAGGCCTGCGCCAGGGTCGGAGGCAGCGTCAGGAAGCCGATGGCGACGAACCAGTGGGCGAAGCCGACGATGCCCCAGCGGTTCATGCGGCTGTGGCCGAGGAACTCCCTGACCAGGGTGATCGTTCGTGCTTTCGGGTTGTCCGTGCGGCTTCCCGCCGGCACGGGTTGGCCGAGTTTCACGAACCGGTAGATCTGCGCCACGGCTCGGGCGAGCAGCGCGACGCCGACCACGGTCAGGACCAGCGACACGATGATCGCGGCGAGTTGCATGGGAGGGCTCCTCGGGCGGGACTTACTAAGCGGTAACTTATTGAGTCAAGGCTTGAGGTTACCCAGTTCCCGCGCCGCAATGTAGGTGAGCGAGCGGTGATCTGTGTCGCTCAGGCATGCCTCTGTAGGCAGGCGGCCCGAGGTGTCTGCGCGAGGATCGCGAGATCCATCCCCAGCCAATGGCTCTCCACATAGTGCCGGTCCAGCAGGGCCATCTCCTCCCAGGGGAGGTCTGAGCGCGCGCTTACTTGCCACAAACCGGTCATTCCGGGGCGTACGAAGAGTCGTTCGGGCCGATCGGTGCCCGCCCCGGGGCGCGGTCCGACCAGCGACATCTCTCCCCGCAGCACGTTCAGCAGCTGCGGCAGCGCGTCCAGGCCGCAGCGCTCGACCGCCGCGCCCGGCCGGCCGGTGTCCCGCGTGCGCAGCCGCCAGGTCCGGAACTCCCGCCCGCCCCGCCCGAGCGCGGGTTCCCGTACGAGGACGCCGCGCCGGCCCGCGTACAGCAGCCCCGCGGCGGTGAGCAGCGGCAGGGCGAACACCCCGAGCAGGAACGCCGCGCCGACGAGGTCGAGCACCCGCTTGGCGGACAGGTCGGGCCGGGGGCGTGCGGGCGGGTGGGGCGCCGGCGGGGCGGGCGGGTTCGGCTTCGCCAGGGTGGGCAGGCGGAACGTCCGGGGTGGGCGCAGCGGGGGTGGTTGCGGGCGCATGGAGGCACGGTGCCCCACGCCTTCGGCGGTCCCCGGATGCCGCGCGGGGTGGTGGTCGGAGGGTCGCCCGCTCGGCTGTGTGGCGGACGGGGCGGGCGCCGGCGGCGTGTCGCGGCCCTGGTGAGCGTAAGGGCGGGATAAAAGTTGAGCGCCCCCGACTCAGCTCTGTTGACGTCGGCGCGGGCGATGGTGCATGGTTGAGTCTGTTCCACTCAAGTCAGCTGGAGGAATCGAAATGGCACGTGCGGTCGGCATCGACCTGGGCACCACTAACTCCGTCGTCAGCGTTCTGGAAGGCGGCGAGCCCACCGTCATCACCAACGCCGAGGGCGCCAGGACCACGCCGTCCGTCGTCGCCTTCGCCAAGAACGGTGAGGTCCTCGTCGGAGAGGTGGCCAAGCGCCAGGCGGTCACGAACGTGGACCGGACCATCCGTTCCGTCAAGCGCCACATGGGCACTGACTGGAAGATCAACCTGGATGGCAAGGACTTCAACCCGCAGCAGATGAGCGCCTTCATCCTGCAGAAGCTGAAGCGCGACGCCGAGGCGTACCTGGGCGAGAAGGTCACGGACGCGGTCATCACCGTCCCGGCCTACTTCAACGACTCCGAGCGTCAGGCGACGAAGGAAGCCGGCGAGATCGCGGGCCTGAACGTCCTGCGCATCGTCAACGAGCCGACGGCCGCCGCCCTGGCCTACGGTCTCGACAAGGACGACCAGACCATTCTCGTCTTCGACCTCGGTGGCGGCACCTTCGACGTGTCGCTCCTGGAGATCGGCGACGGAGTCGTCGAGGTCAAGGCGACCAACGGTGACAACCACCTCGGTGGCGACGACTGGGACCAGCGCGTCGTCGACTACCTGGTGAAGCAGTTCCAGAACGGCCACGGCGTCGACCTGTCCAAGGACAAGATGGCGCTCCAGCGTCTGCGCGAGGCCGCCGAGAAGGCGAAGATCGAGCTGTCCTCCTCCACGGAGACCTCGATCAACCTGCCCTACATCACGGCGTCCGCCGAGGGCCCGCTGCACCTGGACGAGAAGCTCACGCGCTCGCAGTTCCAGCAGCTGACCGCGGACCTGCTGGACCGCTGCAAGACCCCGTTCCACAACGTCATCAAGGACGCGGGCATCAACCTGTCCGAGATCGACCACGTGGTCCTGGTCGGCGGCTCCACCCGCATGCCGGCCGTCGCCGAGCTCGTCAAGGAGCTCACCGGCGGTCAGGACGCCAACAAGGGCGTCAACCCGGACGAGGTCGTCGCCATCGGCGCGACCCTCCAGGCGGGCGTGCTCAAGGGTGAGGTCAAGGACGTCCTGCTCCTCGACGTGACCCCGCTGTCCCTCGGTATCGAAACCAAGGGCGGCATCATGACCAAGCTCATCGAGCGCAACACCACGATCCCGACCAAGCGGTCCGAGATCTTCACGACGGCCGAGGACAACCAGCCGTCCGTGCAGATCCAGGTCTACCAGGGTGAGCGCGAGATCGCGGCGTACAACAAGAAGCTCGGCATGTTCGAGCTGACCGGCCTGCCGCCGGCCCCGCGTGGCGTCCCGCAGATCGAGGTCTCCTTCGACATCGACGCGAACGGCATCATGCACGTCACGGCCAAGGACCTCGGCACGGGCAAGGAGCAGAAGATGACCGTCACCGGCGGCTCCTCGCTCGGCAAGGACGAGGTCGACCGCATGCGCCAGGAGGCGGAGCAGTACGCGGACGAGGACCTGCGTCGCAAGGAGGCGGCCGAGTCCCGCAACCAGGGCGAGCAGCTCGTCTACCAGACGGAGAAGTTCGTCAAGGACAACGAGGACAAGGTTCCGGCCGACGTCAAGGCCGAGGTCGAGGCCTCCGTCACCGAGCTGAAGGAAAAGCTGAAGGGCGAGGACGCCGCGGAGATCCGCACCGCGACCGAGAAGCTCGCCGCGGTCAGCCAGAAGCTCGGCCAGGCCATCTACGCCGACGCGCAGGGCGCCCAGGCCGCCGGCGCGCCGACCGGTGACGCCGACCAGGCCAAGGCCGACGACGACGTCGTCGACGCCGAGATCGTCGACGACGAGAAGCCGAAGGGTGGCGCTGCCTGATGTCGGAGGAGACCCCGGGTTTCGACGAGGAGCCTGAAGTCCCCACCGGCGCCGACGCGGACGACGCCGCCGCCGAGCCGAAGGCCGCCGACTCCTCCCCGGAGGAGAAGGTGGCCCCGGCCGGGGACTCGGACACTCAGGCCGTCGGCCAGGAAACGGCCCTCCTGGCGCAGCTGGACCAGGCCCGTACCGCGCTCGGTGAGCGCACCGCGGACCTCCAGCGGCTCCAGGCCGAGTACCAGAACTACCGCCGCCGCGTGGAGCGGGACCGGATCGCCGTCAAGGAGATCGCGGTCGCGTCCCTCCTGACGGAACTCCTCCCGACCCTGGACGACATCGGCCGGGCACGGGAGCATGGCGAACTGGTCGGCGGCTTCAAGTCGGTGGCCGAATCGCTGGAGACCGCCGCCGCCAAGATGGGGTTGCAGCAGTTCGGCAAGGAGGGCGAGCCCTTCGACCCGACGATCCACGAGGCCCTGATGCACTCGTACGCGCCGGATGTCACCGAGGACACCTGCGTGGCGATCCTGCAGCCGGGCTACCGGATCGGCGAGCGCACGATCCGTCCCGCGCGGGTCGCGGTGGCCGAGCCCCAGCCCGGCGCGGCCCCGGCCGCCAAGACCGAGTCCGCGGACGGCGACACGCCGTCTGACAAGGACGCGGATGCCCCCGACAAGGGCTGACGTCCACCATGTAGCCGCACGAGAGGAGGGCCACCGGGGATGAGCACGAAGGACTTCGTCGAGAAGGACTACTACAAGGTCCTCGGTGTCCCGAAGGACGCCACCGAGGCCGAGATCAAGAAGGCGTACCGGAAGCTCGCCCGCGAGTTCCACCCGGACGCCAACAAGGGCGACGCCGCGGCCGAGGAGCGCTTCAAGGAGATCTCCGAGGCGAACGACATCCTCGGTGACGCCAAGAAGCGCAAGGAGTACGACGAGGCCCGTGCCCTGTTCGGCAACGGGGGCTTCCGCCCCGGTCCGGGCGGGGGCGGCGGCTCGTTCAACTTCGACCTCGGCGACCTCTTCGGGGGTCAGCAGCAGGGCGGCGCGGCAGGCGGCTTCGGCGGTGGCCTGGGCGACGTCTTCGGCGGCCTGTTCAACCGCGGCGGCGCCGGCCCGGGTGCGGGACCCCGTACCCAGCCGCGCCGCGGCCAGGACATCGAGTCCGAGGTCACGCTGTCGTTCACGGAGGCCGTGGACGGCGCGACCGTCCCCCTCCGGATGTCCTCGCAGTCGCCCTGCAAGGCCTGTTCCGGTACCGGCGACAAGAACGGCACCCCCCGGGTGTGCCCGACGTGCGTCGGCACCGGCCAGGTCTCGCGGGGCAGCGGTGGCGGTTTCTCCCTGACCGACCCCTGCGCCGACTGCAAGGGGCGCGGCCTGATCGCCGAGACCCCCTGCGACATCTGCAAGGGCAGCGGGCGGGCCCGCAGCTCCCGGACCATGCAGGTCCGGATCCCGGCGGGCGTCTCCGACGGCCAACGGATCCGACTGCGCGGCAAGGGGGCCCCGGGCGAGCGCGGCGGCCCGGGCGGCGACCTGTACGTCGTCGTCCACGTCGACGGGCACCCGGTGTTCGGCCGGCGGGACGACAACCTCACGGTGACCGTCCCGGTGACCTTCGCGGAGGCCGCCCTGGGCGCCGACATCAAGGTCCCGACCCTCAACGGCCCCCCGGTGACCCTGAAGCTTCCCCCGGGTACCCCGAACGGGCGTACGATGCGGGCCCGCGGCAAGGGTGCGGTCCGCAAGGACGGCACCCGCGGCGACCTGCTCGTGACGGTGGAGGTCGAGGTGCCCTCGGAGCTGTCCGACAAGGCCCGTGAAGCCCTGGAGATGTATCGCGACGCGACGGAGTCGCAGGACCCGCGCGCAGCGCTGTTCGAGTCCGCGAAGGGAGCATGACATGGACGGCCGCCGCAGACAGTCCCGGTTGGGCGGGGCTTATCAGCTCACTGATGAGACCCCTGTCTATGTGATTTCGGTGGCCGCCCAGCTCTCGGGACTGCATCCGCAGACCCTCCGCCAGTACGACCGCCTCGGCCTGGTCTCACCGGACCGGACGGCCGGCCGCGGACGTCGATATTCGGCCAGGGACATCGAACTGCTCCGCACGGTGCAGGCGCTGTCCCAGGACGAGGGCATCAACCTGGCCGGCATCAAGCGGATCATCGAACTGGAGAACCAGGTCGCCGCCCTCCAGCAGCGCGTGGCCGAACTGTCCACCGCCGTGGACGGCGCGGCCGCCGCGCTCCAGGCCCGCGAGGCCCAGGTGCACGCCTCGTACCGCCGCGACCTGGTCCCCTACCAGCCGCCGCAGCCGGGCAGCGCGCTGGTCGTCTGGCGCCCCAAGCGTCCGATGGACTGACACCGCAGCCCGACACCGCCGTACGCGCGAAGGCCCCGCCCGGATCATCCCGGGCGGGGCCTTCGTCGTCGCTACAGGTGGTTCGCGTGGCCGCCGTGTTCGGCCTCGTCCTCCGGGAGGTGCGGGGCCGAACTGTGCAGGATGCCGGACTGGGCGATCAGGAAGCCGAGTTGGGCCCGGCTGCCGCTGCCCAGGGCGGTGGCCAGTCGGGCGATGTGCGCGCGGCAGGTCCGTACGTTCATTCCCAGCCGGCGGGCGATGGCCTCGTCCACGTGCCCCTCGACCAGGAGCTGCGCGATGGACCGCTGCACGCCCGTGATGCCGTCGTGCATGTGCGTGTACGTGACCTCCTCGCTCAGGGGCACGGCACGCCGCCAGAGCTGCTCGAACACCTTGATGAGGTAGTCGACCAGCCCCGGGTGCCGCAGCTCCAGTGCCACCCGCCGGTCGTCGCTGACCGGGATGAACGCCACCGTGCGGTCGAAGACGATGAGTCGCTCGATGAGCTCCTCCAGGGTGCGGATCTCCACCTTCCCGGCGGAGATCCGGTCCACGTACGCCAGCGTGCCCTGGCTGTGCCGCGCGGTGTGCTGGTACAGCGTCCGGATGCTGATGCCCCGGTCGATCAGCGGGGCGTCCCGCTCCAGGGCCTGTGTGAGGGCCAGGGAGGGCCGTGCACCGCCCGGTTGGATCGTCAGCATCTCCGTGTGGCACTCGGCCGTCGCCAGGTCCAACGCCGCGTTGATCCGCTCGAAACCCTCCAGGACCGTGATGGCGTGGGTGTTCGCCGGGTTCTGCGCACTGATGGTCAGAAACGGCTCGAAAGCATCGGTGAGATCTACAGCCGTACGTCGCCTGTCCTGGATCTCGCGTTCAATCGGATGCAGCCGTTGCGCCAATGCGACGGACGGGGGAACCGGGCGGAGCTGGTTCGCGTCATCCGGGTCAGGCTGTACCAGGGCGAATTCAAGCAGGCAGGGGGCCTGCTGCACCTCGCTCCGAGCGATCCGGCCGGCGCTGAGCGCAGCCGTGTACAACCGCGTTCCCTCGGGGCACAGGGACGTGACGGAGTGGGGATGAGTCGGGTTTGTCGCACTTTTGGGCAAATCTCCACCCCCCAGGGTCCTGAACATGCAAGAACATGATGCATCGTCCCTGTGGCATTGACGTGCCTGAATGAGCCATCGTCTGTGTGGCGGGGGAGAGGATTCCATCAAGTGAGGACGAAGCCGACCATGTATAAGAGAATGCTTCGCTCGGCGCTTGCCGTTGGTTTCTCCGCTGTTGCGGTCTTTGGGGTAGTCGGTGCCGTCGAAAGTGACGCGGGGGGCACCGCTCTGACCGGCGACAGTGGCTGGACCGGCGCGCCGGTGGGCAAGTCGGACAGCGGATGGACCGTACTGCCGGCCAGTGACTCCGGCTGGACCAACGGTCCGACCGCCAAGGCGGACAGCGGCTGGACCGTGCTGCCGGCCGTCGACTCCGGTTGGACCAGCGGTCCGTCCGGCAAGGGAGACAGCGGGTGGACCCGGACCCAGTCCGGTGACTCCGGCTGGACCAGCGCCCCCTCGCGCTCGTCGGACAGCGGCTGGACCAGCGCGCCCTCCGGCGCGTCGGACTCGGGTTGGACCGCTCTGCCTGCGATGGCCGTCTGATGACCCCCGACGACCGAGACTTCCGACGCGAGATGGCTTCGGCGTACCGGTCCGGGTGGCAGTTCATCGACCTCGCCACCGCGATCCCCCACGCCGGCGATTCGTTGATGGTCACCCTGTTCGGCCAGCCGATCGTCGTCGTGCGCGAGGAGGACGAAGACGTCCGCGCCTACCGCTGTCTGCGCCGCCCCCGGGGCGCACCGCAGCCCGTCCGCTGCGAAGTGCGGTACGGCATGGTTTTCGTCAATCTCGACCAGCGGGACCACCAACTCTTCGAACCCGACATCACCGCCGCCACCCCCCGAAGTGCCTGAAGCGATTCCCCCGTCGTTGCAGATCGCTCAGGCACTACCCCCACACAACGGCGCCATCGTGGACCTGACCACGATGGCGCCGTTGTGATGTCCGCGTCCAGTGGTTGAACCGGACAAACAAATCGGTCAGGCGGTCGGGTCCGC
Organism: Streptomyces sp. NPDC102278; assembly: GCF_044766345.1. Classification (NCBI taxonomy): domain Bacteria; kingdom Bacillati; phylum Actinomycetota; class Actinomycetes; order Kitasatosporales; family Streptomycetaceae; genus Streptomyces; species Streptomyces sp. NPDC102278. The sequence continues at coordinate 11,121 of NZ_JBIWLV010000005.1, read as the reverse complement.
CCCGGGTCCATCCCGACGTCAGCCGCGCCCCATCGCGCGTTCCAGGGTGATCTCCATGACCACCCGGTCCGGGTTCGGCGAGGGCGTCCGTCCGTAGCGCTCCGCGTAGCGGGCCACCGCCTCGGCCACCGAGGCCTCGTCCGTACGGATCACCGCGCGGCCCTCCAGGGTGGCCCAGCGCCGGCCCTCCATCTGGCAGACCGCGACCCGCGCCGTCGCGCCCGGGGCCGCCAGGACGTTGCGGATCTTCTTGCTGTGCCTGTTGCTGATCACCCGGGCCAGCCCCGCCGCGGGGTCGTACGTCACGCCGACCGGGACCACGTGCGGGCTGCCGTCGGGCCGCGGGGTGGTCAGGGTGCAGACGTGCCGCTCCCGCCAGAAGGCGAGGTACTCCGGCGTCGGGTTGAGTACGTCATGGGCTGTCTTCGAACCAGGCATGGGCCGAAGAGTACGAGATGCGGCGCCGCACACTGCCTTGAGTGGAATAGACTCAACTTTGTGCACGCTATACGTGTCATGCCCCTGTATCGCGACGGAGAGGAGTAGCCGCAGTGGAAGCCGAGCTGACCAACAAGAGCCGGGACGCGCTGAACGCCGCCACCCGCAGGGCCGTCAAGGACGGCCACCCGGACCTGACCCCCGCGCACCTGCTGCTGGCCCTGCTCGCCGGCGAGGACAACGAGAACGTCACCGACCTGCTCGCCGCGACCGACGCCGACCAGGCCGAGGTCCGCGCCGGCGCGGAACGCCTGCTCGCCGCCCTGCCCAGCGTCACGGGTTCCACCGTCGCGCCCCCGCAACCCACCCGCGAGCTGCTCGCCGTACTCGCCGACGCGGACGAGACGGCCGGGAGGCTCGGGGACGACTACCTTTCCACCGAACACCTGCTCATCGCCCTCGCCGCCAAGGGCGGCGCGGCCGGCGAGCTCCTTTCCACCCAGGGCGCGACGGCGAAGAAGCTGCTGGCCGCATTCGAGGACGCACGAGGAGGACGCCGGGTGACCAGCCCCGACCCCGAGGGTCAGTACAAGGCCCTGGAGAAGTTCGGCACCGATTTCACGGCGGCCGCCCGCGAGGGCAAGCTCGACCCGGTGATCGGCCGCGACCAGGAGATCCGGCGGGTCGTCCAGGTCCTGTCGCGCCGCACCAAGAACAACCCGGTCCTCATCGGCGAGCCCGGCGTCGGCAAGACCGCCGTCGTCGAGGGCCTCGCCCAGCGCATCGTCAAGGGCGACGTCCCCGAATCGCTGAAGAACAAGCGGCTGGTCTCCCTCGACCTCGGCGCGATGGTCGCGGGCGCCAAGTACCGCGGCGAGTTCGAGGAGCGACTGAAGACGGTCCTCGCGGAGATCAAGTCCAGCGACGGCCAGATCATCACCTTCATCGACGAGCTGCACACGGTCGTCGGCGCGGGCGCCGGCGGGGACTCCGCCATGGACGCGGGCAACATGCTCAAGCCCATGCTGGCCCGCGGCGAGCTGCGCATGGTCGGCGCGACCACCCTCGACGAGTACCGCGAGCGGATCGAGAAGGACCCCGCACTGGAGCGCCGCTTCCAGCAGGTGCTGGTGGCGGAGCCGACCGTCGAGGACACCATCGCGATCCTGCGCGGGCTCAAGGGCCGCTACGAGGCCCACCACAAGGTGGTCATCAACGACAGTGCCCTGGTCGCCGCGGCCACCCTCTCCGACCGGTACATCACCTCCCGCTTCCTGCCCGACAAGGCCATCGACCTCGTCGACGAGGCCGCGTCCCGACTCCGCATGGAGATCGACTCCTCCCCCCTGGAGATCGACGAGCTCCAGCGCTCCGTGGACCGGCTGCGCATGGAGGAACTGGCGCTGAAGAACGAGTCCGACCCGGCCTCCCTCGAACGGCTGGAGAAGATCCGCAAGGACCTCGCCGACAAGGAGGAGGACCTGCGGGGCCTCACCGCCCGCTGGGAGAAGGAGAAGCAGTCCCTCAACCGCGTCGGCGAACTCAAGGAACGCCTCGACGACCTGCGCGGGCAGGCCGAGCGCGCCCAGCGCGACGGGGACTTCGACACCGCGTCCCAGCTGCTCTACGGGGAGATCCCGTCGCTGGAGCGCGAGCTGGCGGAGGCCACCGAGGAGGAGGAAGAGGCCACCAAGGCCGGGACCTCCAAGGACAGCATGGTCAAGGACGAGGTCGGCCCCGACGACATCGCGGACGTGGTCGGCGCCTGGACCGGCATCCCCGCCGGCCGGCTCCTGGAGGGCGAGACCCACAAGCTCCTGCGCATGGAGGACGAGCTGGGCCGCCGCCTGATCGGCCAGTCCGAGGCCGTACGGGCCGTCTCCGACGCGGTGCGCCGCACCCGCGCCGGCATCGCCGACCCGGACCGCCCGACCGGCTCGTTCCTCTTCCTGGGCCCCACGGGCGTCGGCAAGACGGAGCTGGCCAAGGCCCTCGCGGACTTCCTCTTCGACGACGAGCGGGCCATGGTCCGCATCGACATGTCGGAGTACGGCGAGAAGCACAGCGTGGCCCGCCTGGTCGGCGCCCCGCCCGGCTACGTCGGGTACGAGGAGGGCGGCCAGCTCACCGAGGCCGTCCGGCGCCGCCCGTACAGCGTCGTCCTGCTGGACGAGGTGGAGAAGGCGCACCCCGAGGTCTTCGACGTCCTGCTCCAGGTCCTCGACGACGGCCGCCTCACGGACGGCCAGGGCCGCACCGTGGACTTCCGCAACGCCATCCTGATCCTGACCTCGAACCTGGGCAGCCAGTTCCTGGTCGACCCGGCGACCTCCGAGGACGACAAGAAGGCGCGCGTCCTGGACGTGGTCCGGGCCTCCTTCAAGCCGGAGTTCCTGAACCGCCTGGACGACCTGGTGGTCTTCTCCGCCCTGACCCGGGACGAGCTGGCCCACATCGCCGAGCTCCAGATCGACCGCCTCGCCAAGCGGCTCGCCGCCCGCCGCCTCACCCTGGACGTCACCCCCGAGGCGCTGGCCTGGCTGGCGGACAAGGGCAACGACCCGGCGTACGGGGCCCGGCCCCTGCGCCGGCTGATCCAGACGGCCATCGGGGACCGCCTCGCGAAGGAGATCCTGTCCGGCGAGGTCAGGGACGGCGACACCGTACGGGTGGCCGTGGCCGGGGACGACCTGCTGGTCGGCAAGGTCCTCTAGCCCCTGCCGGCCCCTGCCGCCGGCCCCCACCGGTCGTACCCTGGGCGGTGGGGGCCGAAGGGCCCGTGCCCCGCCACCGCCCCCCGTATCCCCTTACCTGAGTCCTACTCGTGTCCGCCCGGAGCGGATCGCGCGTGCGGGGCTGGACACGGGGTGGGACCGATGGTGGAGGATGTGGTTCATCCGCACGAAGGGAAGTACACGGTGAGCATCGACCCGGCCTCGATTCCGAACTTCGGAGGGCAGCAGCCCGATCCGCAGGCCACAGGACCGGCGGGCCCCGTCGTCCCCGACCAGGATCTGGTCAAGCAGCTGCTGGAACAGATGGAGCTCAAGTACGTCGTCGACGACGAGGGTGACCTCGCGGCGCCGTGGGAGGAGTTCCGCACGTACTTCATGTTCCGCGGCGAGGACGAACAGCAGGTCTTCTCGGTGCGGACCTTCTACGACCGCCCGCACGACATCGAGGACAAGCCGCAGCTCCTGGAGACGATCGACGACTGGAACCGTCGCACCCTGTGGCCCAAGGTCTACAGCCACACGCACGACGACGGCTCGGTCCGCCTGATCGGTGAGGCGCAGATGCTGATCGGCACCGGCGTCAGCCTGGAGCACTTCGTGTCCTCCACGGTCAGCTGGGTCCGCGCCTCGATCGAGTTCGACAAGTGGCTCGTCGAGCAGCTCGGCCTCGAGAAGGACGTCGACTCCGCCGAGGGCGAAGACGACAAGGGCGACGACGGCAACTAGTCGCCGACACAGCGCTACGCGCGCCCCGGGGAGCAGGTACGCCCCGCGGCCGCGCGAGAGCCCGGACGCCCCGGGGGCCACCACGCCCCCGGCAGGCGCCCGGGCTTTCGCGTGCTCCCTCCCGGGGGGCCGGGGGCTCCCCGGTGGCCGAGGCTTTCGGGGATCGGGGCGCCTACAGCCGCCCGAGGCGGGACACGGCCTCCCGCAGGACGTCCTCGCGCTTGCAGAAGGCCCAGCGGACCTGGGTGGCGCCGGCGGCCCGGTCGTCGTAGAAGACCTGGTTGGGGATGGCCACCACCCCGCAGCGTTCGGGCAGGGCGCGGCAGAAGGCGAGGCCGTCCTTCTCCCCGAGGGGGGTGATGTCGGTGGTGATGAAGTAGGTGCCCTGCGGGCGGTAGACCTCGAAGCCGGCCGCCGCCAGGCCGTCCGCGAGGAGGTCGCGCTTGGCGGCGAGGTCCGCGCGGAAGGCGTCGAAGTAGGCGTCCGGCAGCGCCAGGGCCTCCGCGATCGCGTACTGGAACGGGCCCGAGGCGACGTACGTCAGGAACTGCTTCGCGGAGCGGACCGCCGCCGTCAGGGCGGGCGGGGCGGTGACCCAGCCGACCTTCCAGCCGGTGAACGAGAACGTCTTGCCGGCCGACGAGATGGTCACCGTGCGCTCGCGCATGCCGGGCAGCGAGGCGAGCGGCACGTGGGTGCCCTCGAACACCAGGTGCTCGTAGACCTCGTCGGTGACGACGAGCAGGTCCCGCTCGATCGCGAGTTCGGCGACGGCCGCCAGCTCCGCCGGGGTCAGCACCGTGCCCGTCGGGTTGTGCGGGGTGTTCAACAGCAGCAACCGCGTGCGCGGGGTGACGGCGGCGCGCAGCGCGTCCACGTCGAGACGGAAGTCCGGCGCGCGCAGGGTCAGCGGTACGCGGACGGCGCCCGCCATGGCGATGCAGGCGGCGTAGGAGTCGTAGTACGGCTCCAGGGCGATGACCTCGTCGCCGGGCTCCAGCAGGGCCAGCAGGGAGGCCGCGATGGCCTCCGTCGCGCCCGCCGTGACGAGGACCTCCGTGTCGGGGTCGAACGAGAGTCCGTGGAAGCGCTCCTGATGGTGGGCGATGGCGGTGCGCAGCTCCGGGACGCCGGGGCCGGGCGGGTACTGGTTCCCCTTGCCGTCCCGGATCGCGCGCACGGCCGCCTCGGCGATCTCGGCGGGGCCGTCGGTGTCGGGGAAACCCTGACCGAGGTTGATCGATCCGGTGCGGGCGGCCAGCGCCGACATCTCCGCGAAGATCGTCGTGCCGAAGACCGCCAGGTTGCGGTTGAGGAAGGGGCGGCTGCCGGCCGCGGGTGCGCTCATGACGGCCATCCTGCGGGCAACCTCTGGAGTTGCTCAAGTGTGCTTTGGCGCCGATGGCCGGAGGGAATCTCCCCCGCACACGGGACGCGGGGATCCCGGACCCCGGGGGACCGGGGTGACAGAGAGGGGCCGGACATGGTGCTGATCGTGGTGCTCGTCGCAGTGGGCGTGTTCACGCTCGTGGTCGTGGGGATCGTCAGGGCGGCCGTCAAGGCGGGCGGTGCGCCGCGCCGCCGAAGTGGCGGAAGCCACTGGGCCGGGGGAGGATCCTCTGGTGGGTGTTCGAGCGGATCTTCCTGTGGTTCGTCGTCCTCCTGCGGTTCGTCGTCCTCCTGTGGTTCGTCCTCGTCCTCTTCCTGCGGGGGCGGGGGCTGCGGCTCCAGTTGACGAACACGGCCGGAGCCGGACTCGCGTGAACGAGACGCCCAGGGGGGACAACTTCCTTCGGGCGTCTCCTTGTTCGGCTGCTTGTTACGGCGTACGGGGGGCATGTTGTTGAACACGTGAACTGCGGAGCCCCCGGGGGGATGTAAACCCTGTCAAGTTGGGTAAAAACGCTGTGAGTGCCGTGCCTTTCATGATTCCCTCGGTTGAGTAGACCAGTCCTCGGACCTTCCTGGACTTCCTGTGGACCCGTGCCGGTGTCCCCCCACCCGTTGACCACCGCTGGCGGGCCCCGGCCACCTCTCCCTCGCGCGTTTGCGGAGCCGACTCATGCTCACGACCCTCCAGACCACCTATACCGACACGCGTGCCGCCGATCTCGCCTGGGCCCTGGGTCGGGAGCGGCTGCCCGCCTTGGCCGTACTGAACCTCCGGCTCGACGGGGCGAAGGTGGAGTTGCGCCTGCTCGGGGCCTCCCACCAGGTCCTCCTGGAGGAAGGCGAGGTGCTCTGTTCGGAGACCGTCGCCTGCATGCCGGGCAGCAGCACACCGCTGCCGCTCGGCGTCGCCAAGCGGGTCGGCGACTGGGAGTACGAGTTCGCCGCCCGCGTGGAGACCCTGTCGCGCGGCTCGTTCGCCGGGCGGGCGCAGGAATTGCTCGCGCTGGTCGCGGATCACCCGAACGGGCTCGCCGGAACCTTCCCGGGAAGCCCGCACGCGTTCACCGCCCTGCTCGCACAGCGCTACGAAGGGCAGGTCCGCTGGCGGACCTGGCACGCGTACCCGCAGGAGGGGCAGTTGGTGGCGACGCGTACCCGGGTGGGCGTACGGACGGGGTCGCCGGCCGCGGCGGCCCCGGAGGCGACGGCCGTGTCGCGGTAGGTCGCCCCGGCCCAGCCCGGCGAGGTGCTGCCGGGCCCTGTCGGGCCTCGTCGGAAGGGAGTCGGCGGTCCTGCGGCCCACCACCCCGCGGGGCGCCGGTGGTTGCGCCGGGGTTACGCCAACTGGGCGGATCGGTACGCCACTTGCACCCATGTGGGTGACAGGGTGCCAGTGGGTGGTGACGTACGGTTCGCTTCATGATCGACCGTTCCGTCCCGCGCCGGGTGTTGCCGGCTCCGGAGTCGCGGGGCGTGGCGACCCGTCCGGCCGCCCTGCCCGTACGGCCCCGGACCGGCCGGCTCCTCGTCCTGGCCACCGTGTTCGTATGCGCCGCCTGCGGGCTCGTGTACGAACTGGAGCTGCTCGCCCTCGGCTCCTACCTGATCGGCGACTCCGTCACCCAGGCGTCGATCGTGCTGTCCGTCATGGTCTTCGCCATGGGCGTCGGCTCGCTGCTCGCCAAACGACTCAGGCGGCGGCCCGCCCTCGGCTTCGGCGCCATCGAGGCCGCCCTCGCGCTGATCGGCGGGCTCTCCGCCATGGCCCTGTACGCGAGCTTCGCCTGGCTGGGCGAGTCCAGACCCGCGCTCGTCGCGTTCTCCTTCGCCATCGGGGTGCTCATCGGCGCGGAGATCCCGCTGCTCATGGTCCTGATCCAGCGCATCCGCAGGCAGGACGCGGGCGGCGCGGTCGCCGACCTGTTCGCCGCCGACTACGTGGGCGCCCTGGTCGGCGGGCTCGCCTTCCCGTTCCTGCTGCTGCCGCTGCTCGGGCAGCTCACCGGCGCACTGCTGACGGGCACCGTCAACACGCTCGCCGGCGGCGGACTCGTGCTGTGGCTGTTCCGCCACGACCTCAGCCGACGCTCCCGCTGGCTGCTGATCGGCGCGAACGTGGCCGTCCTGGCCGTCCTGGCCTCCGCGACCGTCCTCGCCGACGACTTCGAGAGGGTCGCCCGACGGGCCGTCTACGGCGCGGAGGTGCGGGTCGCCGTCCAGACGGGGGTGCAGGAACTCGTGCTCACCGGGCCGGGCACCGGATCCCCGCGCTCCCTCGACCTGTACCTCGACGGGCGGCTGCGGGTCAGCGGCTACGACGAGTACCGCTACCACGAGGCGCTCGTCCACCCGGCGATGACCGGGCCGCACACCCGGGTCCTCGTCCTCGGCGGCGGCGACGGGCTCGCCGCCCGCGAGGTGCTGCGCTACCCGGACGTCGCCTCCGTCACCGTCGTCGAACTCGACCCGGGAGTGGTCCGGCTCGCGCGCACCGACCCGATGCTCTCGCGGCTCAACGCGGGGGCGTACGCGGACCCCCGACTCGGCGTGGTCACGCAGGACGCGTTCCGCTGGCTGCGCGGCCCGGACACCCGGGAGCGCTTCGACGTCATCGTCTCCGACCTCCCCGACCCAGGCATCACCCCCAGCACGAAGCTGTACTCGCAGGAGTTCTACGGGCTGGCGGTGCGGGCCCTGCGCCCCGGCGGCCGGATCGCCGTGCACGCGGGGCCGCTGGCCGGCCGGCCGCGCACCTACTGGACCGTCGAGACCACCCTGCGCGCGGCCGGCCTGCGGACCGCGCCCTACAGCGCGGGCGGCCGCCTCACCGGCTTCGCCGCAGGGCCCGACCGGACCCTCGGCGGCGGCGCCGGTCCACCGCAGGACTGGGGCTTCGTCCTCGCCGCCCGCGCCACCGTCCCCGAGCTGAGGGTCGACCGCGACACGCCGGGGCTGCGCTCGCTGTCCACCCGCACCCTCCAGGACGCCACCCGCGACGCCGAGCGCACCCGCCTGGACGGGCTGCCGCCCTCCACCCTCCCGCACCCGAGGTACTCGTAGGCGCTGTGGATCCGTAGCCCTGCGGTCCTGCCGTGCTGCGGTCCTGCCGTTCTGCCGTTCTGCCGTTCTGCCGTCCTGCCGTACTGCCGTCCTGTCGTCCGAGGGGGGCCGTCAGGGGCGCCGGGTGCGCGGCCGCAGGCCACCGGCACGAGCGGTAACGGGCCGGCGGCGCGGGTCGCTCGGCGTCGGACCGGGCGCGCGAGCGGGTCTCGTCGGTAGGCTCGACCGCATGGAGCATCAGGTGTTCGTTCCGGTACCCGCAGACGCCCTCCGGGCCGTGCTGCGTGATCCCGCCCGCACGGCCCGTTGCGTACCCGGCTTCCAACAGGACGCCGACGCGGAGTCCGGGCCGCTGTCGGGCCGGCTGAAGGCGCGGATCGGTGGGCACACCGTGACCTACCGGGGGTCCCTGACCGTCACCGAACGGGACCCGGACCGGTTCGCCGTCGAGGGCGAGGCCACCGAGGCCCGCGGCAGCGGCACCGTCAAGCTCACCCTCCTGCTGGGGCTCACCCCCCAGGGGGACGGGACCCGGTTGGAGTTCACCGGCGGGGCGACCGCCGACGGCCGGGCCGCCGGCTTCGCCCCCGAGGCCACCGCGACGGCCGCACGACGGCTGTTGGACCGTACCGCCGCGCAGCTAGCCGCCACGGCCGGAGCCCCGGAGCCGGTGGCCGGCGCCGCGGTGGAGCCGGTGGTCGGAGCCGCGCCCGGGTCCCCCGGCGGCGCTGCGGACCCGCAGGCCGACGCGGACCCGGCGGACCCCGTGGTCGACGCGGAGGACGCCGTGGTCGACCCGGCGGACCCCGTGGCCGACGCGGAGGACGCCGGGTTCGAGGCGGACACGGAGGGCGCCGGCGACGCGAATGACGTGGATGACGTGGATGGCGCGGATGACGTCGACGACACCGATGGCGCCGAGGGCACCGGGGTCACCGCGTCCGTCTTCGACGCGGATGTGCCGCCGCCCTCCCTCGACCCCTTCCTGGAAGGCGAGTTCGGCGAGGTCGGCGGTCCCGCGCGGCCGCCCGCCGAGGCCGCCCACGCCCGCCGCACGATGATCGGCCGCAGCGCCGAGGAGGTGGACCACGCCCCTCCGCGCGGCCGCTACGCCCCGGTCCCGGCCCCCGCCTCGGGCGCGGCCGGAGCGAACCTGCGCTGGTTGGCCCCCGCCGCCGCCCTCGCCGTCGCCTCCGCCGTGGTGGTCGGCCGGGTACTGCGCCGCCGCCGCTGACTTCCGCCAGGGACGCCGACCCCGCACCTGCCGTGTGACGCGGGGCATGCCCCGGGGCACGTGGGGCGTCCGGCCCCCGTAGGGTCGGCCGTATGAGTACGCGACTGAGCGCCGGCGGCGCCGAGCTGACGATCGACCAGGAGAACGGCTGCCGGATCAGCAGTCTGCGCGTCGACGGGACCGAACTCCTGCGGCAGGGACCCCGGTACGGGTCCTTCCCGATGGTCCCGTGGTGCGGGCGCATCGAGGACGGGCGATTCCGTGACGGCGGAACCGTCCACCAGATGCCGCAGAACCAACCGCCGCACGCCATCCACGGCTTCGGCAGGGACGCGGCCTGGCGCCCGGGCGGCGTCGACGCCACCCGCGCCGCCTTCACGTACGACCTCCGCGACCCGTGGCCGCACAGCGGCAAGGTCACGCAGATCTTCGAACTGACCGAGGACGCGCTGACGCTCACCCTGGGCGTGGAGACGTACGAGGACTCCTTCCCGGCCCAGGCGGGCTGGCACCCGTGGTTCCGGCGCACCCTGGCCGACGACGGGCCGGAGGTCCGGATCGGCTTCGAGCCGGCCTGGCAGGAGGAGCGCGGCGCCGACCACCTCCCCACGGGACGGCGCGTCGACCCCAAGCCCGGCCCCTGGGACGACTGCTTCGGGATGCCGGACGGCGTGGACGTCACCCTCACCTGGCCCGGCACGCTGGAGTTGAGCATCGCCAGTCGCGCCGAGTGGGTGGTCGTCTACGACGAGCAGCCCGAGGCCGTCTGCGTCGAGCCGCAGTCCGGCCCGCCGAACGGCCTGAACACCCTCCCCCGGCTGGTCACGCCCGTGGACCCGCTGGAGGTCTCCACGACGTGGACGTGGCGGCGGCTCGGGTAGCGCGCAATTAAGCTCGACGGCATGAGTGACGTACGGGATGCGCTTCTGCAGCAGATCAAGGACAAGGCCGTCGTGCACGGCAAGGTGACCCTCTCCTCCGGGCGGGAAGCCGACTACTACATCGACCTCCGCCGGATCACCCTCGACGGCGAGGCCGCCCCGCTGGTCGGTCAGGTCATGCTCGACCTGACCGCCGACCTCGTCTTCGACTGCGTCGGCGGGCTCACCCTGGGCGCCGACCCGGTCGCCACCTCGATGCTGCACGCCTCCGCCGCGCGCGGCGGGTGCCTGGACGCCTTCGTCGTGCGCAAGGCGCAGAAGGCGCACGGCATGCAGCGCCGCATCGAGGGCACCGACGTCAAGGGCAAGCGCTGCCTGGTGGTCGAGGACACCTCGACCACCGGCGGTTCCCCGCTGACCGCCGTGGAAGCGGTCCGCGAGGCCGGTGGCGAGGTCGTCGCCGTCGCCACCATCGTGGACCGGGGCGCCGCCGACGCCATCGCCGAGGCGGGCCTGCCCTACCTCACCGGCTACCGCCTCGAGGACCTCGGCCTCTCCTAGGCCGTCTCTTTCGGATCTTGCCGGGGTCGCGGCGCCCGGTGCCGCCCCTGGCGGCGTTGTCGGGGCACCCGAGTACGTCCAGTACACGGGTGCC
>NZ_JBIWLV010000004.1:444412-525545 GCF_044766345.1 Streptomyces sp. NPDC102278 | reverse complement strand
TCGTCGAAGCCGTCCTGACCGGCACCGTCAAGACCAACGACTGGATCAACACCAACCCCGACAAGGCCAAGGCCTCCGCCAACGCCGCCCTCAAGTCCCTCGGCGGCAAGGCACTCGACGCCAAGGTCATCGACCCCGCCTGGGCAAGCATCCTCGTCACCGACGACCCCCTCGCCGGCACCCTCAAGACCGAATCCGACTGGGCCGTCAAAGCCAAGCTCATCCAGGAACCCGACCTCAACGGCATCTACGACCTCACACTCCTCAACAAGGTCCTCAAAGCAGCCGGCAAGCCCGAGGTCTCCGACGCCGGCCTCGGCGTCAAGTAACCCGCAGGGGCGCGGAGGACGAGAAGGAGGACGTGGTCGGCCCCCGACCGCCCGGTCGGGGCCTCACCGGCCCGGCCGTTCACCCACGCTGCGCGGGAAGGGGCAGGGAGAACCAGACGGCTTTCCCCTCGGCTGTCGGGAGCGTGCCCCACGCCTCGGCGAGCGAGTCCACGAGGAGCAGGCCGCGTCCGGATTCCGCGTCGGGCGAGGCGAACCGCGCCTGTGGCAGGACCGGGCTGCCGTCGCACACCTCGACGCTGAGTTCCCGTCCTGCCTGACGCAGCTTCAGTCGGACGGGGCCACAACCGTGGTTCACCGCGTTGGACAGGAGCTCGGAGGCGAGCAGGCACGCCGTGTCGCACAGCTGGTCGTCCACACTCTCCCACCCCGCGAGGGTGGTACGCAGGAAGCGGCGACCCTCGCCGACGCTGCTCGGCCGGGGGGCCAGTACCACGCTCTGGGAGGTCACCGGCAGGTCGGGGACGTGCACGAGCAGCAGGGTGACGTCGTCCGCGTTGTCGTCCGCGTCCGGCAGCATCTCGCCCAGGAGGGAGTCGGCCATCGTCTCCAGGTCGTCGGAGTCGGCGGACGCCTTCCCCAAGGCGGCTGCCAGGTCGTCGAGTTGTTCCTCGATGTCACTTCCCGGCGTTTCCACGAGCCCGTCGGTGTAGAGGACGAGTACCGAGCCGGGTTCCACGGTGTGGCGGCTCTCGTGGTGCGGGACCTCGCCGACCCCGAGCGGCACGCTGACGTCCACGGCGAGCCGGCTCACCCCGCCGTCCGGCGCGGCCAGGAGCAGCGGCAGGTGTCCGGCCGAGCACACGGTCAGTTCCGCGGCGTCCGCGTCGACGACCAGGTAGCAGCAGGTGACGAACTGGTCAGGGAGTTCGCTCACCACGGCGTCGAGGGCGCGCATCAACTGCCAGGGCGGCATCCCGGTCTTCGCCAGCGCGTGCGACGCCGAGCGCAACTGGCCCATGACGGCGGCGGCTTCCAGCCCGCGCCCCATCACGTCTCCGATCATGACGCCCACGCGGCCGCCGCCCAGGGGGATCAGGTCGAACCAGTCGCCGCCCACACCCGCGCCCTGCCGTGCCGGGAAGTACCGGCTCGCCGTCGGCATGCCCGGTACGTCGGCGGGCGAGCCCATGAGGCTGCGTTGCAGGGTGAGGGCCACGTGGCGCTGTTGTTCGTAGAGCTCGGCGAGTTTCTCCTCGGCGGCCTTGCGGTCGCCGACGTCGCGGATGGCCGCCGACACGAGGGTCCCGTCCGGGGTCTCCAGGGGGCTGAGGCTGATCTCGACGGGAAACTCGCGCCCGTCCCGGCAGAGGCCGTGCAGTTCCAGTCCCGCGCCCATGGGCCGTACCTGGCGGTTGACGAAGTAGCCCTGCCGGAAGCCGGAATGGTGCCCCCGGAAGCGCTCCGGCACGAGTACCTCGACGGGCCGGCCCAGGAGGTCGGCCCTGGTGTGGCCGAAGAGCGCCTCGGTCTGGGCGTTGACGAGTCGGATCGTGCCGCGGTCGTCGACGATCACCATCGCGTCCGGGGCGGCCTCCAGGAGCGCCCGGAACAGCTCCTCGGCGGCCCTGCGCTCGCTGACGTCGCGCACGGCCGCCGAGATGAGGAGGCCGTCGGCCGTCTGCAGGGGGCTGAGGCTGATCTCCACCGGGAACTCGCGCCCGTCCCGGCGCAGTCCGTACAGCTCCAGGCCCGCGCCCATGGGGCGCACCTGGCGGCTGGCCGCGTATCCGAGCCGGTGCCGCGGGTGGTGGCCGCGGAAGCGCTCGGGCACCAGGACGTCGATGGGCCGGCCGAGCAACTCCTGCCGGGGGTAGCCGAACAGGGCTTCCGTCTGCGCGTTCACCAGCCGGATCACTCCGGCGTCGTCCACGATCACCATCGCGTCCGGTGCCGCCTCCAGGAGGGCCCGGAACGGCTCTTCGGTCGTCGTCGTCATCTCGCGCCTCGCACTCGCCGAACACCGATCACCGAACATCGCCGAAGCGCACATCTGACCACGCATTCGGCGGTCACCTCGGGGGTTGACCGGAAGACACGGCTAATTGACCGGGTGTGAGCGCCGGCCGGGGCGACGGCCGGACCCCTGCGGCGCGGCCCCCGCTCACCACGGCGCCGGCCGCGTTCGCCCCGGTGCGGGACGTGATCGGGCCGGAGCGTCGGGAGAACGACGTTCCGGCCCGAACCGCGGAGTCCCCTGCGCAGGAGCGCCGCGGCCTCGGCGACCGAGGGGACGCGCGGCGAGTGGATGTCCCACACACCGGGTCCGGCCTCGCGGGGACAACCGTGCTCGGCGAGTTCGCGGGCGACCTGCATGTGGGACCCGGCGCCGGATGGAGCGAAGTGGCGCCACGCGGTGCCACGTGGCGCCACGTACCACCGCACCTCACCCCTGCACACGCGTGGTGCCACATTGAAGCGAACCACCTTCCCGGCGTTCCCGCAGCTCAGAGGGCTTGTCCGCGCGCCAGGCGCCCCGAAGGCGCCTATACGCTTGCGTGTGGCGCCATAGTGGTGCCATGATTGCGCCATGGACCTCACGCCGTATGTCGACAACCTCCGCCGCGAACTCGCGGTGGCCGCCGAAGCCGGTGGCGACGAAGCCCGCGAGTTGGCAGAGAGGCTGACGGCTCCCCTGGAGTCGGCGGCCCGGCTGACGATGCTCAATGTGCTCTCCGCCGCCGCGGACGAGATCACCCGCGAGCTCGCTCCCGGCTCGGTCGACGTACGACTGCGCGGACTCGACCCGGACTTCGTGGTGACGCCGCCGCCCGCGTACGGAATCGGCCCCGCGGAGCCAGCCGAGGTCGTCGAACCCCTGCGGGCCGCGGCCCCCGACGACGGTGACGACGGCGGCACCGCCCGCGTCAATCTGCGCCTGCCGGCCCACCTCAAGGCACGCGCCGAGGAGGCCGCGGGCCACGAGGGCCTGTCGGTCAACGCGTGGCTGGTGCGGGTGGTGTCGGGCGCGGTCGACGGCGGCGCCCGGTCGCGTACGCCCGAGAAGAGCCAGAGCGTCGGACAGAGTTTCACGGGCTGGGTGCGCTGACCGACACCCCGGCCCGCACCACCCCGCGCCACTCCACCTCAACCGCACCACCCCGCCCCGCACCACTCCACCTCACTCGCGCCACCTCACCCACACCACGTCCCACCAGCGGGGACGCCCTGACGATCCAAGAGGACGGGACAGCCATGCCTTCTTTCGACACTCCCGAAGCGATCTCGGTCACCGCACGCGTGGAGGCCGGTTCCATCCAGTTCACCGCGGGCGACCGCCACGACACCGTCGTCGAGGTGCGGCCCCGCGACCCGAAGAAGGACCAGGACGTACGGGCGGCCGACCAGACCGAGGTCACCTACGCGGGCGGCGTACTGGACATCAGGACGCCCAAGCAGCGCTACCTCGTGGGGCGCACCGGCACCGTGGACGTGACGGTCGAACTGCCCACCGGCTCGGGGGTCGACATGACCGGCGCCTGGGCGCAGGTGCTCGGTGAGGGCCGCCTCGGTGAGGTCCGTGTGAAGACCTCGTCCGGCGATGTCCGCCTCGACACCACCGGCCCGCTGCGGTTGACCGCGTCGCACGGCTCGATCACGGTGGACCGCGTCGAGGGCACGGCCGAGATCACCACGAGTTCCGGCAGCGTGCGCGTCGGGACCGTCGACGGGCCGGCCGTCCTGAAGAACTCGCACGGCACCACGACCATCGGCGTCGCGACCGGCGACCTGCGGGTGAGCGGTTCGAACGGTGACATCGAGATCCGGCGCGCCGAGGACTCGGTCACCGCCAAAACCGCTCACGGCACCCTGCGCGTGGGTGAAGTGGCGCGCGGGATCGCGCAGTTGGAGACGTCTTACGGTGCCATCGAGGTCGGCGTACGCGAGGGCACGGCCGCCTGGCTGGACGTCAACTCGGGCTCCGGTCAGGTGCGCAACACGCTCACGGCATCGGAGACCCCGGAGAACACCGAGGACACCGTCAAGATCCGAGCCCGTACCCGGCACGGCAACATCGACGTCCGCCGCGCCAAGGCCTGACCCCGGCGGCGCCGGTCTCAACAGACTTTCACGACAACCGACTTCACCCCCTTCAAGCGGGAGGGCCCCATGCCTTCATCTGTCATGCCCATGTCTACTCCCATGCCCGAACAGAGCGGCGGCTACCCGTCGGCGGTCGCCGTCTCGGCCCTCGGTCTGCGCAAGTCGTACGGCGACAAAGTCGTTCTCGACGGCATCGACCTGCGCATCCCGGCGGGGTCCGTGTTCGCGCTGCTCGGACCGAACGGCGCCGGCAAGACCACCACCGTGCAGATCCTCTCCACCCTCATCACCGCCGACGGCGGCCAGGCCCGGGTCGGCGGCCACGACCTGACCGCCGACCCGCAGGCCGTGCGCGCCGCGATCGGTGTCACCGGCCAGTTCTCCGCCGTCGACGCTCTGGTCACCGGTGAGGAGAACATGCTCCTCATGGCGGACCTGCACCACCTGCCCCGCAGGGAGGGGCGCAGGATCGCCGCCGAGCTGCTGGAGCGCTTCGACCTCACCGCAGCCGCGAAGAAGCCCGCCTCCGCCTACTCCGGTGGCATGAAGCGCCGCCTCGACCTCGCCATGACCCTCGTCGGCAACCCTCGGATCATCTTCCTCGACGAACCCACCACCGGCCTCGACCCGCGCAGCCGCCACAACATGTGGCAGATCATCCGCGGGCTCGTCTCCGGCGGCGTCACCGTCTTCCTCACCACCCAGTACCTGGAGGAAGCCGACCAGCTCGCCGACCGGATCGCCGTGCTCAACGACGGCAAGATCGCCGCCGAGGGCACCGCCGACGAACTGAAACGGCTCGTTCCCGGCGGCCACGTCCGTCTCCGCTTCTGCGACCCGACCGCGTACAGGGCCGCCGCCGTCGCCCTGGGCGAGGTCACCCGCGACGACGACGCGCTGGCGCTGCAGATCCCCAGCGACGGCAGCCAGCGCGAACTGCGTTCCGTCCTGAACCGGTTGGACTCCGCCGGCGTCGACGCCGACGAACTGACCGTGCACACCCCCGACCTCGACGACGTGTTCTTCGCCCTGACCAGCGGCACCGACCTGCCCCGCCGAAACAAGGAGAACGTTCGATGAGTTCCCTCTCCCTCGCCGTGCGCGACTCGTCCACGATGCTGCGCCGCAACCTCCTGCACGCGCGCCGCTACCCGTCCCTGACCCTGAACCTGCTGCTCACCCCGGTCATGCTCCTGCTGCTCTTCGTCTACCTCTTCGGCGACGTGATGAGCGCGGGCATCGGTGGCGGCGGCGCGGACCGCTCCGCGTACATCGCCTACATCGTTCCGGGCATCCTGCTGATGACCATCGGCGGCACCGTGGTCGGGACGGCGGTGTCCGTCTCCACCGACATGACCGAGGGCATCATCGCCCGCTTCCGCACGATGGCGATCCACCGCGGCTCCGTGATCGTCGGGCACGTCGTCGGCAGCGTCCTGCAGTCGATCGCCGGCGTGGTCCTCGTCGCCGCCGTGGGCGTGGCCATCGGCTTCCGCTCCGACGACGCGAGCGTCCTTGAATGGCTGGCCGCGTTCGGGCTGCTCGTGCTCTTCGCCACGGCGCTCACGTGGATCGCGGTCGGCATGGGCCTGATCAGCCCGAACGCCGAGGCCGCCAGCAACAACGCACTGCCGATGGTCCTGCTGCCGCTCCTGTCCAGCGCCTTCGTGCCGGTCGACTCCATGCCCGGCTGGTTCCAACCGGTCGCCCAGTACCAGCCGTTCACCCCCGCCATCGAGACCCTGCGCGGACTGCTGCTCGGCACCGAGATCGGATACAACGGGTGGCTCGCGGTCGCCTGGTGCCTGGGCCTCACGGTGCTCGGCTACTTCTGGTCGACCTCGAAGTTCAACCGCGACCCGAAGTAGTCGCCGCGACCGCGGGCCACTCCCGCGGCGCGTACCGCCCGAGGGCGGCGTACCCGACACCGCGTCGGCGTACGCCGCCCCGCCGCCCGTTCAGGCCGCCCCCTCTGGATTCGCGTACGAGATTCTCCCCCGTGAAGTGGCCGGCCTTCGTGGAATCGACCCGGATCCGCTTGACCGGTGAACCTGCGGCAACGTAACTTCGACCGCACCCACTCAGGAGTGACCGGAAGGAGGCGAAGTCGGATGTCGACCATCTCCGTCATGCTTCGCCTCGCCCACCAGGTCGCCTGGGCTCCGGGTCGCGTGGCACACGGCTGCTGAACGGCCCCCTTGCCGGCGTGCCCGATCGCGGCCCCGGTACTTTCCCTCCCCCTCACCACTCACGGCACCTCGCTGCGTGCCGAAGCGTCGCGCTCCGGATCGTCGAGCCGCGCCACTGAACGAGAAAGCATCCGACATGGTGACCAGGACCATCAGATCGACCGCGCGCCGAAACGAGGACGTGCCATGGTAGCGGCGCGGATCACGGTCAACGGAAAAGAAACACCGATCGCGCCGGCCGAACCCCACACCACGGTGCTGGATTTCCTGCGCGAACGTGGCCTCACCGGTACCAAGGAGGGCTGCGCCGAGGGTGAATGCGGCGCCTGCTCCGTGATGGTGGCCCGGCCCGGCGTGAACAAGCCCACGGACTGGGTGGCCGTCAACGCCTGTCTCGTCCCGGTCGCGGCCCTCGACGGCCAGGAGGTCATCACCTCGGAGGGTCTCGCCACGGTCGGCACACCCGGCACACCCGGCACACTGCATCCCGTACAGGAGGAGATGGCCGTCCGCGGCGGCTCCCAATGCGGCTACTGCACACCGGGGTTCATCTGCAGCATGGCCTCCGAGTACTACCGTCCCGACCGGTGCGCGCACCCGGAGTCGACCGACACCACCGACCCCGAGCACGGTCCGAACGGCTTCGATCTGCACGCGCTGAGCGGCAACCTGTGCCGCTGCACCGGCTATCGCCCGATCCGCGACGCCGCGTTCGCCGTCGGTTCGCCCGCCGAGGACGACGCCCTGGCGCGGCGCCGCGAGCAGTCCCCGCCCGAACCGGTCGCCACCGCATACGCCCGGGAGGACAGCGTGTTCCTGCGGCCGGGCGACCTGTCCGAAGCGCTGCGGCTGCTGCGCGAGCGGCCCGACGCCGTGGTGGTCGCCGGAAGCACGGACTGGGGTGTGGAGGTGAACATCCGCGCCCGCCGGGCGCGTTGCGTGATCGCCGTCGACCGGCTGCCCGAACTGCGGGATTTGCGCGTCGAATCCGACCACGTCGAGATCGGTGCGGCGCAGACGCTCACCGAGATCGAACGCCGTCTCGACGGCACGGTCCCCCTGCTGGCGGAGCTGTTCCCGCAGTTCGCGTCCCGGCTCATCCGCAACAGTGCGACCCTCGGCGGCAACCTGGGTACCGGCTCCCCCATCGGCGACAGTCCGCCGGTCCTGCTCGCGCTGGAGGCGTCGCTGGTGCTCGCCGGCGCCGACGGTGAGCGCGAGGTGCCCCTCGCCGACTACTTCACCGGCTACCGGCAGAGCGTGCGCCGTCCCGACGAGCTGATCCGCGCGGTGCGCGTACCGCTGCCGCTGTCGCCCGTCACGGCCTTCCACAAGATCGCCAAGCGGCGCTTCGACGACATCTCCAGTGTGGCGGTCGCCTTCGCGCTCGACATCGAGGGCGGGATCGTCCGCAAGGCGCGCATCGGCCTGGGCGGCGTGGCCGCCACCCCGATCCGCGCGTTCGCCACCGAGGCGGCCCTGGAGGGCAAGCCGTGGGAGGCGCAGACCGTCGAGGCCGCGGCCCGGGTGCTGGGCGCCCAGGGCACACCGATGGACGATCACCGCGCCAGCGCCGGCTACCGTTCCGCGATGCTCGGGCAGAGCCTGCTCAAGCTGTACGCGCAAACCACCGAGGCGGTGTCGTCATGAGTCATTTGTCCGAGCGTCCCGAGAAGTCCGTCGTCGGCGTCTCCATGCCGCACGAGAGCGCCAACCTGCACGTCACGGGGGCCGCGCTCTACACCGACGACCTGGTCCATCGCACCAAGGACGTGCTGCACGCCTACCCCGTCCAGGTCATGAAGGCCCACGGCAGGATCGTCGCGCTGCGCACCGAACCCGCGCTCGCCGTGCCCGGTGTGGTCCGTGTACTGACCGTCGCCGACGTGCCCGGCGTCAACGATGCCGGCATGAAGCACGACGAACCGCTCTTCCCCGACGAGGTCATGTTCCACGGCCACGCCGTCGCCTGGGTGCTCGGCGAATCCGTGGAGGCGGCCCGGCTCGGTGCGGCAGCCGTCGAGGTGGAACTCGACGAGAAGCCCTCGGTGATCTCGCTGCGGGAAGCGATCGAGGCGAACAGTTTCCACGGCGCCCGACCCGTGATGCGGGCCGGCGACGTCGACGCCGGATTCGCCGACTCCGCCCACGTGTTCACCGGTGAGTTCCAGTTCTCCGATCAGGAACACTTCTATCTCGAAACGCACGCGGCGCTGGCCCACGTCGACGAGAACGGGCAGATGTTCGTCCAGAGCAGCACCCAACACCCCTCGGAGACGCAGGAGATCGTCGCGCACGTGCTCGGCCTGCACAGCCACGAGGTGACCGTGCAGTGCCTGCGGATGGGTGGCGGCTTCGGCGGCAAGGAGATGCAGCCGCACGGGTTCGCCGCCATCGCCGCGCTCGGTGCCATGCTGACCGGTCGGCCGGTGCGGGTGCGGCTCAACCGGACCCAGGACCTGACCATGTCCGGCAAGCGCCACGGCTTCCACGCCGAGTGGAAGATCGGTTTCGACGCCGAGGGGCGCATCCAGGCCCTGGACGCGACCCTGACCGCCGACGGCGGCTGGAGCCTGGACCTGTCCGAGCCGGTGGTGGCCCGCGCCCTGTGCCACATCGACAACACCTACTGGATTCCCCACGCCCGGGTCGCCGGCCGCATCGCCAAGACCAACAAGGTCTCCAACACAGCCTTCCGAGGCTTCGGCGGACCGCAGGGCATGCTGGTGATCGAGGACATCATGGGCCGGTGCGCGCCGCTGCTCGGCCTCGATCCGATGGAGCTGCGCGAGCGCAACTTCTACCGGCGGGGCCATTCGACGCCGTACGGACAGCCCGTCCCCCACCCCGAACGCATCTCGATCATCTGGCAGCAGGTCAAGACCGACGCCGAGATCACCCGTCGCGAGCGGGAGATCGAGGCCTTCAACGCCGCGCACCCGCACACCAAGCGGGCGCTCGCGATCACCGGGATCAAGTTCGGGATCTCGTTCAACCTCACGGCCTTCAACCAGGCCGGCGCCCTGGTGTTGGTCTACAAGGACGGCTCGGTCCTGATCAACCACGGCGGCACCGAGATGGGGCAGGGCCTGCACACCAAGATGTTGCAGGTCGCCGCGACCACCCTGGGCATCCCGCTGCACAAGGTCCGGCTGGCGCCGACGCGCACCGACAAGGTGCCCAACACCTCCGCCACCGCCGCCAGCGCCGGGGCGGACCTCAATGGTGCCGCGGTGAAGAACGCCTGCGAGCAGATCCGCGAGCGGCTGCTCCAGGTCGCCGGCACCCGACTGGGCGCGAACGCCTCGGACGTGCGCATCGTCGAGGGCGTCGCGCGCGCCCTGGGCAACGACGAGGAACTGGCCTGGGACGATCTGGTGCGCACCGCGTACTTCCAGCGCGTCCAGTTGTCGGCGGCCGGTTTCTACCGGACCGAGGGCCTGCACTGGGACGCGAAGGCCTTCCAGGGCTCGCCGTTCAAGTACTTCTCCTACGGCGCCGCCGCGACCGAGGTGGAGGTGGACGGCTTCACGGGCGGGTACCGGATCCGGCGGGTGGACATCGTGCACGATGTCGGCGACAGCCTCTCCCCGATGATCGACATCGGTCAGGTCGAGGGTGGTTTCGTGCAGGGCGCGGGCTGGCTGACGCTGGAGGACATGCGGTGGGACACCGGTGACGGGCCGAACCGCGGTCGGCTGCTGACCCAGGCGGCGAGCACCTACAAGCTGCCGAGCTTCTCGGAGATGCCCGAGGAGTTCAACGTCCGGCTGCTGGAGAACGCCACCGAGGAGGGCGCGGTCTACGGCTCCAAGGCGGTGGGCGAACCCCCGCTGATGCTGGCCTTCTCCGTGCGTGAGGCGTTGCGGCAGGCCGCGGCGGCGTTCGGGCCCGCCGGGGTCAGCGTGGAACTCGCCTCGCCCGCGACTCCCGAGGCGGTGTACTGGGCGGTCGAGGCGGCTCGCGCGGGCGGCGCGCGGCACGACGGGCACCCGCCCGTCGGCGACGGGGCCCCCGCCGACGCGGGCGCTTTGAGCCATGCCTGACATGAGTTGGGTGGCCGCGGTCGCGCGGTTGCGGGCACGCCGGGAACCCGGCGTGCTCGTGACCGTCGCGACCGTGCGCGGCCACGCGCCCCGCCGGGCCGGTGCGAAACTCGTCGTGGGACGGACCGAGACGTGGGGTTCGATCGGCGGCGGCAACATCGAGGCCGTCGCCATCGACCGGGCCCGCGAGCTCAACGGCGCGGTCGATCCGGAACCGGAGCTGATGGAGTTCGCCCTCAACGACAAGGTCACCGGCCGGCACGGCGTGCAGTGCTGCGGCGGAGCCGTGACCGTGCTGCTCGAACCGCTGCCGGTGGTCCAGGCGGTGGCGGTCTTCGGCGTCGGGCACGTCGGACTGGAGCTGGCCCGCATCCTGGCCCGCCAGAACCTCGATCTGTACCTGATCGACACCCGCCCCGACATGCTCACCGACGAACGGCTCGGCGTGCTCGCCGACGCCGTGGCGCAGATCCACGTGCGCCACACACCGCTCCTCCCGGAAGAGGTGCTCGCGGAGCTGCCGGCCGGCGCCCACGTCCTGATCATGACCCACGATCACGCCGAGGACGCCGCGCTGTGCGACGCCTCCCTGCGCACCCCCGGTCTGGGTTCGATCGGGTTGATCGGCTCGTCCGCCAAATGGGCGCGGTTCCGGCAGCGCCTGGCCAACGAGGGCGGCCACGACGCCGCCGGCATCGACCGGATCAAGACCCCGATCGGAATCACCGGGATCACCGGCAAGGAACCCGCCACGATCGCGGTGAGCGTCGCGGCGGACCTGCTCCGGGCCTTCGAACAGGACCGCCCCGGCGCGGCGGCGTACGCGATCGCCGGCAGCGCCTGAGGGGACCGTCAGCTCAGCTGGCGGCGGACCAGGTCGTGGAAGAGGCCGGTCGTGTCGGCCAGCAGTTCGGCGGGCGGGCCCTGCTGGACGACGCGGCCGTCCGACATGACGATCACCCGGTCGGCCCCCATGATCGTGGAGAGCCGGTGGGCGATCACGACGCGGGTGGCCCGCAGGGCGCGGGTGGATTCGACGACCACGCGCTGGGCCTCGTTGTCCAGCGCGCTGGTGGCCTCGTCGAAGAACAGGACGCGCGGCTTGCGGATGAGGGCCTGGGCGATCATCAGTCGTTGCCGCTGGCCGCCCGAGACGGTGCTTCCACCGTCGGACAGCATGGTGTGCATGCCCATCGGCATGGCCTTGATGTCCTGCGCCAGGCCCGCCATCGCGGCGGCTTCCCAGGCCTCTTCGAGCGAGAACGTCCCGGCGCCGCGGATGCAGTCGAGGATCGAGCCGGTGAAGGGCTGCGCGTTCTGCAACACGACGCCGCACTGTCGGCGCACGGCGGCCTGGTCGAGCGCCGCCAGGTCCTGGCCGTCGTACAGCACGCTGCCGGAGTCGGGCTTGTCGAAGCCGATGAGCAGTCGCAGCAGGGTCGACTTGCCGCAACCGCTGGCTCCGACGATCGCGACGAACTCGCCTTGTCCGATGCGGAGGTTGACGCCGTCGAGTACGAGCGGGCCGTCGTCGGCGTAGCGGTACGACAGGTCCTTGGCCTCGACGGCGCCGGTGAGCTCACCCGGCCGGGTACTGGACCGGACCGCCTCGGGGGTCTCCCTCAGGAGCGGCTTGACCTGCTCGAACATCGGCAGCACGGCGGCGGCCGAGATGAGCGCACCGGTCAGCTGCGTCACCGAGGACAGCAGCATCGTCAGCGCGGTGCTGAAGGTGAGGAACTCACCGGCGGACATGGCGCCGCGGGCCGGGCCCGCCAGCAGCATGAACATCACCAGGGTGCACAGCGGCAGGTAGACGGCGCCCAGGACCGTGATGACGTTCTGTATCCGGCCGATGCGCTGTTGCAGGTCGCGGGTGCGGGCGAACTCCCGCGCCCACGCGGCGTAGGCGAAGCTCTCGGACGCGGCGACGCGGAGCTTGGGCAGGCCGCGCAGGGTCTGGAAGGCCTGGTTGTCGAGTCGGTATCCGAGCGCGATCAGCCGGCGTTGGTAGCGCAACTGCCACAGCCCCAGGCCCAGGAAGACCGCCGCGACGACGACCAGCATGGCCAGCGCCGCCATGGCCAGCGGCACGCTGTAGACGAGCAGCAGTACGAGGTTCATCGCGCCGACGGCGCCCGCCTGTACGCAGACCGGCCCGATGCCGGACAACACGCGGCGGATCGCGCTGATGCCCATCGCCGCGCCGGCCAGTTCGCCGGTGGAACGGCCCGCGAAGAACTTCGTCGGCAGCCGCAGCAACCGGTCCCACACCGCCGGCTGCAAGGTGGCCTCGATGCGGCCCTCCATGCGCAGGAGCGAGGTGTTCTGCAGCAGCATGAACGCGGCGGAGACGATGCCCGTCGCGATCAGCGCCAGCCCGCTCTGCACGATGAGCCCGGTCTCGCCCTGCGGGACGTACCGGCCGAGGACCCGGCCGGTGGCGATGGGCACCAGCGCGCCCAGGGCCACCGCGACCAGCCCGCCCAGGACGAGGCTGCGCAGCTCCGGGAGGGTTCCGCGCACGCTGAACCGCAGCAGCCCCGGCAGGCCCACCCGCCCGTCGGGCAGCGGGCGGTACAGCATGACGGCGCGCGGCTCGAAGGTGGCTTCGTCGCTCTTGCCGACGCGCTCGCGCGTACCGGTGGCGGGGTCGACCGCCTCGTAGCCGCCGCGTCGCCACAGCAGGGCGACCGGTGCGCCGTCCTTCTCGCGGCGGCCCACGAGCGGCCCGGTGTTCTCCCGCCACCAGCGTCCGGCGAGCCGCACCTCGCGGGTGCGGATCCGCGAGGCGAGCGCGATGCTCTCGACGGGATCCGCCCGCCCGGGCGCGCCCGCGACCTCGCCCGGTTCGGACAGGGTGATGCGGGCCGCGTCGGCAACGAGGCGGCACGCGGCGAACGTCGCGTCGACGCTCGCGTTCCGGTGGGTGTCCCGACCGTCGCGGACGATGGACGCGAGCAGTGTCCGGTCCGCCTGGGTACGGGCCGCCCGGCCCGCCTCGATGCCGGCCGCCGTACGGTCCTCGTGCGCGCGCTCCAGCTGTTCGATCCAGCCGTCCAGGGCGTACAGCAGCCGGTGCTGCTGGTCGACCATGCCCTGCCACATCGCCGCGTCGACGAGGAGGGTGCCCACCGCCTCCGTCTCGTACACGGCGCCGTACTGGACGCTGCCCGGGCTGATCTGCATCCAGAGGATGTCGTCGTCGGCCGCACCGTGTCCGTCGGTGGCGCCGCCGTCCAGCGGTGCCTGGTAGAGCACGCGCAGGCCGCGGCCGATGCCGCGCGTGAAGGCGTCCTCCAGGGGGCTCGGCCGCCCGCCGGCGTGCGCCCCGTACCCCGTTTGATCGGCGTACCACGTCCCGGCGTGGACCTGCTCGGCGTGGAACTTCTCGGCGTGGAACTGCTCGGCGTGGAATCCGTTGCCGTGGATCGGGTCGCCGTACTCCGGGCGGTACAACTCCCGGAGTTCGATGCGCCGCAGCCGACACCCCTGCAAGGGCCGGCCGACCAGGGTGTGGTGAGGGCCCTCGGCCGGGCCCAGCAGCAGCGTGCCCGGCTCCAGCCGGCCCAGGAAGTGCCAGTGCCCTGCCTGTGTGGCGTCGACGGCGAACAGGTCCAGTTCGCCCCGCACGACCAGCCACAGGACGAGCGGGCCCTCCAGGGACAGGCTGCGCAGGCCCGTGCAGTCGACCGGCGAACCCAACACGCCCAGTGCCGCGACGACCTGGTCCGGGGCTCCGCCCGGTGGGCCGCCGGTGGCGTGGGTGGTGGCGTGGGTGGCCGTGGTGGGGGCGGCCTGGTGGGCGTGCGTCACCTCAGTGCTCCTTGACCAGTTCGGCGTACGGGCCCCGCGCGGCGACCAGGTGCTCGTGCCGGCCGCGTTCCACTATCGCGCCCCGGTCGAGCACGACGATCTCGTCGCTGTCGCGCACCGTGCTCAGCCGGTGGGCGATGACCACGCAGGCGCAGCCGCGGCGGCGCAGGTTGTCGATGATGGTCTGCTCGGTCACCGCGTCCAGGGCGCTGGTCACCTCGTCGAGCACCATGACGCTGGGGCGGCGCACCAGTGCCCGGGCGATCTCCAGGCGCTGTCGCTGACCGCCGGAGAAGTTGCGACCGTCCTGCTCGACGCGGCTGTGGATGCCACCGGGGCGGCGGGCGACCACGTCGTACACGGCGGCGTCCTGGAGGGCGGCGACGACGGCCTCGTCCGGGATGGAGGGGTCCCACAGCGCGACGTTGTCGCGGACGGTGCCTTCGAAGAGGAAGACGTCCTGGTCGACGAAGGAGACGGAGGCGGCCAGCGTGCCGCGCGGGATGTCCTCCAGCCGCATCCCGTCGATGCGGATGGTCCCCTCCCAGGGGGTGTGGAGGCCCGAGATCAGCCGGGAGACGGTGGACTTGCCGCTGCCGGAGCCGCCGACGAGCGCGACCTGCCGGCCGGGGCCGACCGAGAGCGAGAAGTCCTTGAGCAGCGGGGCGTCCAGTGGGCTGTAGCCGAACGTGACGTGCTCCAGCTCCACGTGGCCCTTGAGGCGTCGGGTGCCGGCGGCCGGCTCGCGCCGCGAGTAGACCGGGTCGACGGGAAAGTTCTCGACGTCCTTGAGGCGGGCGACGTCGGCCGCGAAGTCCTGGATCCGTCCCGCGACACCGCCCAGCCGGGAGATCGGCGCGGTGAAGCTGGTCACGAGTGCCTGGAAGGCCACGAGCAGGCCCACGGTGAGGTGCCCCTCCACCGCCCGCACGCCGCCGATCATCAGGATCAGCGCGCTGTTGAACGCCGCCAGCGTGGGCGCGACGATCGCGAGCCACGCGCTGGGCACGCCGAGGCGCTGCTGTACGTCGAGGGTGACGGCGTGCTGTCCGGCCCAGCGCCGGAAGAAGCCGTTCTCGCCGCCCGTGGCCTTCATGGTCTCGATGAGTTGGAGGCCGCTGTAGGACGTGTTGGTCAACCGGGCGCTCTCGGCGCGCAACTTCTGGGTATCGGTCGCCCTCAACCGGATCACGATCCGCAGGGCCAGTACGTTGAACAGCGCCACGGCCACACCGACCAGGGTGAGTTGCGGATCGTACGTCCACAGCAGCACCGCGTAGATCACGACCACCGCGGCGTCCACGCCCGCCGCGGCCAGGTCCCGGGCGAGGGTCTCCGCGACCGTGTCGTTGGACTGGAGGCGTTGGACGAGGTCGGCCGGGTTGCGCTGGGAGTAGAAGGTGACCGGGAGCCTGAGCAGGTGGCGGAAGAAGCGGGCGCCGCCCAGGGTGGAGGAGATGATGCGTCCGCGCAGCAGATTGGCCTGTTGCAGCGCGGTGAGTGTCGCGGTGAGGACGAGGGCGACGGCCATCGAGGCGAACAGCACCTCCAGCAGGGACGTCTGCTGTCCGATGAGGAACATGTCGATGTACGTGCGGCTCAGGGCCGGCACCGAGGCGCCGACGGCCACCAGGAGGAGGCTGGAGAGCACCGCGGCGGCCATGGTGCCCGAAGTGCCCCGCAGGCGTGCCGGCATGGCACTCAGGACGCCCGGCCTGCGGCCGCCGCGGCGGAACCCGTCGCCGGGCTCGAAGGTGAGCACGACGCCGGTGAAGCTGGTGTCGAACTCGTCCATGGGAACGAACCGGCGGCCCTTGCCCGGGTCGTTGACGTACACGCCCTTGCGGCCGAGGCGGCGGCCCATGCCGTCGTAGACGACGTAGTGGTTGAACTCCCAGAAGAGGACGGCCGGGGCCTTCACCTCGGCGAGCGCGGCCAGGCCCATCTGCATGCCCTTGGCCGTGAGCCCGTAACCTCGGGCGGCTTTGAGGAGGTTGCCGGCGCGGGAGCCGTCGCGGGAGACGCCGCACGCGATGCGCAGTTCTTCGAGGGGGACGAAGCGGCCGTGGTGGCCGAGCACCATGGCCAGGGCGGCGGCGCCGCATTCCACCGCCTCCATCTGGAGGACGGTGGGGGTGCGTACGGGGCGGGGCGTCCTGCCCTTGGGGGTGGGCGCGGGCTTGCGGCGGGCACCGCCCCTGGGTTCCGGGCGGTGCCGCCGGTGCCCGGCGGCAGGGAGCTGCGGCGGCGTGCCGGTCGGCGGCGCGCTCACGGCAGCAGCCAGTCGACGGGGCGCTGCACCGCGAGGTGGACGGCCCCGGTGACCGGTGTCCTCGACGGGAGGTCGTACGGCGGGCCGTCCGCGGAAGACCAGCGGTAGCCGGACGGGGTGGAGGTGGAGGGGTCGAGCTGTACGAGCACCGCGACCGGGTTGCCCTCGCGGGTGAACTGTTCGGCGAGCCCGCCGTCGCCCAGGAACCCGCCGATCTGCGCCGCGGTCTGCGGCGTGCGGCCGACCGCCTTGACGCGGCCGCGCAGCGTGCCGAACCGCTGCTGCGGGACGGATTGGACGTTCAGGTCCACGGGGGCGCCCACCGGTATCCCCGACGCGCTGCCGCCGGGCACGTACAGCACGGCCACCAGGGGGTCCTGCGGGTTCTTCACGCGTTCCACGGTCGCCACGTCCGCGCCGGTGGCGACGACCGAACCCACCTTGGCCACCACTGTCGCCAGCCGGCCGCCGGTCACCACGCGCACGGGCCGGTCGCCCTGCGCCGTACGGACGTTGAGCAGCGGCGCCCCCGCGGCCAGCATCGCGCCCTCCTCGGCGAGGACCGCGGTGACCTGTCCCGCCACCGGGGTTTGCAGCACGTAACTTCCCTCGGCGTGGGTGAGGATGCCTGGTGCGCTCAGCTTGGAGGACACGGCTGCGGTGAGGGCCCAGAAACTCGCGGCGGCCATGACGATGACCGTGACGGCCAGGACGAGCCGCCCTTGCGGGCGCGCGAATCGTACGGGCAAGTCGAGTTCTTCGGGCGATTGCAGCTTGGAAAGAGCCTTTTGGCGAAACTGCACGGACTATTCCTTCGACTGCATTCGTATGGGTCGGCCGCAGACGTGCGGGCAGCCAGGAACCCCGGAGCCGTGGGGGACGCTCCGGGGTTCATGGGGATATCCCGATCAGAGACCGGCGATACCGGTGTTCACCGAAACGCCGGTGACGCCCGTGACCACGCCGGGGACCTGGGACACGATGCCCGTGGCGGCCTGGACGGTGTTCAGGGAGCCCAGGACGTTGCTGACATCGCTGGTCACGGCACCGACCAGGCCACCGGACACGCCGATGATGCCGCCGGAGACGGCGTCCAGCTCGGTGTCGGCGATCTCGCGGGTCTCGATGTCGTTACGCATGACGCGCACCTTTCATTGGGGGGAGGAATTCATTCGTGCGGCGGCCGGACGGCCCGAAACCGGGTCGCCGTTTCGCCTGCCGCAATGGGCAAGATGAAAGCACGCGAACGGGCCGCCGAACCAATCCCGTTGACGCCCTCTCACGGCCGGATGGGCGCTCCGGAGGGCTGAAGTGCAGCTTGATTCACTGAATGGTGACGGCTTCTTCACACAATCGAGTAACAGATGTGGACCTTCCCTTGCTTACACGGAACCAATCCATATGAACCGACCACAAACGGACAGGACATACACGCCCATACCGCAGTCGAGGAAGGTGAGTTGTCGCACTCGCGCACACGATGTGCAGGTTTCCGTAAGGCGCGCGGGGTGACGGGGCCATCACGCCTGGTGTGCATGTGGGAAGGAGCGGCGCTCGCCTGGCGCGGCGAGGGGCCCGCCGGTTCGGAGGCGCGACGCGAAACGATGCTCGGCCGGTGCGACCCAGGGGCCCGGGATGCCCTCTCATGGGGTGGCAGTCCACACCCAGGGGGAATCGTGAATCACCGATCAGTCTGTTTACTCGGCATGGCCGTCGCCGCGTTGATCGGCCTGGTCGGCTGTGGCAGCGATAAGCCCTTCGACGGCCCGACACCCGAGTCCGGCTCGCCTGCCGAGCCCGCACACGTTGCCGCCTATCGCGCGGGATACACCGTGGGCAAGGCCGTCCACGACTCCTCGGGCAAGGGGGCGGCCGTACGCGAGACCGTGTGGGGCGGTTGTACGCGCCGAGCCCTGCAGGCCGACGGCGGCGCCGAGATGGACCGTGGCTCCTGGGTGCGAGGCTGCCTCAACGGCGTCGCCCACGTCCCTGAGCAGTTGCCCAGCGGCCCCGTGACCAGGCGGACCACGGACGCTGAGATGCTGGAGCGGTTCCGCGCCTGGGCTCGTACCGGGGGTCAAGCGCAGCAGCTCGATCACGCCCGCGTGCTGACCGTGGCCCAACTGACCGAACACGACTATGACGTTGAGTTGAGCACGGACCACTCGGCAGAATCCGGAAAGCCCGCCGCTGAAGCGCTTGCCCAGAGTTTCGTCGAGTGGTGGGACGGCGATCACGGTCGGGCCGGTACCGCCAGGAACGTCCTGGTGCTCGGGGCGGACGGAAAGAGGCTGGCCACGCGGCGCATCTGAGGAGCGGCAACGACCCCGTGGCGCCGGCCCTTCGCACGCACCGAAAGGCCGCTTCCGGCGCGCCGGCTCGCCGGCCAATCCCGTGCGTCCTCGTCCGACGCGCGGGGCCATTTCTTGACGCCGTAAAAGAGAACCGTTACTTCAATTCCTTCAACCGAAGCGCTCCCCGTGACACGAACGCGCCCCTTGTCCGCACCACACCGGGTGCGGACAGGGGGCGGGCGGTCACTTGGCGAGGAATTCCGTCAGGTGCTGGTTGAATTCCTTCGCGTGCGTGAGGTTGAGCCCGTGCGGGGCCCCTTCGATCAGGGCGAGGCTGCTGTCCCGCAGGGCTTCGTGGGAGCGCATGCCGCTGACCTCGAAGGGCACGATGGCGTCCTGGCTGCCGTGGATGATCAGGGTGGGCACGTCGACCCGGGCGAGGTCGTCACGGAAGTCCGTGCGTGCGAAGGCGTCGATGCAGTCCAGGGTCCCCTTGGGGGAAGCCGCCTCTGCCAGGTGTACGTGGTAGCGGTGCTGCGCCTCGCTGACGAGGCCGGTGTCGTCGCCGGCCTGGAAGAAGCCGGTGACGAACCCGTCCAGGAACGCGGGCCGGTCGCCGCGCACGCCGTCCTGGAACCGGGCGATCGTGGCGTCGTCGAGGCCGCCGTCCGGGTTGTCGGTGTTCTTGTGGAGGTACGGGGGGACCGCCGCGGCCAGGACCGCCTGCCGGATGCGCCTGCTGCCGTAGTTGTGAAGGTAACGCACCACCTCTCCGCCGCCCATGGAGAATCCGACCAGTGTGACGTCGCGCAGGTCGAGGTGGGTCAGGAGGGCGTCCAGGTCCCCGGCCAGGGTGTCGTAGTCGTACCCCTCCCAGGGCTGTGACGAGGAGCCGAACCCGCGCCGGTCGTAGGTGATCACCCGGTGGCCGGCCTCGACCAACGGACCGATCTGCGGTTCCCACGAGCGGCCGCTCAGCGGCCAGCCATGGATGAGGACGACCGGGCGGCCCCGCCCGAAGTCCTCGTAGTGGAGTTCGACGCTGCGGTCCTTCTCGGCGCTTACGTTGATTCGCGGCATGCTGAACAGACGCCTTTCGTGTGACGGTGCTGCACGTATACCCGGAGCATGTCGCCGCGAGGCAGGGTTTCACTCACCGCTGAACGCTCATGGAAATTCTCCTCCTCGACACTCCGTCGATTCCCGCGGCCCCGAATCGCGGCAAAGAGTCCCCTGTCATCTTGGGTGAATGAGAAAGCGGTCACGCGGCATGGGTTTCGCGTGCTTTCCTTCCGTCTGCGCGATCCGAGCGCAACGGCGCCGTGCAGGTCCGCGGGGCCCGGAGTCGCCGTCGATGCCTCATCGGTGCGCTGTCCGAGTCACCGTGGCGGGGCGACCCGCACCATCACGGCCGAGCGGGCCTCCGCGCGGCTTCGGGCGCTCGGACGCGTCGGGCCCGCCGCCACCTCGGCGCTCGTGCACCGTCACCGGCGCATGAGTCCGCCGGCGCGGAGGCAATCGGCCGGCATCGGTGGGGCGGGGCTCAGTCGGCCGCGCCGAGGACGTTGTCGATGTACGCCGCGAGTGAGGTCCGCAGGCCTTCCGCGTCCATCCCCTGCTCGTCGATCAGGTGCGCCACGAGGTCGGCGCGGATGGTGGCCAGCAGGGCGTGGGCGGTGAAGTCCGCGTCGTGCACACCCGGCACTTGAGCCAGTGCCGTACGCAGGACTCCGTGCCACCAGCCGTAGTGCTCGGCCCGGTAGGGGCTGCTGAGCCCGGCGTCCTCCGCGGCCGTCATCAGGTTCCGGTTCTCGATCTTGAAGCGCAACGAGGCGTCCAGGAGGTCCGCCACCCGTTGGCGCGGCGAGGAGCCGGCCGCCTCCTGCGCCTCCCGCACCGCCTGCTGCAAGGGTTCCATGCGGGAGGCGATCACGGCGCCGATCAGGCCCGCGCGGTCACCGAAGCGGCGGAAGAGGGTGCCCTTGCCGACGCCCGCGGCCGCGGCGATGTCGTCCATCGACACGCTCTGCGGGCTGCCGCTGGCGCAGAAGAGGGCGTCTGCCGCCGCCAGTACGGCTTCTCGGTTGCGCAGGGCGTCCGCGCGTTCCGTGCGCTGGGCCACGGGTCCTCCTTGGTCTTCGGCCCGTCACCGGTGGTCCGCCCGGGATGCGGCGGATCGGTTCGTGGCGTCGTCGAGCCAGTCGAAGATACGTGTTCCCGCGTGCGCTCGCCGATCCCGCCACCGGTACGGGGCCGCTCATCCGGCCTGCCTCCACGCTCACCCGGCCTGCCTTCACACGACCTCCCGTCACTCGTCCTTCCCGCGTACGACCTCCCTTTCGACGAAGGCGCGGAAGGTGCCCGCAGGACGGCCGGTGAGGCGTTCGACGGTGTCCGTGGTGCGGTCCTCCGCGCCGTCGGCGATGGCGCGGTCCATGGCGGCCAGCATGGTGGCGAACTCCAGCGGGATCTCGGCTGCCCAACGATCGCGCAGCTGGTCGAAGGTCAGGTGCCGGTGCACGACGGTCCGGCCGGTGGCCTCGGTGAGGATCGCGGCGACGTCGTCGTGGCTCAGGGTCTGCGGACCGGTCAGGATCAGATCGGTGTCGGGGGCCTTCGCGTCGGTCAGGGCGCGTACGGCGACCGCGGCGATGTCCCGCGCGTCGACGAATCCGATGCGACCGTCGCCCGAGGCCGTCCGGATGTCGCCGCCCTCCCGGATGCTGCGGGCGTGCGGGGTGGATCCGGTGAAGTTCTGCATGAACCAGGAGGGCCGCAACACCGCCCACTGCTCGAACAGGTCGGGCAGTACCTGGTGGACCTGTCCCACGGCGGGACCGCCCGCGGGGATCGCCGACGCGCTGAGCAGCACCGCCCGTCGCACACCGGCCGTACGCGCCTCGCGGAGGAAGGGCAGCATGACCGTGGCCGGGTCGGAGGAACCGATGGGCGGGACGAGGTAGACGCGTTCGACCCCGTACAGGGCATCGCCCCAGGTCGTGGGCTCGTTCCAGTCGAAGCGGACCGCCTGCGCGCCCTCCACCGGCGTGGCGGTGCGTCCGGCGGCCTTGACGTGGTGCCCCTCGGCGAGGAGGCCTGCGGTGACGCGGCGGCCGGTGGTGCCGGTGGCACCGATGACCAGGGTGCCGTCGAGGCCGCTCATCGATCGGCTCCTGCGAAGTCGGCGCCGGACTCCTGCACGGCGAGTGGATTCCAGTAGTCACGGTAGGAGGTGATGAGCCCGTCCTCGACCGTGACCACGGCGATGTAGGTCATGTCGAAGGGGCCGCCGGTCTTCACCAGGCGGCCGACGCCGCGCATTTCCACCACGATCGTTTCGGGGACGGTGGTCTGGTGGACCGTCACCTCGGGGAAGTCGTGGAGGTCGATGTGGTCCGGGTAGGGGCGCATGTAGTCCGCGATGGCCGCCCGCCCTTCCAGCCGCTGCGGTCGGCCCGGGGGCGCGAAGGGGAACTCCAGGATCCCGTTCTCGTCCCACAGATCCACCCAGGCGGGGACGTCCTTCTCCAGCAGGAGTCGCAGACCGTGACGGTAGAGCTCGGCGGGAGCCGTGGGGAGGGGCATGTTCGAGGTTTCCATTCTGCTCGAAGGCGCGGCGACGGCCGATCCAAAACGGACCGGCGGTCCGCATAGTTCAAACATACGGACCGCCGGTCCGTTTCGCAAGGCGCGCTCCTCGCCGTGCGCGGACCGGACGCGGGCGGAGGTTGGGCGGGCGACGTACGGCGTGATTGGCTGTCGTGCGGACAGACACTCGAAGACTGCGGTTCGGCGGGTTCGGCGGGTTCGGCAGGTTCGGCGGGTTCGGTCGCGGCGAGGGGGCGGGCCTTGACGACGGGTGTGGGAGTGTTGGTGCGGGAGAAGATGGTGCGGGAGAAGAAGGACGGGTTGCCGAGACAGCTGCGGGACCGGGCGCGGTTGGCCGCGGTCGCGGCCACGGAGCTGCTCGACACCGGGCCGGAGCAGGTCTTCGAGGACCTCGCGGGCCTCGCCGCCCGGGTCACCGCCTCGGGGCGGGCGTTCATCACGCTGGTGGATGACCGGCGCTCGTTCTGGAAGGCCTGCGTCGGGGTCGACGCGACCGCGATCGAGGACCGGCAGAATCCGGTGGAGGAGAGCTTCTGCCACTTCCTGATCGGTCTCGACGGGGCGCCGTTCGTGGTGGACGACGCCGCCAACGACCCCCGCACCCGTGACCATCCCTCGGTCGGCTCGATGAGCATCGGCGCCTGGGCCGGGTATCCCCTGCTCGCGGCCGGCGGCGAGGTGCTGGGCAGCTTCTGCGTCATCGACGACAGCCCCCGCGTCTGGACGCCCGCGGACCTGACCACGCTGGAGACGCTCGCCCGCTCGGTCGGCGCGGAGATCGGCCTGCGCCAGTCCCTGACCGCCGCCCGCAAGGCGCACACCCTCTCGGCGGACCTGGCCCACTCGCTCCAGCAGGGCCTGCTGCCGCCCGCCCTGCCGCGGGTACCGGGCGTCGAGGTGGCGGCCTCCTACCTGCCGGCCTCCCGCGCGGGCCGTTCCGACATCGAGGTCGGCGGCGACTTCTACGACCTTTTCCGCACCCGCGGCTCGTCCTGGGCCGCGGTCCTGGGCGACGTGTGCGGAAAGGGGGTGCAGGCCGCCCAGGCGTCCTCCATGGCCCGGTACACGATCCGCGCCGAGGCCGGGGAGAACCGTTCCCCGGCCGGTCTCCTCGGCCGCCTGAACACCGCGATGCTCGCCCAGCACGCTCCGCGTTTCCTCACCGCCGTCTACGCCCGCTTCCGGACCACCCCCGGCGGGCTCGCGGGAACGCTCGCCCTGGCCGGCCACCCGCCCGCCCTCGTCCGCCGAGCCGACGGCACCGTCCGCGAGATCGGCGCGGCCGGGCAACTCCTCGGCGTCTTCGACCCCATCCGCCTGGTCGACGCCAGGTTCCGCCTCGCCCCGGGCGACCTGCTCCTCCTCTACACCGACGGCGCGACCGAGGCACGCGCCCGCCCCGGGGCCCCCGACCGCGATCACGACGTGTTCGACGACGCCGACCTGGCCCGCACCCTCGCCGCCACGGCGGGCCTGAACGCCGGCGACACCATCGCCCACATCAACCGCGCCCTGGCCGCCCGGCACGAAGGATGGACCAGCGACGACACGGCCCTCCTGGCCCTGCGCGTCCCCGAGCGGCACCCCGGCTGAAAGCCCGCCATGGCGCCGGAACGGACCCCGGGCCCGCCGGCATCATCACCGCCGATCAAGCCGTACCGCGCCCAGCCGCGACCCGTCCCATCGTCAGCGCCAGAGCGCGTACCCGGCGCCAGTCCATCGGTGGTGCGACGCGTGGCGCGCCCGGCCGGTGCCGGGGTACGCGCACCCGCAGCGCGCCGGGCGCGAGACGACAGCGCACCGGAGTGGGAAACGTCAGGGCCTCGCCGTCGACCCCGACCGGAATGACGGGGACGTCGGCGTCGACGACGACCTCTCGGGCGGTGGCCGCGGTCAGCCCGCGGCCCTGCCCGCCCCGCAGCAGGAGTTCCGTCGCCTCGGCGGCGTTGCCGACGCCGACGCACAGCAACCCGAGCTCGCCGGAGTCCAGTCTCCGGCGGCGCCCCAGGCCCGCCGAGTCGCCCCTCGCGTAGGGGTTGTTGCTCACCAGTACGGCCTGGGGGCCCTCCACGGCCAGGGATCCGGCACGGACGCTCAACACCGCGCCGCTCTGGTGGGTCAGCAGGTCCGGCAGCATCTCCAGGATGGTGCGGGCCTTGTCGTCGCGGTAGGCGGGACTCCGCACGACTTCCGCGTACACGCCGAACGAGGCGTTGTTGATGAAGACGCGCTCCGCGCTCGGACCCACCGGCCCTCCGCCGCGGAGATGGCCGAGGTCGACGCGCAGTTCGACGCCGTCGTCCAGTGCCTCCAGACACCTGGAGGGATCCTCCCGGTCCAGGCCCAGATCCATGGCGAAGTGGTTGCGGGTGCCGGCGCCGATGACCATGAACGGTATGTCGTGCTCCGCGGCCACGCCGGCGACCAGTGCCTGCGTACCGTCGCCCCCCGCGACGCCGAGCAGGTCCGCCCCGCCCCGAACGGCCCGCCGCGCCAGTTCGGCCACGTCCTGCCGTCCGGTCCGGTCCAGCACGACGACCTCGGCCCCCTTCGCCCTGGCCCGCTCCGCCAGGCGGAACCTTTCGACCTTCCCGCCCCCCGAAAGCGGGTTCATGATCAGGAACGGGTGCTCGGCGCGGCTGACGGACCGCGGCGACACGCTCGGCGCGGTGTCGTCGTCCGCGAGTGCGGCCCTGCCCGCGGAAACGGCCAACGCCCACAGACCGAGCGAGACCAGTACGACCCACAACAGTCCGGCGACCGCGTACAGGACCAGAACAGCGAGCGGCGCGGTGACCACCAGCGTCCCGGCCGCCACCCTGATCCAGCCGGTGTGGGTGAGCGTCCACCAGCCACCGGCCGCCGTGAGCACCAGGCCTGCCCACCCCACCCCCATGAGCACCAGGCTCCCGAGGCCCGCGAAGACCGCCGGCACCGCCGGCGCGGCCACGCCTGCCGCGAGGGCCAGACGCGCGGTCCAACGCCTGCTCATGGGTGGCCTCCCGCCGCGGTCCGGAGGTATCCCCTCAAGCGTAGGGGCGCTCGCGCCGCGCGGCACGTTCCCTTCGTCCCCGCGTCCGGACGGGTCCGTGCGGGTCGGCGGCGCGCCGGCGTTAGGGTCGCGCGTATGACCGTCGCTCGTTCCATCGCCCTGTTCGCCGTGGCCGCCCTCTTCGAGATCGGCGGCGCCTGGCTCGTCTGGCAGGGCATCCGCGAGCACAAGGGCCGGGTCTGGATCGGCGCGGGCGTCATCGCACTCGGCCTGTACGCAGTGGTCGCCACCTTCCAGTCCGACGACGATTTCGGTCGCATCCTCGCCGCCTACGGTGGCGTCTTCGTCGCCGGCTCCATCGCCTGGGGCATGGTCGCCGACGGCTACCGCCCCGACCGCCCCGACGTCATCGGCGCCCTGATCTGCCTCGCCGGCATGGCTGTGATCATGTACGCACCCCGCGGAAACTGACCTGCCGAAGCCGCGGCGCGGCAACCCCGGGTCCGCCGGATCACGCGGCGCGGCAACCCGGGAGCCGCCGGATCACGGGGCCAACTCCCGCGGGTCCAAGGGGATCCTCCAGAAGTTGCGTCGGTGCGCCGCGTCGAATTCGACCTGTAGGGGCGAGGGCGGCACGACGAGTACCGGGCAGGCCGCGTGCGCCAGGCAGTAGCGGGCCACCGAGGGACGCAGCAGGCGGCGCAACGGGGCACGTGAGCCGGTGCCGACGACCAGGATGTCCTCCACGCCGCGGGCGGCGTCCACCAGGGCGGCGCCGGGGGCACCCCGTACGGTGAGGCCCGCGAGGGTGACTCCGGGCTTCGCCGCACGGAACGCAGTGTCGAGTACCTCGCGCAGTCTTTCGACGGCGGCCGTACGGCATTGCGCCAGGGCGCAGGGGCCGAGACCGTTGCGACCGCCGAGTTCACCGCCCGGCGCCTGCCACGCCAGGACGACCCTCAGCTCCGCATCGCGTACGCGGGCCTCCGCGGCCGCCCTGTGCAGGGCGGCCAGACTCCCCAGGGTGCCGGTCACGCCGACCACCACTCTCCGCACGGCCTGTCCCCTCTCCTCGTCGTCCAGTCGCCGGCCCCCATGGAAGGGCCGCCCGGCACGGCGCGGCCATGCCCTTTACGGGGTTCTGGCGGGCGGACCCACAACCCCGACGCCCTGTTGACGGAATCCGGATCCCGCCGTCAGTGACGCGTATGGAGTGGGCCGGCGGCCGTATGGGTCCCGTTACGGGGTGGCCGCCGGGGCGCGGGGACGGGGATAGCTTCGGTTGCACGCCCCGGACCGCCTCCCCGCGCCGGGGCGTCACCCGCCGCTCGTGGTTCCCCGAGGAGGACCCCATGTGCCTGTTCCAGTTCGACGAATCCGATTCCGAGCCCGAGGAACAGGGCCCGGCCGGGCCTCTGTACGTGCCCGCCCGGCCGGGAGGAGCACACGTCGTCGTGCGGCTGTTCCGCACCCCGCTGGGAGCCCGTACCGCCGTGGGTTTCACCAGCCCGGAACGGCTGGCCGCCACGCTCGGGACGGCCCAGCCCTGGATCCGGCTCTCCGCGGCCGCACTCCGTGCGGTGGCCGGGCCGCTCGGCGCATCGCTGCTGACCGTGGAC
The DNA here is from genome assembly GCF_044766345.1 of Streptomyces sp. NPDC102278. Lineage (NCBI taxonomy): Bacteria > Bacillati > Actinomycetota > Actinomycetes > Kitasatosporales > Streptomycetaceae > Streptomyces > Streptomyces sp. NPDC102278. The sequence goes on along the minus strand of NZ_JBIWLV010000004.1, from coordinate 498,317 downwards.
CCGGCTCTCACCGCGCCCCCGGTCACCGCGGCGGGCGCCGGATCCCCGCTCCCGCGGGTGTCCGGGACCACGGCCCGTACGGCCTGAACCAGCACGGCCCGAACCCGCACGGCCCGAACCCGCACGGCCTGAAGAGGAGCAGAACATGGCCATCGACGTTCTTCCGCAGACGCCCGCCGATGGCGGTGAGCTGTCCGTGTGGCCCGCGTCCGCGAAACCGCTCCCGCACGGCGGCCTGGCCGTCGGCGGAGTCTCCCTCACAGAGATCGCCGAGCGGTTCGACACCCCCGTCTACGTACTGGACGAGGGCGAGGTGCGCGGGCGCTGCCGGACGTACCGCGAGGTCTTCCCCGACGCGGACGTGCTGTACGCGGCCAAGGCATTCCTCTCCCGCACGATGGTGCGCTGGGTACGGGAGGAGGGGCTGGGCCTGGACGTGTGCTCGGCCGGGGAGTTGGAGCTCGCCGTCACCGCCGGATTCCCGCCCGAGCGCATCGTGCTGCACGGAAACGCGAAGTCCCCCCGCGACCTGGAGTCCGCGCTGCGCCTCGGTGTGGGACGGATCGTGATCGACAGCCCGTCCGAGATCGCCAGGATCGCCGCCGCCGTCGCCCCGGGCGGCCGCCAGAAGGTCATGGTGCGGGTGGTCCCGGGCGTCTCGGCCGGCGGCCACGACAAGATCCGTACGGGTACGGACGACCAGAAGTTCGGCCTGTCCCTCACCGACGGCGGCGCACAGCACGCCGTCACCCGGATCCTGGGTCTGCCGCAGCTCGAACTGACCGGCTTGCACTGCCACATCGGGTCCCAGATCACCGAGGTGAAGCCCTACCTGGTCGCCCTGCGGCGCGTGATCGGGCTGATGGCCCGCATCCGTGACGCGCACGGCGTGGTCCTGCCCGAACTCGACATGGGCGGCGGCCACGGCATCGCCTACCGGCCGGGCGAACCCGCCCTCGACCTCACCTCGCTCGCCCGGCGCACGCGCACCGAACTCGTCGACGGCTGCGCCGCCGCGGGGCTGCCCGTGCCCCGGCTCGCCGTCGAACCCGGACGCGCCGTCGTGGGCCCCGCCGGCGTCGCCCTCTACCGGGTGCTCACCGTCAAGCACACCGGCGAGAAGGTGTTCGTCGCCGTCGACGGCGGCATGAGCGACAACCCGCGCCCCGCCCTGTACGGAGTGCGGTACGCGCCCCGGCTCGTCGGCCGCCACTCGACGGCGGGGCCCCGTACGGCCACGGTCGTGGGCCGGCACTGCGAGGCGGGCGACATCCTCGCCTCCGACGTCCCCTTGCCGGGCGACATCCGCCCCGGCGACCTGCTGGCCGTACCGGTGGCCGGCGCCTACCAACTGTCCATGGCCTCCGGCTACAACCTGGTCGGCCGCCCCGCCGTCGTCGCCGTCCACGAGGACACGGCCCGGCTCCTCGTCCGGCGCGAAACACTGGCGGACCACTGGAGCCGGGACATCGGCGTCTGAGACGCCGGCGGCGGGGAGGGTGAGGAGCACGAGCACGCTCGTCGCCGACGGCGACAGCGGCCCGAGCGCACGGGCGCCGACCCGCTCTCCGGACGCCCCTCCCCCGAAGAAGACCGCCCGGGCGGGCGGCGCCCTGGACACGGCCGACCTGTCCCCTCAGGGCTGAACGGCGGTTCACGACCGCTCGCGTATGGACGCCATCAAGAGTTCCCCGGCGTCCGTATGGAGCCCGTCAAGGTGGCTCAACCCCCGGCTGGGGACACGGTTGTCTCGTCATCGGCCATCTGGCCGATTCATCACTTCCCTCTTCATCCAGGAGCTCACGGTGGCCGATCTGGCCTTCGTCGTCACCACGGTCGCGGTCTTCGCGCTGGTGGCCTTCATCGCCCGGGGGGTGACCAAGCTGTGACGGTCGAGAACATCGTCGGCCTGCTGGTCGCCGTCTCCCTGCTCGGTTACCTCATCCTCGCCCTCGTGTACCCGGAGAGGTTCTGAGCGCCGACATGAGCCCCGAAATCGCCGGAGTGCTCCAGCTCCTCACGCTGATGACCGCGCTCGCGCTGGCCTACCGCCCGCTGGGCGACCACATGGCCCGCGTCTACTCCTCCGAGAAGCACTGGAAGCCGGAGAAGTGGATCTACCGGGCCATCGGCGCGGACCCGACCGCCGAGATGCGCTGGCCCGCCTACCTGCGCGGCGTCCTCGCGTTCTCGGCCGTGAGCGTCCTCTTCCTCTACCTGATGCAGCGCGCCCAGGGCATCCTGCCCGGCTCGCTCGGCTTCGTGGCGATCGACCCGGACCAGGCGTTCAACACCGCCGCGTCGTTCGTGGCGAACACCAACTGGCAGTCGTACTACGGCGAGCAGGCCATGGGCCACGTCGTACAGACGGGCGGCCTCGCCGTCCAGAACTTCGTCTCCGCCGCCGTCGGCATGGCCGTCGCGGTGGCCCTCGTACGGGGCTTCGCGCGCTCCCGCACCGGGGAACTCGGCAACTTCTGGGCCGACCTGGTCCGCGGCACCGTCCGGATCCTGTTGCCGATCTCGGTGATCGGCGCGATCGTCCTGGTCGCGTGCGGCGCCATCCAGAACTTCGCGGGCATCCACGAGGTCGGGCAGTTCCTCGGCGGCACCCGGCAGTGGAACGGCGGGGCCGTGGCCTCGCAGGAGGTCATCAAGGAACTCGGGACGAACGGCGGCGGCTACTTCAACGCGAACTCCGCCCACCCCTTCGAGAATCCCACCCCCTTCTCGAACCTCTTCGAGATCTTCCTGATCCTGCTCATCCCCTTCGCCCTGACCCGCACCTTCGGCCGCATGGTCGGAAACCTGCGCCAGGGTTACGCGATCCTCGCGACCATGGGCATCATCTGGGTCGCCTTCACCGCGCTGATGATGTGGACCGAGTTCGCCCACCACGGGCCGGCCTTCGATGTCGCCGGCGCGGCGATGGAGGGCAAGGAAGCACGCTTCGGGGTCGGCGGTTCGTCGATCTTCGCCGTCGCCACCACCCTCACGTCCACCGGCGCCGTCAACTCCTTCCACTCCTCCTACACCGGGCTCGGCGGCGGCATCGCGATGCTGGGCATGCAGCTCGGCGAGATCGCGCCCGGTGGTGTCGGCTCCGGCCTGTACGGCATGCTGATCATGGCGATCATCGCGGTGTTCATCGCCGGCCTGATGGTCGGCCGCACCCCCGAGTACCTGGGCAAGAAGATCGGCACCCGCGAGATCAAGCTCGCCGCCTGCCACATCCTCATCACCCCGGCCCTGGTCCTCGGCTTCACCGCCGCGGCGATGGCACTGGACACCCCGGCGAACTCGATGACGAACTCCGGGGCGCACGGCTTCTCGGAGATCCTCTACGCCTACACCTCGGGCGCCAACAACAACGGCTCGGCCTTCGCGGGGCTGAACGCCGACACGCAGTGGTTCAACAGCACCATCGGCATCGCCATGCTGTTCGGCCGCTTCCTGCCCATGGTGTTCGTGTTGGCGCTCGCCGGTTCGCTCGCCGAGCAGAAGCCCGTGCCCGAGACGGCCGGCACCCTGCGCACCGACAAGCCCCTCTACGCCGGCCTCCTCGTGGCAACGATCCTCATCATCACCGGCCTCACCTACTTCCCGGCCCTGGCGCTGGGTCCGCTCGCCGAAGGGCTCGCCTCATGAGCACCGCCACTCCCACGAGGGCTCCGCACCAGGACGTGCCCGCCGGCCACACGCCGGGCGGTGGGCGCGTGGGCGGGGGCCTCTTCGACCCCGAGCAGCTGCTGAAGTCCTTCCCGGACGCGGTGCGCAAGCTCGACCCCCGGATCATGGTCAAGTCCCCGGTCATGTTCGTCGTCCTGATCGGCTCGGTCGTCACGACCGCCCTGGCGATCAGCGACCCCACGCACTGGTTCGGCTGGGCCATCACCGCCTGGCTGTGGCTCACCACGATCTTCGCCAACCTCGCGGAGGCCGTGGCCGAAGGTCGAGGCAAGGCGCAGGCCGACACCCTGCGCAAGGCCAAGACCGATTCCGTCGCACGCCGTCTGAGCGGGGACGGCCGCGGCGAGGAGCGGGTCCCGGGGGCGGAGTTGCGCATAGGCGACCTGGTGGTCTGCGAGGCCGGGGACGTCATCCCCGGCGACGGTGACGTCGTGGAAGGCGTCGCGTCCGTCGACGAGTCCGCCATCACCGGCGAGTCCGCCCCCGTCATCCGCGAATCCGGCGGCGACCGCTCGGCCGTCACCGGCGGCACGAAGGTCCTCTCGGACCGGATCGTCATCAAGGTCACGACGAAACCCGGTGAGACCTTCATCGACCGCATGATCGCCCTGGTCGAGGGCGCGGCCCGGCAGAAGACCCCGAACGAGATCGCGCTGAACATCCTCCTCGCGTCCCTCACCATCGTCTTCCTGCTGGCCGTCGTCACCCTCCAGCCCTTCGCCGTCTACGCGGGCGCCGAGCAGTCGATGGTCGTGCTGACCGCCCTGCTGGTCTGCCTGATCCCCACGACGATCGGCGCGCTGCTCTCCGCGATCGGCATCGCGGGCATGGACCGCCTGGTCCAGCGCAACGTCCTGGCCATGTCGGGTCGGGCGGTGGAGGCCGCCGGCGACGTCTCCACGCTGCTGCTCGACAAGACGGGCACCATCACCCTCGGCAACCGCCAGGCCTGCGAGTTCGTCCCGGTCGAGGGCACCACGGAGGCGGAGCTGGCCGACGCCGCCCAGCTGTCCTCCCTCGCGGACGAGACTCCCGAGGGCCGCTCCATCGTGGTTCTGGCGAAGGAGAAGTACGGGCTGCGCGAACGCCACCAGGGTGAGTTGTCGCAGGCCGAGTGGATCGCCTTCACCGCCCAGACCCGCATGTCGGGTGTCGACGTGGACGGCGGGCAGACCCGCAAGGGCGCCGCCGGCTCGGTCATCACCTGGGTGCGGGAGCAGGGCGGCCGAGTGTCCGACGACGCCGATCTCCTCGCCAACGGCATCTCCGAAGCCGGCGGGACCCCGCTCCTCGTCGCGGTCAAGGACGACAGGGGCGCCCGCGTCCTGGGCGTCATCCACCTCAAGGACATCGTCAAGGAGGGCATGCGCGAGCGCTTCGACGAGTTGCGGCGCATGGGCATCAAGACCGTCATGATCACGGGTGACAACCCGCTGACCGCGAAGGCGATCGCCGAGGAGGCGGGGGTCGACGACTTCCTCGCCGAGGCGACTCCCGAGGACAAGATGGCCCTCATCAAGCGGGAGCAGGCGGGCGGCAAGCTGGTCGCGATGACCGGTGACGGCACGAACGACGCCCCGGCCCTCGCTCAGGCCGACGTGGGCGTGGCCATGAACACCGGCACCTCGGCCGCCAAGGAGGCCGGGAACATGGTGGACCTGGACTCCGACCCCACCAAGCTCATCGAGATCGTGGAGATCGGCAAGCAGTTGCTGATCACCCGCGGCGCGCTGACGACGTTCTCCATCGCCAACGACGTCGCGAAGTACTTCGCGATCATCCCGGCCATGTTCGCCGTGGTCCACCCGGGGCTCGACAAGCTCAACATCATGGGCCTGGCCTCTCCGGAGTCGGCCATCCTCTCGGCCGTCATCTTCAACGCGCTGATCATCATCGCGCTCGTCCCGCTCGCCCTCAAGGGCGTCCGGTACAGGCCGACCAGCGCCGACAGGATGCTCCGCCGCAACATCGGGATCTACGGACTCGGCGGTCTCGTCGCCCCGTTCATCGGCATCAAGATCATCGACCTGCTCATCTCCCTCATCCCCGGGCTCGCCTGAATTTAGGAACGTGCTGATCAGCCATGAACAACTCTCCAGGAAACACCGCACGGTTGCTCGGGGCGGGCCTGCGCGCCCTGCTCGTCCTGACCGTGATCTGCGGGGTCCTCTACCCGCTCGCCGTCACCGGGATCGCCCAGGCCCTGTTCCATGACGAGGCCAACGGCTCCGAGATCAAGGACAAGAGCGGCCAGGTCGTCGGCTCCTCCCTCATCGGGCAGACGTACAACCTCCCGAAGAACGATCCGAACGACGGCGGGGCGGCGGCCCGGCCCGACCTGAAGTGGTTCCAGCCGCGCCCCTCCAACGGCCTGGGCGGCAACAGCGTCAACACCCGGTACGCGCTGATCCTCTCCGGCGCCACCAACCGGTCCGCGGACAACGGCGCGGTGGGCGGGGCCTGCACCAAGGACGCGGAGGAGGGCACCCTCTGCGCCCAGGTCCTCGCCGCCAAGGAAGCCGTCATCGCGGACAACTCCACGGCCGACCACCGGGTCGAGCCGCGGGACGTCCCCGCCGACGCCGTCACCTCGTCCGCCTCCGGCCTCGACCCGCACATCTCCCCCGAGTACGCCGCGCTCCAGGTCCGCCGGGTCGCCGAACGGAACAAGCTCGACGTCGACCAGGTCGGGAAGCTCGTCGCCGACCACACCGCCGGCCGCACCCTGGGCTTCATGGGCGAACCCCGCGTCAACGTCCTCGAACTCAACACCGCCCTGAAGGCGCTCGCCGAGAACTGACGTTCCCCCTCGCACGTCACCGGGAGCCGGCGACGCCCCGCCGGCTCCCCCGTGCCCGTACCGGAGGAAAGGCCGCACGAGCGGTGGTCAGGGAGCGATCTCGAACTCGGGCGGCGCCAGACCCTTCAGGCACTCGGTCTTCGGCGCGTCCGGGGTCTCGAAGAAGGAGACGGCGATCTCCTGGGCGCACTTCGACGTGGCGAACACCACGTGCGGCTGGTAGGGGACCGTGACGACCTTGGCCTTGCTCAGCGTGCGGGCGACGTACGGCCCGTTGTCCGCCCCGGTCTGGGAGTCGAAGCCGCCCGACAGGGCGAGCGTGGGGATGTCGCCGCGCGTGACGTCACGGATCGAGGGGTCCGCAGCAGGGACGTTCCAGACGTCGCAGTCCGGGCGGAGGAAGGTGAGTTGCGGGGCCTGGGCCTGCACCGAGCGGGGGAACGACGGGAAGGCCTGCTGTCCGCCCTCGAGTGCCTGCTCCTGGCTCTCGTACGGCGTCCACTCGCTGCAGAAGACGCCGTAGACGAGACCGTGCGCAACCCGGCCGATGGCCGCCGGGCTGAGCTTGCCGCCCGCCCACTGCCGGGCGATCCGTTGCGGCTTGCCGTTCGCCAGTTCATCGAGGGCGGCGGGCACCTGGGGCGCCACGTGCGTGGCGGAGGTCATCCAGTTCACCAGGGCTCCGCCGTCCAGCACGACCTTCACCGGCTTGTCGCTGCCGGGGAGCGTGACCGTGGTGGTGACCGGCTTGGCTTCGAGGTCGCCGACGAGCTTGTCGAAGGTGGCCGCCAGGTTCGGGTACCGCGTGTTGCACGCCGGCTGGTCCGCGCAGGCCTTGAACAGGCTGTCGATGCCCTGCCGGAGGCTGCTCCACGTGGCCGCCGACCCGGCCTTGGACGGCGGCAGTATGCCGTCGAGGCCCACAGAGCGCAGCCCCTCGGGGTGCAGCCGCATGTAGACCAGCGCCAGATGGGTGCCGTAGGAGATGCCGTACAGGTTCCACTTCTTGACGCCCAGCGTGGCGCGCAGGTCCTCGTAGTCGGCGGCGCTCTCGGTGTCGTTGTAGGCGCTGAGGTCGAGCCCGCGGCCCGCCAATTGGTCGCGGCAGGCCTTCGTCGCCTGGACGTGCAGGCGTTCGGTGGAGGGAGCGTCGTAGACGAGGCCCACCGCGCGTGCGTTGAACTCGTCGATGTTGGGACAGAGGGCCGTCGGGTCGGCCGAGTACGTACCGCGCTGGGACATGAGGATCACGTCGCGGTCGCGGTTCAGGCCGCCGCCGATCGCCAACTTCGCCTCGCCCACGGCGTCGTCTCCGGGTCCCCCCGCGAGCCAGACGATGGGGTCGGATTTCGGTGTACCGGCCTTCGCGGGCACGATCGCGACACCGAGTTGGATGGTCTTGCTGCCTGGCTTCGTCTTGCTGCTCGGTTCGGCGCGATTCTCGGGCACGGTGAGCGTGCCGCACCGGGCCCCTTCGAGTTCCTCCACGGGTTCCGGTGTCTTCGGGCAGGGGCCCGGCTCGTAGCGGGCGTCGCCCACCGTCCGGGCGACGGTGCCGATCGGCGTTCCGGCGCCGTCGTCGGCGCGTGACCGCCCCTGAGCGGGCCCGGTGAGCAGACCGGTGACGAGGAGACCGGTCGCCATGCCGGCCGACGTGGCCAGGAGTCGTCGTGCGGTGCGGCGACGACCGTGCGCTTGACGGCGTGTCATCTGCCCTCCGGGCTACTTCGGGATGATCGTGAACGGTTCGGGTTCGAGACCGTCCACGCAACGGGTGTCGGGAGCGGTCGGGCGGGCGAGGAAGGAGGCCAGCACGCTTTGCGCGCAGGGCGACTGCGGGACCACCCAGTGGCCGATTCCGGGGACCTCAATGGCAGTGGAGCCGGACAGATTGCGGGCGACGCCCTTCGCCCAACTCGCCCCGGTCTTCACGTCGAACGTGCCCGAGACGACGAGCGCCGGTACCGAGCTGACCGTGGCCACCCGCTGGACGGAGGCGCGGTCCGCAACCTTCCAGATCCCGCATGCCGGGTACTGGAAGGGGAGTTGCGGCGCCTGGGCCAGGACCGTGTCCGGCCACCCGGGGAAGGCCTTGCGCCCCGCCTTCAGCACGTCGGACTCCGAGTACCCCGGCGCCCACTCGGCGCACGCCACCGAGTTCGTCAGTCCGTGGGCGAACTCGCCGACCTTCTGGACCGAGCCGGCCGCGCGGGCCTTCGCGAAGCGCTCCGGGTTCCCGTTGGCGAGTTCCTCCAGCGCCGCCGGAATGTCCTTGGGCCGGGGGGTGAAGGCGACGATCAGGTTCAGCAGCGCGCCCCCGTCGAGGACGACCTTGACCGGCTTTCCTCCGCTCGGGGGCGGGACGTTCAGCGTCAGGGGGTGCGCCTCCAGCTTGCGCACCTGCTCCGTCAGCGTGCGGCGCAGGTCCGGGTACCGGTCCTTGCAGGCGGGTTGCGCCGCGCACGCCTCGAAGATGTTGTCGATCCCCTCGGCGGTGCTGCCCCATGTCCACGGCAGGGTCACGAACTGGGAGGGGGCCACCGAGTCGATCGCCACCGCGCGGATTCCCTCGGGGTGCAGCCGCAGGTACGTGAGGGCCAGGTTGCTGCCGTAGGAGTACCCGTAGACGTTCCACCGGGGGATGTCCAGCGCCTTGCGCAGGTCGGCGAAGTCGGCGGCGTTCTCGATGGTGTTGTAGGCGTTCAGGTCAGTGCCGTCGGCCGTCAAGCGGTGCCGGCAGTCCTTTACCGCCTTCAGGAAGAGCTGTTCTGCCGTCCGTGCGTCGTAGCCCAGACCGACCGCCTGCGCGTTGAACCGGTCGATCTCCGGGCAGGCGAGGTTCGGCTGGTCGTGGAGGTTGCCGCGCTGAGCCATGATGATCAGTTCGCGGTCCTTGTTCAGTCCCGAGTCGACGAGGAACGGAATGTCGTCGAACGTGTCGGCGCCGGGGCCGCCCGCCATGAACACCACGGGGTCCTGCGCGGGTTTGTCCGAGGCGGCCGGGATCCTGGCCACGGCCAACTTGATGGTCCGGCCGCCGGGGCGAGAGCGGTTCTCCGGAACCTCCAGGAAGCCGCACCGTGCCCCGCTCAGCGCTTCGATCGGCTCGGGCGGCTTCGGGCAGGGGCCGGGCACGAACCGGAACGAGCCGGCCGGGCTCGGCTCGGCGGGCGCCGACGCGGCACTACCGGGTGCGGAACCGAATGCCGCCAGACAGACCAGTGCTGCCCCGGCGGCCACCACGGGGACGCTGTGCTTTGGCATGGGCTCTCGTTCCTCTGCCGACATCGGCTGTGGCCCTGCCGGGCCAGGGCCACAGCGGTTTCACGGAACGCACCCTTTCGACGCTACCGGGTGACGCGCACGCCCGCCACGCGGAGCAGCACCGGCCCCCGATCGCGGTACGGCCCACCCAGGCCGGCTGCACCGCGACCGCGAGGCTCACCACGGCCACCCCGTCGCTTCGATCCGGCCCGGCACGTTCGCGATGCCGCCCCTGCCGGCGGGGGCGGTGATCGGCTCTGGCGGCCTGCGAAGTCGACGGTGGACCGCGTCATGGCGTGCGGATCGCGCACCCCGTCGGCCACGGCCCCGCGGCCTCTGCCGCGTGTCTCCCACCCGCCCGGGCCCGCCGGCATTCTCAGCTACTCCAAGGGAAGAGCCCGGCCGGCACAAGCGTGCCGACCGGGCTCCATGCGACAGCGGCGCCACGGGGGCGGTCACTGCCGTTACAGGGGTGAAGGCTCAGGCGGGGGTGATGTTCTCCGCCTGCGGGCCCTTCTGGCCCTGGGTGACGTCGAAGTTCACCTTCTGGCCCTCCTGCAGCTCGCGGAAGCCCTGGGCGGCGATGTTCGAGTAGTGGGCGAAGACGTCAGGGCCGCCGCCGTCCTGCTCGATGAAGCCGAAGCCCTTTTCCGAGTTGAACCACTTCACGGTTCCGCTGGCCATGTGTCCTCCAAGGGACTCGAAACCGGTCCCGCACCATGCGGGAGCCGGAGGTGATCGCCCTGGTCCTCAGAGACTCTGAACAGCAAATTCGCCCGTGAACTCACGCTCACGGGCGACCGGTACTTCGGAACCACGACAGCTGGTACTGACGCTACACGGACAGTGCCGCTCGCACCACGTGCCACCTGTCTTACAGCACCCCCACACCAGTACGCACGCTCCGTCGGACAGGCGACGGAGGGTGCGCCGGGTCAGACGGCCGAAGCAGGATCGCCGTCAAGGCTTCCGCCGGACGAGTTGGACTTTCGGGGTCTGCAGCGTGCCGTAGGAGAACAACCGGTGGCGCGTGGGTGCGGGCATGCGGAGAACCTCCAGGAGTACCTGCCGCTGAGACGGCCGCCTCAAGCTGTCGAACGCGGTCCGGCCCAGGTACGGCCCCTCCGCCCGCAGCCGAGTTTCATGTCTGGGAGATCAGGCGGTGGCGAGGGAGATCTCGGTCGACTTGATCAGCGCGACGACGGAGGTGCCGGCGCTCAGGCCGAGGGCTTCGACGGCGTCCTTGGTGATGGCGGCGGTCAGCTCGCCGCCCTCGACGGAGACCTTGACGGAGCCCATGGCGCCGCCGGTCGCGACGTCGGTGACGGTGCCCGCGATCTGGTTGCGGATGGAGATGCCCGAGACCGGGCCGGTCGCGAGGGAGACCTCGGTGGACTTCACGAGCGCCTTGACGGCGGTGCCCTCGGCGAGGCCGAGGTCCTTGACGGCGTCGGTGGTGATCGCGGCGGTGATGTCCTGGCCACCCTGCAGGCGGACCTTCACCGTGGACATGGCCTCGCCGGCCGTGACGGAGGTGATGGTGCCGGGGATCTGGTTGCGGATGCTCAGGCTCATGAAAAATGCCTCACAGGTATGGGGAGAGCAGCACGCAGCACGCCTTTTGTGGCCTGCGTTACAGCCGACCTTAACGGACACGGAATGCAATCGACCGACACCAGGTCGCATTCGCCGGCCACATGCATTCGCCGACCTTGCGAATCGGACCCAAGGCCAAACGATTACGCTGGCCGTGGCCCCACAGACCCCCTGACCAGCGGCGTTCCGCCACCACGCGCGGGCCTCTCACGTGATATCGACGGAGCTTTCCGAGAATGCGGATGCGCTCGCACGGCCCCCATGTGTCGCAGATGACTTCTTGGAAAGGGAGGGAGCCGTGCACGTGCGGGCGCACCCGAGAAACCCCGAGGGGCCCCGCCGCTACGCAGGTCAGCGCACCCGCCCGCGCGCCTTCAGGGCCACCGGCGGGAGCTCCGGGGCGGGGATCGGGGGGCCGTCGTAGCCCTTCACTTCGCCGTAGCGGGTGCCTTCCATCCAGTCCTTGCGGGCCTGCACGATCTCCTCGTTGCTCCGGCCGATCCAGTTCCAGAACATGACGATCTCCTCCTCGAACGGTTCGCCGCCCAGCAGCATCAGCCCCGCGTCCGAGGCCGCCCGCAGGGGGAGTTCCGTGCGGCCGCAGCCCAGGTAGAGCATCGCGCCCGGCAGGACCGGGACGCCGTCTACGGTGGCCTCGCCCGACATCGACAGGACCGCGTACTCGAAGTCCGGGTCGAGGGGGAGGCGGGTCTCGGTGCCCGCCGCCAGGGCGAGGTCGGCGCCGACGATCGGGCTGTACGCGGTGCCGGGCGAGGTGGCTCCGTCCAGGGTGCCGAGGATCACGGTCGCGCTCAGGCCGGGGGCGGTGACCCGCGGGAGTTCGGCGTGGTGTTGGAAGTGCGGGGCGACGTCACGGTGGGCGTCGGGGAGGGCCACCCACAGTTGCGCGCCGTGCAGGAGGCGGGCGTGCGGGCGCGGGCTCTCCTCGGAGTGGCTGATGCCCCGGCCGGAGGTCATCAGGCCGAGTTCGCGCGGGCGGATGGTCTCCAGGCTGCCCACGCTGTCGCGATGCAGCACCTCGCCCTCGTGGAGCCAGCTCACGGTCTGGAGCCCCGAGTGCGGGTGCGGCGCCACCTGCATGCCGGCCTCGTCCGCGATGTCGTCCGGGCCGTAGTGGTCGACGAAGCACCAGGCGCCCACCATGCGGCGGCCCAGGTTGGGCAGCAGCCGGCGGACCTCGGTGGATTCCCCGAGCTTGACGGTGCGCGGGCTGAGGAGCTCGCGCACGGGCTCGGCCACGACGAAGCCGCGGCCGCCGCATGCGGAGAGAGCGGGCTGGCGATCGAGATTGCTCATGGGGCACAACTTAGCCCCGCGCCGCGTCCGGCGTTCCACGGAATGTTCGGTGGATCCCCCGTGTTGGGGAGACCGGACAGAGCATCCGAACGGCGGAAGGAACGCGATGAACACGCCGGTGGAGTACTTCGAGCACGGGACGCCGGCCGAGCGCTGGGCGCGCGCCGGGCTCTTCTTCGAGGCGAAGGAGTACGCCACCGCGGCCCGCGTCCTGGGTTCCCTGACCGTGGAGGTCCCCGAGCAGCTGGCTCCCCGGCTGCTGCTGGCCCGCGCCTACTACCACTCCGCCCAGCTGTCCCGCGCCGAGCTGGAGCTGCGCGCCATCCTGGAGCGCTGGCCGGTGGAGGACTACGCGCAGCTGCTCCTCGGTCGCACGCTTGAGCGCCAGGGCAGGGCCGCCGAGGCGGGTCCCCACCTGCGGATCGCCGCCGCGATGGCGGGCGAGTTTCCCGAGTAGCGTGCCGCCCGGCCCCGCCCATGCGGGGCCGGGCGGTCGTCTCGGATAGCCTGGGTCGAATATGAACCGTCTGACCACGCCTTTCGGCTCCTACGAACTCACCCGTTTCCCCCAGGACCCGCGCGATCGCCTCCGCGCCTGGGACGCCGCCGATGAGTACCTGCTGCGGCACCTCGAATCCGGTACCGGGGAACGCGGCCCGGTGGATCTCACCGGCGATCGGCAGATCACCGTGATCGGGGACCGTTGGGGCACGCTGACGACGGCCCTGGCCGCGTTCCACCCGACGCAGATCACCGACTCCTCGCTGACCCGCTCGGCCACCATGGCGAACCTGGACCGCGCCGGGATCGGGACCGCCAAGGACACGGTGCGGCTGCTGACCACGCAGGACGCGCCGCCGGAGCGGATCGACGTCCTCCTGGTGCGCGTCCCGAAGAGTCTGGCGCTGCTGGAGGACCAGCTGCACCGGCTGGCTCCGCACGTGCACGCGGGCACGGTCGTGGTCGGCACGGGCATGGTCAAGGAGATCCACACCTCCACGCTGCGGCTCTTCGAGCGGATCCTCGGGCCGACGAAGACCTCGCTCGCGGAGAAGAAGGCCCGACTGATCTTCTGTACGCCGGGGACCCCCGGGGCCACGCACGCCGTGACCCCCGGGCCCTGGCCGCTGACGTACGTCGTGGACGAGGACGGGGGCTCGGGCGCCGGGCTGACCGTGGTCAACCACGCCGGCATCTTCTGCGCGGACCGGCTCGACGTCGGTACCCGTTTCTTCCTGCAGAACATCCCGACCAACACGGACGGGGCCCGCGTAGTGGACCTCGGCTGTGGCAACGGGGTCGTCGGCACGGCGGTCGCCGTCGCGGACCCGCGGGCCGAGGTCGTGTTCACGGACGAGTCGTACCAGGCGGTGGCCTCGGCGAAGGCCACGTTCCGCGCCAACGTGACGCACGAGCGGGAGCGGGCCGACTTCCTCGTCGGCGACGGGGTCGCGATGCTGGACCCGGGTTCGGTGGACCTGATCCTGTGCAATCCGCCCTTCCACTCCCACCAGGCGACGACGGACGCCACGGCGCTGCGCATGTTCGCGCAGTCGCGCAAGGCGTTGCGGCCGGGCGGAGAGCTGTGGGTCGTCGCCAACCGCCACATGGGCTACCACACGCACCTGAAGCGGCTGTTCGGCAACAGCGAGGTCACCGCGAGCGAGCCGAAGTTCGTCGTGCTGCGGGCGGTCAAGCGGATGGAGCGCGACCAACGCCCGTAAGGCCCATGTGACCTGCCAGTACGTCCTACACTCTGCCGCGTGGACAGCCAGGGGGAACAGGACGGACGCGCCGACGGGCGCTATCGCCGGGAGGACGTGGCCCGGGCGGCGGGCGTCAAGGTGCGCAACCTGCGCTACTACCAGGAGCGCGGGTTGTTGCCGCCGCCGCGCCGTGAGGGCAGGGTCGCCTGGTACTCCGACGACCACCTGACCCGGCTGCGTCTGATCAACGACCTGCTGGGGCGCGGCTACACCGTGAACGGCATCTCCGAGTTGCTCGACGCGTGGGAGCGCGGTGGCGGGCTGTCCCAACTCCTGGGTCTGGAGCGGGCGATGACCCGCGACTGGGTGCAAGAGGTGCCGGTGACGATGACGTTGGCCGAGTTGCGGGCGCTGTTCGGACCGACCGCGACCGCCGAGGACACCCGGCGTGCGGCCGAGTTGGGGTACGTACGGATCGACGGGGACCGGGTCACGCATCTGAGCGGGCGGTTGCTGGAGGCGACGCTGACGCTGGTGCGGCAGGGGGTGCCGCTGGCGGAGATCCTGGACGCGGCCGACTTCGTGCAGACACAGGCGGCCGCGCTCGCGGACCGGTTCGTCGGACTGTTCCGCCGGCATGTGATCGGCCCGGACGGGCTGGAGCGCCTTTCGGCCGGCCAACTGGATCACGTGTCGGAGGCGGTGTCCGCGTTGCGCCCGGTGGCGGGTGAGGTCGTGGCCTCGGAATTCGCCCGGGCCATGGAGCGACGGGTGGCCGCGGAGGTCGCCGAACTGCTGCGCGCGGAGCAGTGACCGGCCAGTAGGAGTCGGCCGAAACGGTACGCTCCGGCAACCTTGCCAACCTCCATTGGCACTCTTACATTCAACTCGTCGGTAACAAAGGTGCACAGCCGAGATAAGGGACGATCTCATGGCAGTCTCACCGAACTTGTCCGGACCGCCCGGCACCGAGGGCGACGAGAGCGGCGGCGCCGGCAGAGGCGACGGGCGTGTCCGCTGGCGCAAGTTCGCACTTCTGACCGTGCCCGCCGTCGCCGTGACCGCGGGGCTCGGGATAGCCCTGGCGCAGGGCGCGCTGGCCGCCTCCTTCGCCGTCTCCGGGCAGCAGTTCAAGGTCTCGGCGGCGAGCCTGGAGGGCGAGGGCTTCGCCCAGTACGGCAGCGTCGACGTGAACGCGCGCAACGAGCTCATCCCGGTGGCGGTCACCGCCATCAAGGAGGCCAAGCTGCACAGCCTCTGCCAGTCGGTGGTCACCACGCTCCCGATGATCGGGGACATCTCCCTCAACCTCACCGCGGGCAAGAAGGCCCCCGTCGAGGCGAGCAACCTCTTCGTCGACGCGACACAGCTCTCCGGCGACGCGGTCTTCAGCAACATCGAGATCGGGCGCGACGCGTCCACCCTCGACAAGGGTCCCGCCGAGGCGATCGGCATGCAGGACCTGTTCGCCCAGCAGGCGGACACGGTCAACATCACCGATCTGCACCAGACGGCGTGGGCCACCAACGCCGGTACCTTCAAACTCTCCGGGCTGAGCATGAACATCAGCAAGGGGAAGAAGGAATGCTTCTGAGCCGCTGGCGGCGGTGGCGACGCAGCAGGCCCTTCTGGGGCGGCCTGCTCGCCATCCTCACCGGGGTGTGGATCAGCGTGCTGCCACTGGCTCCGTTGAAGATCATGCTCCAGCAGGGAGTGGCGGGCATTCCGTCCGTCCTGATGGGCATCATCTTGATCGTGCTCGGGCTCACCGCCTGGTTCTCGCCCCAACAGCGCACCCTGGCAGGGATCCTCACCACCCTGATCGCCACCGCCACGCTGGTTCTGTCGAACCTCGGCGGGTTCCTGATCGGCACCCTGCTGGGCATCGTCGGCGGCGGGATGATCTTCGCCTGGCAGCCGAACACCACACCACGTGCCGGGGGCTCCGCCGCCCCCGACGCGGAGCCGAAGACCGGCCCGGAAACGGAGCCGGCGGCAGGCACGGAAGCGGCCCCCGATCCCCACAGGGACCGCAGTCACTCCCCCACCCCGCACCACGATCCCCAAGGAGCACAGCCATGAGCCGCAAGCGCACCGCTCTCGCCCTCGGGATGGCCGCGGCCGCGGCGCTGACGGTGGCCTCCGCCACCGCCACCGCCGCGCCCTTACCGCTGGCGGGTTCGACCACCGTCACACCGGCCGGGCACGCCTTCAAGGCCACCCTCAGCGGGAAGGCCACACTCAAGGCCGGTTCGGTCACCGTGACCTGCACGGTCTCGGTCTCCACCGGTACGGTGCCGGCCGCACCCGGCAACAACAACCCGGCCGGCGCGGTCACTTCACCGATCACCGCGCCGACGTACTCCTCCTGTTCCTCCAGCATGCCGGGCGTGACCCCGACGGTCACCACCAGCGGCGCCTGGACGGTGTCGATGCAGAACGGCTCGCCGATCACCGCCACCTTGAAGGTGCCGGTCGGCGGACTCGTCGTGACGACGTCCGGCCTGGCCAACTGCACCGTCACGGCCGCCCCGAGCGCACCGGCGAACGTCGGCGGCACCTGGACCAACGGCGCCCCGCCCAGCCTGACCTTCACCAACGCCTCGGTGCCGGTCACGGTCACCGGCGGATTCGGGTGCCCGACGAGCGCGACGTCGTCCACCTTCAACGCCGTCTACAAGGTCACCGACACGACCAACCCCGCACAGCAGATCACCGTCGGCCCCTGAACCACCCGCCCGAGGGGGCCCGCCGGCGCCGGAGCGATTCCGGCGCCGGCGGGCCTCAGGGCCTTTCTTTTGGATCAGGCCCAGGCGGGTACGGACCGGACGACCCGAAGCGCGCGCCGGCGCCCGCTGCTCGGCGGAAATCCCGTTGCCCGGGGGGCCCTTGCCGGGTGATGCTGCCCGGCATGTCACACACCACCGCGCCGCCGGACCGCACCGAATCCCCGCGCACCCCGCGAGGCGTCTCGGACCTCTTCGCCGACGGCCGCCTCATCGCGATCCCGCGCAAGGTCGCCCGCCGCGAACAACTGCTGGCCCACCTCACGGAGACCCTGTTCACCCCGGACCGGGAGTACACCGAGCC
Organism: Streptomyces sp. NPDC102278; assembly: GCF_044766345.1. Taxonomy (NCBI): domain Bacteria; kingdom Bacillati; phylum Actinomycetota; class Actinomycetes; order Kitasatosporales; family Streptomycetaceae; genus Streptomyces; species Streptomyces sp. NPDC102278. Next base: position 480,854 of record NZ_JBIWLV010000004.1, on the reverse strand, counting down.
CGAGGTCAACGACGCGCTGCGCACGGTGCACGAGGACTGCTCGGCCCTGCGGAGGTACCTGATCACCTCGGGCCGCCTCACGCGCACCCGCGACGGCAGCGGTTACCGGCGGGCGACGACCACGCGGTAGTGGGTGGTCAGCCGCCCGTCGGCACCGATCACGTGGAAGGCGACGACCGGCGGCTCGTCGAGGTGGATGTACTCGTTCTCCCCGCTGCGGGCCTCCCAGGGAAGCCGGGTCGTGGACACCACGCCCGGCGCCACCAACAGCGGACGGCCCGCGAAGGTGGTCGCGGCGCCCGTGTGGGCGTGTCCGCACAGGAAGGCCGTGAGGTGCGGGTGCCGATCGGCGAGGTCCGCCAACCGCTCCTCGCCGAACTGCCGGATCCCGTCCACGTAGGGGATGTGCAGGGGGACCGGAGGGTGGTGGAAGGCCACCAGCACGGGAACCTCGCGCGGCGTCTCGTCCAGTAGGCCGTCCAGCCAGGCGACCGTGGAGTCCTCCAGGAAGCCCCGGTGCTCACCGGGCACCGATGAATCGCAGGCCGCGAGCACGAACCCGGCGCCGCGCAGGACCTGGTCGACGGGCGCCGCCGTCGGATCCGCTTCGCCGAGCAGGCCCCGTCGGAAGGCCACGCGTTCGTCGTGGTTGCCGGGGCAGACCAGCAGTGGGTGGCGCGAGACCAGCTCCCTGCGGGCCTCCGCGTACTCGTCGGGACTGCCGTGGTCGGCTATGTCACCACTCACCAGGACCGCGTCCAGGTCGTACGGCAGTTCCTCCAGGTACCTCATGACGGCGCGGGTGCGAGCCGCGGCGCGCGCGTCGCCGTCGAAGTGGACGTCGCTGAGGTGGGCGATGACGATCACGGCCGGTGGCTCCTTCGCTCGTGGTGCCACCATTCAACAGGCCCTTCCTCACTGCGGGTCAGCCAGGCCCGCCCCTCCACCGGCGGATCCCGGCGGGCACCCGGCCGGCGGCGATCAGAGCGGCGGCGGTCCCCGTGAGGGCGAAATGCCGCTCGCGCGTCCGGAACGCGTGAGGGCCCTGCCACCGACTCGGCGACAGGGCCCTCACACACGTCACGCCTGCGCCCCGGGCGCGGGAGGGAGCCGGGGCGGGGACTCAGCCCCGGTAGGTCTCCAGCAGACGCAGCCAGATCTCGCTGATCGTCGGGAACGCCGGGACCGCGTGCCACAGGCGGTCGATCGGGACCTCGCCCGCGACCGCGATGGTGGCCGCGTGCAGCAGTTCGGCCGCGCCCGGCCCCACGAAGGTGGCGCCGACCAGGACTTCCCGGTCGAGGTCCACGACCATCCGGGCCCGACCCCGATAGCCGTCGGCGTACAGGCCGGCGCCGGAGACCTTGCCGAGGTCGTAGTCCACGGCGCGGGCCCGCAGTCCGGCCCGTTCCGCCTCGGCCCGGGTCAGACCGACCGACGCCGCCTCGGGCTCGGTGAACACCGCCTGCGGCAGGGCCCGCGTGTCGGCGGTGGCCGTGTGCGCGCCCCACGGCGCGGTGTCGAGAGGCCCGCTCCCGGCCGCCCGGGCGGCGATGGCCGCGCCCGCGATCCGGGCCTGGTACTTGCCCTGGTGGGTCAGCAGCGCACGGTGGTTGACGTCTCCGACGGCGTACAACCAGTCGTGCCCGGGGACCCGGCAACCGTCGTCCACCGCGATCCAGTCGCCGGGGGTCAGGCCGACGGTGTCCAGGCCGATGTCCTCGGTGCGCGGCGCGCGACCGGTCGCCATCAGCAACTCGTCGCCCTCCAGCGTCTCGCCGCCCTCCAACACCACCGTGACCGGCCCGGTGGACCCGTCGCGGACGACCGCCTCGACGGCGACGTCCGTACGGACCACCGCCCCCGCCTCGCGCAGCGCCTCCGCGACCAGCTCCCCCGCGAAGGGTTCCATCCTCGGCAGCAGCCGCGAGCCGCGCACCAGCACGGTGACCCGGGAACCCAACGCCTGCCAGGCGGTGGCCATCTCGGCCGCGACGACGCCGCCGCCGACGATCAGCAACCGGCCGGGAACCCGACGGGCGGAGGTCGCCTCGCGACTCGTCCACGGTCGGGCGCCCACGATGCCGGGCAGATCGGGGATCACGGCCCGGGTTCCGGTCGCCACGACCACCGCGTGCCGGGCGGCGAGCACGTGGTGCTCGCCCTCGGGGCTGGTGACGGCGACCTTGCGGATCCCGTAGAGCCGCCCGTGCCCCCGGTACACGTCCGCCCCGATGGAGTCCAGCCAGTCGACCTGGCCGTCGTCCTTCCAGTTGCCGGTCCAATAGTCGCGGTGCGCGAACACCGCCTCCGCGTCCAGGGGTCCCTGTACGGCTCCCGCCAGTCCCGGTACCCGGCGCGCGTCAGCCCGGGCCAGCGCCGGACGCAACAGCGCCTTGCTGGGCACGCAGGCCCAGTACGAGCACTCGCCGCCCACCAGCTCGCTCTCCACCACGGCCGTGCTCAGGCCGGCGGCGCGGGTCCGGTCGGCGATGTTCTCTCCGACCGGGCCCGCGCCCAGCACCACGACGTCGTACTCCACCGCTTCGGTCATAGACACCTTCCAAGGGTTCCAGAGGATCCACCAGGACCCGCAGGAATCCCGGTCAGGGGCTCATGACCCGTCACTGTACGTGTGGTCCGTGAGCATGCGTGCGATGACGGGCGGCGGACGCGCACGAGGTCGTCGTCCACCTGAACGCGCTGCCGGGGGTCGGAAGCGATGCCTGCGACCCCCGGGTGTGCGTTTGCGCCACCCGGCGGAGCGGAGCAGCGGCACCGCAGGCCGGGGGCGGTGGTGTCGATCTCAGGCCTCCGGCGTGCCGGACTCCCCGGCGCCCTTGGCCTGCTCGGCCGCGATCTTCGCCCTGATCTCGTCCATGTCGAGGGCTCGGGCCTGCGCGATGAGGTCGGTCAGCGCGGCCTCCGGCAGGGCGCCCGGCTGGGCGAAGATCGCCACCTGGTCCCGGACGATCATCAGCGTCGGGATCGAGGTGATCTCGAAGGCTCCGGCCAGCTCCTGCTGCGCCTCGGTGTCCACCTTGGCGAAGACGAGGTCCGGGTTCGCCTCGGAGGCCTTCTCGTAGACCGGGGCGAACTGGAGGCAGGGCCGGCACCAGCCCGCCCAGAAGTCGATCAGCACGAACGGGTTCTCGCTGACCGTCTGGTCGAAGTTCTCCTTGGTCAGCTCCACGGTTGCCACGGTGTTCAAACCTCCTGATTGGTGCGTGTGCTGCTTGAACGAATGGCCCGCCCCATGAATTCCGCCCCCGCTCCGCAGGCCGCTGACCTGCGACTACGTGTATCCGTGCGTCGGGAGCGACCATCGGCCCGACCTCCACCCGGTGGCTGCGGGACCGACCTCGACCCGGCGCCCGCGGGACCGGCTCAGAAGGGGTGGACCGCCGGCGTGGTGCGCACCGTGGTCCAGCGGAGTTCCGTGAAGGCGTCCAGGTTGGCCTCCCCGCCGAACCTGGCTCCCGTGCCCGAGGCGCCGACGCCTCCGAAGGGGGCCACGGCCTCGTCGTTCACCGTCTGGTCGTTGACGTGCGCGATGCCGGTCGGGATGCGGTCGGCCAGTTCAAGCCCGTGCGCGGCGTCGCGGGTGACGATCCCCAGGGAGAGCCCGTACGGGCCCGCCGAGGCCAGTGCCACCGCCTCCTCCTCCGTCGCGAAGGACCGTACGGGCGCCACCGGGCCGAAGACCTCCTCCGCGTAGGCGGGCGTGTCGTCCGCGACGCCCGCCAGCACGGTCGGACGGTAGAAGAGCCCCCGGTGGGTGCCGCCCGCGACGAGCTTGGCGCCCTGGGCGGTGCTCGCCTCGACCAACGCGTGGACCCGGCGCACCTGGCCCTCGTCGATCAGCGGGCCCAGGTGCACCCGGTCCCGGTACGGGTCCCCGACCGCCAGCTCCTCCGCCCGCGCGGCGAGCCGCTCGACGTACTCGTCGTACAGCGAGGCGTGGACCAGGTGCCGTCCAGCCGTCATGCAGATCTGGCCCTGATGGAAGAAGGAGCCCCAGGTGGCCTGTGCGACGGCCGCCTCGACATCGGCGTCCTCCAGCACGACGAGCGCCGAGTTGCCGCCCAACTCCAGGTGGGCGCGCTTGAGGTGACGTCCCGCCAGCTCGCCGACCGCACGGCCGGCGGCGGTGGATCCGGTGAACGACACCACGCTGACGCGCGGGTCCTCGACCACCGCGGCCCCCGTACGGGCGTCCCCGGGCAGCACGTGCAGCAGCCCGGCCGGCAGGCCCGCGGCGGCGAAGACCGCGGCGAGGGCGAGGCCGCCGCAGACCGCGGTCCGGTGGTCCGGCTTGAGCAGCACCGCGTTGCCGAGGGCGAGCGCCGGCGCGACCGAGCGGATGGACAGGATCAGCGGCGCGTTGAACGGGGCGACGACCCCGACCACCCCCGCCGGTACCCGGCGGGTGAAGGAGAGCCGGGGCGCTTCGCTCGGCAGTACCTGGCCGGTCGGTCGCGACGCCAGCGCGGCGGCCTCGTAACACTCCTGGGCGGCGACGTGCAGCTCGAACCCGGCCTTGCCCGGGACCGAACCGGACTCCCGCACCAGCCAGTCCCCCAGTTCCCCCGCGTGGGCCGTGAACAGGTCCCCCGCGCGGCGCAGGACCGCCGACCGCTCCAGGTGGGTGGTCCGCGCCCAGTCGGACTGCGCGGACCGGGCGCGCACGGCGGCCTCCGCGACGTCGGCGGGCGCGGCGAGGTCCAGTGTGGCGAGGGTACGTCCGGTCGCGGGTTCGACGACGGGGGCGGTTCCGCCGGTCAGGGTGGGTCCGTCCTGCCAGAGCGTCGGATCGAGGAGCGGCATGGCGCGGGGCCTCCGGGTGGGAAGAAACGGGGCGGGGGGCGGCAGCAGGCGCCATCGTGTCAGACCGGGAGACCCAATTCTGTTCAGTTATTGGGCAGTTGACGAAGCGCGTGACCGGAAACGATCGTGAGGCGGTCGCAGTCCCACGCAACCCCCACCGCACGAAGGCCGCACCACTCACACCCGCCCACGCGACCCCCGCCCACGCGACCCCGCCCCACGAAACCCGTTGAACGGCCGGCGCCGGTTCAGCGCTCCAGGACCAGCGCGATCCCCTGCCCGACCCCGATGCACAGCGCCGCCATGCCGGTTCCCGAGCCGGCCGCCGCGAGTTGATGGGCGACCGAACCGGCCAGTCGCGCCCCCGAGGCGCCGAGCGGATGCCCGATCGCGATGGCACCGCCACGCGGGTTGACCTTCGTCGGGTCCAGTTCCGGCCAGGCCGCGAGACAGCCCAACGCCTGTGCGGCGAAAGCCTCGTTCAGCTCGAGGACAGTGAGGTCCGACAGGTCGCGCCCCGCCTTCGACAGCGCCCGCGCCACCGCGTCCACCGGCCCCAGACCGAACAGTTGGGGCTCGATGCCGGTGACGGCGGACGCGCTGATCCGAGCCAGCGGCTCCCTGCCGGTGGCCGCCAGCCCTTCCTCGTCGGTCAACAGCAGCGCGGCGGCGCCGTCGTTCAGCGGGGAGGCGTTCGCGGCGGTGACGGTGCCGGAGCCGTCCGAACGGAACGCGGGCTTCAACCGGGCCAGCGCCTCGGGCGTGGAACCCTCCCGGATGGATTCGTCCCGGAGCAGCTCCGCGCCCGGGTACGGGACGACCTCGTCGGCGTAGAGCCCGGCGGCCCACGCGGCGGCGGCCTTGCGGTGGCTGTCCAGGGCGAAGAGGTCCTGTGCCTCGCGCGTGATCCCGTGCTTCTCCGCGACGAGTTCGGCGCCCTCGCCGAGCGAGCCGGTCCACTCGGCCGGCATGCGCGGGTTCGTCATCCGCCAGCCGAGGGTGGTGGACCACATCTGCTGGTGTCCGGCGGGGAAGGCCCGCTCCGGCTTCTGCACCACCCAGGGGGCGCGGCTCATCGATTCCACGCCGCCGGCGATCGCGACGGACGCGTCCCCGAGCGCGATGGCCCGGGCGGCCTGGATCACGGCTTCGAGACCGGAGCCGCACAGTCGGTTGACCGTGACTCCGGGAACGGTGACGGGCAGCCCGGCGAGGAGCACCGCCATCCGCGCCACGTCCCGGTTGTCCTCGCCGGCGCCGTTGGCATCACCGAAGACGACGTCGTCGATGCGGGCCGGGTCGAGATCGGGCGTACGGTCCACCAGCGCGCGCACCACATGGGCGGCCAGGTCGTCCGGCCGGACTCCGGCCAGGGCCCCGCCGAACTTGCCGATCGGGGTGCGGACGGCGTCGACGACGTACACGTCGCGGACGGTGCGGATGCTCATGGGGTCTCTCCTGGGCGGATCCGTACGGGCGGCGCCGCGAGACGGCGCCGGTGTGGGCACCGGCCGTGGCGCCGGGCGCGCCCGGTGGGGCGCGCCCGCAGTCTCCGTCCGTCGATCACCGCCTGTCAACGGTTCCCCGGGCCCCGCGCACCCGCGCCGGGACCCGGCCGGCTCGATCGCTGCCCGCGGCGCGCCGGGAGCGCAGGCCCCGCCGACCCGTGGGATCCGGGGCCCCGACCCGCGGACTCGGCGCACCGCGTCACCCGGCGCACCGCGTCAGGTGGACTCGCGGTGGACGGCGAAGGCCGCCATCAGGTCGTGCCGCTCCGAGATCTCGGCCGGCTCCCGTACCGCCGCGTCCACCAGGGAGGCCAGATGGTCCCCCGTCGGCAGTTCCAGTGCCACCGTGCTCAGCCTCGGCCGCAGCAGTCGCCCGATCAGCAGGTCGTCCGCGCCCATGACGGCCACGTCCTCGGGGACGCGCAGACCGGCGTCCTGCAGGGCCCGCATCAGCAACATCGCGTACTCGTCGTTGTACGCGAAGACCGCGTCCAGCCCGAGCGTTGCCCAGCGGGCGGCGAGGGCCCCCGCCGACTCCTCGGTGTAGGCCATCGGCAGCGCCTCGACCTCGGCGCCCGCCACCGAGCGGGCCCCGGCCAGCCGGGGCGCGGAGAACAGCTCCAGGCCGCTCTCCTCCGGGACGATGACACCGATCCGGCGCCGGCCCCGCTCCACGAGGTGGGTGGCGGCCCGGACGCCGACCTCCGCCTGGTCCATCACGAGCGCGTGCGCGCCGGGCACTCCGACCGGGCCGAGCGTGATCACCGCGCGGGCACCCGCCCGCTTGAGGGTGGCGACGTTGCGCGCGGACAGGGTGATCTCCCCGAGCGAGATCACCGCGACGGGTCGCAGCTCGGCCCAGGCGCGGGCGGCCTCGTCCCCGCCGAGTCCGAGGCTGCCGTACTGGACGACGGTGTAGTCGAGGCGGCGCAGGGCCCACTGGAGTTCGTTGAGGAAGGTGCTGTAGAGCGGGCCGATCGGCACGTGGGAGGTGGGCAGCAGGACGATCCGCGTGCGCCCGGCACGCAGGCTCCGGGCGGCGGCGTGCGGGACGTACCCGAGTTCCTCGGCGGCCGCGCGGACCTTGCGCCTGGTGGGCTCGCTGATGCGCACGGCTTCCGCGTTGTTCAGTACGTACGAGACCGTCGCGCGCGAGACGCCCGCGAGGCGGGCCACATCGGCACTGGTCGGCACGGGCTCCGGCACGAGCACGGGTTCGGGTTCCGGCACGGGCACGGGGGTCGGGGTGGGCGCCGGCGCGGGGGCGGGGGGCGGCGGGGAGGGCGAGGGGGCCCCGGGCGCCGGGTTCGGCGACTCGGGCGACTTCGCCGGCTTCGATGACTGAGACATTGCCGTCGCATCTTTCCAGACCGGTCGCTCCCGAGGTCTAGCGGATGGCCGGAAACGGGTGCTACACAGTGGTTACACGATTCATTGACACGTGTAACCCAGCTTTCTCACCCCCTTCGACGGGGATGCGGGCACACGTGTCCCGCCGTGCCGCCGCCCTGCCGCGTCCCGTCGCACCCCGCCACCGCGACAGGGCGGCGCGCACCCCCTCCCCACCCCTCCTCTTCCTCCCTCAGCCGCACGCAGACACCGCCCAGGAGGCCACCGTGGCCCTTTCCTCCCCCGGCACCGGCACGGCCGGCGCCACCCCCGACGCGTCCGAGAGACCCTCGAAGTCCGGCCCCGGACGCGGCCTGCTCCCGCTCCTGCTCGTCGGCAACACCGCCATGTACTCCCTGTACATCGGCGTCGCCGGCATCCTGCTCGCCCTCCAGGTCGAGCACATCGACCCGGCGCACAAGGTCGCCAACTTCGGCCTGATCGCGGGGGTCTCGGCCATCTTCGCGACGATCTTCAATCCGGTCGCCGGCGCCCTGTCGGACCGCAGCGGACGGCGCAATCCCTGGATCCTGGGCGGTGGACTCGCCGCGCTCCCGGCCATGTTCCTGCTGGGGTTCGCCGACACGATCCTGTTGATCACGATCGCCTGGTGCCTCGGCCAAGCCGTCATGAACGTCTACCAGGCGGCCATCACCTCCGTGGTCCCCGACCGGGTTCCGGTGACCGCCCGCGGCAAGGCCTCCGCCGCCGTCGGCCTCGGACTGCCCTTCGGATCCACCCTCGGCGCCCTGCTCGGCGCCGCCTTCTCCGAGAACTACCGCACCGGATACCTCGTGTTCGGCGCGATCGTCGCGGGCGCGGCGGTGCTGTTCACGGCGTGCGCCCGTGAGGAACGGCTCCCGGCCCGTGCCGCCCTGCCGCTCCGGGCCCAGCTCGCCGCGTTCGCGAGCGCGCTCGGGAACCACGACTTCCGCTGGGCGTTCATCGGGCGGGCGCTGCTCGTGCTCGGCTACTTCGCCGTGAGCGGCTACCAGTTGTACATCCTCCAGGACCACACCGTGCTGCCCGACGGGATGAAGCCGGAGGCGGCGGTGGCCGTGATGATGCCGCTGACCAGCGTGGCCATGGTCGTCTCCACGGTGGTCGGTGGGTGGCTGTCGGACCGGTTCGACCGTCGCAAGCTCTTCGTCGGCGCGTCCGCGCTGCTGTCCGCGCTCGCCCTGGTGATCCCGGCCGTCTCCACCAGTTGGACGGCGATGCTGGCCTTCTCCGTGGTCAACGGGCTCGCCTTCGGCTGCTACATGGCCGTGGACACGGCGCTGGTGACCATGGTGCTCCCGAAGGCCGAGGACGCGGCGCGCGACATGGGCGTGCTCAACATCGCCAACGCGGGGCCGCAGATCATCGCACCCTTCATCGCCTCGGTGATCGTGTCGGTCAGCGGGGGGTACACCGCACTGTTCATCGTGGCCGCGGTGTTGGCCGTGGCGGGCGCCCTCGCGGTGAAACCCATCCGCGGCGTCCGTTGACGGCTGCCCGGCGTCATCGCCCCGGATCTGAGGGGCCACGGCGCCGGCGGCCGGGCGGGTACGGACCGGGTGCCTCCGGGGACGAGGACTCCGGCCCCACCACCCACCGGGACGACCTCGACGAGTTCACGGCTTCCCTGGAGGACCGGATCTAGCGGCTCTCCGCTCCTCCCCGTTACCGTCGTTCCTACCGATCGGTAATGGGGAGGTCCGATGTCGGCTTCATCGCTGGATTCGGTTGGCTCGGCCCCGCGGGTGTCCGCGGGGTTGTCGGACACGGTGACCGCGCTCGCCGAAGGCGGCGTCACCGCCCGCGTGTTGACGGAGCAGACCCTGGAGCGGATCGCGGCCGCCCAGCCCGCCCTCAACGCGTTCCGTGTCGTACGGACGGAGGCCGCGCTCGCGGAGGCCGACGACGCGGACCGCCGACTGGCGGCCGGCGAGCGGCTCCCGCTGCTGGGGGTGCCGATCGCCGTCAAGGACGACATGGACGTCGCCGGCGAGCCGACGGCTTTCGGCAGTGCGGGGGTCTTCCCGCCGAAGCACGCCGACAGCGAGGCCGTACGCAGGCTGCGCGCGGCCGGCGCGATCATCGTCGGCAAGACCCAGACCCCGGAACTGGGTCAGTGGCCGTTCACCGAGGGGCACGCCTTCGGCGACACCCGCAATCCGTGGAACACCGCGTACACGCCCGGCGGTTCCTCGGGCGGCTCGGCGGCCGCGGTCGCCGCCGGGCTCGTCCCGGCGGCGCTCGGGTCGGACGGGGCGGGCTCGGTCCGCATCCCCTCGGCGTGGACGCATCTGGTCGGCGTGAAGCCGCAGCGGGGGCGCATCTCCACCTGGCCGGAACCGGAGTCCTTCAACGGGCTCACGGTCAACGGCGTGCTGGCCCGCACCGTCGGCGACGCGGCGCTCCTGCTCGACGCGGCGAGCGGGCCGCATCCCGGGGACCTGCACAGCCCGCCGCGCATCTCGGCCGTCGACGCCACGCGGCGTGGGCCGCGCCGCCTGCGCGTCGCCCTGTCGTTCGCCATGGCTTTCACCGCCACCGCCAAGTCCCTTGACCCCGTGGTCCGTTCGGCGGTGGAGCGAATGGCCGCACGGCTGGAGTCGCTGGGGCACGAGGTGGTCGAGGAGGATCCGCGCTACGGCCCGATCGGCCTGACCTTCGCGCCTCGCGCGACCGGCGGCGTACGGGACCTGGCGGCCCGCGTCCCGGACTCCTCGCTGTTGGACCCGCGCACCCACGAGGCCGTCCGAACGGGCCGCATCCTGGGCGGTGTGCCCCTGCGGGTCTCGCGCCGGGCGGAAGTCGCGCTGCAACGCCGGGTCGGGGAGATCTTCGACCGCTTCGACGTGGTGCTCACCCCGACCACGGCCACCCCGCCGCTGCGGATCGGCGCCCTGGCGGGTCTGGGGGCCCTGGCGACGGACCGGGCGATGATCGCGGCGTGCCCGTACGCCTGGACGTGGAACGTCCTCGGTTGGCCGGGCGTCAACATCCCGGCCGGGTTCACGCCGGACGGCCTCCCCCTGGGCGCCCAACTCCTCGGCCCCGCCCACGCGGAGCCCCTGTTGCTCTCCCTGGCGGCGCAGGTCGAGGCGGCCGAGGACTGGGCGGCGAAGTGGCCGGAGCCGGCGGGGAGTCGCGGCCCGAGCCAGTAACCTCACCGGCATGACGGCACTTCCCCACCAGAGCAACGGCCACGACGACGATCACGTGGAGCAGCCCGGGCGTGACGGCGTCACCGCGACCCGCGAGGCGGATCCGCGCACCATCGGCCCGGTGCGCACCGAGTACGCCCCCGACAAGGACGGCGATCCGGATCCCGGCGAGATCGTGTGGACCTGGGTCCCGTACGAGGAGAACGACGGGCGGGGCAAGGACCGGCCGGTGTTGGTGGTCGCCCGGGAGGCGGGCGGCAGCACCCTGCTCGCGGTGCAGTTGTCCAGCAAGCGGCACGATCACGACCGGGAGTGGGTGGCGATCGGGACCGGGCCGTGGGACGGGGCGGCGCGGGAGTCCTGGGTGGCGGTGGACCGGGTGCTGAGGGTGCACGAGTCGGGCATGCGGCGCGAGGCGTGCGCGTTGGACCGGGGCCGCTTCCAGTGGGTGGTGGACCGGCTGCGCGAGCGCTACGGCTGGCAGTAGGCGCCGCGGCCGGCGGCGGCCGCGCGGCGGTGCCTGGTCGCCCCGGGACCCCCGGCGCCCCGGTGACCGCGCGGGCTGCCGACGCCGGGCCCCGGGGCAACCGGATCACTGCCCGGGGGCCGGGCTCCCCGGTTCCGCGCACAGCCCCGCGAACGCTCGTTCGAATGCCTGGAGGGGTTCGGGCGCGCGGTCCAGCACCCCGAACACCACCCGTTCGAAGACCCCCTCGAAGCGGCCGGTGAGCAGGTGCCGGAAGGCCTCGGCCACGACGGCCGGCTCGTTGCGGAAGACCCCGCACCCCCAGGCGCCCAGCACCAGCCGCCGGTGACCGTGCAGCGCCGCCACCTCCAGGACCAGCTCGGCCCGCCGCGCCAGGGCGCCCGGGATCTCGTGGGCGCGCTCCGGTTCCTGGCGGCGGATGGTGCCCGCGTTCGGGGCCGGAGAGGTGAGGAAGGCGGCGCGGAAGGGGGACTCCAGGAGTTCACCCCGGTCGTCGCGGAAAACGGGGACCGCGGGTGAGTGAATCACCCGGTCGGTGTAGAACGTGCTCTTTCCCGCGCGGTGGACCTCGTAGTAGTCCGGGGCCTGCAACAGGGTCTCGTACAGGGCGGAGGCGCGGCACAGGGCTTCCTCCTGGGCCTTGGCCCCGCGCACGTAGCCGCCCCCGGGATTGCGGGCCGAGGCGAAGTTCAGGACGGCGACCCGGATCCCCCGCGGGGCGTCCTGCGCGAGCCGGCGGGCGGCGACGGTGCTGCTCTCACCCGTGACCTCGAAAGCGGTCCTTCCCTCCCTCTTGAGGGGCTCTCCATATGGAATGACACGGTTTGGTCCATATATTCTGGTTCCTGCCTTGGCCTCCGCCAGGGCGGCGGCCAGGGAGTTCTGCCGTCCCGTCCGCGTCCGGTACCCACCGGCCGCAAGGATCGTCGCGTTCTCCCGCGCGATTTCACGCAGTCTGCTGCTCACACCGCAATCCTCCGGTCGGGCCCCTCGAACGGCAATGGAATTTGTGGCCCGCAGACGGGTAGGCACGGGTGACATCACGGCCGACGAAAGCGCCGGCCGCCGACAGGAGACGAGGATCCGGTCATGCGCCAGGACTCACCTGCTCCGCCTGTGCACCATCCCCCGCCCGAACTCCTCACCGAGGCCACGGCGGAGGCGCTCATCCACGGCATCTGCTTCAAGACGGGTCCACCTCGTGTGCTCGGCGCCGAACTCGAATGGCTGGTGCTGGACGCCGAGCGGCCCGATCTCGCACTGCCCGCCGACCGGCTCGCCGCCGCGCACGACGCGGCCCGCGCGCTGCCCCTGCGATCCGGGTTCACCGTCGAGCCCGGTGGCCAGTTGGAGCTCAGTTCGGCTCCCGCTGACTCCCTGACGGGGTGCGTGGACGGCCTCCAGGCCGACCTCACGGCCGTACGGGGCGTCCTGCACGGGCAGGGCCTGGTACTGCGGGGCCTCGGGCAGGACGCGCGACGTCCCCTGCGCCGGATGCTGGACAGCCCGCGCTACCGGGCGATGGAGACGTACTTCGACCGCACGGGTCCCGCCGGGCGGGCCATGATGCGCTCCTCCGCGTCCGTACAGGTCTGCGTGGACGCCGGGCAGGAGGAGCCGGGCCCGCTCGGCTACGGCCGGCGCTGGCGGCTCGCGCACCTGCTGGGCGCCGTCCTGGTCGCCGCGTTCGCCAACTCCCCCGGCCTGGACGGTCCGTACGCCGGATGGCGGTGCGCCCGGCAGGGCATCTGGAGCGACATCGACACGCGTCGCTCCCTGGCTCCGCCGCTGGACGGCGAGCCGCGCGAGGCGTGGACCCGGCACGCCTTGGACACCGAGGTGATGTGCGTGCGGTCCGTCGGGGACGAGGCGCCCTGGGCGATCCCGCGCGGCCTGACCTTCCGGGACTGGCTGACGTCCGGCACGGGCCCGCGGCCCGCCACCGCCGAGGACCTGGAGTACCACCTGACCACGCTCTTCCCGCCGATCCGACCGCGCGGTCACCTGGAACTGCGGATGATCGACGCGCAGCCCGGCGAGCACGGTTGGGTCGTGCCGGTGGCCGTGGTGCACGCGCTGTTCGACGACCCGGAGGCCGCGGAGACCGCGTACCGGGTGTCGAAGGCGTTGTCGGACTCGTACGGGTCCGGGAGCGCGCCCCGCAATCCGCTGTGGCGCTCCGCCGCCCGTGCGGGGCTCGCCGATCCGGAGCTGCGCTCGGCCGCCGTCGCCTGTTTCCTGGCGGCGGGCGAGGCACTTCCCCGGCTCGGGGCGAGCACGCAGATCCGGGACGAGGTGGGCGCCTTCACCGAGCGTTACGTACTGCGCGGCCGCTGCCCCGCGGACGACGAAGAGGAACAGCGGCAGCCCGCCGGGAAGGACGCACGCCCGTGACCACCGAGATACACCCCGAGATACTCCGTGAGCGGGCCGTGGTGGCGCTGACCGCCGCCCGGGCGCGTACCGCCGGGCTGACCGAGACCGTGAGCGATCGGGACCTGACCGCACAGCACTCTCCCCTGATGTCCCCGCTCGTCTGGGACCTGGCGCACATCGGGAACATGGAGGAGCTCTGGCTGTTGCGCAACGTCGCCGGACGCGAGTCGATGCGTCCCGAGATCGACCCGCTCTACGACGCGTTCGAGCATCCGCGCTCCGAGCGGCCGAAGTTGCCGCTGCTGGGGCCCGAGGAGGCCCGCCGGTACGCGGCCGAGGTCCGCGGACGGGTCTTCGACCTGCTGGAGCGGACCCCGTTGGAGGGTACGGAGCTGCTGTCCGGCGGCTACGTCTTCGGGATGATCGCGCAGCACGAACAGCAGCACGACGAAACCATGTTGATCACCCATCAGCTGAGACGGGGCACGGCGGTGCTGACCGCACCCGACCCGGATCCGCCACAGGGGCCGCCCCTGGCGGCGGCCGAGGTGCTGGTGCCCGGCGGGCCGTTCACGATGGGCACCTCGGCCGAACCCTGGTCGCTGGACAACGAACGGCCCGCGCACACCCGGGACACCGCGCCGTACTGGATCGACACGGCGCCGGTGACCAATGCCGACTACCGGGCGTTCATGGCGGACGGCGGCTACCGCGAGCCCCGCTGGTGGGCCGCCGAGGGCTGGGAGCAGATCCGCGCGCACGGGATCGAGGCACCGCTGTTCTGGCACCGGGAGGGCGACGCGTGGTCGCGCCGCCGCTTCGGTGTCACCGAGGCGGTGCCGGGCGACGAGCCGGTACTGCACGTCAGTTGGTACGAGGCGGACGCGTACGCCCGCTGGGCCGGACGCCGGCTGCCCACCGAGACCGAGTGGGAGAAGGCCGCCCGGTACGACCCGGGCACGGGCCGCTCCACCCGGTACCCGTGGGGTGACGCCGACCCGACGCCGGCGCACGCGAACCTGGGGCAGCGACACCTGCGCCCGGCCCCCGCGGGCAGCTATCCGGCCGGGGCCTCGCCCCTCGGGGTGCGCCAGCTGATCGGCGACGTGTGGGAGTGGACGGCCTCGGACTTCCTGCCCTACCCGGGGTTCCGTCCGTTCCCGTACCGGGAGTACTCGGAGGTGTTCTTCGGGCCCGAGCACAAGGTGCTCAGGGGCGGTTCCTTCGCGGTGGACCAGGTGGCCTGCAGGGGCACGTTCCGCAACTGGGACCTGCCGGTGCGCCGGCAGATCTTCGCCGGATTCCGGACCGCCCGGGATGATGCCTGATGTGTCGTCACCTCGCTTACCTCGGGCCGGTGGTGAGCCTCGGGAGACTGCTGAGCGAGCCGGAGTACTCCCTCGTGCGGCAGTCCTGGGCACCGCGCCGGCAGCGCAACGGCACCGTGAACGCCGACGGCTTCGGCATCGGCTGGTACGCGGAGGGCGACCCGGTGCCGGCCCGGTACCGGCGGGCCGGGCCGATCTGGGGCGACCTCACGTTCGCCGACCTCACCCGCGTGGTGCGCAGCGGCGCCGTCCTGGCCGCCGTGCGGGACGCCACGCTGGCCGGGGCCGACGGGGAGGCCGCGGCCGCGCCGTTCTCGGCCGGGCGGTGGCTGTTCAGCCACAACGGCTCGGTGCGCGACTGGCCGGAGTCGGCGGCCCCACTGGCCGCCGGGCTGCCGGTGGAGGAGCTGCTGCAACTCGCCGCGCGCACGGACTCGGCGCTGATCTGGGCGCTGGTCCTGCACCGACTGCGCGCCGGGGACGATCTCGGCGCCGCCCTGGCCGGTCCCCTGCGGGACCTGGTCTCGGCCGCCCCCGCCTCACGACTGAACCTGCTGCTGACCGACGGTTCCACGATCGCCGCGACCGCCTGGGGCGATTCCCTCTGGTACCTGGCGGACCCGCGCGCGGGGCGCACGGTCGTGGCGTCCGAGCCGCACGACGACGACCCCCGCTGGTGCGAAGTACCCGACCGGACCCTGCTGACCGCCACCCGCACGAGGGTCGACCTGACCCCGCTCAAGGAGAGCCGACCGTGAGTGATTTCCAGTTGACCCGGACCCTCGACGAGAACGCCGCGGAGAAGGCGCTGCGCACCGACGTGCGCGACGGACTGACCGGCTCCCCCAAGAAGTTGCCGCCCAAGTGGTTCTACGACGCCCGCGGCAGTGAGCTCTTCGAGGACATCACCCGGTTGCCCGAGTACTACCCGACGCGCGCCGAGCGGGAGATCCTGCTGGAGCGGGCCCGGGAGATCGCGACGGAGAGCGGCGCCCGCACGCTGGTGGAGTTGGGATCCGGTTCCTCCGAGAAGACCCGGCACCTGATCGAGGCGATGCCCGCGCTGGAGACGTACATCCCGGTGGACGTCAGCGAGAGCGCCCTGCGGGGGGCGGCCGACACCTTGCTGGCGGAGCATCCCGGTTTGAAGGTGCACGCGTTGGTGGCGGACTTCACGCGACCGCTGCGACTGCCGGACTCCCCCGGCCCCCGCCTGGTGGTGTTCCTCGGCGGCACGATCGGGAACCTGCTGCCGCCGGAGCGGGCCGCGTTCCTGGCGTCCGTACGGGCGATGTTGTCACCCGGTGACGCTTTGCTGATGGGGACCGACCTGGTGAAGGACGAGGCCGTGCTGGTCGCGGCCTACGACGACGAGCAGGGGGTGACGGCGGAGTTCAACAAGAACGTACTGGCCGTGATCGACCGCGAGTTGGGGGCGGACTTCCACACCGTCGAGTTCACGCACGTGGCGGTGTGGAACAAGGAACAGGAGTGGATCGAGATGCGGCTGCGGGCCCGGTCGCAGGCGCTGGTGAAGATCCGGGCCCTGGACCTGGTGGTGCCCTTCAAGGCGGGCGAGGAGATCCTGACGGAGATCTCCGCGAAGTTCCGTCAGGAGGGTGTGCGCAGGGAACTCGCTTCGGCGGGGCTTGAGTTGACCCAGTGGTGGACGGACGCGGCGGGCCGCTTCGCGTTGTCCCTGTCGGTGGCGGAGGGCCCTGTGGACTGAGTGGGGATGCCCGGCAGGAGGGGCGCGGCCCGGGCGGCCCGTACCTCCTGTACGGGCTCCGCGGTGTGAACGGGCCGCGCGGCCGGTACGGGCCGCGCGGCCTCCGCGTGGACGGCCGCCTGCGCCGCCGCCGCGAGGTCCCGCCGGTCCTCGTGCCGGCCCGGCGGGATCCGCGGCAGCAACCACACGTCGGCGCGCACCCCCCGGGCGCGGGCGATGCGCCACAGGGAGGCCGTCAGCGGGTCGTCCCCGACGAAGGCGGGCGCTCCGGCGGGTTCCCCGCCCCCCGACAGCCGGTACGCGAGCCGGATCGGCTGTACGGGCACGCGCGCGTCCAGCGCCGACTGGAACGCGGCCCGCCGGAAAGGTCCCTGGGCGCGCCCGCACCAGGTGGACCCCTCGGGGAAGACGGTGACCCGGTCCCCGGCGAGGAGCGCCCGGGTCAGGGTCTCGACGGTGTCGGGCAGGGCCCTGAGCCGGTCCCGTTCGATGAACAGGGTGCCGGCCCGGGCGGCGAGCCCGCCGAGCACGGGCCAGGCGCCGATCTCGCTCTTGGCCAGCATCCGACAGGGCAGCACGGCGGTCACGAGCGGGATGTCGAGCCAGGAGATGTGGTTGGCGACGATCAGCCGGCCGCCGCCCGCGCCGGCACTTCCGTGCACGGTGATCCGTATGCCCAGGGAGGCGACCAGCGTGGCCGACCAGCCCCGTACGAGGGCGTGTCGGGGGCGGGCGGGGAGCAGCCGTACGGGCGCGGCCGTCAGGACGGCGAGGAGGACGAGGGCCACCGCGCCGGCGAGGCGGAGCACGGCGAGCGGGACGCTCGCCGTGGGTCCCTCGTGGCCGGCGCAGGCCTCGGGGGTGCAGGGCGCGGTGGGCAGCCAGGCGTTCATGCGCCCGGGGCGAGCGAGAGGAAGTGGTTGAGGTAGCGCGGGTTGGTGCGGCGCAGGGACAGCAGGACGTACAGGTCGGCGCAGCCGAACTCGGCGTCCAGCGCGGGCTCTCCGCAGACCCAGGCTCCCAGGCGCAGGTAGCCGCGCAGCAGCGGGGGCAGTTCCCGCCGGCCGGGGACGGTGACGCCCTCGGGGTTCCAGGGGATGTGCGGGGCGACGCGGTACTCCTCGGGGGCGAGGTTGCGTCGCAGGACGGTCTCCCGGGTGGCGGCGGCCAGGACCCCGCCGTCGGCGAGCGGGACGGAGCAGCAGCCCGCGAGCCAGTTGTGGCCGGAGCGGCCCATGTAGCGGGCGAGGCCGGCCCAGATCAGGGCGATGACGGCGCCGTTGCGGTGGTCGGGGTGGACGCAGGACCGTCCGACTTCGACGAGGTCGTGGCGGATGGGCGCCAGGGCGCCGAGGTCGAACTCGCCCTCGGAGTAGAGGCGGCCCGCGACGGCGGCGCGTTCCGGGGGGAGCAGCCGGTAGGTGCCGACGACCTGCTCGTTCTCCTCGTCGACGACGAGGAGGTGGTCACAGTGGGTGTCGAAGGCGTCGCTGTCCAGGCCGGGTTCGGCCGGATCGAGACGGGCGCCGAGTTCCCCGGCGAAGACCTGGTGGCGCAGGCGCTGGGCGGCCCGTACCTCGGCCTCGTCGCGGGCGAGCCGGACGGCGTACCGGGGGCCGGCGGGCGCGGTGCGCTCGCCGGGGCGCGCCGGGGCGGCGGGGACGCCCGGGACGGCGGGGTGGACGGGGGGCGCGAGGGGGGACGGGGACAGGGGTGCGATGGTCATGGCTGCTCCTGATCCGGGCACGGAGGGCCAGGCCGGCAGGTTGGCGGCCTGGCTTCCCTACTTCTTCCGTGACCGGCTGGATTCGACATGACCGCTCAGCGGCGGCCGGATGTGGGAACGCTGAACTCGGCGGGCGCGCGGGCGGACGTCCGGCGCGGGGCCGGGCCCGCCTCCTCGCGGTCGGGGCCCTCACTCAGTGGTCGGGGCGCCCTCAGTGGTCGGGGCCCTCAGTGGTCGGGGCCTCAGTGGTCGGGGCCTCAGTGGTCGGGGCCCTCACGGTCGGGGCCCCTCAGTGGTCGGAGCCGAGGATCCGGCTGATGGACTCCGAGGCGGTCTTCGCGGCCCGCTTGGGGTCCTGGCCGGTGAGGGCGGCCGTCATGTACGGCTTGATGGGGTTCTCGGCCTCCACCTCGGCCCATCGGGCGGACTGCGGGGTGGCCCGGCCCTGGGCGGCGCCGACGGCCATGGTGGCGGCGCCCTCGTTGCCCTCGACCACGTGGGCGAGGGTGGTCTTGTTGGGCACGTAGCTCATGGTGGTGGCGAGTTCGGTCTGCCACTTCTCGCTGACGAGCGCCGTGATCAGGTCCACGGCGTGCTCACGGCGCCCGGACTTCTCCGGGATGATCAGGTCGGATCCACCGGTGAAGACGGCGCCCGGCTTGTCGGCGCCCTTGCCGGGGATCGGGAAGAAGCCGAGCTTGCCCTTGAGGCCCGGGTTGGCGGCCTCGATCGCCGCCGCCTGGCTCGGCGGGCCGATGATCTGGGCGATCCGGCCGCGCGCGAACACCTCGGACTGCGGGGGCGTCTCCTCGTCGGCGGCCTTGGGGCCGTCGCCGAGTCCCTGGAGCTGCTTGTAGAACTCCATGGCGCTCAGGGCCTTCTCGTCGTCGAGCGTGCCGGCCCACTCGCCATTGGTCTGTACCGCGAGTTCGCCGCCCTCGTCCCAGATGAACCCGGCGAGCACGTACCAGTTCTGGCCGGGGAGGTAGATGCCCTGCTGTTCGCCCTTGTCGAGCCGCCGGGTGGCCTGGATCCAGTCCTGACGGGTCTTGGGCGGGGTGGTGATCCCGGCGTCGGCGAAGAGTTCCTTGTTGTAGATCACCACCCGGTTGGCGGCGTACCAGGGGACTCCGTACTGGGCCCCGTCGACGCTTCCCGGGTCGGAGAGGCCCTTGAGCCAGTGCCTGCTGTCCCACTCCCGCAGCCCGTCCATGGTGACTTCGGAGATGCCGCCGGTCTCGACGTACTGGGCCACCTGGGTGTTGCCGACCTCGATGACGTCGGCGCTCTCCTTGCCCGTGCCCTTGAGGACGGCGTTGACCTTGTCGCCGATTCCCGTCCATTCCTGGATCTTGACCTCCAGGTCGATGCCGGCGTGCTCCTTCTCGAAATCGGCGGTGAACTTCGCGATGAAGTCGTCGGAGGCGCTGCCCTTCATCAACCAGAGCGTCACCTTCTCGGACCCGCCTTCGGATCCGACCACCTGGCTGCATCCGGTGAGGGCGGTCGCGGCAGCGAGAACGGTGCACACGGCGAGGAAGCGCATCTTCACGAGGGTCACCTTCTGGGGATGGATCTCAGATGGCTTGAAATTGGCATAGACCAATAGGCTGGTCAAGACCTTTCGCTCGGGATCGTTCACGCAAAGTTCGCGAACTCGGCCTTACTGGGGCACCTTGGAACAAGGCAACAGCGACCACCGTCGGGAGACCCCATGTCCAATCACACGTACCGGGTGACCGAGATCGTCGGCACCTCCCCGGAGGGCATCGATCAGGCCATCAAGAACGGAATCGCCCGCGCCGGGCAGACGATCCGCAACCTCGACTGGTTCGAGGTCACCCAGGTGCGCGGACACATCGAGAACGGCGAGATCGGCCACTACCAGGTCGGCCTCAAGGTGGGCTTCCGCATCGACGGCGAGGACTGACCGCGGGGAGCGACGCGAGGACCGAGGCGGGGATCGACGCGGGGACCGGCGCGAGAACCGACGCCTCCCGATCGACGGCGAGGGCCGTCACCCGGGCCCCGGACGGCAGGCGGGGCCCGCCGCTCAGGTGCGGCCCTCGCCCTCCTGGGCGGACTTGAGTTCCGGCGCGTCCGCCGCCCAGTCGGCGAGCACCACCCGGAAGCCGGCCGCCCGAGCCGCCTGACAGACCAGCTCGTCGTCGTCCACGAGCATCCGCACGTCCCGGCTCCGGGCGAGCCGCCCCAACACCTCCAGCTTCGTCGTCCGGGCGGGGCGGCGGTCCTGGTTGCCGCGCATCCACAGCCGCCCCTCCGGCAGACCGTGGCGGGTCAGCCACTCGACGGTGTCCGCACGGCACCGCTCGGGCCGCCCGGTGAGGTACACGACCTCGCAGTCGGCCGCGCTCTCCACCGCCAGCGCCACGCCGCGCGCGAGGGGCGGATCGGCCGGGGCCGCACCGAAGAAGCCCGCCCAGTCCCGGGGACGCCGCTCCAGGAAATGCTGCCGATGGTCGGTGTCGGCCAGGGTGTTGTCGATGTCGAAGACGGCCAGCGGGCGGCGGTTGTCGGTCTCACGCGTCATACGACCAGCCTAGGGTCCGCCGTCGAAGCGACGCCGGTCAGGCCCGCCCCGACCCGCCGGCGCTCGACCCGCGCCGCAATCCCCCTCGTGCCCGCCCGGACCGGGGAATCCCTCCCGCTCCACGGCGTTGACACCGGTGTGATCCGAAAAATCTCGATACTCGACCGGTCCCGGACCCGCGAGGGCCACAGCGCCCCGCAGGCGCTGCGCGACACCGTGGAGCTGGCGCGCGCCGCGGAGGAACTCGGCTACCACCGCTTCTGGGTGTCGGAGCACCACAGCGTGCCCGGCGTCGCGGGCTCCGCGCCGACCGTGCTGGCCGCGGCCGTGGCCGCCTCCACCCGCGGGATCCGGGTCGGCACGGGCGGGGTGATGCTGCCCAACCACCAGCCGCTGGTGGTCGCCGAGCAGTTCGGGGTCCTGGAGTCGCTGTTCCCGGGCCGCATCGACATGGGTCTTGGCCGCTCGGTCGGCTTCACGGACGGAATCCGGCGGGCCCTGGGCCGGGACACCAGGGACGCCGACCTGTTCGAGGAGCAACTGACCGAGCTGCTGGGCTGGCTGGACGGAACCCAACACGCCCACCCCCAGGTCCACGCCCGTCCGGCGGAAGGCCTGCCGATCGCGCCGTACGTACTGGCCACCGGCGAGGGCGCGGGGATCGCGGCGCGGGCCGGGCTGCCGATGGTGGTCGGGGACCTGCGGGGCCGGGCGAAGGTGGCCGAGGTCGTGGAGCGCTACCGGGAGGAGTTCCGGGCGTCCCCCTGGGGCGAGGAGCCGTACGTGATGGTCTCCGGGACGGTCGCGGTCGCCGGGACCGAGGAGGCAGCCCGCCGGATCCTGGTCCCGGAGGCGTGGTCCCTCGCGTACTCCCGCACCCGGGGCAGCTTTCCGCCGCTGCGTCCGGCCGAGGAGATCGAGGCGATGGAGATGACCCCGAAGGAGCGCGAGCTGTACGAGGGCGCGTTGGTCGGGCACATCCACGGCACACCGGAGCGGGTCGTAGCGGAGTTGGCCGAGGTCGCTCGGGCGACGGAGGCGGACGAACTGCTGGTCACGACCTCGACGTACGACCGGGCGGCCCTGCTGGACTCCTTCACGGGGCTGGCCAAACTCGCCGGGCTCCGAGCGGACGCCGCACCCGGAGTCGGTCGCGGGGGACGGGAGCGGGCCGTGCCGGCCCGGCCGCACTAAAGTGGGGCGAATGCACCACTCCCCCGCCCAGGACCCGTACGCCCCCGGCCCCCGGGGCCCGAGCCACGACCCCTGCGTACGGGTACGGGGCGCCAGGGAGCACAACCTGCGCGGGGTCGACGTGGACATCCCGCGCGACGCCCTCACCGTCTTCACCGGGGTGTCCGGTTCCGGCAAGAGTTCCCTGGCGTTCGGGACGCTCTACGCCGAGGCGCAACGTCGCTACTTCGAGTCCGTGGCCCCGTACGCCCGCCGGCTGATCCACCAGATCGGCGCACCGAAGGTGGACTCCGTCACGGGTCTGCCGCCCGCCGTCTCCTTGCAGCAGCGGCGCTCCTCGCCCGGTTCGCGCTCCTCGGTGGGGACGGTGACCCTGCTGTCGAACTCCCTGCGGATGCTGTACTCCAGGGCCGGCAGCTATCCCGTCGGCGCCGAACGCCTCGACTCCGATGCCTTCTCCCCCAACACCGCCGCCGGCGCCTGCCCTTCCTGCCACGGCCTGGGGCGCGTCCACCGCACGAGCGAGGAACTCCTCGTGCCGGATCCGGGACTGTCGATCCGTCAAGGCGCGATCGCCGCCTGGCCGGGCGCCTGGCAGGGCAAGAACCTGCGGGACGTCCTGGACGCACTGGGGTACGAAGTCGACCGGCCCTGGCGGGAGTTGGCCGTCGAGGACCGCGAGTGGATCCTGTTCACGGACGAACAGCCCGTGGTGACCGTGCATCCCGTGCGCGACGCCGACCGCATCCAACGGCCTTACCAGGGAACCTACATGAGCGCGCACCGGTACGTGATGCGCACCTTCGCCGACAGCAGGAGCGCCACGCTCAGGGCCCGGGCGGAGCGGTTCCTGACCGACGCGCCCTGCCCGGTGTGCGAGGGGCGTCGGCTGCGACCCGAGGCCCTGGCGGTGACCTTCGCGGGCCGCACGATCGCCGAGGCGGCCGCGCTCGCGCTGACCGACCTGGACGACGTCCTGGCGTCGGCGCCCCCGGAGGGCGAGGCGGCCCGGGTCCTCGTCGAGGACCTGCGTTCGCGCATCGGCCCCGTCACCGAGCTGGGGCTCGGGTACCTGAGCCTGGGCCGGACCGCGCCGAGCCTGTCGGCCGGTGAACTGCAACGGCTGCGGCTGGCGACGCAGTTGCGGTCGGGGCTGTTCGGAGTGGTGTACGTCCTGGACGAGCCGTCGGCGGGACTGCACCCGGCGGACACCGAGGCCCTGTTGAGCGTGTTGGACCGGCTGAAGGCGGCCGGGAACACCGTCTTCGTCGTGGAACACCACCTGGACGTGGTGCGCCACGCGGACTGGCTGGTGGACGTCGGGCCGGCGGCCGGCGAGCACGGCGGACGGGTGCTGCACAGCGGACCGCCCGCCGCTCTGGCCGGCGTGGCCGAATCGGCGACCGCGCGAGCGCTGTTCGGGACGCGGGAGCCCGCCGCGCCCCGGCCGACCCGCACCGCCGGCGGGGCGATCCGGCTCAGCGGGGTACGGCGCCACAACCTGCGCGGTGTGGACGCGGAGTTCCCGCTGGGGGTGTTCACCGCCGTCACCGGCGTGTCCGGGTCCGGGAAGTCCACCCTCGGGCAGGCCCTGGCCGGCGAGGTCACCGGGCGGCTCGCCGATCCGGGCTTCCCCGTACGGCGCCTCGTGGAGGTGGACCAGAAGCCGATCGGCCGGACCCCGCGCTCCAACCTGGCCACGTACACCGGGCTGTTCGACGTGGTGCGCAGGCTCTTCACGGCCACCGAGGAGGCCAAGGAGCGCGGCTGGAAGGCGGGCCGGTTCTCCTTCAACGTGTCGGGCGGCCGCTGCGAGACCTGCCAGGGCGAGGGCTTCGTGTCGGTGGAGCTGCTGTTCCTGCCGAGCACGTACGCCCCGTGCCCACAGTGCGCGGGCGCCCGCTACAACGCGGAGACCCTGGAGGTTCGTTACGGGGGTCTGAACATCGCGGAGGTGCTCGGTCTGACGGTGGAGGCCGCGGTGGGGTTCTTCGCGGGGGTCCCGGCCGCGGGGCGCAGCCTGCGAGCGTTGGAGGAGATCGGGCTGGGCTACCTGCGGTTGGGGCAGCCGGCGACCGAACTGTCCGGCGGGGAGGCGCAACGCGTCAAACTGGCGGCGGAGCTCCAGCGGTCGCGCCGCGACCACACCCTGTACCTCCTGGACGAGCCGACCACGGGGCTGCACCCGGCCGATGTGCGGGTGCTGATGCGGCAGTTGCACGGCCTGGTGGACGCCGGGCATTCGGTGGTGGTCGTGGAGCACGACATGGCGGTGGTGGCCGGCGCCGACTGGGTCGTCGACCTGGGCCCGGGTGGTGGAGCGGCGGGCGGCCGCGTGATCGCGTCCGGGACCCCGCGCGAGGTGGCCCGTACGCCCGGCAGCGTCACGGCGACCTACCTGGCGCGTGCGCTCGGGGCCGAGGACGGGGCCTGACCCCGGGCGGGTCAGGATCAGGCCCGGGCGGGTACCGCGCGGGTACCGGGACGGGTCAGGCGTCACCCGGAAGCAGTTGCTGCGGGAGTTCGCGGAAGCTCCACTCGCCCCGGCGGCGGGTGAGGACCCACACGAGGTCGTAGCGGTCGGGCCACAGGGCGGGGACCCCGAGGACCTGGTGTGCGCCGAGGGCGCGAACCAGGCGGGACATGCCGGCGGGCTCCCAGCAGATGAGCACGGGCATCGGCGCGGCGAGGGCGGCGCGGGCCAGGCCCGCTTCGGCGCCGATGCCGAACTCGGTGCGGACGGGGGTCTTCACCGCGGTGGCCAGCGCCTCGACGGTCTGCTTGCAGCGGGCCGGGGCGGCCGGCTTGCCGCCGGCGGCGAAGAGGGTCGCCGGTCGGGGCAGGACGGAACCTCGGCTCGGCGGGAAGAGCCGGTGCAGTTCCTCGGCGCGACGCCATCCCCGGCCGGCCAGGAATCCGGGGTCCTCATTGCCGTCCTCGTCCTCGCCGGTGTCCCCGGCGTACGGCTTCTCCCCGTGCCGGATCACCATCACGAGGGCGTCCCTGGCGACGACCCGGGGGCCGGGCGCCGGTCGGGCGGGTTCCTCGGAGGCGCAGCCGGCCACCGCGAGCGGGGCGAGGGCGGCGGCCAACACGGTGCGGCGGCGCGGTCCGGTCCCGGCGGGGGCTTGTGGCATGGGGCTCACTGTCCCCCACGCCCCGTGCGCCGCCGGGGCGCGGCACGAGGTACGGCCCGGACGAGCGCCCGGTCGGCGGATCGGGTCAGCCGATCGGCCCACGCCGGGGGAACCGGGGCCGGCCCACCCCCCGGCCGGTCGGGGGCGCGCGCACGGGGGCTCGTACGGGGGTCGTACCGGGGCTCGCGCGGCCGGTTCAGCCCTTGCGGACCGCCCGTAGCCACTCCTTGTTCATCGCGGCGATCGACGGCAGCGGGATGCCCTTCGGGCAGGCCGTGGCGCATTCGCCGGTCAGGGTGCAGCCGCCGAATCCCTCGTCGTCCATCCGGGCCACCATGTCGAGGACGCGGGTCTCGCGTTCGGGCGAACCCTGGGGCAGCACGTTGAGGTGGTTGACCTTGGCGGAGGTGAACAGCATGGCCGAGCCGTTGGGGCAGGCGGCCACGCACGCCCCGCACCCGATGCACTCGGCGTGCTCGAAGGCGTGGTCGGCGGCCGGCTTGGGCACGGCGGTGGCGTGCGCCTCGGGGGCGGCGCCGGTGGGGGCGGTGATGTAGCCACCGGCCTGGATGATCCGGTCGAGGGCGCCGCGGTCGACGACGAGGTCCTTGACCACCGGGAAGGCCGAGGCCCGCCACGGCTCGACGTCGATGGTGTCCCCGTCGGCGAAGGAGCGCATGTGGAGCTGGCAGGTGGTGGTGCGCTCGGGGCCGTGGGCGTCACCGTTGATGACGAGGCTGCAGGCCCCGCAGATGCCCTCGCGGCAGTCGTGGTCGAAGGCGACCGGGTCCTCACCGCGCAGGATGAGGTCCTCGTTGAGGGTGTCGAGCATCTCCAGGAACGACATGTCCTCGGAGATGCCGTTGACCTCGTACGAGGCCATGGCGCCCGGGGTCTCGGGGTTGCGCTGGCGCCAGACGCGCAGGATGAGCCTCATGCGTAGCTCCGCTGGGTGGGGTGGACGTACTCGAAGACGAGGTCTTCCTTGTGCAGGACGGGTGCGGCGCCGGTGCCCTGGTACTGCCAGGCGGCCACGTAGCCGAACTCCTCGTCACGGCGGGCTGCTTCGCCGTCCGGGGTCTGGGACTCCTCGCGGAAGTGGCCGCCGCAGGACTCGGCCCGGTGGAGGGCGTCGAGACACATCAGCTCGGCCAGTTCCAGGTAGTCGACGATGCGATTGGCCTTCTCCAGGGACTGGTTGAACTCCGCGCCGCTGCCCGGGACCTTGATCCGCTTCCAGAACTCCTCGCGGATCTCGGGGATGCGGGCCAGCGCCTTGCGCAGGCCGGCTTCGGTGCGGGCCATGCCGCAGTACTCCCACATGAGTTCACCGATCTCCCGGTGGAAGGAGTCGGGGGTCCGGTCGCCGTCGACGGCGAGGAGCTTGGCCAGGCAGTCGCGGGTCTCGCGCAGTACGGCCGCGACCTCCGGGTGGTCGTCGTCCACCGGGTCACCGTCGGTCTCGACCTGGTGGCGGGCCAGGTAGTCGTTGATGGTGGAGGGAAGGACGAAGTAGCCGTCACCCAGGCCCTGCATCAGGGCGGAGGCGCCGAGGCGGTTGGCTCCGTGGTCGGAGAAGTTGGCCTCGCCGATCGCGAACAGGCCGGGGACGGTGGTCTGGAGGTCGTAGTCGACCCACAGTCCGCCCATCGTGTAGTGCACGGCGGGGTAGATCCGCATGGGCACCTCGTACGGGTTCTCCGCGGTGATCCGCTCGTACATGTCGAAGAGGTTGCCGTACTTCTCCGCCACCTTGTCCTTGCCCATGCGGCGGATCGCGTCGGCGAAGTCGAGGTACACGCCCTGGCCGCCGGGACCGACGCCGCGGCCCTCGTCGCAGACGTTCTTCGCGGCGCGGGAGGCGATGTCGCGGGGCACGAGGTTGCCGAAGGAGGGGTAGATCCGCTCCAGGTAGTAGTCGCGCTCCTCCTCGGGGATGTCGGCGGCGGGACGGGTGTCGCCCTCGGCCTTGGGAACCCAGATCCGGCCGTCGTTGCGCAGCGACTCGCTCATCAGGGTCAGCTTCGACTGGTGGTCGCCGGTGCGCGGGATGCAGGTGGGGTGGATCTGGGTGAAGCAGGGGTTGGCGAAGTGGGCGCCGCGCCGGTGCGCCCGCCAGACGGCGGTCGCGTTGGAGTTCATGGCGTTGGTGGAGAGGTAGAAGACGTTGCCGTAGCCCCCGCTGGCCAGCACCACCGCGTCGGCGTAGTGGGCCTCGATCGCGCCGGTGATCAGATCGCGGGCCACGATGCCCCGGGCCACCCCGTCGATCGTGATCAGGTCGAGCATCTCGGTGCGGGCGTGCATCTCGACGTTGCCGGCGGCGATCTGCCGGGACAGCGCCTGGTAGGCGCCGAGCAGCAGTTGCTGGCCGGTCTGCCCGCGGGCGTAGAACGTGCGGGAGACCTGGACGCCGCCGAAGGAGCGGGTGTCGAGCAGGCCGCCGTACTCGCGGGCGAAGGGGACGCCCTGAGCGACGCACTGGTCGATGATCTCGACGGAGATCTGGGCGAGGCGGTGGACGTTGGACTCGCGGGCGCGGAAGTCGCCGCCCTTGACGGTGTCGTAGAAGAGGCGGTGCACGGAGTCGCCGTCGTTGCGGTAGTTCTTGGCGGCGTTGATGCCGCCCTGCGCGGCGATGGAGTGGGCGCGGCGCGGGGAGTCCGAGAAGCAGAACTGGACGACGTGGTAGCCCTGTTCGGCGAGGGTCGCGCCGGCGGCGCCGCCGGCCAGACCCGTGCCGACGACGATGACGGTGTGCTTGCGGCGGTTGGCCGGGTTGACCAGTTTCGCCTCGAAGCGGCGGCGGTCCCAGCGTTCGGCGATCGGGCCTTCGGGAGCCTTCGCGTCGGCGATCGGCTCGCCGAGGGTGTAGTCGGCGTAAGGGAGGCTCATGGTGCTCATGGTCAGCTCACCACTCCGGTCATGACGGCGACGGGGACGGACACGAAGCCCGCGAAGAGGACGAGGGCCAGGGCGTCGGCCAGGAACTTCAGGGTCCGGTCGCGCCGGGCGTTGCCGGCGCCGAGGGTCTGGGCGGCGCTCCAGAAGCCGTGGCGGACATGCAGGCCGAGGGACGCCATCGCCACGATGTAGATGGTGTTGCCGTACCAGGTGGAGAAGGTGGACAGCACGTTCTCGTACGGGTGGCCGGCCCAGGCACGCTCGTTGACGGTGAGCGTGGTGAGGTCGAGCAGGTGCCAGACGATGAACAGGGCGAGGATGATCCCGCCCCATCGCATGGTGCGGGTGGCATAGCTCGCGCGCCGGCGCTTGTGGGCGTACTTGACCGGGCGCGCCTTTATGTCGCGGCGGCTGAGCTGGTAGGCGCAGACCGCGTGGGCGACGACGGCGGCGACCAGCACGAGGCGGACGATCCACAGGGCCCACTCGTGGTGCAGGAACGGGGAGCCGAGGGTGCGCAGCCAGTGGGCGTAGCCGTTGAACTCCTCCGCGCCGAAGAAGATCTTGAGGTTGCCGAGCATGTGGACCGCGAGGTAGCCGAGCATGATCAACCCGGAGACCGCCATCACGGATTTCTTGCCGACGGTGGAGTTCCAGATGGTGCGCGTGGTGGACGGCCGTCGATCCGTCCGGGTAGCCAATGCCATGACATCGACGGTAGGGACGAAGGTCCCGAAAGGTCCAAGACATGGTGGAGCTGATATCGATAGGCATTCTCTATTCAAGGGCTACCCTGGCACGATGCAGTTCCAGCAGCTCGTGTACTTCGTGGCCGTCGCCGAGACCCGGCACTTCACCCGCGCGGCGGAGCGCGAACACGTGGCGCAGCCTTCGCTTTCCCAGCAGATCAAAGCGCTCGAACGGGAACTGGGGGCCGAACTCTTCAGCCGGGCGCGCGGCAACATCGCGCTGACCGACGCGGGCGAGGCCCTGTTGCCGCTGGCCCGACGCATCCTCGCGGACGCGGACACGGCCCGGCTGGAGGTACAGGAACTGGCGCAGCTGCGGCGTGGCCGGGTGCGCCTCGGGGCCACGCCGAGCGTGTGCACGGGACTGCTGCCGGGCGTACTGCGAGCCTTCCACACCGCACACCCCGGGATCGAGCTGCTGATCGAGGAGAGCGGCTCACTGGACCTCGTACGCGAACTCGCGCGAGGGGTCTTGGACCTGGCCCTGATCTCGCTGCCGTTGCCGCCGTCGGCGCCCGCCCTGACCACTGTGGAGTTGTTGACGGAGGACCTGGTGGTGGTCTCCTCGGCCGACCTCCCGCCACCGGCGGGGGGCGGGCCCCTGACGATCTCCGCGTTGCGGGACGAGCCGATGGTGATGTTCCGGCACGGCTACGACCTGCGGGACCTGACGGTGGCGGCCTGCCGGGCGGCGGGCTTCGAGCCGGCGTTCACCGTGGAGGGCGGCGAGATGGACGCGGTGCTCGGCTTCGTCCGCGCCGGCCTGGGCGTCGCGGTGGTTCCGGCCATGGTGGTCGCCCACGGCGGCCCCGGCCTGCGCGCCACCCCCCTGGCCGGCTCGCCTCTGCGCCGCACGATCGGCCTGGCCCACCGCACGGACGTCGCCCCTCCCCGCGCGGCCCGGGAACTCAAGCGCATGCTGCTGAACTGACCGGGTCACCTGAACCAAGCGGGTCACCTCCAGGGCCGGGGGGCGGTCTGCGGCGGGGGCCGCGGCGGGCGGCCCGCGGCGGGGCGGCCGGCGGCGGGGCGGCCGGTCTACGGCGGGCGGGGCGGCCGGCCTGCGGCGGGGCGGGGCCCGCAGCGGGTGGGGGTGGGCCGGGTCGGAGGGGCGGGGGCCGCGGCGGGCGGAGGCGGGCCGCAGGCCGGGTCGGAGGGGCCGGGCAGAGGTCGCAGGGCCGGCGTCAGAGGTCGCAGGGCCCAAGGGACTACGGGGCCGCGGACTGCCGTACGGGTGGAGGGGCCGCGGCGGTCGGACGGCACACCGGGCTCGGACGGAGGCGCGACGACACCCGGCCGGGGGCGGGGCCGCGCTCAGGAACGTCTGGAGAGGGTCGCGTCGAGGCCCTCGGCCAACATCTCGAAGGCCTGATCGGCTTCGGTCACAGCCGCGGCATGGGCGTCGTCCGCACTCACGCCGGAGGCGACGCGGGCCCAGTTCGCCCGTCCCAACCCCTGACGCACCGCCACCAGGTGCGTGGCGGCCAGCCGGGCGGCGAGCGGCGCGACCGACTCCGCCTCCAGGACTTCCGCGAGCAGCTCCACCTCGCGGGTCGTGTAGTGGGCCATCCGGCTTTCCAGGCTCGCCGTGGAGTAGAGCAGCCCCTGGAACGCCAGGACGTTCGGATGGTCGCAGAGGCCGGTGATCGGGTTCCGCTCCGCGAGGGCCGCCAGGAAGTGCGCGTGCAACGCGCCCACCGGAGTCTGTCCGCCCTCCCGGTCGCGCACGACGCGGGCCGCCTCGTCCTGGTGGTCGGCGAAGCGATCCAGGATCAGATCCTCCTTGCTCGGGAAGTACCGGAACAGGGTGGGTTTGGAGACCTCGGCCGCGGCGGCGACATCTGCCACCGAAACGGCGTCGAAGCCCCGCTCCAGGAAGAGTTCCAGCGCCGTGGCCGCCAGCCGGTGGCGCGTACGCAGTTTCTTGTTCTCACGTAGACCCGTCGTGTTTTCCATGTCGCACAGCGTAGCACGAGACGTAACCGAGTCAAATATTTAACTGGGTTGCTTTTTTGGTTGGAGGCTGCTTCTCTTGGGTCATCGACAAGACACGGCGACGCACTACGGCGATGAGAGGACTTCCGATGACCGACGTTCTGATTGCGGGTGCCGGCCCGACCGGCCTCACGCTCGCCTGCGACCTGGCGCGCCGCGGCGTCATCGTGCGGGTGATCGACCAGCGCACCTCACCGCATCGCGAGTCTCGCGGTAAGTCCCTGAACCGGGACGGCCTCAGGGTCTTCACGGACCTCGGGGTCGCCGGGCGACTGGCGGCCCTCGGCATCCCGGACCTGACGTTCCGCAAGTACTTCGACGGCGCCCATGTAGACGACACCTCCGTCCCCGACTTCCTGTTCCTGGGCCAGTGGCAGATCGAGGCGGTACTGCGCGACCGTCTCGCCGAGTTCGGTGTGCGCGTCGAGTACGGAGCCCGGCTCACGGGCGTGCGGCAGGACGCCGCCGGGGTCGACGCGGAGCTGGTGGACGGCCGGGGGATCCGGGCCGGCCATCTCGCGGGGTGCGACGGCGGACGCGGTACGACCCGCGCCCTCCTCGGGATCTCCTTCGAGGGGACGAGCGAGGAGGAACAGACGATGGTGATCGGGGACGTGACGGCGCCGGGACTCGGGCGGGACGTCTGGCACCAGTGGTTCACTTCGGACGGCGGGGCCATGATGCTCTGCCCCATACCGGGGACGGACACCTTCCAGCTGCAAGCCTCCCGGGAGCGGGACGAGTACGGCCGGCCACTGCCGCCCTCGCTGGAGAGCTTTCAGCGGCTGTTCGACCGGCACGCCCGGATGCCGGGGATACGACTCGGGGAAGCCACGTGGCTCTCGACCTGGGGAGTCAACGTCCGCATGGCGGCCCGAATACGCGAGGGACGGGCCTTCCTCGCGGGGGACGCGGCCCATGTCCAACCCATCGCCGGCGGGCTGGGCATGAACACCGGAATCCTGGACGCGGCAGCCCTGGCCCGAACATTGGCCGCGGCCCTCGACGAAGAGCCCGGCCCCGCCAGCGAGACGGCGCTCGGCGCATACGAGGCGGAGCGGCTTCCGGCAGCCGCCGAGGTCTTGGCCGAGACCGTCCGACGACACCGGCGGGTGCTGGCCGCGGTCCGCACGGCGGGCAACGGTACGGAGGTCGGCCGAGGATGATCGCCCGGGCGATCGCCGGGGGCACCCCCGGCGGCAGCGCACCGGCCACCGGGCACGCCTCGCCGATCATCCGGGCCACGTCGGTCCCACGGCGCACGCCCCACCACCGCCGAACACCCCTGGACCCACGGCCAGACACCACCGGACCACGGCAGAACACCCCAGCCAGGCACCTCCGCACTACCGCCGGCACCGCGCCACCGAGCACGCCCCACCACCGCCGAACACCACCCGCGCCACCGCCGCCACACCGCCGCCGAACCCCGCCAGGCACACACGGGCAAACCGACCCCGGCCCGGGGGGTCAGGGAGTGGGGACCGCGTCCGAGAGGGAGAGGGTATGGATGCGGTCCGGGGCGCCG
The DNA here is from genome assembly GCF_044766345.1 of Streptomyces sp. NPDC102278. Classification (NCBI taxonomy): domain Bacteria; kingdom Bacillati; phylum Actinomycetota; class Actinomycetes; order Kitasatosporales; family Streptomycetaceae; genus Streptomyces; species Streptomyces sp. NPDC102278. Next base: position 448,271 of record NZ_JBIWLV010000004.1, on the reverse strand, counting down.
GGGCGGGCGTAGTACCAGCCCTGGGCGGTGTCACAGCCGAGGTCCCGCAGTTGGGCGGCCTGGGCTCCGGTCTCCACGCCCTCGACGGTCACAGCGAGTTCGAGGCTGTGGGCCAGTGCGACGATCCCCTCCACGATCTTGACGTCGACGGGATTGGCCGGTTGCTGCTGCATCCCCTGGGTGAAGGAACGGTCCAGCTTGAGGACGCTGACCGGGAGGCGGCGCAGGTTGGCCAGGTTGGAGTAGCCGGTGCCGAAGTCGTCGAGGGCGATGTCCACGCCGAGGGCGGCGAGCCGGCGCAGCGGTTCCAGGAGTTCGTCGTCGGCTCCGATCAAGGCCGACTCGGTGACCTCCAGGCACAACGCGCCCGGGGCCAGCCCGGAGGCCTCCAGGACCCGGACGGTGTCGGCGACCAGGCCGGGGTGGTGGAGCTGGGTCGGCGACAGGTTGACGTTGATCCGCAGGGCGGAGCCACCGTACTGGCGCTGCCAGTTGCAGGCCTGCCGGACGGACTCCTCCAGGACCCAGCGGCCGAGGGGCACGATCAGTCCCGTCCGCTCGGCCAGCGGGATGAAGCGGTCCGGGCCGAGTACCCCGTACTGCGGGTGCGACCAGCGCACCAGGGCCTCCGCGCCGTGGACGCTGCCGTCGTGCATGTGCACCAGCGGCTGGTACTCGATGAAGAACTCACCACGTTCCAGCGCCGCCGGGAGGGCGTTGGTCAGGCCGTGCCGGGTGATGGCGCGGGCGTCGGCCTCCTCGTCGGCGAACTCGAACCGGTTGCCGCCGGCCGCCTTGGCCCGGTACATCGTGATGTCGGCGCTGCGCAGCACCTCCGCCGGAGTGCGTTCGCCCGCCGGCCCCTCGACGATGCCGATGCTGCCCCGGACGGTCAACTCCCGCCCCTCCAACCGGATCGGGGTGGAGAGCGCGGAGAGGATGCGGACCGCGAGTTCCGTCACCTTCCCCTCGGTGTCGGATCCGGTGGTCAGCGCGACGAACTCGTCGCCGCCGAGGCGTGCGACGACCTCGCCGGGGCCGGTCGCGCAGCTCTCCAGCCGGTCGGCCACCTCCACCAGCAGTCGGTCACCCGCCGAGTGGCCGAGGCTGTCGTTGACGGCCTTGAAGCCGTCGAGGTCCAGGTAGCAGAGGCCGAAACGGCTGCCGCCGGCGCCGTTGAGGGCCTTCTCCAGGCGTTCGAAGAAGAGCGTGCGGTTGGGCAGGCCGGTCAGGGCGTCGTGGGTGGCTTCGTAGCGCAGCCGCAGGTTCAGCAGGCGGCGCTCGGTGGTGTCCTCCATGAGGGCCAGTTGGTACTGCGGCCGTCCCTCGGCGTCACGCAACAGCGACACCGTCAGATTGGTCCACAGCACGGTGCCGTCGTGCCGGTAGTACGGCTTCTCCACGCGGTAGTGCTCGCGCTCACCGCGCACCAGCTCGCCGTACATCCGCCAGACGTGCGGGGTGTCGTCGGGGTGTCCCCAGTCGCTGACGTTGCGGCCCCGGACGTGCCCTTCGAGGCCGCCGAACATCTGCAACAAGGTGTCGTTGACCTCCAGGACGTTGCCCTGGAGGTCCGCGATGCCGATGCCGATGGCGGCGCCCTCGAAGACCGCGCGGAAGCGTGCCTCGCTGGCGTGCAGGGCCTTCTGCGCGTCGATGCGGGCGGTCAGGGCGGAGCGGGCGATCGCCTCCTGCTCCTTGAGGGTGCGTTCGCGCAACGCCCGGGCGAATCCGGCGGCGATGCCGTGCTGGAGCCTGGCGCAGCGGGCCCGGTACTCCTCGGTGCTCTCCACTCCGGCGCCGTCCGGGCCGCAGTACAGGACGAGGTACGACTCGACCACGCCGAGGGTGCCGGCCAGGGCCTCCGGGTCGGTGCAGTGCACGGCGACGAGTTCGGCGCCGACCCGCTGGGCGATGGTCGCGTCGAAGGGGCGCGCGTGCAGCGCCTCGGTGAGGGTGCGGGTGAGCGGGACGAGGTACCGCTCGAACTCCGGCCGGGTCAGCGACGTGGCGGTGACGGGGAAGATGGCGCGCCCCCAGATCGTCGCGAAGCGCGCGATCCGGTCCTCCAGCCCGCTCCGCAGCTCTCCCACGGGCGCCCGGCCCGCGCGCGGGCCGGGCGGCGGGTTGTCCTCGCTCGGGGGTTCCTTCGGGTGCTTCCCGGTCCCGGCGCCCGACTGGAGGGCCGGGGCCGGGGTGGCGGAGTGCGGGGTCGGAGCCGGGAGTCTCACGCCTTGCGTCCCACGCCGCCGAAGCCGGAAAAGGCGTACGGGTCCTCCGGAGTGTCGCCGTCGGCCGGCGCGTCGGCGCGGTCGGGGCGCCAGTCCGGCATGGAGACCAGGCCGGGTTCGACCCATTCGAAGCCGTCGAAGAAGCGGCTGATCTCCTGGTGGTCGCGCATCACGAGCGGGTTGCGGATGTCCCGGTAGACGCCGACGGCCCCGCCCGCGATCTCCTGCGACAGCGGGATGCCCTCGTACGAGGCGTGGGTGAGGATCAGCAGGCTGCCCGGGGCCAGCGCGTCGCGCAGCTGCGCGACGGCGGTGTACGGGTCGTCGGAGTCCTCGATGAAATGCAGCACGGCGACGAGCAGCAGGGCGACCGGGCGTTCGAAGTCGATCAGCCGGGCGACCTCGGGGCCGGTGAGGATCTCCTGCGGCTTGCGCAGGTCGGCGGTGACGACTCCGGTGAGTTCGTCGCCGGCCAGGACGGCCTGGCTGTGCGCGACGGCCACCGGGTCGTGGTCGACGTAGACGACGCGCGCCTCGGGGCTGGCGGCGCGGGCGATCTCGTGGACGTTGCCGAAGGTCGGGATGCCGGAGCCGATGTCGAGGAACTGGGTGACGCCTTCGGCGACGGCGTGCCGGACGGCGCGCCGCATGAACGCGCGGTTGGCCTGCATGATCTTGGGGAGGCCCGGCAGGAATTCCATGGCACGCCGGGCGGCCTGGCGGTCGACCTCGAAATTGTGCGAGCCGCCCAGGTAGTAATCGTAGATGCGGGACACGCTCGGCACCGATATGTCGATGCCTGGCGGGGCCCAGGCGGGGCGCTCCATCGGGGTCTCCAAGCGGTAGTCGTGCCGTGGTCCTTCGAGGGTCCGCCCGGGGGTCGGACTCCTGTCCGAGCCGAATGTACTGATCATTGCCCAACGGAGCGAGCAAAAGCGGAAATTGGCGATCCGTTCTTGGTCACACACCAAAGCCAGGAACGGGGTCCTCCGGGGGCTTTGAGCGAAACCGACAAATACCTTTTGGGAATTGACCGACGGGTAACCCGATGCGACCGAAGACTGGCTCAAACCTCTATGGTCCGAACTCCGCCCGTTCAGGCGAACCCGAGCCGACCTTCACGTGCGCGGGCGCGCGCGGGCCCATGCTCCCGGGGTGAACAGAGCCTGTGCCCGGCGCCTGCTGGCGGTCCCGGTCCTGCTGTGGGCGGCCTTGTCCGCCACGCCGGCCGTGGCCGATAGCCGCGCCTACGCGACGATCGACACCGGGGACGACGTGACCGCCGTCAGGGTGTTCGCGGCCGCCGGCAAGGGCGGGGGCGGAGCCGGCCGAGGTGGCGCACATCACGAGAACAGCCGCGCCGGCAGCCGTGGAAACGACCGAGGGAACAGCCCGGGACCCGACCGCGGAAACGACCGCGGAAACGACCGCGGAACCGGAAACGGCCGTGGCCACGGCCACGGGCATGGCGGCCATGGCCACGGACACGGCGGGCACCACGGCGGAGGCCATCACGGCGGGCACCACTGCCCGCCGCCGCCGCCCCCCCCCGGCCCCCCCCCCCCCCCCGGCGCCCCCCCCCCCCCCCCCCCCCCCCCCCCCCCCCCCCCCCCCCCCCCCCCCCCCGC